>CAYUOX010000061.1:0-20453 GCA_964446575.1 uncultured Anaerolineaceae bacterium | reverse complement strand
ACCACAGCCTGGCCTGGGGTGATGTCCCGCAACGGCTCATCGAGCACGACGCGCAGCCCGCGGCCCTGTTCTTCGGGATACACCGTGGCCGGTGCCAAGCGGGCTCGGTAGCGAATCTTCACCCGCGCGCGGAACGGATGGGCGGGCGCGCGCCAGATCCAGTTCGCGGCCGTGGCCCAAAACACCCGCCGGCCCAGGGCCGCACGCGGGCCTACGATCAGCGCGTTGCGCGCTGGGTCCTTGTCCACCACATACAAGGGTTGGCCCGCGCTCACGCCCAAGCCGCGGCGTTGGCCGATGGTGTAAAACGCCAACCCCTGATGCGTACCAATGCGCCGGCCCTCGACCGTGAAGATTGGCCCCGGCCGCGCGGCTTCGGGCCGATGGCGGCGCAGAAAGTCGCGGTAATCGTCGCCGCCCAGAAAGCAGAGGTCTTGGCTGTCGGGCCGTGATGCCACAGGCAAACCCCACTCGCGAGCCAACGCGCGCACGTGCTCTTTGGTCCACTCGCCCACGGGCAACAGGGTGTGCTGCAATTGGGTTTGGGTGAGCACCGCCAGCACGTACGATTGGTCCTTGGCCGCATCCACGCCCCGGCGCAAACCCACCACGCCGTGGGGCCAGCGGCGCAGACGCGCGTAATGCCCCGTAGCCAGATACGCGGCGCCCAGTTCCTGGCGCGCGTATTCCAGCAGCGTGCCCCAGCGCACAAGTCGGTTGCACGTCAGGCATGGGTTCGGTGTTTGGCCGCGTAGATAGCCCGTGAAGAAATCCTCCACGACAGTGCGCCGAAACCGGGCGCGCACATCCAGCACATGAAAGGGGATGCCCAAACCGCGGGCGATGTGGCGGGCGAGGTCCTCGGCCTCTAAGGTGCAGCAGCGATTTTCGGCCTCACGGCCCGGCTCGGACCACAGCCGCAACATCACACCAACCACATCGTACCCCTGGCGCACCAAGTAGGCCGCGGCCACCGAACTGTCGACGCCGCCGCTCATGCCCACAACCACCCGCGTGCCGGGCGGGGGTTGGGGCGGGTGGGCCTCGTCCACAGGGCCGGGCCAAGGGAAGGTCGCAGGCACAAGCACCGGGGTCATTGCCTCTCTGCTCAGCGGGGGGACTGGGCTTTTGGGCCCGCGCGCGTCGCGGGCCGCGCGTTCAGTGTACCATGCGCGTCAAGGGAGCGCGACGCGAAGTTGCCGGGGTGGTGGCTCCAAGCAGTGTGGCCCGCGTCAACACCGATGCCCCACCAGCCTCTGGTCGTGCGCGCGAGCCCGTGGGCTCCATCCACATCTCACCGGGTGGCTTGGCGGCGGCCTCTTTGCGCCCCTCTGGGGCACGCCCAGTGGGCCGCGGCCCCGCGCGAGCGCGGAAGATGCAGTACAATAAAGCCCCATCATCCGCGAAATCGGGGAGACGCGCATGCCTCAGGAACGCTTGCAGAAAATCTTGGCCCGTGCTGGCTTGGGCTCGCGGCGCCAATGCGAAGAACTCATTGCCCAAGGCCGGGTCACGGTCAACGGGCAGGTCGCGCACCTGGGCATGAAAGCGGACCCGCTGCGCGATGATATTCGCGTCGATGGCCAGCGCATTCGCACGGTGGAGCCGTTGGTCTACATCATGGTCAACAAGCCGCGCTGGGTGCTTTCAACGATGGAGCCAGACCGCAAGCATCGCACCCTGCGCGATTTGGTGCCCGTAGCCGAGCGAGTCTTCCCGGTGGGGCGCTTGGATCTGGAAAGTGAGGGGCTGGTGCTGTTGACCAACGACGGCGAATTGGCCCAACGGCTCATGCACCCGCGCTACGGCCACGAAAAAGAGTATCGGGTGCTGGTGGCCAAGATGCCCGACGAGAAGCAATTGCGCGCTTTTCGTTATGGCATTGTGCTGCCCGATGGCTATCGTACCCGGCCCGTTCAAGTCGAAGTCCTTCGACGGCAAGGCAAAGGCGCGTGGCTGCGCTTGGTCCTTACCGAAGGGCGTAAGCGCCAAATTCGCGAGATGTGCCGGGCCATTGGCTTGCCGGTTGTTCGCCTCATCCGCACCCGCATCGGCCCTTTGCGGTTAAAAAATGTGCGGGTCGGTGAGTGGCGCCATCTCACCCCGCGCGAAGTGCGGGCTTTGCGCAAGGCCGCGGGGCTGCCCGTAAACGGCCATCCACCCTCGGTGGGAGAGTGACCATGAAAACGTATATCGCCACGGTCGACGGTCGCGAATTCCGCGTGGAAATTCTTGACGAGCAACATGTCAAGATCAACGGCCAACTCTACGAAGTGGACTTTGCCAACATCGGTGGCCGGCCGCTGTATTCGCTGCTGGCCTCGGGGCGCTCGTTCGAGGCCAACGTGCACGCGGAGAATGAGGTGTGGCACGTGTTGCTGCGCGGGCGTTTGTATACGGTGCAGGTGGAAGATGAACGAGAACGGGCCTTGCGCGCTCGCGCGGGGGTCGACATCGCGGATAAGCGGCCTCAGCGCATCAAATCGCCCATGCCCGGCCTGATCGTTGAGGTGCGCGTGCAGCCGAATCAAGAAGTACGCAAGGGCGACACCCTGCTCATTTTGGAATCGATGAAGATGCAGAACGAAATTAAGGCCCCGCGTGATGGGGTGGTGACGGCGGTGTTTGTCAACGCAGGGCAGTCGGTCAATCAGGGCGAAGCCTTGGTGCAATTGGAATGACCCCAACCGGCCCTCACATCGAGCGCGAAGTCAAGTTTTGGGTGCGTGACCTGACGCGCGTGCGCCAGCGTTTGGCGACCTTGGGCGCGCGCGTCGTGCAGCCCCGGGTGCACGAGTACAACTTGCGCTTCGATACCCCCGATGGCGCGCTGACGCGCGCGCGGCGCGTCTTGCGCCTGCGTCGTGATCGCACGGTCACCCTCACCTACAAAGGTCCTGGGGACCCGCAGGCGCGTGTGGCCACGCGTGAAGAGATCGAGATCACCGTGGATGACTTCGACACGGCCCGTCGGCTGCTCGAGGCCTTGGGCTATCGGGTCGTGTTGATCTACGAAAAATATCGCACGATTTACGCCTGGCGCGCGAGCCGCATCATGCTTGACGAAACGCCCTTGGGTGATTTTGTCGAGGTTGAAGGGCCATCTGCGGCTCAGATTCGCGCGGTGGCCACCGAGTTGGGCCTGCGTTGGGACCAGCGTTTGACCGACAGTTATGCCGCGTTGTTCGCGCGTTTACGCGAACACCTCACGCCGCCGCCGGCCCATTTGACCTTTGCCGCGCTGCAGCCTTATCAGCCTTTGCCGGAGGGGTGGCTCCCCAAGGCGCCCGCGGACGCGCGCGCCTAAGCCCGCCTAAGCCTCAGAAGCGCGCAGCACCTGCTGCACTTGCGCCAACACCGCGGGGCTGGTCACCGCGAGCAGCCGCGCCCGCTGGGTCGCGTAGTCCACCCCCGGCCGCAGCGGGAAGAATCCCTCCCCTTGCCAAGGCACGACTTGGCCGCCCGCGGCCTCGACCAGCACGTGCGCGGCCGCGGCATCCCACACGCGAGGCGCGCAGTCGACCGCGGCCAACGCGACGCCGCGCGCGACCAGGGCTTGCATCCACACGCCCGAGCCCACGGAGCGCACTTTCCACGGCCACCGTGCTTGCCGATAGGGCTTGGGCAAGGGCCAGCACACGCCAACCAGCGCGACGCCGTGCGCGGGCGGTTGGGCGCGCACGCGAATGGGCTGCTGGTTCAGCCAGGCACCCCGGCCGCGCCAGGCCGTGTACATCTCGCCCAGCAGAGGGAAGTACGCCGCGGCCAGCACGGGCCAGCCCTGCGCGTCCACATACGCGATCGACACGCCCCACACGGGCAGCCCCAGCGCGAAATTGTGGGTGCCATCCAGCGGGTCGACCACCCACGCGCCCGTTCGCCCCGCGGGGTATACGGTGGAGGCCTCTTCGCTGATGACGGCCGCGTGGGGGTCGGCCGCGCGCAAGAGCCGCTGGGCCAGACGATCCGCGGCCTTATCGGCCTCGGTCACCAACGTGCGGTCGGCCTTGCGGGTTGCGTCCACCCCACGAGGGTGAAACGCTTGCTTGAGCAGCGCGCCCACTTGCCGAGCGACGGCTTGGGCCAAATCGAAACGGGTTTGCATGTCGAGCATAATGCCGGCCTCGATGGGAAAAGATTCGGGCGCATTATACCCCCATCAGACGCGCAAAAGCCCCCGGCCATGGGCCGAGGGCTCCGGCAGTCGGGGCGGGCGGATTTGAACCGCCGACCCCCGCAACCCCATTGCGGTGCGCTATCCGGGCTGCGCCACGCCCCGACGCAGCCTGATTATACCGCACTTTGGCCAAAGTTCAAGTCCACCCCCACATCGCGCCACCCCTAACGGCGACATTGCCCGCCAACAGCGAACCCGCCCGAGCCAAGCGTCACTACCCCTCTCCCCGCGCCGGGCGTACAATGAGACCGGCGACATTTGGAGGTCGAACATGCAAGTGGTCTTCGGACCGGTGCCCTCGCGGCGGCTGGGACGCTCGCTGGGCATCGACCCTATCCCGCCTAAGACCTGCAATTGGAACTGCGTGTATTGCCAACTGGGGCGCACCCGGCCCCTCACCGCCCGGCGCGCAGAATATATCCCCGCGGAAGAGATCCTCGCCCAGGCGCGCGCGGCATTGGCCCGGCTCGACCCCACGGCGTTGGATTGGGTGACGTTTGTGGGTTCGGGCGAAACCACGCTCCACGCCCGCTTGGGATGGCTGATCCGCCAAGTCAAGTCCCTCACGCCGAAGCCCGTCGCGGTGATCACCAACGGTTCGCTGCTCTATCGGCCCGAAGTGCGCGCAGAACTGTTGGCCGCGGATGCCGTGTTGCCCACGGTGGACGCCGGCACGCCGGAGTTGTACCGCCGCATCAACCGGCCCTGGCCCGTGCCTGACTTCGAAACCTACATCCAGGGGTTGGTGGCCTTTCGGCGCGTCTATCAGGGGCGCCTGTGGGTCGAAGTCATGCTGGTGCGGGGGCTCAACGACAGCGAGGAAGCCTTGCGGGCCATTGCCGCGGTGCTCGACCGCATCCAACCCGATAGGGTGCACCTCAACTTGCCGACCCGCCCGCCAGCCGAACCATGGGTGCAGCCACCCGACCACGAAGGACTGCTGCGCGCAACGGCGATCTTGGGCGCGCGGGCGCGCGTGGTCCCGCCGGCGGTGGGCGATTTCGACTTATCGCTCTACCCCAACGTGATGGACGCGATGGTGGCCATTTTGGCCCGCCACCCCATGCGGGAACGCGACCTTTTGGCCGCGCTGCGACGCTGGAGCCCCGCTGACGCGCGGCAAGCCCTGGACGCCCTGGCCCGTAGCGGGCGGGCTCAGGTGGTCGAGCGCTATGGCGAACGCTTTTGGACGTTGGCTTCGGCATATTACGCGCCGAATTCGCGCTCGCGCGGCGATTCGGCCGCGTCGTGAGCCGCGCGGCGGGGCCTCCCGTGGCGTGCCGCGCGCGGGCCCCATCCCCCCGGTTCGGGGCCCAAAGGCGTGACATCCAACAGCCCTAACGCGTGCAGCAACGACACCACCACCCGCGCGGTCGCGCCCCAAATCACGGCTTCGGGCCAGTGAAAGTAGTAGGTCGGCACCAACACACCGTGCACTCGCCGCCAACGGCGCTCCAGATGACGCGGGTCAGCCAGCCAGGCCAAAGGCACGGTGAACGCGTGCGCTACCTCCGTGGGCTGCAATCGCAGCGGCCGTGGCCAATCGGTCACCTGTCCTACCCAAGGGTGCACCCAATAATTGCTGGCCGTGCGATGCAACGGCAACGGCAACCACAAGCGCACAACCTCGGCCGGCAGGCCCACCTCTTCGCGCGTTTCGCGCAACGCGGTATGACGAGCCGTGGGGTCCGCGGGCTCCACGCGCCCGCCCGGAAACGACACCTGCCCGCTGTGCGGGTCGTGCGGATGGTGCGCGCGGCGAATGAACAGCAAATGCCATCCTTCCGCGGAGGGCACAAAGGGCACCAGCACGGCTGCGGGGCGTCCTGGTCCGGGCAAGGCCGCGCCGTAGGGGTCCACCACCGCGGGGAGTCGGGCCTGCCCGCGGCGTAGCGTGGCTTGCAAACGGGCGGGCGGCCAGAGCCAAGGTGGGGGGGTGCCGCGCTGGGGCATGGGGATGGACCTCCGGGCGGGCCGGCCACAGGGCGAGGGGCCGGCTTTATGCATCGGCCGAGGGCGCTTCGGCTGCGGCCACGGGGCGGGCGAAGATGAGATAGCCCGTGTGCGCGACCATGCGATCCGTGGGGCGCAGGCGTTCGGGCACGGGCTTGTAGAAACGCAGCAAGATCTCGGCCACTTCGACGAACGCGAAGTCATGGGCGTGGAGCGCGGCCACCAGCCGCGCAACCTGGTTGGTTGTCGGCACCAGCGCGCCGAAGAAGCCGCCCAAACGCAACGCCGCGCGCGCCTGGGCAATGTAGGCTTCGGGCGTGGGCACATCCAAGAACAGCGCGTCCACGCCTTGCTCATGAAACCCTTGCGCGATGTCGTGCAAGTGGAAAGTCACCCGCGCGTCCAGGCCCCACAAAGCCAGATTCTCGCGCGCCAAGGCCTGCATTTCAGGCCGGCGCTCATACGAATACACTCGCCCGGTGTCGCCGACTGCGTAGGCCAACGCGGTGGTCAACGCACCCGACCCCGTCCCGGCCTCGATGATGTGCGTGCCTGGCCCCACGCTCAAGCGCAGCAAGATATAGCCGATGTCTTTGGGGAAGAGAATCTGCGTCCGGCGCTTGGTCTCGCGCAGCACATCCGACAGGCTGGGCGGCAGCACATAGAAGGGCACGCCCAAATGGGTGGTCACACGGCTGCCCCAGGGCAGGCCAATGAGCGCGTCGTGTTCCAGCACGCCTTTGTGGGTGTGCAACCGCTCGCCGGGGGTGAGGCGAAAGAGGAAGAAACGGTGCCCCTGAACCGCGGTCAGTTGCACCCAGTCGCCGGCGCGCGTGTGGGGGGCTCGGATGGGTTGTCGAAGCATAGGGCCGCCTTATTTTTGCAGGTACGAAGGTCGGCTGGCGCGCCACGCGTACCAGCCCAGGGCCAAACCGCCCATGACCAAACCCGCCCCTACCAGCGCGAGCAAAGGCGAACCTTGCGCGCCGCCTTCCGCGCCGCGCGGGGCCAGCAGCCCCACGTCTTGGCGCGCGTATTGCGCGCCAAAGGCCACATAGAGGGTGTCGCCCTCCTCCAGACGCAGGGGGCGGTTGGTGGCCGTGGTGGGGTTCAGCCCTTCGGGAATGCCCATGGCGATGCTGTAATCGCCGGGGGGCAGGTCTTCAAAGCACACGGGTTCGTCGCGAGTGGTGCCGGTGAGGGTTTCGCCATCCCGGCGTTGCAGGCTGATCGCGCCTCCGGCCAGATACGCCTCGCCGTCGTCGAACACCGCGTTGCCGTTGCCATCTTCGAACAAGAAGACGCAAATGACGCCCCGTTGGGGCACCGCGGTGGGGGTAGGCAGCACGGGCGTGGCCGTTGCCGCGGCCTCGGCCGGCGTGGGCGTGGCGCCCACCATCGCATAGCCCAGAATCAAGGGCTGGCCGGGCGACACCACATCAGAGCGCAGCCCGTTGAGGGCCCGCAACTCCTCGATGGGGACACCGCTCACCGCGGCAATGCGCCAGAGCGTATCGCCGGGCTGGACAATGTAGACGATCGCGCCGTCTTCGCGCGGCGTGGGCGTGGGGAAAGGCGTCGGCTGGGCCAGGGCCGCGGCCTGGGCCGGGCGCGGCGCGGTTCCTCCCCACCACAACCCGACCAGCAACGCCAGCCACGCCGCGGACAAACTCAAGGCCATGCGTTTCATGGCGCGTGACCTCCCAACTCACCTTGCGGATGTTCGAGCCGCGACGCTCGCGTTCGCGAGCGTCGCCCCGCGGTCGCCATCCTCGCGGCCCGTGCCGCCTTCTCCTATCGAGGCACCGCGCGCACGGTGGGGCGATGGCGGTTCATCCTCGCCCGCTCGCCGCGCGGTCATGGGTGTGTCGGGTCGGCCCGCGGGCGGTCGCCACGGAAGCATCCACCGCAAACCGCTCTGGGCTCCCCAGCCGCATTGTACCACCGCCCGCTTATGACGTGTCAACGCCGTAGTCTTCCTGCCATTCCAGTTCCACATCGCCGATGAACACCGTGTCGCCGGGCTGCACGCCGGCCTTGCGCAGTGCATCCTTGACCCCTAAGGCCTCGAGAATGCGCTGAAAACGCCGCACGGCCTGCGGATATTCCCAATATGTCATGGCCGCGGCGCGCTCTAAGGCCTTGGAGTGCACGCGAAAGCCTTGGGGCGTGCGTTCGATGCGAAACGCGCGCGGGTCTTCGGCCGGCGGGCGAAACACGGGCAATTCCTCTTCGCGCGGGGGTGGCGGGGTTTGCTGCAGCACTTCATAGGCCCGCCACAACACCCGCTGCACGCCTTCGCCGGTCAGCGCGGAAATGGGGTACACCTCATAGCCCCGAGCCTCCAGCGCGGCTTTGACCTGAGGCCAGCGCTGCTGTGCCTCGGGCAGGTCCATCTTGTTGAAGGCCACGATTTGGGGCTTGCGCGCCAGATCGGGGTCGAACAAGGCCAATTCGGCGTTGATCTGATCGAAGTCGGCCACGGGATCAGGGCTCAAGCCATCGAGCAAGTGCACGAGCACACGCGTGCGTTGGACGTGGCGCAAGAAATCGTGCCCCAGCCCCACGCCCCGGTGCGCGCCTTCGATGAGCCCGGGGATGTCGGCCAACACTAAGGTGGTCTCGTCGTCTAAGCGCGCGACGCCCAAATTGGGCACCAACGTGGTGAACGGGTAGGGCGCGATCTTGGGACGGGCCGAGGTCACTTTGGCCAAGAAAGTGGACTTGCCCGCGTTGGGCACGCCCACCAGGCCCACGTCCGCGATGAGTTTCAGTTCCAAGCGCAGGTTGCGCTCTTCGCCTGGCTCGCCTTTTTCGGCCAAGCGCGGGGTTTGGAAGCGCGCGGATTTGAAGCGCGCGTTGCCGCGGCCGCCGCGGCCGCCCCGCGCCACCACCAAACGCTGGCCCGGCTCGGTCAGGTCGCCCAGCAGTTCGCCGGTGTCCGCGTCGTACACCACCGTTCCCGGCGGCACGGGGATGATCAGCGGCTCGGCCGATTTGCCTGTGCGTCGGTTCGGCCCCCCGCGGCCCCCTGATGGCGCGATGAACCGCCGCTGATGCTGAAAGTGCGCTAAGGTGTTGCGATGGGGGTCGACCTCCAAGATCACATCGCCCCCGCGGCCGCCGTCGCCGCCGTCGGGGCCACCTCGGGGCACGAACTTTTCGCGGCGAAAGTGCACAATGCCGTCGCCGCCTTTGCCCCCGCGCACATAGATGAAGGCTTGATCCAAGAAGTCGGTGCTCACCGTCGCGCCTCCTGGGGGAGGAAAGATGGCCCTTGGGCCCGCGTCCGGGCCGTTCGCGGAGCCTTATCCCCCACCCAAGTGTACCGCAGCCCAGGCCACGAACCAGCCGATGAACCAATGGCCCAAAATGGGATATACCACCGAACGGCTGCGCCAGGCTACGATGCCGAACCACAAGCCGCCCAATAATGTGGAATACGTCTCCAGCGGGGGCTTGCCCAAATGCAGCAGGGCAAAGGGGACCATTTGCAACAGCAGGGCCGGCCCAGGGCCGAACGCGCGCGCGTACGCGAACAACAGCGCGCCGCGGAAGAGAAACTCCCAGCCCACCAAATCCAACAGCACCCAGAGGGGGTAGGCGGGGCGCCACAAAGGCCGATAGTACGCCCGCATGAGGGGGTCGTGGCGCACGCTGTAGAGGATAAGGCCCGCGCCCACGGCCCAGGTGATCCCGGTCAAAGCCAGACCCGCCCGCCAACGCCCCAGCGTGAGGCCATAATCGCGCGGGGGGCGGCGCGCCAACGCCCACAAGGCCGGCACCAGCATGACGAAGTAAAGCACGAAGCTCTCGGGCTCTTCACGGGCGAAGCCCAACGCGTCGTAGCCGTCGAGCAGCATCAGCGCGGTGCTGACCAGCGTGACCCAAGTCACTTCGCGCGGGAAAGGGGGCGGTGGTTCAGGCGCCCAGAATCGACGCCACAAGGCTCGTAGCCCCATCATGACCGCCCTCCTGGGGGGGAATTGCGGGCATCGCCGCGTGGGCCGTGGGGATGGCCAGTGCGGCCCTGCAAGGTGCTCATTATACCCCCAACTGGGGCGCGGCCGCGCGGCTGGCGGGTCAACGCGCGGGCAACCCGGCCATGGCGGCGCGCACGCGCGCGGGCCACGGCGCAGGCCACGCGTTGGGGTGCGCGTCCAAATAGGCGAACGCGGCTTCGGGGCCGGGCAGGGCCAGCCCCGCGGCCGGAACGGTGGTGGCCAAGGCGCCCAAGAGCCCGGCCACATGCCCGGCTAAAGGCCAGTCCCAGCCCGCGGCCCAGCCGATTAACAAGCCCGCGTTGAACGCGTCGCCCGCGCCGGTGGTGTCGCGGGGCTGCACCGGCACAGGCGGGACGAAATGGGCTCGCTCGGCCGTGGCTAACCAGGCCCCCTGCGCGCCCATTTTGAGCACGGCCACGTCGGCGTGGGCGCGCAAGGCCTGCAGCACCGCGTCGGGCGGAGCCTGAGGCTGGGCGACAAAAGCGCGCGCGGCTTCCAGGTTGGCGATGAGCACCCGGACTTTGGAAGCGGGCCAAGCCGCGAGCCAGCGCGCCACGACCGCGCGCTGGGCGGGGGTGAAGTCCGCGTTGATATCGATGAACAGGGCTTGCGAAGCCGGTTCGGCCCCGGCCCAGGCGATGAGACGTTGGGCTGCGCGCGCTACGGCCGGCGGTCGCGCGGTGTAGGTGGTCACATACACGTAGCGCGGCGCGCGCGACAGGCGCGGGGCTTGCAACGCATCGCAGGCCCCGCGCGCGGTGAGCAGGGCGCGCTCGCCGTCGGGCCCTACCAGCAGGGTGACCGTGCCCGTGGGGCGCTGGGGGTCAACCTGAGCGGCGACGGTCAAGCGCGGGACCGTGGCCAAGCGTTCGCGCAGCCATGAGGCCGCGAGATCGGTGCCCACCCGCGTGATCAGGCGCACGGGGTAGCCAAAGCGCGCCACCACAATGGCGGTGTTGGTCTCGCTGCCCCCCACCGCGAGATGGCGTTCGCGCACTTGTACCTCGGTGCCTGGTGTTGGCCACGCGGTGAGGTGTAGGGCTTGGTCCAAGATGAGATGGCCAAAGTGCAGGCCATAGGGCTCAGGCCAAGGTTCGTGGGAAGCCATGGTTCGCGCCCTCGCGTTGTGGGGCATTATACCCTGTGGCGACCACCGTATGTGGGGTTGCGTTGCACGAAGGGCGATGCGCGGAAAGGCGTGTTTTTCGTGAGATGCGGCTTTGGGCCTCTTCAAAAGAGGGCAGATTTTTTGACAAATCGCTGGGCCTGCGGTAGAATACCGCCACGATGGACGGCTACCCTTATGCTCCCCACCGCGTCCCATATGTGCGGCCTGCCAAGCCGTCCCGCTGTCGCGCGTGCTTCCATTCCTGGTGCCCGTCCACCGAGATCTTGTGCTGTTGGTAAGGAGGATGCCCTGCGGGGTGTCCTTTTTCGTCTACCCTGTCAACCGAGCCGAGGTGGGACATGCCCTTACAACTCCGCGGTTTTCGTTATCCGCTCAATGGCAGCACCTTAGAGCCTGGCCAAACCCAACTGCGGGTGGAAAACATCTCGCTGTCGTTCGGCGGCGTGGGCGCCCTGGCTGGGGTGAGCCTGGAGGTGCGGCAGAGCGAGATCTTGGCCATCATCGGCCCCAATGGCGCGGGCAAAACCAGTTTGCTCAACAGCATCAGCGGCTTGTATCGACCGCAGCGAGGCCGCATTGTGTTCTACAACCACGGCCGAGAATATGAGTTGACTAAACTGAAACCCCATCAGATCGCGGCCGCCGGGGTGGCCCGCTCGTTCCAAAACATCGAACTGTTCCGACACATGACTGTGTTGGACAACCTGATGTCGGGCGCGCATGTGCACATGCGCGCCGGCTTGTTTTCCAGCCTGCTCTACTGGGGCCCGGCCCAACGGGAGCAGATCGAATTCCGTGACTTCATCGAAGACATCATCGACCTGCTGGAGATCCCGGCCATTCGTTACAAGAAAGTGGGCGCGTTGGCTTATGGCCTGCAAAAGCGGGTGGAATTGGGCCGCGCGCTGGCCATGCGCCCCGCCATCCTGCTGTTGGATGAGCCCATGGCTGGGATGAACACCGAAGAAAAAGAAGACATGGCGCGCTTTATCTTGGATGTCAACGAAGAGCACGGGGTGACCATTGTGCTCATCGAGCACGACATGGGCGTGGTCATGGACATCAGTGACCGGGTCGTGGTGCTGAACTTCGGCCGTAAGATCGCGGAAGGCACCCCCGCGGAAGTGTCGCAAAACCCGGCCGTCATCGAAGCCTATCTGGGACATTAGCCCGGCGTCACGGGAGGAAGCATGGCGCAGGAACCCCAAACACTGCCCCAATATCTGCGTTTTCGGGCCCGCCAAGCCCCCGACCGGGTGGCGATGCGGGAACGCATCTATGGTATTTGGTCGCCTATCACTTGGCGCGAGTTGTATGACTATGTCAAGCACTTCGCGCTGGGTCTGCACGTGTTAGGGCTCAAGCCTGAGGACACAGTCGCCATCATCGGCGACAACCGCCCTGAATGGGTCATCGCGGAACTCGCGGCCCAGTCTATGGGGTCCAAGTCGGTGGGCATTTACCAAGATTCGGTGGTCGCGGAAGTGCAAGACATTGTCACCCGTTCGAAGGCCTCGTTTATCGTGGCCGAAGACCAAGAACAGGTGGACAAGATCATCGAAATGTGGCCCCAAATTCAAGGGCAAGTCCACAAAGTGATCTACTATGACCCCAAAGGGCTGCGCAACTATACCGAAGACTATTTGATGTACTTCCCCGAGGTGCTGGAGTTAGGGCGCAAATTCGAGGAAGAAAATCCCGGCTTCTACGAAGCGCAGGTGGAACGCGGTCGGGCCGATGATTTGGCCATTTTGTCGACCACCTCGGGCACGACCGCGCGGCCCAAGTTGGCCATGCTCACGCATCGCAACCTGCTCAGCATGGCCAAGAATCTGATGGCCGTGGATCCGCTCGAGCCCGACGATGAATATGTGTCGTTTTTGCCCCTGGCTTGGATCGGTGAACAGATGATGTGCGTGGCCGCGGGGTTGTATGTGGGCTTCAAGATCAACTTCCCTGAGGCCCCTGAGACGGTGCAGCATGATATCCGCGAAATCGGCCCGCAAGTGATGTTCAGCCCCCCACGCATCTGGGAGAACATGGTCAGCCAGGTGCAGGTCAAAATTGAAGACACCACGCGGCTCAAGCGCTGGTTCTACAACTGGGCCATGCCCATCGGCTACGCGATGGCCGACACCCGCTTCCGCAAAGAAGAGCCCTCGCTGGGTTTGCGCATCAAGTATTTCTTGGCTCGCTGGACAGTGTTCGAACCCATCAAAGACCAGTTGGGCTTGCGCCACCTCAAGCGGGCCTATACCGGCGGCGCGGCTTTGGGGCCTGATGTGTTCCGCTTCTTCCATGCGCTGGGGGTGAACCTTAAGCAGATTTACGGCCAGACTGAAATCAGCGGCATCGCGGTGGTGCATCGCGATGGCGATATCAAGTTCCAAACCGTGGGGCTGCCCATCCCCGAAACCGAGATTCGCATCGACGAAGAGACGGGTGAGATTCTCATGCGTTCGCCCGCGGTCATGGTGGGTTATTTCGGCGACGAGGAGGCCACGCGCAAAGCCATTGACGAAGAAGGATGGTTGCATTCGGGCGACGCGGGCTATTTGGACGAGGACGGCCATCTCATCGTCATCGACCGGGCAAAGGATGTGATGACCTTGGCCGACGGCACCAAGTTCAGCCCGCAGTTCATCGAGAACAAACTCAAGTTCAGCCCCTACATCAAGGAAGCGGTGGTGTTCGGCGGCCAATGGCCTTATGTCACCGCGTTCATCAACATCGACTTCGCCAATGTGGGCAAGTGGGCCGAAAACCGCCTCATCCCTTACACCACGTACACCGATTTGGCCCAAAAGCCCCAAGTCTACGCGCTCATTCGGGAGTATGTGGTCAAGGCCAACCAAGACTTGCCGCCCGCGGCCCGCATTCGGCGCTTTTTGCTGCTGCACAAGGAATTGGACGCGGACGACGCGGAACTCACCCGCACCCGCAAAGTACGGCGGCGCCTCATCGCGCAGCGGTATCAGGAACTCATCGACGCGCTCTATGGCGACCAAGACACAGTGGACGTGGAAACCACCATCACATACCAAGACGGCTCCACGGCCACGATTCGCACTCAGTTGCGCATCGAGCGCTTAGAAGAAGAGGCCGAGCCCACGGCCCAATCCGCGGCTTGAGGCCCGGCAGGTTTCGGCCCGCACGGCAGCATTCCACCCCTTCGAGGCGCAGGTATGGACATCTTCATCCAACTCACCCTCACCGGTCTGACCAACGGCATGATTTTAGCCCTGGCGGCCTTGGGCTTTGTGCTCATTTACAAAGCCAGTGATGTGATCAACTTCGCCCAGGGCGAGTTCTTGATGATTGGCGCGTACATGCTCTTTGCGGCCATTGTGCAGATCGGCCTGCCCTGGACGTTGGGCATCGTGGTCACCCTCATTGTGGCCGTGTTGCTGGGCGTGCTGGTTGAGCGCTTTGTGCTGCGCCCACTCATTGGCGAGCCCATCATCTCGGTGATCATGGCGACCATCGGTTTGAGCAGTCTGTTGCAGGCCGTGGTGCGCATGATCTGGGGCAGCCAGCCCAAGGCCTTTCCCGCGTTCATCCCCAGCACGCCGGTGACCCTTTTGGGCGCGACCATTGGCGCGGACCGCTTGTGGGCCATCGCGATCGCGGTGGTCATGATGCTGCTGTTCGCGTTCTTCTTCCAGCGTTCGCGCGAGGGCATTGCCATGCGCGCCGTGGCCGACGACCAACAGGCGGCCATGAGCATGGGCATCAGCGTGAAGAAGGTGTTCGCTTGGGCCTGGTCCATCGCGGCCATGACCGCAGCCATTGCGGGCGCATTGGTGGCCAACATCATCGGCGTTGGCCCCCACCTGAGCCATTTCGGCTTGCGGGTCTTTCCGGTGGTCATTCTGGGCGGGTTGGATTCCATCCCGGGGGCCATTATTGGCGGCATCATCATCGGCTTGCTGGAAGCCTATGTGGGCGGATACATCGGCGGCGGCTTGAATCAGGTTATCTCGTTCATCGTGCTGGTCATTATCCTCATGGTTCGCCCGTACGGCTTGTTCGGCCAAGAAATCATCGAGCGGGTCTGACCGGCCGCGGGCTTGAGCGGCCAGACCTGTGGCCTATCTTTCACGCATCGAGGTGAGTTCATGATCTCGGGCACTTTTCACACCTCTTACCAGGCGGATATGGCCCTGCGGCGCACATGGCTGGAGCGCTTGCGCCTGGGGCTGTTCATCGTCTTCATCTTGGCGTTTCCCTTCTTGGTCGGCAAAAAGCCTTATCCCATCTTCCTGATGAACCAAATCGGCATCGCCACCATCGGCGCCATTGGGTTGAACATTTTGGTGGGGTATACAGGACAAATCAGTTTGGGCCAGGGTGCGTTTATGGCTGTGGGCGCGTATACGGCCGGCATCTTGACCGCGCGCTTTGGCGTTCCGTGGTGGCTGACCATCCCCATCGCGGCGCTGTTCACCGCGGCCGTAGGCGCGCTGTTCGGCATCCCGTCCTTGCGGCTCAAAGGGCTCTATCTGGCCATCGCCACCTTGGCCGCGCAAGAGATCATCATTTGGGTCGTTACCCACTGGGAGGCCGTGACCGGTGGCGTAGACGCCTTGGTCGTGCCGCCGCCCATGGTGGGCTCGATGCGCATGAACACCGACTTTCGCTTCTATTGGATCATTTGGGCCTTGGCCGGCCTGACCGCGTTGGTCACAGCCAACTTGTTCCGCACCCGTTACGGCCGCGCGTTCATCGCCATTCGTGACCAAGACATCGCGGCCGAGGTCATGGGCGTCAACGTGTTCGCGTACAAATTGCTGGCCTTCGCGGTATCGTCCTTCTTCGTGGGTGCTACGGGCGCGCTCATCGCCCACTACCGGGGCATCGTCACCTGGGAGCGTTTCACCATTGACGTGTCGGTGCTCTACTTGGCCATGATCATCATCGGCGGCCTGGGCTCCATCTCGGGCTCGTTGTTCGGCGCGGCCTTCATGACCCTGCTGCCCGCGTTTTTGACCAATTTGGGCCGCTCGTTGCGCGGCGTGTTCCCGGCCATGGATGAATTCATCCCCTATTTACAGCAAGCCTCCTTCGGCCTGGTCATCATCCTGTTCCTCATTTTGGAACCGGAAGGGCTGAAAAAGATCTGGGACGACATCAAGAACTACTTTGCCTTGTGGCCGTTTAGTTATTAGCCGGTGTCCGCCATCCTCAAACCTTTCGGGAGGTGCTGTATGTCTCGCTTTTCCAAAATTTTGCTCGCGCTGCTGCTGATTTTGGCCCTGGGCGCGCTGGCCGCGTGTGGCGGTGGCGGTGGCGGCGAAGAGGCCGCGCCCATCAAGGTGGGGGCCATCTTCGACCTGACCGGGCCGACCTCGGATGTGGGCGCGCCCTATGCCGAGGGCATCAAGGGTTACGTGGCCTGGTTGAACGAGAACGGCGGCATCAATGGGCGGCAGATCGAACTCATCTCCGCTGACTACGCCTACAAGGTGGACCAGGCCGAACAGTTGTATTCCCAGTTCGTGGGTGAAGGCGTGGTGGCCTTCCAGGGCTGGGGGACCGGCGACACCGAGGCCTTGCGCTCTCGCATTGCCGCGGATCAAATCCCCTTCATGAGCGCGTCCTATTCGGCCAATTTGGTGGACCCCGCGGAAGCGCCGTATAACTTCGTGATCGGCACCACGTACTCGGATCAAGCCATCATTGCTATCAAGTGGGCCATGGACGACTGGGCGGCCGCGGGCAATGAAGGCAAACCCAAGGTCGCGCTGGTGCACCATGACAGCCCCTTCGGTCAGTCGCCCGTCGAAGACGCGAAGGCCTTTGCCGAAGCCAACGGCGTGGAGTTCATCAGCATGGCCATGCCCAAAGGCGCGACCGACTATGTGGCTGAACTGACCCGCATCCAAGAATTCGGGGCCAACTACATCATCATCCACACCGTCTCCAGCCCCGCGGCCGTGTTTGTCAAAGACGCGCGTGCCCAAGGCGTGGATGCCAAGATCATCAACTTGAACTGGTGCTCGGACGAGTTCTTCATCGAACTCGCGGGCGATGCGGCCGAGGGCGTCTATGGCGTGCAGCCCTTCACCCCGCCCAGCGTGCCCGTGGACGGTCACAAGACCCCCATGGAATGGGCCAAGGCCAACGGCAAAGAGGTGGATGTCCACTTCATCCAGGGCTGGTACACCATGGACGTGATGACCGCGGGCATCCGCAAGGTCATCGAAGAGGGCAAAGAGGTCACCGGCCCCAACATCAAGGCCGCCCTGGAAACCCTGACCAACTACGAAACGGGCGGTGTGACCTACCCCATCACCTTCACGCCTGAAAGCCACCGGGGCAACCTGGGTTCCCGCATCTATCAGGTGAGCGGCGGGGAGTGGACGCAGGTCACGGACTACATCACCGCGCCCTAAGCGAATAGTGGCTTGGGCAGGGGCTCACCACGGGCCCCTGCCCGGCCCTGGGCAACGCCAGGGGCCGGATCACGCCGACCTCAGGCGCTGCGCAGGGTCGCGGCCTTTGCAAGCCGCCCGCCTTACCCCAAGCCGGAGAAGTTTCCATGCTCCAGGTCAACAATATTGAGGTCATCTACAACAAAGTCATTCTGGTGCTCAAAGGCCTGTCGCTGGAAGTGCCCCGCGGTCAAATTGTGGCCTTGTTGGGAGCCAATGGCGCGGGCAAAACCACCACCCTCAAAGCCATCTCTGGGCTGCTCAAGCCCGAGGATGGCGAGGTCACCGACGGCTCCATCGTGTTCGAAGGCCAAGAGATCCACGAAATGGACGCGGAAGAAATCGTGCGCCTGGGCATCTTTCAGGTCATGGAAGGCCGGCGGGTGTTCGAACACTTGACCACCGAGGAGAACCTGATGGCCGGCGCGTACACCCGCCCCGGCCGAGAGTTTCAAGAGGACCTGGAGAAGGTCTACCACTACTTCCCGCGGCTGAAGGAGCGCCGCCACCAACGCGCGGGATATCTCTCGGGCGGCGAGCAGCAGATGTTGGCCATCGGCCGCGCGCTCATGGCCCGCCCTAAACTCATGTTGTTGGACGAACCTTCGTTGGGCCTGGCGCCGCTGCTGGTGCGCGAGATCTTCAACATCATCCAACGCATCAATCAGGAACAAGGTACGACCATCCTCTTGGTCGAGCAAAACGCCAATTTGGCCTTGCAGATCGCCGATTATGCCTACATCATGGAGAACGGCCGCATCGTGCTCGACGGCACCCCCGAAGTGCTGCGCGAGAACGCGGACGTGCGCGAGTTTTACTTGGGCCTGACCGAAGTGGGTCAGCGCAAATCGTATCGCGAGGTCAAACACTACAAGCGCCGCAAGCGCTGGTTGAGTTAGCGCCCGCGCCGAGGAGTTCGCCCATGCCGCATCACGATCTGCCCGCATTCATTCGTCACTTGGCCGCGCACGCACCCGGCTTTGCCCGCCGTTTGCAACAGGCGGGCCTCACCCCTGAAGAGATTCGCAGCGAGGCCGATCTGGCCCGCATCCCTGTGCTGCGCAAGGACGACCTGGCGGAGTTGCAAGCCCAAGACCCGCCCTTCGGCGGCTTGCTCGCCGTACCCCTGGCCGAGCTCAAGCGGGTGTTTCAGTCGCCGGGCCCCATCTATGAGCCCGAGGCGGATCGCCCCGACTATTGGCGTTGGGCCTCGGCCTTGCGGGCCGCGGGCTTCGGGCCGGGCGACGTGGTGCTCAACGCGTTCGCCTATCACCTAACCCCGGCCGGTGCTATGTTCGAGGAAGGACTGCGGGCCGTGGGTTGCGTGGTGCTGCCCGGCGGCGTGGGCAATATGGAACAGCAAATTCAGGCCATGCACGCGCTGGGCGTCAACGGGTATGTCGGGCTGCCCTCGTACCTCAACGCGCTGTTGGACAAAGCCGCGCAGATGGGCCTAACCCTGCGCGTTGAAAAGGCCTTCGTCACCGCGGAGCCGCTGCCGCCCTCGCTGCGGCAGGCCTTGCACGACAAAGGCGTGCGCATCGTGCGGCAGGGCTATGGCACCGCGGAATGCGGCAATTTGGGCTATGAATGCGAGGCCGAAGACGGTTGGCATGTGCCCGAAGATGTGTTGGTCCAAATTTGCGATATCAACACCGGCCAGCCCCTGCCGCCGGGCGAAACAGGGGAGGTCGTGGTCACCTTGTTCCACACCGAATACGCGCTGGTGCGCTTCGGCACGGGCGACCTCTCAGCCCTGAACCCCGAACCGTGCTCGTGCGGCCGCACGACCCCGCGCCTCATGGGGTGGCGGGGCCGGGTCGGCGCCGCGGTCAAAGTGCGGGGCATGTTCTTGCACCCGCGGCAGTTGGAAGACTTGATGCGGCGCTTCCCGCAGGTGCAGGCCTGGCAGGCCGTGGTCAGCCGTCGTGAGCATCGGGACGACCTGGTCTTGCGGGTGGTGACCGCGGCCGAGGTGGACCAGGAAGCCCTGGCCACCGCGCTCAAGCAGGCCGCACGCGAGGCTATCAAGTTCCGCCTGGACGGGGTGGAGTTCGTGGACGCGCTGCCCCCCAACGCACCGGCCATCGAAGACACCCGCGTGTGGGATTGATGTCCCACGCGCGCTCGTGACGCGTCGCCCTTTATCTCCGACTTCGCGCCCCGAATACGACGCGGCCGCTCCCCCGCCGAGGGCCTCGACCACCCACGCCAACGCCGCGCGGCCCCTGGGGGCTGCGACCCCGCGCCTCAACTTGGCGCGCGGGCGGTTGTTTTGGTTAGGAGCAGCGCATGTCGCCCGTTCGACCATGGCCCGAAAAGGGCATGTCCCCCCACGACCTGCTGGCCGCCATGCGCGAGATGAAGGCCCACGATGCGCCCTGGCGCGAGGGCAAGGTCTTCAGCATGGTGTACTATGTGGACGACGAGCTCAGCGAGGTGCTCAAAGCGGCCAGCGCGCTGTTCTTCTCGGAGAACGCACTCAACCCTACGGCTTTCCCCAGCATTCGGCGCATGGAAACCGAGGTGGTGGCCCTGACCGCGGGCCTGTTGGGCGGCGACGAGGAAACGGTGGGCACCCTGACTTCGGGCGGCACTGAAAGCCTGCTGATGGCGGTGAAGACCGCCCGCGATTGGGGCCGCGCCGAAAAGGGCATCACCCAGCCCGAGATGGTGCTGCCGGTGACCGCGCACCCGGCCTTCGAAAAGGCGGCCCACTATTTCGATGTGAAGCCCGTGCACATCCCTGTGGGGCC
>CAYUOX010000060.1:0-25842 GCA_964446575.1 uncultured Anaerolineaceae bacterium | reverse complement strand
GGGTGAGTATCTGACGCCCAGGTTGTTGAGGTCGAGGTCGTTGAGGCTTTCAGTACTCTCTGCGAGTCGAAGGGGGGTGAGTATGGTCGGGGACATGATATCCCTGTGTGACCGCGTCCCTTTCAGTACTCTCTGCGAGTCGAAGGGGGGTGAGTAGCCCGTTGGCCGGGTGGTGGCGCATATCCGACATCTGCTTTCAGTACTCTCTGCGAGTCGAAGGGGGGTGAGTACTGCCCACACCGCGCGCCTCCGCGACGCCCCCGCGCGCTTTCAGTACTCTCTGCGAGTCGAAGGGGGGTGAGTAATCGCCCCGCAAGGGATTATCGCCCAAGGGCGTGCCTTTCAGTACTCTCTGCGAGTCGAAGGGGGGTGAGTACGCATCTGCGCGAAGTGCGGTCTCCCCTTTTTCGCACTTTCAGTACTCTCTGCGAGTCGAAGGGGGGTGAGTATAACAAACAGTAGGCCAGGGCGACGGCATACTTTCGTCCTTTCAGTACTCTCTGCGAGTCGAAGGGGGGTGAGTAGTTCGCTTTTATGAGCTCTGGGATATCCAGAAACACTTTCAGTACTCTCTGCGAGTCGAAGGGGGGTGAGTAGGAGCCCCAGCGAGTGGAAAATCAACATTCATAAAGCTTTCAGTACTCTCTGCGAGTCGAAGGGGGGTGAGTACCTCAATGGCATTTTCGACGCCCATGCCCTTCTCAACTTTCAGTACTCTCTGCGAGTCGAAGGGGGGTGAGTACAAAAGTCACGGCCTCGGCCCCGTCCACTTCCAGGTTGACTTTCAGTACTCTCTGCGAGTCGAAGGGGGGTGAGTACCTCACCCCCCACCGTCATCGTCGCCGTGAAGTCCACTTTCAGTACTCTCTGCGAGTCGAAGGGGGGTGAGTACGGCAGGTGACCGTCAGCGACACGGATTCGCCTGCCGTCTTTCAGTACTCTCTGCGAGTCGAAGGGGGGTGAGTACTTACCCCCGCCGTAGCGGCCTCCGAGCCAGAGAAAGCTTTCAGTACTCTCTGCGAGTCGAAGGGGGGTGAGTACGCAGCGCTTGCGCGTGGCCCTCAGGCCCCTGGATGTCCTCGCGGTGCATTTGGGCCTCTCTCGAGCCCGCTCAGCGCTCGCGCCGCTGTGCTCACGCCCTTAGTATACCACATTTATGCCGCGAGCAACGCAAATGATCCCGGGGACGCACAACGGCCGCGTTTTGCCGCCCCAGATTGCGTATAATGTCGCGGGACAGCCCCGGTCGTGGCCGCGCGCTGGCCTTGCGCGTTTTATGTCGCATCCTTTTGCGACGCCTCGCCCTGACGCCGCGCTTTGGGCGGGTTGGTCGACCTGTCGCACCACGCGCGCAGCGCGCACCATTGGCAGGCCATCCCCTGGGGGGTGGCACAGACGCGACCGTCGTCCCAGCGTTGGAGATGGCCGTGTCGCACCAGCCAGTCCAGCGCGGCTGCGGCCAGTTCCGCGTCCAGGCCGGCCGCGCGCGCCACCTGGGCCGCGGTCACTGCACCGCGCGCGGCGCGCACGATGCCCCAGACCCGCAGCAAAGCCCCACGCGGAGAACTTCCCCCAGCATTCACAACCCTAACCCTCGCGCCAGGTGGTAGGTCCCCCACGCCAGCACCCAGGCCACGCTCAATTGGTAGCCCAAGGCAAAGGCCGCCCAGCGTGGACCGAATTCTTGGTATTGGGCGGCCAGGGTGGCCATGCACGGCACATACAACAGGGTGAACACCATGAACGCCAGCGCGGCCGCCGGGGTGAAGTGACGGCGCAGGGCCGCGGTCAGCGAGCCGGCATCTTCGGGCGCGGCGCTCCAGGCCGCGGGTTGGGCGCGCCCCACCAACTGGGCAAAGGCTTCGCGCCCGGCCGCAAGCAGCCCCGGCCCCAAGAGGGTCAGGTCGGCTTGCCAATCGTCTGAGGTGGGCGGGTTCAGGTCGGCCGTCGCGGGGTTGAGTTCGCCCAGATAGATTTGTCCCATTGTGCTGACCACCACCTCTTTGGCGACCATGCCCGTGAGCAGCGCGCCCGCGGCCTCCCAGCGGCCGAAGCCCAACGGTGCCAGCGCGGGGGCCAGGGCTTGGCTGAGGCGGCCGAAGTAACTGGCGCGCGGGTGTTGCACGCCCCAGGGCAGGTTCATCAGCAGCCACAGCACCACCGAGATGCCCACGATAACCGTGCCGGCCTGTACCACAAAAGCCCGCACTTGGCGCGCGACTTGACGGCCGATGACTCGCACATTGGGCCAATGATATGGGGGCAATTCCAAGACAAAAGGCGCGGGCGGCTCTGGGGGCAGAAGCACTTTTTGCAAAATCCACGCGGAGGCCAGCGCGACCCCCAGGCCCAAAAGGTACAGTCCCCACACCACCCAAACCGTGGCTGTGCGGAAGAACGCGAGGCCAAAGATGAGGTACACGGGCAGCCGGGCCGAACACGACATGAAGGGGATGATCAGCGCCGTGACCAGCCGATCGCGGTAGCGCTCCAGCGTGCGGGTGGCGTATACCGCGGGAACGTTGCAGCCCAGGCCCAGCAGCAAGGGCAAAAAGGCCTTGCCGTGCAGCCCAAACGCGCGCATGGCCCGGTCCATGACGAACGCGACCCGAGCCATGTAGCCGCTGTCTTCAAGCCACGCGAGGAAGATGTACAACAGCGTCAGGCCGGGCAAGAAGGTCATCATGCTGCCCACGCCGGCCAACACCCCTTCGACCACCAAGGCGCGCAACCAATGCGGCGCGTGGAGTTGGGCCAGTATCCACAGCAAGGCGTGCCGCACCGGGCCTTGGAACACGCCTTCGGTCCAGGCAATGAAGGGGTCGGCCACGTTGACCACCAAGTGGAACACCAGCAGCATGACCAAGAAGAACAGGGGCAGGCCCAGCCAGCGGTGGGTCACCAGGCGATCCAGGGCTTGCGAAAAGGCGAAGCGGGCGCCCTGCCGCGTCGTCACGGTGGCCCGCAACACGCCCTGCACCCAGCCGTAGCGGGCATCGGCCACCAACAGCGCGGGGTCTTCGCCCCAGGCCCGACGATAGGCCGCCACCCGCTGCCGGATGCGTGCGGTCAAGGCTTGGGCCTGGTCAGAAGGCAGCAGGGTTTCCAGCACATCGGCCTGGTCTTCGAGCATCTTCAGGGCCAAGCCGCGCAACCGTGGTTGCGGGAGGTGGGGGAGCGCCTCGGCCAGCAGTTGTTGAATATCCGCGACGGCCTGCTCGATGCGCGCGGGGTAACGGGGGGCCCGACCCGGTCGTGGGCCTTGGCTCAGCCACTCGGCCAAACGCTTTTGCAGCAGTGCGGTCCCGTGGGGGTTGCGGGCCACGGCCGGCACCACGGGTACGCCCAACAAGGCTTCCAACTGGGGAATGTCGATGCGCACCCCTTCGCGGCGGGCGACATCCCACATGTTGAGCACCACCAAAGTCGGGAAGCCCAACTCCAGCACCTCGGCCGTCAAATACAAATGCCGTCCTAAATGCGACGCGTCCACCACATTGAGCACCGCGTCGAAGGGCTCGTGCAGCAGCGCGTCACGGGCCAGGCGCTCTTCGGGCGAGAGCGCGGCCAAACTGTAGGTGCCGGGCAAATCCACAATGCGCACTGGCCGCGTGTGGCCATACCACATCCCTTCTTGATAGGCCACGGTCTTGCCCGGCCAGTTGCCCACGTGTTGATGCTGCCCGGTGAGCGCGTTGAACACGCTGGTCTTGCCCGCGTTCGGGTTGCCCACTAAGGCCAAAGTCAGCGTCGTGGGCGGGGCATCGACCGCGGCGGACGAATCCGTGCAATGGGGGCATGTGGTGAGGGCGTGGGTGCTCATGGGGAACCGTGCTCCGCTTGGGCCGGCGCCGCGGGTAAGGGGCGCACCCAAATGTGCTGTGCGGTCTGCGCCCGCAGGGCCAACCATGTGTCGCGCACCCGATATTGGATGGGGTCCCCCAAAGGCGCGCGCTGCTCGACATAGACCGTTGCGCCCGGCACAAAGCCCAGCGCGTACAAACGCCGTCGCCAGTGCGGCGGCCCCTGGACGCGTACCACCTCGGCCCAGCGGCCGGGCGGGATGTCGCTTAAGGCCACTTCCGACCTCGAAGGAGGAGATGTCGTTGCCGGTGCCATGGTCGGTCTTGAGGCCTCCCGAATTTTGTAGATTCTTCTCTACTTTATCATCCCTAAGGGCGCGCGTCAAGCCACGGTCGGCAAGGGTGACAAAGTTCAGGGGTTTCTGGAATCGTTATTGGTCGTTCGTGCCAGGGTTGGGCGGGCGCGGCCCCATGGCCCACCTCGGGGTTGCCCGCGGCCGCACGCTTTTCGTTTTGCGAAAAGGCCATTTGTGGCTATAATGGTAGGGCACCAATTCTGGCTCGTGGACGAGCCTTGAAGGATAAGCGCGCGATGATGCACGAGGTTGATGTGCGGCCGCCCGCTTGGTTCCGCCAAGTTGAGCGTTGGCTGCCGCGGGTGAGCAAGCCCGGCCGTTACACCGGCGGCGAACTCAATCAGGTGGTGAAGCCGTGGGACCAGGTCGCGGTGCGGGTGGCCTTGGTCTTCCCCGATATTTACGACATTGGCATGTCGAACCTGGCCTTGGCCGTGCTATACGACCAAATCAACCGTCGGCCCGACGCCTTGGCCGAGCGGGTCTTCGCGCCCTGGACCGACATGGAGGACATGTTGCGCCGGGCCGGCTTGCCGCTGTTCTCCTTAGAGACCAAACACCCCTTGGCCGAATTCGACATCATTGGCATAACTTTGCCTTACGAGACCCTCTTCACCAACGCGCTGAACGTGCTGGACTTGGGCGGCGTGCCTGTGTGGAGCCATGAACGCACGTCCGAACATCCGCTGGTGATCGCGGGCGGGCACGCGGTGTTCAACCCCGAGCCCATGGCCCCGTTCATCGATGCTTTTGTCATCGGCGAGGGTGAGGAGGTCATCCACGAGATTTTGGAGGTGTACAAGCGTTGGAAGGCCGAGGGCGCGGCGCGGGAAACTTTGCTTTATCGCCTCGCGCGGCTGTGGGGGGTGTATGTGCCCGCGTTTTACGAGCCCACCTATGACGACCAAGGCCTGTTCGCGGGCATGCGCCGCCGCGTTGAGGAGGCACCCTTGCCCATCGTCAAGCGCATTGTGCCCAAGTTGCCGCCACCGCCCACCCACTTTGTGGTGCCCTACATCGAGACCGTGCACCAGCGTTTGCCCATCGAGATCACCCGCGGGTGCACGCGCGGGTGTCGCTTTTGCCACGCGGGCATGGTGACGCGGCCCGTTCGGGAGCGCTCGGTGGACGAGATTCTCGCCGCGATCGACGAGGGACTGCGGGCCACCGGCTTTGACGAAGTGGGCTTGCTCTCGTTGTCATCGTCGGACTATACCCACATTTTGCCGCTGATTCGGGCCGTGGTTGAGCGCTTTGGCCACAAACGCATCGCCATCTCGCTGCCCTCGTTGCGCATCGAAACCTTCTCGGTCGAACTTATGGAGGCCTTGGGGCCTACCCGCCGCCGCGGCTTCACCTTGGCACCCGAAGCCGCCACCGAACGCATGCGCGAGATCATCAACAAACCCGTCAGCACCGCGCAACTCATGGACACCGTGCGCGCCATCTACCGCCGCGGGTGGACCACCATCAAGTTGTACTTCATGATTGGCCATCCGTCCGAGACGTTGGACGATGTGCGCGCCATTGCCGAATTGGGCAAAGCCGTGCTGCGGGAAGGGCGCCGCATCTTGGGCGGGCGGGCCAAAGTGCATTTGGGCGTGAGCACGTTTGTGCCCAAACCCCATACGCCCTTCCAGTGGGTGCCCGCGGACGCGGTGGAGACCATCCGGGCCAAGCAGGATCTGCTGCGCCGCGAAGCCCGCGGGCGAGGGCTCAAACTCAACCTCAACGACCCGCGCGAGACCATGTTAGAAGCCTGGCTCAGCCGGGGCGATCGGCGGCTGGCGCACGTGCTGTATCGGGCTTGGCAAAAGGGCGCCAAATTCGACGCCTGGAACGACCACTTGGCCTACGAAGCATGGCTCGAGGCCTTTGCCGAAGAGGGGCTGGACCCGTCCTTCTATGTGCATCGTGAGCGCATGATCGACGAGCCCTTCCCGTGGGATCACATCAGCATCGCGGTGACCAAGCAATATTTGGCGCAAGACTACCTCTGGAGTCAGCAGCGCAAGACCCGCATCGATTGCCGGCAGCGGTGCTTTGCGTGCGGCATTTTGCCCACCTTCGCGGGTTTGCGACACCAGCACCCCGGCGATGTGTGGAAGTGCCCTGAGGTCAAGCGTCCACCGCGGCGCTTCAAAGGGGTGTATTTGCCCTTGCAGCAGATCGCGGCCAGCACCGACTGACCCGGCTCTTTGGGTCATTCATCGGCGCGGCAGGGCTCATGGGGATCCGGCTCCGCGGGGGGCATTCCGGGCGTGCCGGGGCCATATTCGCACACAGCCCGCCACGGCCGGTAATGGGTGGTGAACTCGTCGCGATAGAGCAACGTGCCCGCGCGATAGACCTCGCGCAACACCGTGACGCGCGCGCCTTCCACGGCCCAATCCACTTGTTTGATTTCGCCTTTGGCCAAGGCGGGGTTCTCGATGTAAAGCGGCTCAGGGGGCTCTTCTTTGTCTTGGAGGCCGGTGGTGTCCCAGACCACTTTGCGGCCGTCAGGCGTCGAATACAGCCGCCAGGTGATAAAGCGCGCGGCCGGGTTGACTTCCACTTCCATCAAAATCCAATAAGGCGTGTCGTTCTTGAACTTGAAGTCCACCAGCGGCACATAGACCGTGGCGTCCAGCCCGGCCAGGCGGGGGTCCAAGCGTCCGCTGGCCGTTTGTTCGTAATAGAGCACCCGATACGCGTGGGGGTGGCGTTCGACAATGGGGTAACCTGCGAAGAACACCGTGCGGAACAGGGTTGTGCTGACCTGGCACACGCCCCCGCCCACGCCGCGGATGGTGCGATCGCCGTAAATGATGAGCGATTCGGCATAGCCGTTGTCGAGGCTGACATCGCCCAACACCGTGGCCATGGAGAACACTTCCCCGGGCGCGACCAAATAGCCGTGGAAGCGCGCGGCCGCGACCTGAATGTTGTGAATGCGCTCAGGGCTGGAGCCGTAGAAGTAGGTGGTATGCTCGGCCACCAACGCGGTGATGCCTAAATCGGCCGCGCGCGCGTCGTCGGTCACAGGCGGCGGGGTGTAGGTCACCGCCAGTTGGACTTGGCTGCGGCCCTGGGCCAGGGCGGTCTGCAGCGCGGCCAGGCTGGCGTCCACATCCACGCGGCGGCCCCACACCGCGGGCTGCAACAGCACGATCTCGCCGGTGGCCTCGTCGAAGGTGAAGCGGGCATTGACCGGATCTTGCGCCAGTTGCTGGGCCAGGTCTTCCAACACGGGCCGCCACGCGTCCGCATCCACCTGGATGGTCAGCGCGGGGCGGCCTTGCGCGTCGTTGCCGGGCACAATGCGCAAACTGGCCGCGACCTGCTCAGGCGGGATGGACCAAGGCCCCGCGGGTTGGCGGTCGTTAGGGGGGAGGGTGAGCGTGACGGGCTGGGCCAAGAGCGCGCGCACGCGCGCGGCCGTGGGTTCAGGGTCGACCACCTGAGGCGGCACTTCGCGCACCACCACGGGCACCGGCCCTGATGAGAAGCGGGCCAAGTGCTCGGCCAGCGCGGCCAACGTGGCTTCCACATCCAAGCGGCGGCCGGCCTGCCCTCGACGGCTGTGCACTTGCGTGCCTTCCAGCCAAATCTGGGCCTCTTGCACGGGCCGTTCCACCGCGGGCGCGACCTGGGCCTGCAAGAACGCCGCGGCCCACGGCTCGCTGAACACCGTGCGCAGGGGCACATCCACGCCAGCCCACCAAGCGCGCAGTCGGTCGGCTCGCCGCTGCCACCACGACCCCGCGCGGCCGACCTCCCACGCGGCTTGCGCGGTGCCCCCCGCGTCCAGCACGAAGCCGATGGCCGCGGGGGCGACGGTCCAGGTTTGCCCCTCATAGGTCAAGGTGATCCCGGCCTGCTCAGGGTAGGCGTACGCCGCGCGCAGACGCGCCGCGGCCTGCTCCACGGTCAAGCCGCTCAGCACTACACCCCCGACGTGCACACCGGGGTAAATGCGGCGCCAATAGGCCAGGCTCCAGCCCGCATCCAGCACGATGCCCGTCACCAGCGCGGTGAGCCAGGCAAACCCAATCCAACTTGCCGCACGCCATGCTTTGCGCTTCATCGCGAACGCTCTCTCCCTGGCCGTAGGTCGCCGATTCCGCAGACCGGCGCGGGGAAAAAATCGGGAAATTCGTAGGTCATTATACTGAAAAGCGCGTCTCCGTGGCCATTTTCGGATTATAATCAAGACCCCATACTTTGCCAGCCAAAGCCTGCTTTTTCGGCGCGAGCCGCGACACAGAAAGGAGGGACAACCGATGGATTGGCGCGAGTTTGGCCTTTTGATAAGACATTTGCGCTTCGAATTGTCCGAAACCGAGATGCGGAAGATCACCCAAGAGGAACTGGACCGTCGGTGTGGTTTTCCCTTGGGCACCATCGGCCGCATCGAGCGCGGCGATATGCGGCGTTTGGACCAAGAGCATCTGGTCGCGCTGGCCAATGCTTTTCGCCTCACCCAGTTGGAACGCCGCGAGTTCTTCCTCGCGGCCAACGGCGTGCCCACCGAGCAGATCTATAGTTATCCGGGTGCGCCTCGACCTGAACAGGAACTCCAAATCCTCCTGGAAGGCATTCGCGACTTGCCTTATCCCGCGTTTGTCACTGACGTGTACATGGACTTAATCTACGCGCATCACAGTTCCTTGCAGCTGTTTGGTATCACTGACCAGGTGCTGGAGGCCGCTCGCGCGTACAAGGTCGTGCCCAATGTTATCTATTATGTCTTTCATCCTGAGTTCCAGTTCGAGGCCATGTTCCAAGACCCTGGGGAATGGTTCCATTTGGCCGTGGCCAATGTCCAGTTCTTCCGACGCACCACTTTGCGTTATCGCACGCACCTGTATTGGGATTATCTGATGCATCGCATGCAGGTCGACGACCCGCGGTTGTGGTCCAACTTCCGCATCTTTTGGCTGCAGGCGGAAATGCGCCGCGAGTGGGATGGCAACGCCAGCCGGCGCTATCGCATTCGGCACCCCAAGTATGGGCCGTTGCACTATTTGGCCGTGGTGAGCGAAGAGAGCACGGCCCATGGACCGTTGTACATCACCATGTACATCCCCTTCGACGAGGTTACGCACCAGACCTTCTTGGCCTTGCAGCCGAGCGACGATGAGCCGACGTGGGTGTCGTTGGCGCCTTGGCCCGAGGAGGCTAAGGACAAGTTCATACCCGAAGACTTCGAACGCCCCCGACGGCGGAGGATCTGAGGAGCATCCGTGCCGCCCATGTGGTCTCCCCGGCCCTGTGCCTTGGAACCGCATGGGCGGCTCGCTTTTAGGGGCCCCTCGCCGGCCCGGCTGGCCGCGTATCTCGTAAAATGCCAATGTTTGGATGACGGATTATCAAGGTCCAGATGCCCATTTTGAGAACTATGCGGCCGGTTTTTGAACTTTGTCAAAGACGAAATCGTACTTTAAGGGTAAAATAAGAGAGAATCCCGGCCAGATTCATCGGCCTACAACAGGAAAGTTGAGGAGTTCCGAGCGTGGCCTGGAAAACGGACAGCAGCGTTCTGCCGGTGTGGGTCGCGTCTGGGCGTTCGGCCGTGCCGCGGCCCAACGCGGCCGTAGGCACGCCCGCGTTCGTCCGCCCGGTCTCGGCTCCACATTCTCACCATCGGGGAGGTTTGGCACCATGAACTGGCGCGAATTCGGCATTCTGATTCGCGAACTGCGCAAGGCCCTGCAGACACGCATGGGGCGCTCGATCACGCAAGCCGACTTGGAGCGCATATGCGGCTTCACCGGCAAAGGTCGGCGCGGCATCATCGGCCGTCTGGAGCGCGGCGAATTGCATTGTATGGACGAAGATGTGCTGGTCGCGCTGGCCGACGCGTTTCAACTCACCCGCCTGGAGCGCCGCGAGTTCTTCCTCGCGGCCAACGGCGTGAGCACCGAGCGCATCTTTCAATATCCGGGCGCGCCTTCACCCGACCGGGAGATCGAGCAAATCATCCACAACATCCGGCGCATGCCTTTGCCGGTCATGATCACCGACGCGTTCACAGACGTGGTGGCCATCAATCGCGCCCTGGCGCGGCTCTATGGCCTGGGCGATGGCATTGTGGAATTGGCCCGCTCGGGCGAGATCCTGCCCAATGTGCTTTACTTCCTCTTTCACCCTCGGTTTCGTTTTCGCGAGATGTTTCGCCGCGAGGAGGATTGGCGCAATCTCCTGGTCGCGGATGTGCAGTTTTTCCGGCGCTCGACGCTGCAATATCGCTCGCACCCTTACTGGCAATATTTGATGTGGCGCTTTATGGATGGTGATGACGACGCGGAAATGCGCCGCTTGTTTATCCACTTCTGGTCGTTGGCCGAGGTGGAACGTACCCATGACGGCAACACCACCCGCTTCTATGACTTGCGCCATCCCCGCCTGGGCAGTTTGCGCTACATGGCTATTGTCTCCGAAGAGGTGACCAGTCGCGGCAGTTTGTACGTTATCTCGCACATCCCGGTGGATGATGTGACCCGCCGCGCGTTCGATGCGTTGCTGCGCCGTGAGCGAGGCGGCGAATGGCTGCGGGTGGCTCCGTGGCCCGTGGCCAACAAGCCGGTCCCCAAGAACGGCTGGCGGCCCCGGCGCGCCTGAGCATTGGTATAATGGCGCGGTCGCATCCTACGCGGAGGTGTTATCATGGGCAAAGGCGATCGACGCACCCGACGCGGGAAAATCTGGCGCGGCTCTTACGGCAAGACCCGGCCGAAAAAAAAGAAGAAGCGCCAGGCGTCCACCGTCTGAGCCGGGCCACCTTCGCCCGCGACCACGCACCGGCCCGCGCGCCGGTGCGTGTCTTTTTGCGCCCCCATCGCCGCCGCACGCGTCGGGCCCCATCCCGCCCTGTGGCAACCCGCGTGCTGGGCCGCCCCCACGGCCGAGGCCCTGGCCCACAACGGCGCCGCCCCCGGCCGCCTGGCGCGCGGGCTGGCTTCACCCCCGCGCGAAAACGCGGCGAAGACGCGAATTCGCGCGGCCGGCCTAAGTGCCCTTTCCTTTTTTGAGGAAAAGGACTATACTGCAGGCATCCCCAATTGCCACCGGCAGGAGCATAACTATGGATGCAAACGACTTCCCTTCCACCGTCGAGTTGCGCGTTGGTTGGAGCCGCGCGCAACTCATCGAAGCCGCGCTGGCCTCAGGCCGGGCGCAACTCAGTCATACGGGCGCGTTGGTCATCAACACCGTCCCCTACACCGGACGCTCGCCCAACGACAAATTCTTGGTTCGGGAGCCCAGCACCGCGGACAAAATTTGGTGGGGCGAGGTCAATCGTCCTTTCGACGAGGCGGGCTTCGAGCGCCTGAAGGCCAAGGTGCTGGCCTACTTGCAGGGCAAGGGCGTGGTCTACGCCCATACGCTGCGGGCCGGCGCGCACCCGCGCCACAGCATTCGGGTGCGCATGTTCACCGAGTCGCCCGCGCACGCGCTGTTTGCCACCATCATGTTCCGCCCCGATGACCAAGAAGGCGAGCCCTTCCGCACCTACACCATCTACCACGCACCGTATTTCAAAGCCGACCCCGCCACTGACGGCACCCGTTCCGAAGCCTTCGTCATCCTTCATCTGGGCCGGGGGGAGATCCTCATCGGCGGCACGCCCTACGCGGGCGAGGTCAAAAAATCCATCTTCACCGTGCTCAACTACGAATTGCCCGAGCGCGGGGTCCTGTCCATGCACTGCTCGGCCAACTATGGCCGCGAGAGGGGCGATGTCAGCCTCTTCTTCGGCCTTTCGGGCACCGGCAAGACCACCCTCTCCATGGACACTGAACGGATCATTGTTGGGGATGACGAGCACGGTTGGGGCGAGGATGGCGTGTTCAACTTCGAAGGCGGCAGTTACGCCAAAGTCATCCGAATTTCAGCCCAGTATGAGCCCCTGATCTTCGAAGCCAGCCAGCGCTTTGGCGCTATCTTGGAGAATGTGGTGCTCGATCCGGCTACGCGCACGGTGGATTTCGACGACGCGACATTCACCGAGAACACGCGCGCGTCCTTCCCATTGGCGTTCTTGCCCAATGTGGACCTCTCTGGGCGGGCCGGCCACCCGCGCACGGTGTTCTTTTTGACCGCGGATGCCTTCGGCGTGTTGCCGCCCTTGGCCCGGCTGACCGATGAGCAGATTCGCGATTACTTCCTGTTGGGTTACACGGCCAAATTGGCCGGCACCGAACGCGGCGTCAAAGACCCCCAGGCGACCTTTAGCCCGTGTTTTGGCGCGCCGTTTTTGGTGCACGAACCCAAGCGTTATGCAGACATGCTGGTGGAATTCGTGAACCGTTACGCCGCATCCGTGTGGTTGCTCAACACCGGTTGGACGGGCGGGCCGTACGGCGTGGGCCATCGCATGGCGTTGCCGCACACGCGGGCCATGGTCCACGCGGTGCAGCAAGGCTTGCTGGACGATGCGCCCCTGGAGCAAGAGCCCTACTTTGGCCTGTGGCTGCCTCGGGAAGTTCCGGGCGTGCCGGCCGAAGTGCTGCGTCCTTGGCAGACGTGGGCGGATCAGGCGGCGTATGAGCAGCAGGCGCGGGCCCTCAAGGCGCGCTTTGACGAGGTATTGGCCCAAGTGCGTTGAGGGCGCCAGCCGCGGTGCTGGGGCCATGGCGTGCGTGCAGCGCCCGTGGGTCGTGGGAGCAACGGCCTGCGGGCGCGTTTTGGTTTGGGAGGCAGACGATGCTGGCGTATCGTGCGGGGCAGTTGCAGGTGGACGGGGTGGGTCTGGCGGTGCTGGCTGCGGGGGTAGCCACGCCCTTCTATGCGTATAGCCAGTGCGAGGTGCAAAAGCGGGTGCGCGCGTTTCAACAGGCCTTCCCCGAAGCGTTGCTCGCGTTCGCTCTCAAGGCCAATCGTCAGCCCGCGTTGTTGCGGGCCTTGGCCGCGTGGGGTCTGGGCGCGGACGTGGTCAGCCTGGGCGAGTGGCGCGCGGCCTTGGCCGCGGGCTTCCCCGCGGCGCGGGTGGTGGTCAATGGCAATGCCAAAAGCGACGCGCTGCTGCGCGCGACCATCGCCGCGGGCGTGCACAGCCTGAACCTGGACGCGGCCGAGGAGTTGCCCCGCGTGCGGGCTGCCGCGCGCGCCGTCGGCCGGGTCGCGCGCGTCGCGGTGCGGGTCAACCCCGGCTTGGATGTGCACACGCACCCCCATTTGCGCGTCGCGGCGCGAGGCAGCCACTTTGGCGTTCCCTTGGACGACTTGGTTCCCGTGGCGCGCGCCATCTACGAGGCCCCCGAATTGGCGTGGGTGGGCATTCATGTGCATCCTGGCTCGCAATTGCTGCGCCCGGAAGATTGGCATGCGTGGGGTCGGGCGGCTCGCGCAGCCGTGCAGCGCTTGCTGGCCGCGGGCTTGCCTGTGCCCCAAATCAATTGGGGCGGCGGCTTGGGCATTTCCTATGCCGACGCGGCCGATCCTACCCCGCGCGCGTTGGCTGAGGTGCTGTTGCCCTATGTGGCCGACATAGGGGGGCTGCAGCATGTCTTTGAGCCCGGCCGTTGGTTGGTGGCCCGGGCCGGCGTGTTGGTGGTGCGGGTGGTGCAAGTCAAACGGGCGTGGGGGCAGCGCTTCGTCGCGGTGGACGGCGGCATGAACGCCTTGTTGCGCCCCGCGCTATATGGCGCGCGCCATCGAATCTGGCCCTTGCGTCAGGCCGAGGAAAACGAACCCGCGACCGTGGTCGGCCCCAACTGCGAAAGCGCGGATGTGCTGGCGCGCGCGATTCCTTTGCCCGCGGACTTGGCCCCCGGCGATTTGCTGGCTGTGTTGGATGCGGGTGCGTACGCCGCGACCATGGCCAACGCCTACAATGCGCGGCCCTTGCCCGCGGAGATCCTCGTGCCGTGCCCCGCCACAAGCGGCCGCTGACGCGCGGGCTATTTCTCCACCACGATGTGCACCTCGACCCGCTGCACTCGGCCGTCGCCGCGGTGCACTTCTGCCCACACCTGATGCCGGCCCGGCGCCAGGGTCCACCACGCGCGGTAGGGCCGGGTCGCCAACTCGGCCAGCACCTGCTGGTCAACGCCCAGCCGCACTTGGGTCGCGGGCCCGCTCACCGCGGCTTCCACTTGGATGCGTTGCGCGGCCGCAGGCAGGCGCGGGTCAAGGCGATAGCGCGCGCCGTCGAGTGGGCGCAGCAACCGCACCGGCTGCTCAGGCTCTGCCGCGCGGGCCAGGTCGGCCCACACGAGCCACCCGTGGTCGCGCGCCCAGTCTTGGGCTCGCGGGTCGTCCAACCGCAAGGCAACGCTCGCTCGGCGGCGCTCGGGCGGCGTATCAGGCCCGGCCAGCAGCCCAGTGGCCACATCGAGCACCACGGGCTGGAAGAGGGTGTCAGGCTGGGTGGGCTCGGTGCCGCGCAAGAACCAGGCCAGATGGGTCTGCGGGCACGCGGGCGTGGGGCGTTGGCCCGAGAGGGTGCACACTTCTTGCTGCACCAAGCCTGGGGGTTGGGGGAAAGGTTTTGGGGCCGGGGTGAGGGCCCGGATGATTTCGTTCCAAATTGGGCTCGCGCCGGTCAGTCCGTCGACCTGGCGCATGGGGCGATAATCCGCGTGGCCGGCCCAGACGCCCACCACCACTTCTGGCGTGTAGCCAATGGTCCAATTGTCGTGGAACCCCGACGAAGTGCCCGTTTTCACCGCGGCCGGAAAGCCCACCGCCAACGACGAATAACGGCCAAAGCCCAACGTGCGGGCCGTGTCGTCGCTCAAAATGTCGCTGATCAGCCACGCGACGCGCGGGTCCCACACTTGCCGCGTTGGGGCGCGCGGGGGGCGGTAGAGGATCTGGCCTGTGGCTGCGTCGCGCACTTCGAGCACCCATTGGGGCGGGTGATAGCGCCCCTGGTCGGCAAACGCGGTGTACGCGGCGGTCAGGTCAAGCAGCGAGAGTTCGCCACCGCCCAACGCCAGCGAAAGGTCGTAGTATTGGGGCTCCGCGAGGGGCAGGCCCAACTGCCAGCCGCGCGCCACCGCGCGGGGCACACCTACGGCATCCAACGCCTGCACCGCGGGGATGTTGAGCGACGAGGCCAGGGCCTGCCGCACGGTCACGGGGCCGTGTTCGCGCAAGTCGTAGTTGCGCGGGCGATAGGGCTGACCGTCCTGGGTGGTGAAGGTGGTCTCCAAGTCCCAGAGCACAGTGGCCTCGGTCCACGCGGGGGGATGGTCGGGCTCCAAGGCCAGCGCGTAGATGAAAGGCTTGAACGCGGAGCCTGTGGGGCGCGGTCGGACGGCCATGTTAAGGGCGCCGTCGATGAACGAGTTCGTATAGTCCGCGCTGCCGACCAGAGCCAGCACTTGGCCAGTGGTTGCTTCCAACACGACGACCGCGGCGTTGTCCACGTCCTTGCCTTGGGCTTGCAGGCGGGCCAGGTGACGCTGCACCGCGGCTTCGGCCCGGCGCTGGATGTCCAAATCCAAGGTCAGCCGCACCTCCAGCCCCTGATCGCGCGGGAGCCGACCCGAGTCTTGTTGTTGTGCCAGCCATCCCAAAGCCATCCACACCGCGTGGGGCGCGTGCAGCGGGCTGGGGTCAGGGCGCAGCACGATGGGCTCGGCCAGCGCGCGGTCCCGCTGGGCTGGGGTGATGAAGCCATGGCGCACCATGAGCGCCAAGACCACTTTTTGACGCTCGCGCGCGGCTTCGGGATGCAAGAAGGGGTCGTAGCGGGCCGGGGCTTGGGGCAGCCCGGCCAGCAGCGCGCACTCGGCCAAGGTGAGGTCCGCGGCGCTTTTGCCAAAGTAGGTGTGGGCTGCGGCTTCGACGCCATAGGCCAGCCCGCCGTAATAGGTGTGGTTGAGATAGAGGGCCAGGATCTCGTCTTTGCTCAAGATGCGGGTGAGTTGCCAGGCCAGCACAGCCTCGCGCGCTTTGCGGCGCAGCGAACGCTGGTAGCGCTCAGACGGGGGCAAGAGCAGGTTGCGCACCACTTGCTGCGTGAGGGTGCTGCCGCCGGCCACGATGCGCCCGCTCCGCGCGTTGACCCAGGCGGCCCGCAACATGCCGCGCCAGTCAATGCCGGGGTTGTGGTAGAAGGACGCGTCTTCGACGGCCAAAGTTGCGTCGCGCAAGCACGGCGGGATGCGCTCGGCCGGCAGGGGCAAATAGCGGCCTTGGTTGTGGTCAGGGCCGGGGCTGAGGGTGGTGAAGAGTTCACGCCCCTTCCGGTCGGTGACGCGCACGCTGGCCACGCGCTGGACTTGCTCCAGCGCGGCGCGCGGGTCGGGCAAGGGCCCCAACCAGCCCCGAATCAAGGCGCCCAGCGCCAGGGCCAGGCTCAGCAAGGGCAACGCACGGCGCAAGGCCATGACGGATCCCCTTCGGGACGGGCGATGCCGCGTGGCCCGCATGGCCGCGGGGGTGGGCGCACGGCCTGGGCGGAAATGTCCCCAGCGGCCGGGTGCCCACGGGCAGGCCGCGCGGCTTAGCGGCCCGCGCGGTTGGGCTGGTCGGCCGCGGCCGCGGCCAACAACACGACGAACCGACTGCCCGCGGTGCGGCCGCGCAGGTCAGGGGCTTGGGCCGCGTACACTTCCGCGGGCCGTACTTGGAAGTCCCCCGGCACCGCGACGCGGGCGTAATACACAACCGTGTAGACCCCGCGCGGCAGTCGGTCGGCCACGAACACCACCCGGTCGTCAAGCACCTCCCGATGCGCGAAATACCACAGGCCCCAGCCGTGCAAGAAGAAGTCTTGGCGCGTGAGGGTGACTTGCGGCGGATAGGCGGGATAGAGGGCGGGATCCAGGGGCTCGAGGCCTGCGGGCAGGTAGTCGGTCACGACCACTTGGCGCGCGTCGTGTCGCACATACAAGGTCAGACGGACTTGGACGATTTCGCCCACCCGGGCTTGGGTGATGGGCGTGGTCGGGTCGTCGGGCCGGGCGTAGACCCGCTCGATGGCGAAACCGTCGTCGCGCGCGGCCAAGCCTTCCGCGGGCAAGGTGAGGCTGAGGCTGGCCGCATAGTAGAGCACGCCCGAACCGGGCCCGCGCGCCACGCTGAGCACGTTGTCTTGGCCGACGAGCATGTCGTCCAAGTTCCAAGTCAGGCGCACGGGCTGGGTGCGGTTTTGGGCGCTCATGCGACCTTGGGCCGCGGTCTGACCGTTGAACGTGACGGTATAGGCGTAATTCGGGGTCGCGTCGTGGTAGGTTTGCGCCCATTGCAGCAGGGCCCGAACGACCGCGGGGTTGAGGGGCTCATCCTTGCCGTGGGTGATCAACCACCGGGCGATGGTGTGTCCGTCTTGCACATTGGCCTCCACCTGTAAGAGGGTTTCGAAGGCCAACGCGGTCATGCCGACATCTGAGTGCCAGGGGTAAGGCGCGGTAGGGTCGCCATCCCAGTGGGCGCCTTGGGCTGAGAAGGTCAAGCCGTTGCGCAGGGTGCGGAGCATCTGGGCGCGCAGGGGCGCGTCTACCTCTAAGCGCGTCGCGGCTTGCAAAAGCAACGCTTTGCCGGCCAGGCTGAGCGCGGGCCGTTCAGCCAAGTCCACCAGAGCCCGCGCCGCAGCGGGATGCCCCAGGCGGGCCAGGTTCAGCACGGCCAACGCGGCGACGTCGGCATCCCACGGCCATTGTTGCAGCCAGGTGCCTTCCAGTTCAGAGGCCAAGTAATCGGCCGCGCGTTCCAGCACGTCCGCGTCCACCACCGCGCCGGCTTCTTGGGCCTCGAGCAGGGCGGCCAACACCCGCGCGCTGAAGCCGGGGTTGGGCAAACCCGCGTCGGGGCAAAACGCCCAGCCGCCCGCGAAGCCCTGGGTGAGCGTGAACCGTTGCACCCCGCGGGTCAGGGCCGCGCGCCAATCCATGGGGGGCGGCACGTCGGGTTGCAATTGCTCCCACAGTTGGCGGCCCAGCGCGACTTGGGTGAGGTATTCGACCCATGCCCCTAAGCAGCGCCCGGCGGGCTCTTGAGGCGCGCGATACGCCGCGACCACGTCGGCCACCAGTGAGCCGTTCATCGTGAGGGTCAGGGTCGCCGCGGTGGCCTCTTGGGGAGGACGCACCACTTCGGTGCGCGTGCCCTCCTGGGGCAGCATGCCCGCGGTGCCTACGGCCTCGACGGTGGTATACGCATACACGGGCAGGCCTTGGCCGGGCAAGAAGGCCAGTTCGGGCGTGGCCGCGTCGTGCCAAGAGCCGGCTTGCGCGTAGGCGACCAGGTCTACGCGTTGGCCATCCGCGGGGATGTCCAACGACCACGACACGGCGGCCTGCCCGCGCGCGGGCACGGTGACGGTTTGCTGCGGCTCCGCGCGCAACCGGGCGCCTTGGGCCTCCAGGTGGACGGTCGCGGTGAGGGCCGTGTCGGTAGCGTTGTGGACCACGGCTTGCACGGTCACCCGGTCGCCGGCCGTGAAGAACGCGGGGGTGTGCAAGCGCACGAAGAAAGGCTGGGTGACGCGAATCTCGGTGCGCGTCTGCCCGACTCGCGTGTCAGGGGTGATGGCGCGCGCGAGCATGACCCAGGTGGTCATGTTGTCGGGCAAGGTGATGGTGACCTCGGCCCGGCCTTGGGCGTCGGTGCGCAGTTGCCCTTGCCAATAGGCCGTGTCTTGGTAGTTGCGGCGGATGGCCACAATGCCGAACGTGTCGGCGCCTTTGCCACCGCCGCCCATGCCTTCGCCCGCGGTTTCATAGGCGGCTTCCAGCCGGACATCCATTTGCCCTGCATCGCCATATAGGTCCACCGCGGTGCTCACGAGCAAGCGCGGTTTGGGGTAGAGCGCCTCCAAAAGGTCGAAAGTGTCGGGTTGGAGCGCGAGCAGGGCTTTGTCGACCAAGGCCAGCGAGACCTCGGCCGGGAGGGGGCGTCCTTGGGCATCGCGGGTTTCGACCACGAAACGCACGCTCTCGCCTGGCTGCGCCTGCGTTCGGTCGGGCGTCACCGTGACTTGGATGCGACGTGCTTCGAGGTCGACGGGGAGGTAGACCGTGCCCACTCGGTACTCGGCTGGCGCTTCGGCCGGGGGGCGGAGCGCGGTCACGGTGAGGTACACGCCAGGGGCCATGTCCGCGGTGAGGGGCACCTCGATCCACGCGTTGCCGCCGTCGAGTTCCACCAGCCAGGCTCGCAGCACCCGCTGGCGTTCGAGGGTGACCAAGGCCACCCCTTCTCCTGCGAAGGGCGCAGGAACGAGGACGCGCGCGGTTTCGCCGCCCCGATAGACCTCGCGATCGATAAAGAGCGGCAAGCGCGCGCTGTCGGAGTAGGGCCACAGCAGCGCGTCGCCGCCCACCACCCACATGCGCAGGCCGGCTTCGCGCACCCGACCCTGGGCATCACGCGCGGTGACCACGACGCGATAAAGGCCCCCGCGCGGGGGTGTGAAGACCACTGTCGCGCGGCCCTGCGCGTCGGTGACCACTTGCGCCGGCGCGTCTACAGGGACCAGTTCGCGCTCCGATTCCCAGCGCCAGCGCCCGGTTGCGGTTTGACGGCGCACGGTGTTCCACTGTTCGCGCAGCACGTGCACTTGGATGACATGCTGCGGCAAGGGGCGGCCTTGCACATCCAGGGCCACGAGATGCACGCGCGCGGGCTCTTGGGCCCGTTGCAGCCAACTCTCTGTTTTCAGGCCCAACATGACCTGGCTGCGAACGACGCGCACGGTCGCCATGCCCTCGGAGGTGTGGCCGCCAAGGTCGGTGACTTCGGCCCGCAGCAGGAGGTCCACATCTTGGCGCGGATCCCATTCGGTGAGCAGGGCTTGGGGGGCGAGGGTGAATGTCACCGTGCCGTGCGCGTCTGTGGTGCCGTGTTGGCGTTCGCTGCTGGTGGTGGCCCTCTCTGTGTCGCAAATCCAGCAAGTCCAGGGGAAGTCGTCGCGCACGAACTGGAAGGTGTAGTCTTCGTAGGGCTTTGGCGGGCGGAAGTCCGCGGCGCGCGCCTCGGCCCACCAGGTCACGTCCCCCTGGGTGACCGCGTCGCCCGCGTAATAGGTGGCCTGCACCCGCGCGGTCACTGTCTGGTCAGCGGTGATGGTCTCGGCCTCGGGCTCGACGCTCACTTGGAACACGGGCTTGTGGTACAAGGCCACCCGAACCTGGGTTGTGCCCAAGGAATGAGCGTCCTCTTCTTGGCCAGGGGGCGGGATGGTCTCGATTTTTATGGTATATAAGCCGGGCGGCGCGCCTTCGGCCAACTCAAACTGGCCGCTGAACGTGCCCCACGCGCTCAAAGGCAGAATTTGCTCGTCTAAAATCTGACCCTCATAGCGCAGGCTCGCTCGCACTCGGGTGAGGTCGTGGGGCAGGCGGTAGATCATATCGTGCCGGTCGCGCACCAAGCCTTTGAAGAAAACGGTTTGACCAGGGCGATAGAGGGGCCGATCCGTGTATAGGGTGGCCGTGCGTGAGGGGCTCCCTGCGTTCCAGATCGAATATAGCGCGGGGATCTCGAAGATGTCGACGGGATGCCAATTGGCATCGACAAAGCCAAAGCGCCCTGCTTCTTCGACGACGGCGAAGCGAGGCGTATGCCCCTGATAGGGCCAGCGGGCCAGGCCGTTTTCGTCGGTGTAGCGCGTGCCGTGACGCATGACTTCCGCGTCGGCATCGAAGGGCCACTGGTCGCCGGTGCCATATAAGGTGACCGGGACGCGGGCGCGCGGGCGACCGGTGGCCGGGTCGGTGACCCAGACCAACGCGTGATGCGGACCGGCTTTGACCACCAGGCGCTCGCTGACCACCGCAAAGGGCCATTCAAACCTACGGCGGTCGTAAATTCGCGGCTCCACGAGCAGCCGCAGGCAGTAAGCGCCCGGCGGCAGGGCCTGGCCGTTGTTCAGCGTGGTCAGATCCAGGGGGCGGAGCAGGGTGCGGGCGCGGCTTTCGACGGCCACATCCCACGCAACGCGGCCCACCCGCTGGCCGGCGCCCGAGCATTGAATCTCCAAGTAGGGGGGATCGAGCAAGGTTTGTAGAAACGTGTGGGTGGGGATTCGATAGACCTCAAACGTCAAGGTCTGCATGTGGGCGAATTCGATCCAAAAGCGCTGCTCGCCGTTGGCCGGCAGCAGGGTAGGCGTCGCGGGGTAATAGAGGTGCACTTCAGGGTCGGGCAAGCCCGTGGTAAAGGTAAAGGTGAAGGGCGCTTCCAGCCGCGTGTGGCCGTACGCGTCTTGCAGGTTGGCCTCAACGGTCACGGTGTAGGTGGTTTCTGGCTGTAGTGGCCCAAAGAAGAGGGTTTGGCCGTCGCCGCCGATTTGGAAGTTGTCGGGCTGGGGCGTGATGGTGATCCGGCTGGCCGCGCTGTCTAAGTCCACCGGCACATTGAACGTAATATGGCCCCAGCGGATGAGTTCTTCCAAACGAGCGCGGTCGTGGGGCCAAGTGTCCACAACCCGCAGCGGCCCCGCGATGCGAAAGGCGAGCACGGGCTGCGGCTCCAGCGCACCGCCGTTTTGGGCGTGCACTGGCCGGGTCAGGCGTATCTCATAGCGCGCGCCCCGGGTGAAGAGCCCCTGGGGAACCAAACGCACCTCGCTCTGCGTCTCATTCCATTCCCAAACCACGGGAGGCACGGTGGCGTGCGCGTCCAGCGGCACGATTTGGAGCCCTGCTTCGACTTCCGCGACGCGCATGGGGCGATTGAATCTCACCTGTAGGGTGGTATCCGGATAAGCCTCGTCCTCCCGGCCGTCGTTGACCGTGGCAGAGACGCGCAAAGGCTGAATCTGAAAATGCCAGCGATAATCGGTGAGCAGGGTGGAACCATCCTGCGCGGCAATGGCTGCGGCCGGTAAGGTCACCGTATAGTCAACGCCCGAAGCCAGGTTGTGCGCTGGCGTGAAAGTGTAGATGTAGGAACTGACCCAACGCCCTTGGCCTTGGATGGCTGGCTCGAACTGCAGCGGCAAGGGCGTCTCATCCTCACGACGGCTTAGGGGCACGACAGGCCGGTCGAAGACCAATGTGATCTCGGCATCGGGGGGGACTTCGTCACTGCCCTCCGCGGGGAAGGCTTGCACCACTCCCAATGCGCTTTGGGTGGTGTAGTGGAAGCGCCGGTCGAGGCCCAGCAGGCCGCCGTCGGCCGCGCGCAATTGGGAATGCAGCATCAGGACGTAAAGGCTGTTGGGGCGCAGGTCGACTTTGGGTTGGACAACCAGGGTCGCGGCTTCGAACCGGACTTGCAAGGGGGTGTTCTGGCCGTCGGGGTCCAGAAGGCGCACCTGGCCGTGCCAGTCTTGTTCTGCATCGAGGGCGCGGTCGAAGGTCACGCGAATGGTGGGGCGAAGGGGCAACGGTTCGTCGGGGGGCGGGTCGAGGCGGATGATGGATAGAGCCGGAGGTGAGGTCGGCGTGCCGGATGCCGTGCTGTGGTCGGCACGCGTGGACATGGGTAGGAGCGCGAGCGCCAAAAGCAGCACCCCTCCACTCAAAAGAAAAGGAAAGCGGCGCATGGCAGACCCTCCTCGTCTGACCAGACAAAACGCGCCAACGCGCGTCTTTTATAAGTGTACTCCATTTCGGGGCCTCGGGAAGTGCGTTTCGGCCTCAGCACCCTTGTAGGCCCTCGGCCGCGGTCGGCCCCCGCGCTGTTGGGGACCAGGGCGGTCCACGCGGTCATAGGGCCCAAGGGCAAAGCCCGCTGCTCTGTTCCTCGGGTCGTCTTGGCCCTTTGCGGACCTGGCATTGGCAGGGCTGTGGTGCTGAGAGGGCGGCCTCGCGCTGCTAAGGGCGCGTTGGGCGCGAATGATGCTGGTCTGACATTGCCGCGACGAAGCGCGAGCGCGGTGTGCCGGGCTCTTGCGGCAGCGGCGGCCAGGGCGGGCGGTCGGGGCAAAGGTCCCCCCCTGCTGCCCGGGCATTCGACGGCGTCGATGACGGCCGCGCGTTTGCGCGCTGGCCTGCGCGAGGGCAGGCGCTCGGCCCCCTGGCCGGCGAGAATGTCGCAAATAGGGTGCGAAGGCGCGGCAGCGGGTCATGCCGGCCTACGGCTGGGCTTGGAACCCGCGGCCTCTCGGCGGCCGGTTCGTGGCAGGTGGGCGGGGCTTTTGGGTTGGGCGTTGGGCCTTTAAGACCCTCGACCGGGGCCGCGCTGGGCCCCGGTCGAGGGGATGCCGGGAAGGGAGGGGATCCGCGAAGAGGAACGCTATTGGACCGTGAACGTAGTGCTGCCGCTGCCCGGGTTGTAGCCGTCCAGGGTCGCGGTTGCGTCGACGGTGTAGGTCCCATAGCCGTCGCGTGGGGCATTGACCCGATGGGTGAAGGTCACCTGCCCATTGGTATCGGTGGTGCCGCTGCCGCTCAGGGTGTTGCCCTTGGGCGTGGTAATGGTGATGTCGACGGCAGCGCCGGCCACAGCCGCGCCGGCGTCGTCGGTTACGGTGACGGTGATGTAAACGGTTTCGCGATTGGCATAGGTGCTTTTGTCGGTGACGACCGTGACTTGCAGCGTTGCGGTGGTGTCGCCGGTGCCGCCATCGCTGCCGCCGGTGTCGCCCCCGCTATTGGCCAAGTATTGGATGGCATCGTAGGCCTGTACCAGGCCATAGCCATAGGCCGGATCACGGCCCGGATCGCCCAAGTCCTTGGCCGTCGCGTCCAACGCGTTGCGAATGTCGACGTTGGTCAGGCTCGGATAGGCGCTCCACACCAACGCGGCCACCGCGGAGACATGGGGCGTGGCCATCGAGGTGCCGTTCCAGGCTTCATAGCCGCTGGCCGGCTTGGTGATGCTGCTGTACACATCGGCCGTGAAGCCCAACTTGTTGGTGACGAGGTACTGCCCATCTTCTTGGCTCAGGCTCAAGGCAATGATGGCTGACGAATTGCCGTCGCCCAAGGTGCCGTAGAAGTTCCCCGGTTCGTTATTGTAGATGAGCGCCGCGACCCCGCCGCCGCTCTCGACGTTCATGACCTTGTCGTAGAAGGAGATGCTGCCGCGTTCGCACAGCACCACCGCGCCGCTCCAATCACCCACGGTGTCGCACAAGCCGCCGTCCACCAAGGGACCGCTGGCTGTGCCGCGCGCCGCGTACTCAATGTGGTGGGCGCTGTAGGTGACGCCGTCGACGGTGACTTCGTTGATCTCCAGCCACGGCACGGTGCTGAGAACGTCCACGCCGGGCGCGGCCAACTCAACTTGGTCGTTCTTTTGGGAGAAGTCGGCCACCGTGCCCGTGCTGTCGAGGGCGGCCACAGAGATGACCGCGTCGTACGACGCGGGATAGGAATACGCTGTGGTGCCGTCATTGCCCGCGGCCGCGACGAAGAGGATCCCCTGATTGTAGAGGTCGTTGAACGCACGTTCTTCGCGGCCGTTGGACAGGCTGCCGCCCAGGCTCATGCTGACAATGTCCGCGCCCGCGTCGGCGCAGCGGTAGATGGCATCGACCAAGTCGGAGGCTAAGGTCCAATTGCCATTGTTGTCGAACACTTTGACGATATAGAGGGACACGGCACCCGGGGTTACGCCGACGACGCCCAAATCGTTGTGGGCCGCGGCGATGGTACCGGCGACGTGGGTGCCATGGCCGGCTCCGTCTTCATCCCAGGGGTCGCCCACTTGGGAGTAGCCGCCCAGGATGTCGACGCCCGCGAAGTCTTCATGTGCGGTGTAGAGGCCGGTATCGATAATGCACACTGTGATGCCCGCGCCCGTGGGCGCGCCGCTGTCGATGACGCCGTCCCGATCGGCATCCCACACATCACGAGCCTGGACCATGTCGACGCCATAAGGCACGGTTTGGCCTGTGGTCGCCGCGGGGAAGGCGGCCGGGGCCTTGGCTGGCGCGCTCAGCAGATAGCGCGGCACATCCTCTTCGATGCCGACGATGTTGGGGTTGCGGCTCAGGCCCTCCAGCGCGGCCTGGGGGACGGTGACCACGAACGCGTTGAGGCGGTCGAATGTGTAGTGGAATTGAGCACCGGCCGCTCGCAGCGCTTGCTCGGTCGCGCCGCGGGCGCCAGGGCGGAATTCGACCCACACGCGCGTTTGGGTGTTGGCCGCGGTCGCGGAGCCGATGCCCAAAAGCAGGGCCGCGAGGGCCAACAACAGGCCTACGCCGAAGGGAAGACGAACCTTGACGCGCATAACGCCTCCTAAAGAGCGAAGATGGCCAGACCCGTTGCGGGGCCGGGCTGTGGCGGGTTAAACGCTTCTTCGCCCCAGCCCGTTACACTTTTTGGGAAAAAATGGGGCCGGCCCGCGAGCCTCTCGGAACGGCGGCGGGCGGACGTGTCAAAATGACGGGTGTAAGGCTCCGACGCGCGGGCGACCGCGCGAAGGGGGAGGGTTAAACCCGGCTTCGTTTGGCCGGCACGACCCTCGCAAGCCTTGGGCCTGCCCTGCGCGCGGGCGCGGCAGGGGCAGGCCTTCGCGATGTGTCCGATGAGGCGTACCACGATCCGCCGGCAAACACACAGCGCCGCGGCGGACGCGGCCCCGCGCGCCCGCCCTCGGCCGCGGGCCATTGGTGCTGCCGAACAAGCCGCAAAGCCGCGCGGGGCAGGGGATGTAGAAAGATTACTCCCCCTACCTCCCCAGCAAGCCGAGGCCGGCATGGCCTCGGCTTTTTGTGTCCACAGTATAATGCGTGCGCGTAGCCTATATCCCGGAGGTTTGACCATGACCACGTTTATTCAGGTCTTCACCACGGTGGACGCGGAAGACAAGGCTCAGGAGTTGGCGCGCGCGGTGGTAGAGGCCCG
>CAYUOX010000059.1:0-4426 GCA_964446575.1 uncultured Anaerolineaceae bacterium | reverse complement strand
TGGACATGGTGATGCCAGGGGACAATGTGAATCTGACGGTGGAGTTGATGGTGCCGGTGGCGTTGGAGAAGGGGTCGCGGTTTGCGATTCGGGAAGGCGGTTTGACGGTTGGTGCGGGCACCATCACCGAGATTTTGGACTGAGTTTGCGACCTGGGCGGGGCCGGGTCAGCCTGGCCCCGCCTGACCCTGTTCGGAAGAGGTTGAGCAATGGCCAAGAAGAAAGGCGTGCGCATTGTGGTCACCTTGGCGTGCACCGAGTGCAAAGAGCGAAATTATTTGACCGAAAAGAATCGGCGCAACGACCCAGGTCGGCTGGAATTGCGCAAGTATTGCCCTCGTTGTCGGCGGCACACCTTGCACCGGGAGACGCGCTAACCCCCTGGTCAAAGCGCGGAATTGCGGTATAATAAGAGCGCCCCATCTCGCAGGCCAGTAGCTCAATTGGCAGAGCAGCGGTCTCCAAAACCGCAGGTTGGGGGTTCGAGTCCCTCCTGGCCTGCCTTGCCTTCCCAGCAGGGAACCCGGCAGAGGAACCCGTGAGGCAACGCCGCCCAACGCGGCGTTGTCTTTGTGGTACGAAGGAGGCCCAAGTGCCCAAGCCCAAGACGCGAATCTCACGGCCCAAGACCGAGCGCGAAGCGGCCCCGGCCAAAACCAAGACCAAGGCCCCCGGTCGGGCTCCCGTGCCGCGCCCTGAGCCCAAGGCCAAGCCGCCCAAGGCGCGCAAAAAGGCGGGACGCCCCAACTTCCTTGTGCGCTGGTGGAACGAAACCCGGGGCGAACTGCGCAAAGTGGTGTGGCCGACCTGGGCTGAAGTGCGCTACCTCACCGTGGTCGTCTTGCTGGTGACCTTTTTGACCAGCGCGTTCTTCGGCTTCATGGATTGGCTGTTCTTACAAGTTGTGGGCTTTCTCATTGGTGTATGAGCGCGCGGCGCAGTTCCATGACGGAGGGTAAGAAGTGGATACTTTTTGGGACCCGCGCTGGTGGCAGGCCGACGAAGCCGATGTGAGCAGCGGCGCATCCACCGCCGAATCCTCGTCCCCCGAGGAGGATGACGGCCGGGCCTGGTATGTGGTCCACTGCTATTCCGGCTCTGAAAATAAGGTCAAACGCAATCTGGAGCAGCGGGTCGAATCCATGGGCATGAAGGACAAAATCTTTGAAGTCATCGTGCCCACCGAAGAGGAAATCGAGATCAAGGACGGCAAACGCCGGGTGGTCGAGCGCCGCATCTTCCCCGGCTATGTGCTGGTCAACATGATCATGGACGAGGACTCGTGGTATGTGGTGCGCAACACGCCGGGCGTGACGGGCTTCGTCGGCATGGGCAATAAGCCCACCCCGCTGCGGCCCGAAGAGGTGGCCCAGATCCTCAAGCGCATGGAATCGGAAACCCCGCGCATCAAGGTCACTTTTGAGCCTGGTCAGCGCGTGCGCATCATCGACGGCCCCTTCCGCGACTTCACCGGCAAAGTGGCAGACATCGACATGGAGCGGGCCAAAGTGCGGGTGTTGGTCAACTTCTTCGGCCGCGAAACACCTGTGGAATTGGATTTCTTGCAAGTGGAAAAAGCCTGAATTCGCTCAAAGTCGGTGGGAGGGCGCATTGCGCCCGTCCGACCACCCTTGAGGAGAGACCGTCATGAAGAAACTCAAAGCCGTTGTCAAATTGCAGTTGGAAGCCGGCAAGGCCAACCCAGCCCCGCCCGTGGGTCCAGCGCTGGCCCCCCACGGCGTCAACCTGATGGCGTTCTGCAAAGACTACAACGCCAAAACCAAGGACAAGATGGGGCAGATCATCCCCGTGGTGATTCAAATCTACACCGACGGGTCGTTTACCTTCCAACTCAAAACCCCGCCGGCCTCCTTCTTGCTCAAAAAGGCCGCGGGCATTGAAAAAGGCGCGTCCAACCCGCCCAAAGAGATCGTGGGGCGCGTGACGCGGCAACAAATCCGTGAGATCGCGGAGATCAAAAAGCCCGACATGAACACCGACGACATCGAGGCGATCATGCGCCAAATCGAAGGCACGGCCCGCAACATGGGCATCGAGATCGTCGACTGAGAAATACCCCTATCATCGGTGGGAGGGCGTAATACGCCCGCCAGGACCACAGGAGGTTTCATCATGCCCAAGCGCGGAAAGAAATACTTAGAGGCCCTCAAGAAAATCGACCGCCACAAGTTGTATAGCCCTGAAGAGGCCATCCGCTTGGTGAAAGAGGTGGCTTACACCAACTTCGATGCCACCGTCGAAGCCCACTTCCGCTTGGGGGTGGACCCCCGGCACGCGGACCAGCAAGTGCGGGGCGTGGTCAGTCTGCCCCACGGCACCGGCAAACAGGTGCGGGTGCTGGTCTTTGCCCAGGGTGAGGCCGCGCAAAAGGCGCGCGAGGCCGGGGCTGATTACGTGGCCGATAGTGACGAGTGGATCAAGAAGATCCAGAACGGCTGGCTCGATTTCGACATTGCCATCGCTACCCCCGACATGATGCCCAAGGTCGGCCGTTTGGGGCGCATCTTGGGCCCTCGGGGCTTGATGCCCAGCCCCAAATCGGGTACAGTAGTTAAGCCCGATGACCTGCCCCGGGTGATCCAAGAAGTCAAGGCTGGGCGGGTGGAATATCGGGTGGACCGAACGGGCAACCTGCATGTGCCCATCGGCAAGGTCTCGTTCACCGACCAGCAACTGTATGAGAACTTGGCCGCGCTGATGGATGCGGTCAAAAAAGCGCGGCCCGCCAGCCTCAAGGGCACCTACATCAAACGCTTGACCTTGGCCCCGACCATGGGCCCTGGCGTCAAAGTCGATGTCAACAAAGCCCTCAACATGAGCCTGGACTGAGTTAGGCCTCCTCCCCCCTCCCTTCCGTACAACGGGCCCTGCGCGCGGGCGGCAGGGCCCGTTTGTTTGCTCATGTAACACAGCGGGAAACCGACCGCACGGCCGGCATCTCGCGGCCAACGACCGCGGCCAGAACACCGCCCTGGTCGCGCCCGCGGTGGCCTGGTCAGAGGCGAGGGCCAAAGAGGCTGCGCAGCACGCGCGTTTTGGCGCCGTTCGCCGCGCCGTTGTGCCCTTCATAGGGCGAGGGGATGTATTGCACCGACGGCCGCCGCTGCGTGGCCTGAGGGTACAAAGCCATCAACTGATACACCTCGCGCGGCATGTCGGTGGAGACATTCAAGCCAAAACTGCGGGCTTCGTCGACGAAAATCGGATAGTCGTGGGTCCAAGTGCCCGTGGCCAGTTTGCGCGCCACGGCCTTGGCTTGTTCGTCGTCCATTTTGTCTCGCAGCAGGCCATAGACGAACGCCTCCACCTGCTGGATGGCCTTGCGGCTCACATCGGCCAAGATCAGCGTTTGGTCGTCTATGTCTTTGGGCTCTTTTTGTTCCAATACCTGGAGCACCGACGCGGCCGGGAATTGCCCCAACTGCGGATCCACCGGGCCCAGCACCGCGTTCTCGTCCATCACGATCTCGTCCGCGGCCAGCGCGATAAGGGTGCCGCCCGACATGGCATAGTGGGGTACGAACACCGTCACTTTGGCCGGATGCTGTTTGAGGGCCCGGGCAATTTGCCCCGCGGCCAGCACCAGCCCGCCCGGCGTGTGCAAGATCAGGTCGATGGGCACATCGTCGTCGGTGAGTTTGATGGCCCGCAAGATCTCTTCTGAATCGTGGATGTCAATATAGCGGGCCAGGGGAATGCCGAACAACGAAATGGTTTCTTGACGATGGATCATCAAAATGACCCGGCTCTTGCGTTTGTGCTCCAATTGGCGGATGAGCCGAAAGCGGGCTGTCTCCAGCAGCCGTTGGCGCATAATGGGTTGCAGCGAGGAGAGGATGAAGAGCAGCCAAAACAGGTCCATGAACGACATGGCTCTTTGCCTCCCAAATCAAGATTACCAAGGCCAATATTCGTCAGGATACCAGCGCGGCTGGCGTTCGGCGGGCGCGAACCAGCGCGCGAACAGCAGGCCGAACACAAAGCCGCCGATGTGCGCCCACCAGGCCACGCCGCCCCCCTGCATGCCTTGGGGCAGGGCCAGCGCGAACAGCCCCGAATAGAACTGCGAGAAGAACCACAGCCCCAAATACAACACCGCAGGGATGTCAATGTAATAACCAAAGAACAAAAACAGAGGCACCCACGTGATAACACGCGCATGGGGGTAGAAGAGGAAGTATGCCCCCAACACGCCTGAGATCGCGCCACTGGCCCCAACCATGGGCACGCGGCTGGTCGGATCCAGCGCGCCTTGCAGCAGCGCGGCCGCAATGCCGCTCAACACGTAGAAGAGCAAATAACGGCCGTGGCCCATGCGATCTTCCACATTATCCCCGAAAATGTAGAGGGCCCACATGTTGCTGATGAGATGGAACCAGCCGCCGTGCAAGAACATGCTGGTGAA
>CAYUOX010000058.1:0-2652 GCA_964446575.1 uncultured Anaerolineaceae bacterium | reverse complement strand
TCCAAGGGGAGAGCGTATCCACCCCGGGCCTCCTCGGTTTGGGTTGTTGGCCCCGGTTGCTGCGCGCCGCCCCACAGTTTGGTGGCCTAAACCGGGGGTTGGGACAATTTTACCTTGATTTTAGAAGTTGGAAGATGGAAGTTGGAAGTTACCAGGGAGCAGGGCGCAGGTAGGGGCTGAATCCCCCTCCCCAACCCCTCCCCCTTCGTAAAGGGGGAGGGGCTATGCGGGCCCGACACGCGCCTCATGCGCGCCATCTCCCCCCTTCCCCTACGCGGGGAAGGGGGGACCAAGGGGGGATGGGGTCGGCGTGCGGGAAGTTGGAAGTTGGCGGAAAGCAGGCAGCGGCGACCCGGCGGTCGCCTGGGTGCGGGGGCCACGAATGGACGCAACGCCTGGGCACCCCCCGCGCGCGACTTCAAAAGCACGAAGGCGTAATAGAAATTGGAGGGCACCAACATGCCGGTCTCGGAGGCTCAATTTGCCGAGTGGGTGGCACAGCACTATGCAGCCGTGTACCGCCGCTGCTATTATCTGCTGGGCGACGCGGACGAAGCCGACGACGCGGCGCAAGAGACCTTTCTGCGGGCCTACCGGGCGCGCGGCCGCTATGACCCAACGCGCGCGGTGCGGCCTTGGCTGCTGACCATCGCCACCCGCTATTGCTTAGATCGCTTGCGCGGTCGCGCGCGGCACCGCACCGCGCGCTGGGAAGACGCGCCTCAGGCTGACCCTCAGCCCGGCCCTGAAGGGGCCTTGCTGACCGCGGAAGACGCGGCCGCGGTACGCGACGCGGTGGCCCATCTGCCGCCGCTGGAGCGCACGTTGGTAGTGCTGCACTATTGGGAAGAGTTGCCCTATGAGGCCATTGCCGCCCAAACCGGGCTGAGCGTGGCCGCGGTCAAAAGCCGCCTCTATCGAGCGCGGCAGCGCTTGGCCCGCCAACTTGCCGAGACGTGGTTCGCACGTTCAGATACCTTCACGGAGCAGCCGCAATGATGGCTATGCGCAATCCATCCACCCCATCGCTGGACGAGCGCTTGCGCGCAGCGAGGCCGCGCGTGCCCCCGCCGCCACCGCAACCCGCACGGCGTCTGCAACAACGCCTCGCGGCCCACCCCGACAACGGCCCGCGCGGCTTCCTCCTGGCCCTCATGTTGGCCATGGCCGCGGCCGCGGCCTTGCTGGCATGGTGGGCCCTGGGCGGCCCCCAGGTCTACTTGGCCGCGCAACTTCACCGTTTGGCCCAAGGCGTGCATACCTTGGCCCGTTGGAGCGCCTACAGCCCCTGGATTCTCGCCCTAATGCTGCTCGTCATGGTGGGCGCGACCTTGCAGGCCGTGGGCGCGAGTTGGTGGGTGCGGCGCTATTGTCAAAATCACCCTTGCCTGGACAAACCCCAGCGCCTTTGAGCGCATCTCAGCATCTTGCCATTTTGAGGAGGTGGAACATGCGACATCGCTTGTGGTTCTTCTCACTGCTGGGCGTGGCCGCGTGGCTGCTGCTGCCCACGCGCGCCTGGGCCGCGACCCCGACCTCAGAAGGCGAACCAGGTCAAGTGGTCTTCGGGGAAAACTTCGTACTTCCGGCCGGCGAAACCTTGAACGGCGACTTAGTGGTCTTCGGCGGCTCGGCCACGCTGGAAGCCGGCTCTGAAGTCCGCGGTGCGGTTGCGATCATCGGCGGCTCGCTGGATGCGCGCGGCGACATCCGCGACGAGGCGGTCATCATGGGCGGGCAGGCCATCCTCGCGGGCGCGGTGGGCAATGACGTGGTGGTCATGGGCGGCATGGCGCACCTCAAGAGCACCGCGCACATCCGCGGGGACCTGGTGCTCATGGGCAGCGCGCTACAACGCGAACCCGGCGCGGTGGTCGAAGGCCGGGTGGTGCAAAATGCGGCGATCCAAAGTCGCTGGAGCCGACCGCCCATGCCGACGGTGAACGGTCCTTGGATTTGGGGTTGGACGCTCTACCACCGGGTGGTGCAAGGGCTGTGGACCGGGGTGCAAGTGTTGGTCATGGCCGCGCTGGCTGGCCTGGCTGCGCTCTTTGCGCCGCGCGCGCTGGAGCGCACCGGCGAAGCCGCGCAGCAATATCCCCTGCACGCGGGCGCGGTGGGCTTATTGGCAGCCGTTGTGGTCCTGGTGCTGACGGTGGTTCTGGCCATCAGCATCGTGGGACTGCCCCTGGCGTTGGCCTTGCTCTTGCTCGCCGCGCTGGCCTATTTGCTGGGCTTGCTAAGCCTGGGATGGCTCTTGGGGCACCGCTTGGTGGAAGCCTTTGGGCGCACCTGGCCGCCAGTGGGCGAAGCCGCGCTGGGCACGTTGCTGCTGATGCTCTTGCTGGCCGCGGTCGATCTCTTGGGATGCTTGGCCTGGCCCATTCATGCGGCCGTGGCCTTGCTGGGGCTGGGAGCCGCACTGTTGACCTACATGGGCACGCGCGCGCCCGAAAGCACGCTGGAGCAACTCTTGGCGGGCACGCGTCGGTCGTCGGGGGCATCGCCCTCGACGCCGCCTGCGCGGCCGACCCCGCCTGAGCCTCCCGCGGGGCCCGAGGCGCCCAAACCGCCCGCGCCGACGACTTAGCCCTTCCCCGCGCGGTGGCCTCGCCCCATGGCCGCGCAGGCACCGCGCGGAGACCACGGATG
>CAYUOX010000057.1:0-20219 GCA_964446575.1 uncultured Anaerolineaceae bacterium | reverse complement strand
TCCTGCGCGCCGATGGGAACGCCCGCGCGGGCCTGGCGGCCAGTATCCGGCCGGGTGGTTACCAAGACGAGGTGGCAATCGTCGCCAACCTCTCCAAGCCGCTGGCCGTGTTCCACGGCGAGCAAGAGCAATTGGTGAGCCTGGACTACATCCGCCAATTGAACATGCCCACCCTCTGGCGGGGCGAAATTCAGGTCATTCGCGCCGCGGGGCACGCGCCGCACTGGGAACAGCCCGCGGAATTCAACCGGCTCTTGGAGGCCTTCGTCACCGAGGTGGCCCGATAGGCGACCAGGCCGCGTCCCTGCCGGGTCCGGGGGGATGCGACAAAGCCGAAACGTCTCATCCCCCAGCCCCCCATCGCACCTTGACAAACTCGTGACGGGTGCAGTAGAATGGGGCCACTTCTCTCATAGGGAGCGATCCCCGTGGATCGGTTGTTTATGGGCTACGGCGAGTATCGGTTTTACGGCGGCCTGCCGCGGCGGCCGTTGGCCTTGTGTCGTCCGTAGCCCATGGGGCATCCCATCAGGGACATGTGTGCGAGGCCAACGGGCCTCGCATTTTCTTTTCCGCCTGGGAGGTCGTTATGCCCGTGCGCGGCATTCGGGGCGCCAACAGCGTCGCCGCCAACACCCCAGAGAGCATCTTGGCCGCAACGCGCACCTTGTTGCGGGCGTTGTGCCAGGCCAACCCTGGCTTGCATCCTGACGATATGGTGAGCATCTTCTTCACCCTGACGCCCGACTTGAACGCGGTCTATCCCGCGTACGCCGCCCGCCAACTGGGCTGGTTGCAGGTTCCCTTGTTGTCCGCGCAAGAGATCCCCGTGCCGGGCGCGCTGCCGCGCGTGGTGCGCGTGCTCATCCACTGGAACACGGACCGGCCGCAGTCGGCCATCCGCCATGTCTATTTGGGCGAAGCCGCGCGCTTGCGTCCCGACTTGGCTCGCGGAGGGCCTTTGCCACCCAATGAGACCGCCATTTCGCCTTGTCAGGAGGTTCTGCCATGATGATTGTGATGCGTCACGACGCTCGGCCCCAAGACGTGGAGCGGGTGCTGGAGCGCGTGCGTGCCCTGGGATTCACGCCGCACCTATCCCAGGGGCAAGAGCGCGTGGTCATCGGCGTCATTGGTGAAGCCCGCCGCGCGGATCCTGGCGCGTTCGTTCACCTGCCTGGCGTGGCCCGGGTGGTGCCCATTTCACGGCCCTACAAGTTGAGTTCCCGGGAGTTCCACCCGCACAACAGCGTGGTGCAAGTCGGCCCGGTGCGGTTTGGGGGCGACGACATCGTCATCATCGCGGGCCCGTGCTCGGTCGAAAGCCGCAGCCAGATGCTGGAGATCGCGCACGCGGTCAAAGAGGCGGGCGCGCACATGCTGCGCGGGGGCGCGTTCAAGCCCCGTACTTCACCTTACTCCTTCCAAGGCTTGGGCGAGGAGGGCTTGCGCTACCTGGCCGAGGCGCGCGAGGCCACGGGGCTGCCCGTGGTTACCGAAGTCATGGCCGTCGACCAGGTGGACCTGGTGGCCCAATACACCGACATGTTCCAAATCGGCGCGCGCAATATGCAGAACTTCGCCCTGCTCAAGGCCGTGGGGCGAAACACCAAGCCCGTGTTGCTCAAGCGGGGCATGAGCGCCACGTTGAGCGAGTTCCTCTTGGCTGCGGAATACATTTTGGTGGCCGGCAACAAGCAGGTGGTGTTGTGCGAGCGAGGCATTCGCACCTTCGAGCCCAGCACCCGCAACACCACCGACATCAACGCGGTGCCAGTGTTGAAAGCCAGCACCCATTTGCCCGTGATTGTGGACCCCAGTCACAGCACAGGGCATTGGGCTTATGTGACGCCGATCGCCCGCGCGGCCATTGCCGCGGGCGCGGACGGACTTATCATCGAGGTCCACCCGCGGCCCGAAGAGGCTTTGTCCGATGGCGCGCAATCCCTCAAACCCGAACGCTTCGCGCAATTGGTGCGCGAAGTGCGGGCCATTGCGGAAGTGGTGCGTCCGCGCACGGCCAGCCTGATTCCCGGGGGCAATCACGGCTCCGCGCCCGGCGTGTGAGCGCGCGCGTGGACTTGGCGCGCGGCCTGATACACGGCCTCCAATTGGGCGGTCGCCCGCGCCCATGAGTGGTGCGTCTCGACCCACGCGCGCGCGGCCCGGGCCAAACGCGGGCCCAACGTCGGGTCCTGCAGCACCCGCACCACCTGCGCGGCCAAACCCGCGGCGTCCTCGGCCACCAGCAGATGCTCCCCCGACCGGGCTGCAATGCCCCCCAAGGCCTGGGGTGTGGCCACCACCGCGGCGCCCGCGGCCATGGCTTCCAGCACTTTGTTTTGAATGCCCGTGCCTGAGCGCATGGGCGCGACCGCGACCTGGGCCCGCTGCAGATAATCTTGCACTCGCGGGACGAAGCCGGTGACTTCCACGCCGGGCAAGCGTGCCAAGCGTTGGACCCGGGGCGTGGGGTCGGCCCCCACGATGACGAAGCGGGCGTGAGGTACCGCGCGCCGCACTTGCGGGAGCACTTGGGTGGCGAAGAAGACCGCGGCTTCTTCGTTGGGGAAGTATCCCATGCGGCCGGTGAACACGATCAGGCCTGGCTCACGCGGCCCCGCGTAGAAGGGGAACGCGTCCACATCCACGCCATTGGGGATGACGTGCAGGGTGGGGAAGTCACCGATGGCCGCGCGATCCACGGTCGAGGTGACGACCTGCTGCGTGTAGACCTGCACCAGCGCGCGCTCATAGCGGGCCATGCGGCGGGCCTCCAGCAGGAAGAAGCCACGCTGCGGCCAAGGCTCGCGCGCGGCCCGGCGGGCCATGTTCAGCGACAGCGCGTCGATGAAGTCCAACACCCGGGGCAGTTGGGGCGGCAGCACCTCGGCCACAGGGCCCAGGCGGGCCAACTGGACATGCACCAGGTCGAAGGCGTGTTGGGCCACCAACGCCTGCACCGCGCGCAGCAGGCTGGGCGCGGCGAACAGCAAGGTCTGTAGCGGCCGCGCGGAGAAGGGATAGCGCAACGCGGCCTGAACCCACCATCGACGCGGGATCCGCACCGGCACCCAACGCTCGGCCAACGCGGCGTTCGCGGCCTGCACCTCGGGCGTCAAGCGCGCGGTCACGGGCGCGACCAGCGTGACCCGGTGTCGTCGCACCAGATGGCGCAAGAAATGATAGGCCCGCACCCGATCGCCTTGCAGAGGCGGATAGGGCGGACGTGAGGCTACGAAAAGCACGTGCATGGTCGTCTCGGCTGCTCGCGGCCAGGGCGCCGCGGATGTCCATTGTACCATCGCGGCCTCGGCTGCGCGAGGCGACTTCGTGGTATAATCAAACGAGCGTTCGTTCGACTCGCACCGAGGTGATAGGATGGCCCTGCAACCCCTTTCCGACCGCAAAACCGCGCTGCTGCGCGCGGCCTACCGTTTGTTCGCCCGCCAAGGCTATCATGGCACCTCCATGCGCCAAATCGCCCACCAAGCCGGCATGTCCCCAGCCACCATCTATCACTACTTCCCCGACAAGGCCGCCCTCTTCGCCGCGGTGTACGAGCACTACCACCCCTATCGTCGCCTGGCCGAACTGCTGGAGACCATCCCCGAGACGGACTTGCCCACCTTCTTTCGCACGCTGATGCAGCGCTTGGCCACCGCGTTGGACCAGCAGCCCGAGTTCCTCCATCTGATCTTCATCGAGTGGGTTGAGTTTCAGGGGCGGCACGCTCGCGCGCGTTGGGAAAACTTCCTGCCCCAATGGCGCGCAGTGCTGGCCCGCCGCGGCGCGGACGCGCGGCTCTTGGCCCAAGCCCCGGCCTTGTTGTGGGCCTTCATTGGCGTGTTTGGCATGTATTATGCCGCCCGACGGCTGGGCTTGCCCCAATGGATCGCCCCTGAGCACCTGCTGCACTTGCACATCCAAGCCCTGTTGCAGGCCGCATCCCCCGCGGGAGAGGGAACCCCATGATGGCTTCATGGTACCGCATTCGGGCCTTGGTGCGCAAGGAATTCCTGCAAATCCTGCGCGATCCCAACACGTTGGCGTTGGCCTTGCTCATTCCGGTGGTCGAACTCTTTTTGCTGGGCTACGCGGCGACCAACGACGTGCGTAACGTGCCCATCGCGGTGTGGGATCAAGACCGGGGACCGGCCGCGCGCGCCTTGTTGGACGCTTACCGGGCCGCAGACTATTTCCGCGTGGCCTACGAAGTGGCATCCGAAGACGAACTGCAAGCGTTGATCGACGCGGGCGAAGTCCGCGCCGCGCTGCTGATTCCCCCGGACTACACCAATCAGATTCACACCTATGGCCAGGCCCAAGTGGCGTTCATCATTGATGGTTCTGACCCCACCGTGGCCACCCGCTCGCTGTCTGCTGCTCAACTCATTGGCCAGCACCACGCGACCCAGATTCAAACCCAGCGCCTGCGCCGCGAAGGGGTGCCTACCGGTGACCCACCGTTGGAGGTGCGTCCGCGCGTTTGGTTCAACCCCGATTTGAAAGACACTTACTTCATGATCCCAGGGCTGATCGGCCTGATTCTCTACGCGCTGACGCCCATGCTCACCGCGTCAGCCATCGTGCGCGAGCGAGAGCGGGGCACCATCGAGCAACTCATTGTCACGCCTTTGCGCTCGTGGGAACTGGTGGTGGGCAAAATCGTGCCCTACATTGTCATCGCGTTCGTCGACACGCTGGAAGGCTTGCTCATTGGCGTGCTGTGGTTCAAAATTCCCATTCGCAGCCCGTTGAGCACCATTTTGCTGCTGTCGGGGCTGTTTTTGCTCAGCGGCTTGGGCATTGGGCTGTGGGCCTCGGCCCAGGCCAAGAACCAGCAAGAGGCGACGTTGTTGGTCTACATGTCGTTTTTGCCAGCCATCTTTTTGTCTGGGTACATCTTTCCCTTGCAGGCTATGCCGCGCTTTTTGCAAATCGTCTCCTACTTCATACCGCTGCGATACTTCCTCATCATCATCCGCGCGTTGCTCATCAAAGGCGTGCCCATCCAGGCGGTGAAGACCGAAGTCGCGGCCCTGGCGTTCTTTGGCGTGTTTTTGCTGGCCATGGCCGCGCTGCGCTTCCGCAAGCGCCTGGACTGAGCCCGCGCGCGCCGTGGTCGGAGGACAACCATGAGCCGAGTTCGCACCACCTTGGCCGTTCTGTTCGTCGTGCTGGTAGGGGGCGCAGTGGCCTATTTGGCCTACTTGGCGCGCCCGCGCCCGCGTCCACCGTTGGCCGCGTCGGGCACCATTGAGGCCGAAATGTTGGCCGTGGCCTCCGAATTGGGAGGTCGCGTGGCGCGCGTTGCGGTCGCGGAGGGGGACACCGTCCGGTTCGGCCAGGTGCTCTTCGTGTTAGACGACACCCTCTTGCAAGCCCAGTACGAGCAAGCCCAGGCTGCGGTCGAGGCCGCGCGTGCGCAGCAAGCCTTGGCCGAGGCCCAGTTGCGGGTTGCGCAAACGCAGTATGAATGGACGCGGCAGCAGGCTCATCAGGCCGCGGCTGAAGTGCGGTGGCAGGCGTGGCACGCGGACGCCCCCGATCCCTTCCAGTTGCCGTTGTGGTACTTCACCCGCGCGGAAGAGCAGGCCGCGGCCGAGTCCGAAGTGCAAGCCGCGCAACAGGCCCTGCAAGAGGCGCAAGACAACCTGGCCCACTTGCAAGAAACATTGGTCGCGGCCGACCTGCGCGCGGCCGAATCTGCCTTGGCGCAGGCGCGCGCCGAATTCTTGGCGGCCCAGGCCGTGCTGGAGCAAGCCCGCCAGCAAAACGACCCCACCTTAGAAGAGCAAGCCCAAAAGCGCTACGATGCCGCGCAGAACGCGTTGGAGGCCGCCCAGGCCGAGTATGAGCGCATCCTCACCCAGCAGCAAGCGCAGGATCTGTTGGAGGCTCGGGCGCAAGTCGCGGTTGCCCAGGCGCGCTACGACACCGCGCGCGATCGCTGGTACGCGCTCCTGTGGGGCGACGATTCGCCCCAAGTGCGCTTGGCCGCCGCCCAACTGGAGCAAGCCAAGGCCACGCTCGCCCAAGCGCAAGCCGCGGTCGCCCAGGCTGAGGCCAATCGCCGCGCGCTGGAAGTGCAAATGGACAAACTCACCGTGCGCGCAGCCACCGACGGCGTGGTCACTGCCATCAACCTGCGCGAAGGCGAGGTCATTCGGCCTGGTGTGGCGGTGCTCACCTTAGGGCAGTTGGACCGCCTGACCATCACTGTGTACATCCCCGAAGATCGGGTCGGCGAGTTGCGATTGGGGCAGCGCGCTACTTTGACCGTGGACGCGTTCCCCGGCGAGACGTTCTACGCCACAGTCACCCGCATCGCGGACCGGGCCGAATACACCCCGCGCAATGTGCAAACCGTGGAAGGCCGCAAGACCATGGTATTCGCGGTAGAATTGAGCATTGATGATCCCACGGGTCGCCTCAAGCCCGGCATGCCGGCTGATGTGCGCTTTGAGGAGTGACCCGCGCGGCAGGAAGACCATGCGACCGCGCCCTTCTTGGCGGGCCAGGGCGGCTTCCGCGCTGGGCGTGTTGGCCGCGGGCCTGATGCTTTTGGGCGCGTGGCCAACCGCGGCCCATTGGTTGCCCCCTTTGCCCGTGATGCAACCCGAATTCGCGCCAGTGCGTGCACGCCGCGCGCGTCCGACCGCGACGGTTGTGCCGCACGCGCGCGCCACCGTTCCGTCCGCAGCCACGGCCCAGGCGCGGCCATCCCCTACCCCCGCCGCGACCCTGGCCGTGCAAGACGGCGGTCAGACCTACACCACCCAAGCCGGCGATACATTGGCCGTGCTCGCGGTGCGCTTTGGCGTGCCCGCGTCTGACATCCGCCGCCTGGACGGCCGCGAACTCCCCACGCGCGGCTTCTTGCCGCCCGGCATCGAGTTGTGGATCCCGCCGACCGCGGTGACCGGCCAAACGCCCGCGCAGCGGCTGTTGCCCGACAGCGAGGTGGTCTATTCGCCCTCGACGGTGGATTTCGCAACCGAGGCCTTCGTGCGCCAAGCCCGCGGCGCGTTGGCCACCTACTCTGAATATCTGCCCACGCCCGGCACATTAGACGGTGGCCAATTGGTGGCCTACATTGCCCGCAACTACAGCCTGAATCCTCGCTTGTTGTTGGCGCTGTTGGAATATCGCAGCGGCTGGGTGTTTGGGCATCCCAATGAGGCCGCCCGCGCCAACCCCTTGTTGCGGCCCGAAAGCGATGACCAAGGGCGCCTTTCGCGCGCGCTGATCTGGGCCGCGGAACAATTGGCCGTGGGCTATTATGGCTGGCGCGAGGGCCGTCTGACCGAGATCGCGTTCGCCGACGGCACCCGCCTGCGCTTGGCCCCAACCCTCAACGCGGGCACTGTGGCCCTGATGTACCTCTTCGCCCAAATGCTGCCACCCGACCAGTGGGCCGCCGTTCTGGACCCCACCAATGCCCATGGTTTCCCAGCCTTTTACGCGGCCACGTTCGGCGACCCCTGGGCCCGCGCGCGCTGGGCCGAGCCCCTGTATCCGCCCGATTTGCAGCAGCCGGCCTTCATTTTGCCCTTTGCCCGCGGCCAGTGGTGGAGTTTGACCAGCGGCCCTCACGGCGCGTACGGGCCGGTGGGTTCGTTGGCCGCGTTGGACCTCGCGCCCGCCCACGAAGGCGGTCCGCCCTGCCGGGTGAGCCGCTATTGGGTGTTGGCCGTGGCCGATGGCGTGGTCGTGCGCTCTGAGCCCGGCGTGGTGGTGCTGGATCTGGACGGCGACGGCCGCGAGCAAACGGGCTGGAACGTGCTCTATCTGCACATCGCCAGCGAGGGGCGTCGCGTGCAGGTGGGCTATCGGGTGCACCAGGGCGACCCTTTGGGGCACCCGTCGTGCGAGGGGGGTGTCAGCACCGGCACGCACATCCATTTGGCGCGCAAATACAACGGCGAGTGGATGGCCGCGGACGGCCCTGTGCCGTTCAACCTGGGCGGCTGGGTGGCCCAGGCCGGCGCGCAGCCCTATCAGGGGCGTTTGGTGCGCGCGAACGAAGTGGTGATCGCCAGCCCTTTGGGCCCCCCGTCGGCCCTGATCACTCGAGGCCCTGATGACCCGTAGCGCGTGGTTGAGTTTGGCCCTGGTGGGCTTCTTGGCGGCCTTGGCCGCGCGGCAATGGTGGGGGGGCGCGGTGAAACCGGCTCCGCGCTCGGTCGTGTTGGGGGGTGAGGCCGAGGCCGCGCGCACGCCAACCGTGCCTTCGGGGCGGCCTACGCCAACCCCGATCCCCACGCGCGCGCCTCTGCCCCAGGGCACGTTGGTCGAATACACCGTCCAGCCGGGCGACAGCCTGACGGCCCTGGCCGCGCGCTTTCACACCACCCCCGACGCCATCCGCGCGGCCAACCCCGGCGTGTCGCTGGGCCTGACCACCCTACCCCCGGGCCTCACCCTGCGGGTTCCCTATTACTACATGCCCACTTGGGGCAGCGCCTTTCAAATCTTGCCCGATCCTCTGTTCGTCTATGGCCCCGCGGTGCCCGACCTGGATCTGGAGGCGTGGGTAGCCCAGTATCCGGGTTGGCTGAAGGACTATGTGGGATACGCGGCCGACCAGGAGCGCACGGGCGTTGACATGTTGTTGCACGTGGCCCGCAACTACAGCATCAGCCCGTATGTGCTTCTGGCGCTGTTGGAGTACCAAGCCGGCGCGCTCTCCCGGCCCGAATATCCGGGGCATTACATGCTGGGCTTTCATGGCTATGAGACCAAAGGGCTATATTTGCAACTTTCGGCCGCGGCCAGCCTGCTCAACCACGGCTATTACGCGTGGCGTTTGGGGCGGGTGACGCCCATCGTGTTGGACGACGGCACCGAGGTCTGGCCCGACCCATGGCTCAACGCAGCGACGGTGGCCTTGCAGTTCTACTTCGCCCAGCAGTTGCCCGCGCGGGTGTATTCGCAGGCCATCAGCCCCCAAGGGTTCTTCCGCACGTATGCCACCCTGTTCGGCGACCCTTGGAACCCGCCCCCGCCGCCGCACATCCCCGGCGATTTGACCCAGCCCCCCCTGTTGTTGCCCATCCCCGACAACCGGGCCTGGAGTTACAGCGGAGGCCCCCATCCGGGCTGGGGCGAAGACCTCTGGCCGTGGAGCGCCATCGACTTGGCCCCGCCCGATGTGCGCGGGTGTGACATCAGCCGCCAATGGGCCATCGCGGAGGCCGATGGCTTGGTCGTGCGTTCCGAAGAGGGCATCTTGGTGCTCGACCTGGACGGCGACGGTGACGAGCGCACCGGCTGGGTGATTTTCCACCTGCACTTGAGTGATCGCCTTCCCGTGGGCACGTGGGTGCGCGCTGGGGATCCCATCGGCCGCCCTTCGTGCGAAGGTGGCCACGCAACGGGCAGTCACGTGCACTTCGCGCGCAAATATAACGGCGAGTGGATGTCGCCCGCGGGGCCGGTGCCGTGGATCATGGAAGGGTGGCAAGTGCTGTTGGGCCCAGAGCCGTACACGGGTTGGCTGCGCCGGGGTGGGCAATACGTGCGCGCGTGCGAGTGCGGCAGCCCCGACACCATGGTGCGGGCCGTGCGCGGGCAACCCCTCACCCCCACGCCCACGCCTGCGGACGCGCGCGGCGGGCCGTGACCCTCGCCGCGGCTTGGGGAGTGGCGGGCCGATGACCGACATCCCATTGGATTGGCTCACCCGAGTGGCCCAGGGGCGGGCCGAAGTGCACATCCATGTTCAACCGCCGCAGCCGCCCCAGTGGGTGCCTTGGCCCGACGAGGCGCATCCCGCGGCGCGCGCCGCGCTGGCCCAGGCCGGCTTCCCGCGCGCGTACGCGCACCAAGTGGCGGTGTGGCGCGCCCTGCGTCATCATCCCGCGGTGCTGTTGGCTGTGCCCACGGCCGCGGGCAAGAGCCTGGCCTATCAGGGGCCGACGTTGGACCTGTTGCATCGCGACCCCGACGCGACCGCGTTGTATCTCTTCCCAACCAAGGCGCTGGCCCACGATCAAGTCCACAAACTGCACCGCCTGGGGGTGACCACCGCGGCCGCGTACGATGGCGACACCCCCGCGCATCGGCGGGCGGCCGTGCGGCAGCGGGCGCGGGTGGTGGTGACCAACCCCGACATGTTGCACCAGGGTTTGCTGCCGCACCATTGGGCTTGGTCCCGCTTTTGGCGCGGGTTGCGTCTGGTGGTGCTGGACGAGGCGCATGTGTATCGGGGCGTGTTCGGTGCGCATGTGGCCCAGGTGTTGCGGCGGCTGCGGCGCATCGCGGCCCTTCATGCCGCGCAACCCCGCTTTGTGCTGACCACGGCTACGGTGAGCAACCCCGCGGCGCTGGGGCGCGCGCTGGTGGGCGATGAGGTCCAGGTCATCACCCAACACACGGCCGCGCTGGGGCCGCGCGCGACGGTGCTCTACAACCCGCCCCTGGTGGACCCGGCCTTAGGCCTGCGCCGCAGCCCTTACGACGAGGCTGTGCGCCTGACCCTGGCCGCTTGGCAGCAAGGCCTGCAGGTGTTGATCTTTGTGCCCTCGCGCCGCGCGGTGGAGCGTACGTTGCGCACGCTGCGCTCGCGAGCGCCCGATCCCCGCGCGGTCGCGGGCTATCGTAGCGGCTATTTGCCCCCTGAGCGGCGGGCTGTCGAAGAGGGCTTGCGTCGCCGCACGTTGCGCGCGGTGGTGGCTACGGCTGCGCTGGAACTGGGCGTGGACATCGCGGGCTTGGATGTGGTCTTGGTGGTGGGGTATCCGGGCACCTTGGCCGCGCTGCGCCAACGCTTTGGCCGCGCAGGCCGCGGCCCGCGGCCGGGCGTCGCGGTGTTCCTCGCCTCGCCCGCGCCCATCGACCAATATCTGGTACAACACCCCGATTTTGTGCTGCACGCGGCTGTGGAGCAGGCCTTGTTGGACCCCGCGCACCCCCACATCGCCCAGCAACATCTGGCGTGCGCCTTGGCCGAAGGCCCCTGGCCCGTGGACCAACCCTTTGGCGATTTGAGCCTGGCCGCCACTCGCCAAGCCCTGAGCGCGCTCGAGCAGCGCGGGGATGCGCAACGCCGCGGCGAGCGGGTGTATTGGATCGCGCCGCGCGACCCGGCTCGCGAGGTCTCTTTGCGCACGGCCGACGCGCGACGGGTGCAATTGCTGCTCACCGTCGCGGACGAACCCCAATGGATCGGCGAGGTGGACTACCCTTCTGCCCCGCGCTTGGTGCACCCTGGCGCGGTGTATCGGCATCAAGGCCGGGTGTACCGGGTGCGCGCGCTGGATTTGGAACGCGGCCGGGCCGATCTGGAACCCTTCGACGACGCCTATGACACTGAGCCGGTGGTCCATAGCCAGGTGCGCGCGGCAGGGCCCCCGCGGGCCCAGACCCACGCCTCAGATCAGACCTGGGGCTGGGGCCCGGTGGAGGTCCTCGAACAAGTGGTGGGTTATCGGCGTTTGACCTGGCCCGAGCGCGGTTTGTTGGATGTGCGCTCGTTGGACCTGCCCCCGCGGCGGTTATCGACCCAAGCCTATTGGGTGAGTCTGGGCCCGGCTTGGTGGGAACGCCTGCCGGTGGTGGCCGGGGGCGCGGCGCGGCGCCCTGATTATGGCCCGACCTGGGCGGCGGCACGCGCGGCCGCGCGCCGCCGCGATGGGCATCGCTGCCAGGTATGCGGCGCGACGGATGACTTGCATGTGCACCACATTCGGCCGGTGCGCCTGTTTGCCCGTCCCGCGGACGCGCACCGGTTGGACAATTTGGTCACCCTGTGTGCGCGCTGCCATCGGCGGGCCGAACGCCATGTGTGGGTGCGCTCCGCGCTGAGCGGCTTGGCCTATTTGTTGCGTCATCTGGCCGCGCTGTTGGTGATGGGCGACCCGCGCGATTTGGGCGCGCAAGTGACCCTGGCCTGGCACGACCGGGCTTGGCCCACCTTGTTGCTGTACGATGCCGTGCCCGGAGGCGTGGGCTTTGCGGCCGCGCTTTACCGCGCGCACGACCGCCTGTGGGCCATGGCGTTGGAGCGGGTGCAGAGTTGTTCGTGCGACGATGGCTGTCCCGCGTGCGTCGGTCCTGGCGGTCCCCACGGCCGGGGGCCCAAGGCCGAGGTCCGTGCGTTGTTGACGGCCCTTCAGGACGCGGCTTAATCGCCGGCCGGCTCTTGGCCGTTGTCGGGTTGTCGCGCGCGTTCGGGCAACAACGTCGCCAGCGTTTGGGCGGCAATGGCCTGCCACTGCTGTTCGATGTTCAGTTCCTCAGGGCCAATGATCCACAGCAGGGCCAGCCCTTCGAACTGGGCCAGCAGGGCCAGCGCGGTGAGGTCCGCGTCCAAATCGGCGCGCAATTCACCCCGTTCGACGCCTTGGCGCAGCAGTTGGGCCAACAACTCCCGATAGCGGCGGTAGTAGGCCTGGATAGCCTTCTGCACCGGGCCCGGCCGGGTGGCCAGGGCGTAAAATTCGTACACGATGGGCATCAGTTCCCGATAAGGCAACAGGGTGCTGAGGGCGTTGTTGGCCAACTCGCGCAAGCGCTCGGGAATGGGGCGCGTGGTCTCGGCCAAAAGGCGCTCTAAGTCGCGCAGGTCGGGCTCGAAGAGCAAAGTGAGCAACGATTCGATCAGGGCGTCCTTGCTGCGAAAGTACCAGTACAGCAGCCCTTTGCTCAGGCCGGCTTCTTCCGCGATGTCGTCCATCCGCGCGCGATGAAAGCCTTTGCGGGCAAAGACTCGCAACGCGGCATCCAAAATCTGCGCTTTGCGCTCCGCGCTCACATCAGGGCGAGGGCTCATCGTACACCTCCCGACATCCATCCCGGCGAACTGACCAGATGGTCAGCGCGTATATGCTTCCAGTATAGCAAAGTGGTGGTTGGGTGTCAAGCGCGCCGAAAAAGCGACGAAAAACTTCACGGCCTACGCTCAAAACGGAGCCTACGCGCGTGCTTGGTCTGGCAGCAGCCCCAAGGCCTGCAGATCTTCCCACACTTGTTGCGCGTGGCCTTTGGGCCGCACTTTGGGGTAAATCTTGCGGATGCGACCGTCGGGGCCCAAAAGGTAGGTTTTCCGCAAGACGCCCATGTATTCCCGGCCGTACATTTTCTTGCGTCCCCAAGCGTCATAGGCCTGCAGCACCTGGCGTTCGGGGTCCGACAGCAGGGGGAAGGGCAGGCCATGTTTGGCCTTGAAGCGCGCGTGACTGGCCGGGTCATCGGGACTGATGCCCAGCACCACCACGCCGGCTTGGGCAAAGCGGTCGTAAAGGGCCTTGAACCCCAAGGCCTCGGTTGTGCAGCCCGGCGTGTTGTCTTTGGGGTAGAAGTAGAGCACCACGGGCCGGCCTCGATATTGCTCGAGGCAGTGCACGCGACCCGCCTCGTCAGGCAGGCAAAATTGGGGCGCAGGATCGTTCACTTGCAGCGGCATCTTCATCCTCCGCGGGGCAGGGGCAATGGCGATAGGGGAAGTGTACCATGGCCGGGCAGTCGCGCGGGGTATAATGCAGGCGACGATGGTGCTGTTGCCTCGCCCTGAGGAGAGTTGCCGATGCGCGTGCGTTCTGTGACGGTGTTTGTACAGCCTGGTCCGCGGCCCTGTGGCCCGTGTTTGCGGCGGGCCGCGGCCTTGGCCCTGGCCGCGCGTCAGGCCTTGCACCAAGCGGGGTACCCGGTTCAGACGCTTCGTTGGGCCACGCCGCCGTTTGCCACCCTGCACCCCGAGCCCGCGGCCGCGGTGCCGTGGGCGCGCGCGTTGGCGCAAGCCGCAGCCGCCGAAGGGGTGGACTTCGTCGCGTTGGGGCCCGCGCCCCCCGCGCACGCCGACGCGTGGGCCGTTGTGCCCGAGATGTTGGCCGCGGACGCGCGTTTGTTCGCGGCCGGTCACTTGGTCGATGCCCAAGGTCGCATCCATCCCGAGGCTGTGCACGCGGCCGCGCGCGTGATTCAATCTTTGGCCTCCCAAGAGCCTCGCGGCTTTGCCAATTTGCGCTTTGCCGCGTTGGCCCAGGTGCCGCCCGGCACGCCGTTCTTTCCCGCGGCCTACGCGGAAGAGGGCCATCCCGAGGGATGGTTGGGCTTGGCCTTGGCCGTCGAAACGCCCCATTTGCTGCACACGGTGCTGGACACCGCCGACACTTGGGAAGCCGCGTTCGACGCGCTGGTGACCCAGTTGGAGACCCACGCGCTGCGACTGGAGCAGGCCCTGGAACCGGTGTTGCGCGCCTCGGACGCGTGGTGGCTGGGGTTGGATTTGTCGTGGGCGCCTTACCCTGAGGCGCGCGCGTCCATTGCCGCGGCCATGGAACGCTTAGGTGTGCCCGCGGTGGGAGCGGCGGGGTCGTTGTCGTTGGCCGCTTGGTTGACCGCGGCGTTGCAACGCGCGCGCTTTCCTAAGACGGGTTTCAACGGCCTCATGCTACCGGTGTTGGAAGATCCGGTGCTGGCCCAGCGCAGCGCGGAAGGATGGCTGCGGGTCAACGACCTGCTGCTCTATGCCGCGGTGTGCGGCGTGGGCCTTGACACGGTGCCTTTGCCGGGCGATGTGTCCACCGAAGGCCTGGCCGCGCTGCTGTTGGATGTGGCTACGTTGGCTGTGCGGCTGGACAAGCCCCTGGTCGCCCGCTTGATGCCCATCCCCGGTGCGCGGGCCGGCGACCCGCTGGAGTTCGACTTCCCTTACTTCGCGGCCGCGCGGGTGTTGGCGTGGCACAGTCCAGGGCTCAAGCGCGGCCCCCAGCAGCCATGGGCACTGCCCCGTTGGTCCCCACGGCCGAGGCCCACCATCTGAGCAATACGGTACAATTGCCGCGCGCCGCGCGAGCCCCGCGGGCCCGCAGGCGCCAATCCCCCTAAGGAGGGAGCCCATGTTGCGCAGACCCCAGGACACATTCGGCCGTTACGCGTGGCTTGTCTTGTTCTACACCATGTTCATCTCGCTAACTGGTGTGTTGGTGCGCGCCTCGGGTTCGGGGGCTGGCTGTGGCAGCAGTTGGCCGTTGTGTTACGGCGAGGTGGTGCCCCAAGCCCAGGCTTTCGAGACGGTGATCGAGTTCAGCCATCGTTTGATCAGCGGCCTGGGCTTCGTCGCGGTTATGGTTTTGGCGTGGTGGGCCGTGAAGCGCTACCCCAAAGGCAGCGCGGTGCGCACGGCCGCGCTGGTCTCGATGACCTTGATGATCACCGAGACCTTGGCCGGGGGTAGTTTGGTGTTGTTCGATTGGGTGGTGCACAACCTGTCCTGGGGGCGGGTGGTGGTGATGGTGATCCATCTGACCAACACCCATCTGCTGGTGGCCGCGCTGGCCACCACCGCGTGGTTGGCCTCGGGCGGTTCGTTTGTGTGCCCGCGCGATCAAGAGCCATGGGTGCATTGGCTCACGCGAGGGCTGTTCTTCATTTGGCTGGTGAGCGCGTTGGGCGCGATCGTGGCCTTGAATGAGGTCGTGCATTATTGGACCACCGAGGGCGGTGGTTTGCCTGCCGAGTTCGTGGGGCCGGCCCAGGTCGTGCGGGCCATGTTGCCGGTGCATGTGGTGGCCGCGCTGTCGGGGTTGGTCTTCTTGACCTTGGCCGCCCGCCGTTTGGGGTTGATGTGGAGCCCGCTGCGGCCTTTGGTGCACGGCGTGCTCATGCTCTATGGGGTCCAACTGCTCGTCGGGGCCTTGAACGCCTATCTTGGCCTGCCCGGTTGGCTGCAGATGACCCATTTGTTGGTGGGCTATGGCATTTGGTTGGGTTGGCTGTTTGTGACGCTGGAGACGTTGCTCACCGGTCCATACCCGGTGCCGCAGCCGGCCCGGCAATCGGCGGGGGATTAGGCGCCGCGGCGGGCCGGCCCCAGCCGAAAAGGCAGGCGCGGTTTCTGGCCCCGCTGGGCTTTGCAGGAGAAACGCGATGAGCGAGACTTCTTCGTCGGCCGCGCGACGCGTCGCCCCCTGGGGTTGGTGGCGCACGGCTGTGGCGCTGTTCAAACTGCGGGTCGTGGTGCTGCTGCTGGTCGTTGCGGTCGGCGGTGCGGTGCTGGCCGCGCGACCGTGGTTAGACCACGGCCGTGCTTGGCCCGACGTGGTGATCTTGTTGCTCACCGGCACCTTGTCGGCTGGGGGCGCGTCGGCCATCAACCAGTACTTGGAGCAAGACCTGGACGCGCGGATGCGACGCACCCGGACGCGCCCTTTGCCCGCGGGGCAGGTCCAACCGCCGGTGTGGGCGTTGGTGTTGGGTGCGGGCATGGTGGTGGTGGCGATCGGCGTGGCTGCCTGGTATCGGCCGCAATTGGCTTGGGCCGTGGCCGCGGGCGCGTTCATTTACATTGTGATTTACACCCTGACCCTCAAGCGCCGCACCATCACCAACATCGTCATCGGTGGGGCCGCGGGCAGCGCGGCCGTCATCAGCGGCGCGGCCGCGGTGGGCCACTGGAACGCGGCCGAGGCCTGGGCGTTGGCCGGTCTGGTCTTCTTGTGGACGCCATCCCACTTTTGGAGCCTGTCGCTGGTGTATCGGGACGATTACGCGCGCGCGGGCTTTCCGATGTTGCCGGTCAAGGTAGCGCCCGAGAGCGCGGCCCGCTGGGTTGCGGTGCACACTTTGGGCTCGGTGGTCGTGGCCGTGCTGATGGCGTTCTTCCCGCGTCTGGGCTGGCCTTACGCGCTGTTGATCGCGCTGCCGTCGGCCTACTATGTGCATCGTACCGCGCGGTTGTGGCGCACGCCCAGCGCGCGCGAGGCCATGCGCTTGTTCCACACCTCCAACATCTACCTCGCGGTGGTCACCTTGGCGGCGGTGCTGACCGCGCTGCCGGGGTGACCGCCTGCATCGCGAGGCCGACCATGTCCATCCGCGAGCCATACACATTGGAAACCTCTCCTTTGCTGGCCGCGCTGCGGGAGGCCGGCGTGCCTTATCGCGTGTTTGTGCACGCGGAGCCACCCAAGTCGCTGGCGCGCGCGGCCCAAGAACGCGGGCAGCGGCTGGAGCAGGTCATCCGCAGTATCTTGTTCCGCACGGCCGAGCACCGCTTTGTGCTGCTCTTGCTGCCCGGTGGTTACCGCGCGGATTGGGCAAGGCTGCGGCGTTACTTGCGCCAGCGCCGCTTGACCCTGGCCCGCCCCGACGAGGTCCTGGAGGTCACGGGATACCCCATCGGCGCGGTGGGCCCGCTGGGTTTGCGAAAGCCCGTGCGTTTGCTGGCCGATGAGCGCATTTTCGCGGCCGAAGAGGTCTCGCTGGGCAGCGGCGTTCGGGGCGCGGCGGTGATCTTGCGCAGCGCGGACTTGCGGCGGGTGCTCGAGGCTCAAGGTGCAGAGTTCGGCCGCTTCGGCGTGGCCGAGGAGGAAGGATGAAGGCGCGCGGCTGGTTGCTCGCGTTGGCGATCAACGCACTGGTCTCGGCAACGGTGACTTGGGCCGTGTTGGCCTGGTGGCAGCGCGCGCATCCATGTCCACCGGTGCCGACCCCGGTCGCGGTCGAAGGGGCCGCGGTGCCCGATGGAGCCGCGACGCCAACCGGGCCATGGTTCCCCTATATCGTGCAGCCCGGCGACACATGGGACGCGCTGGCCGCACACTTTGGCCTCGCGGCGGGCGAACTGCAGGCCTTCAACGGCCAGCCCACGGACGCGCCTTTGGCGCCAGGGCAGATGTTGCGCGTGCCGGGCACCCCGCGCCCTACGCCTACCGTAGACCCCGCCAGCCTGGAGATCACGGCTGTGCTGGGCGCCGGGGTGCTGGTTGATGAGCGCGTGCAGGTGCGTAATCAAGGCGCCCAAGCCGTAAACTTGGCCGGCTGGACGCTGGAGGACGAGGACGGCCAGCGCTTTGTCTTCCCCGAGGTGGTGTTGTATCCGCAAGGCGTGTTGCAGGTGTGGACCAAGGCGGGTACGGCCACGGTGCAGGATCTGTTTTGGGGCCTGACCGAGGCGGTATGGCGTTCGGGCGAGACCGCGACGCTGCGCGCGCCCGACGGCTCGATTGTGGTGCGCTATCAGGTGCCGTGAGCGCTGCGCGCCGCGTGTTCGCTGGGCCGCACGGCGCGCTCGCGGCACGGGGGTCTTCGCGGCCGCGTCCGCGTTTGTGTTTTGTCTGAGGGCCGCGGCCATGGCTCCGCGCGGAGCCGATCCCCCAGCCCCCTGCCGCTGCCCGAGGCAAGGGTGCCGCCCCCTCGGCCGCCGCGAGGGGAAGGGCGCGCGACGGCCGAGGCCGAGAATTCGGCCGGGACGGCCTCGGCCCGCTGACGCCGCAAACGAAGCGCCCGCAGGCCAAGCCGGTCGGTCCGCGGTACAATGAGCATGCCCACACCAGGGGGCGCGCTGCCCGATCCATCCCCTGTCAGGAGCAAGGGCCATGATTGTGGTCAACGATGGTCGGTATAAAGTGCGTTGGCGCCCAGGCATGACGGTGCGGGACGTGCTCAAGGAACTGAAGTTTTCGTTCCCTCGGCTGGTGATCTCGGTCAACGGCACGATCGTGCCGCGTGACCAGTGGGATACGTATCTTTTGCAAGACGGCGATCGGGTCAAAGTGATCCACATGACCGCGGGTGGATGAGCTCGCGGTGGCATTTGTAGGAGGCAGGCCGATGCGCTGGGTTCGCTATCTCGACCACGACGGGACGGCTCGCTATGGATGGGTGCATGAAGGCCGAGTTGGGCCGGTGACCGGCTCACCGTGGGGGGAATACGAGCGCGGGGAGGCCACGCTGCCTTTGGAGCAGGTGCGCTTGCTGCCGCCGGTGGTGCCGTCTAAGATTGTGGGCGTGGGGCGCAATTATGCCGCGCACGCGGCCGAGCACGGTGTTGAAGTGCCCAAAACGCCGCTCATCTTCCTCAAGCCCCCCTCTGCCCTGATCGGGCCAGGCGATGCCATTGTGCTGCCCCCCCAGTCGAAGCAGGTGGAGCACGAGGCTGAGTTGGCGGTGGTCATTGGGCGGCGCGGGCGATGGATTCGCCCGGATCAGGCTTGGGAGTATGTGTGGGGCTATACCGTGGCCAATGATGTGACGGCGCGCGACTTGCAGCGCCGCGATGGGCAGTGGACCCGGGCCAAAGGCTTCGACACTTTCGCTCCGCTGGGCCCTTGGGTGGATACGGACTTTGACCCCTCGGATGTGGCGATTATGGCGCGCGTCAATGGCCAAGAACGCCAATTGGGCTTTACGCGTGAGATGGTCTTCTCTATCCCGCAGTTGGTCGCGTACATTTCGTCGGTGATGACCCTGTTACCTGGGGATGTGATTCTAACGGGCACACCGGCCGGGGTGAGCCCACTTGAGCCTGGCGATGTGGTGGAAATCGAGATCGAGGGCTTGGGCGTGTTGCGCAACCCTGTGCGCGCGGAAACCGCGGCCAGCCTGGGATAGGGGCTGGGGGAAGATTTGCACGGCAGGAAGACAGTTCACAATATCATCGTTGGGGTTTTGTTGTGCCGCCTGGGAGGAGGTGAGTTGTGGTAAATCGGTATGTGCGCACGCTTCTTGTAGATGCTGCATTTGCGATTTTGGAGTTTTTATGGGGTTTCTTACCGTGGGCATACCCGGTCAAAGCCGCTACTTTAGCAGGTCTTACTTCGTTATATAACTTAGTAGACTCTTGGCGCGAGAGTTCCCCTGACGAGCGCCCTGCGCGTCCTCTTTTCGTGGCAGCTCGGCTTTGGATAGTGGGGACGGTCGCGACGTCTGGTCTCTACATGGGTTTGGCGGGTCTGGCGAAGATGCATGCTGCCGCGCCAGAGGCCCTGCCCGGCCGTATGCCGGTGCCGCCGACTTTCACGCCTTTGCCTACGCATACGCCTTTGCCTACGCACACGCCTTTACCCACGCATACGCCGCCGCCCACCTATACCCCGGTGCCCACGCCCACCCCGCGGGTGGTGACGCCAACGCCAACTTTTACCCCCACGTTGCCGTATGGTTACCGTCAAGTTTGTCAAACCGCACCGCCTTCGCCTTTCGCCGTGGGGGTGGAGGGGTACATTTGCAACCAAGACAAGGTTTTCATCTTCTCGCGCTCCAGTCCCCGGTCCAAAGTGATCGGGAGTTTGCCCCCCGGCACGCGGTTTGTGGTCATTGGCGGCCCCGAGTGCGGTGAGCGCCGTGTATGGTGGCAAGTGCGTTTGTACCTGGAGGGCTACGGCTACGCAGGCATGGTCGGCTGGATGCCCGAAACGGAGCGTGGGGGTACGGAGATTTTCTTATGCCCGTATTCGCCTTGACGAAAAAAGCGGCTTTGCGCCACCCGC
>CAYUOX010000056.1:0-28812 GCA_964446575.1 uncultured Anaerolineaceae bacterium | reverse complement strand
CTTCCTAATTTCGGCCAACCACTGGTAAAATGGTTTACGGTTCATAGGGTCTCCTTTCGGTTTGGTGATGCTTACCAAGGATACCCTATGAACCTTTTTTCTAAAAAAGTGTCGTCTCCTCAGTTCGTAAAGGGGGAGGGGCTATACGGGCCCGACACGCGCCTCACGCGCGCCATCTCCCCCCTTCCCCTACGAGGGGAAGGGGGGACCAAGGGGGAATGGGGTCGGCGTGTTGGAAGCAGGTAGGGGCACGCGGCCGCGTGCCTAAGGGCCGTGGGGCCAGGCGCGCAAACATCCCCTGTGTTCTCCGTGTCTCTATGTGAGAGCAGCAGGCAGCGGGTAGGGGCGACCCGGCGGGTCGCCCGAGGACGGGGCCGCGTGCCCAGGGGACAAGGCCCTGCCTCGCCCGGCCGCCGTGGGGGGCAGAGGCCGCGCGGTGGGCGCACCCTCGGGCAGTGCGCATTCCCCCTGGCTTTGGACGGATGGATTTGTGTGCGGCGAGTAAGCATTTGCGTGGGGATAGTTTAGAAAAATTCCTATTTGCGAAAATCGCTGTGTTTCCCCTTGCTTCGTCGTTCACGCTTGGGTATACTGAGGCCAAGTTAATTTCTTAGACTTCTGTCTAAAAAATCTCCCAAAAGGAGCCGTGTATGCTGGCTGCAATGCTCCTCGCCCTGCGCGAAGGTTTGGAAGCCGCGCTGATTGTGGGCATCATCGTCGGTGCCTTGGCGCGTTTGGGGCTGGCCCCATTACGGCGGGCGGTGTGGGTCGGTGTCGGCACTGCCGTGGGCTTGAGCCTGGCCGTTGGCGGCGGGCTCTACGCGCTGGGGCTGGCGTTGGAAGGCCCGGCCGAAGCCGTATTCGAAGGAACGACCATGTTGTTGGCCGCGGGCGTGCTCACCTGGATGCTCTTTTGGATGCAGCGCCACGCGCCCCATTTGCGCCAGCATATCGAGGCCGAGGTCCGAGCGGCGGGCACGCGCTTGCGTCGGGCGTGGTGGTCCTTGGCCGCGCTGGCCTTCTTTGCCGTGGTGCGCGAAGGTGTGGAATTGGCGTTGTTCCTCACCGCGTTGGTGTTCCAACGCGAGCCTGCCCCCGTGTTGGGCGGCGCGCTGGTGGGGCTGGGAGCCGCTCTGGCCTTAGGCTGGGCTTTGTACACGTCGACCTTGCGGCTGAATTTGCGAGCCTTCTTTCGGTTGACCACCGTTTTGTTGCTGATTTTCGCGGCTGGGTTGGTGGCCCATGGCATTCACGAATTCGTCGAGGCAGGATGGCTGCCCGCGTTTGTCGACCCCATTTGGGATACCAACCCTTGGCTTGCGGAATCCTCGCTGCCGGGGCAGTTCCTCAAAGCCTTGTTCGGCTACAACGGCGACCCTTCGCTCACCGAGGCCGTGGCTTACTTCGCCTACTTGGCCTTCATTCTCCGCTTCCTTGCTCGCCCCGCGGTGGAGCGTCGCCCCACCGCGCCCGCATAGGCACTTAGGAGGTGCTTTATGGCTTCAGGTTTGCCCACGCGCGGGTATGCGCATCCTGACGCCCTGGTGTCGACCCAGTGGGTCGCCGAGCATTTGAACGACCCCACCGTGCGCATTGTAGAGTCCAACGAAGACCCCCTGCTCTACCCCAGCGGCCACATTCCTGGCGCGGTGGAGGTGGACTGGGTGCGCGACTTGAACCACCCCCTGGTGCGGGATTATCTGGATCGGCCCGCCTTCGAAGCGTTGATGTCGCGGCTGGGCATTACGCCCGAGACCACGGTGGTGTTTTATGGGGATAAACACAACTGGTGGGCCACCTATGCGTTTTGGGTGTTCCAACTCTTTGGTCACACCAAGGCGAAAATCATGGACGGCGGCCGCCTTAAGTGGACGCAGGAAGGCCGCCCGCTGACTCGCGAGGTCCCGGTGTATGCGCCCACGACCTACCGCGCGCCCGAGCGAGATGACACGCGCTTTCGTGCGTTTCGGGATCAAGTGCTGGCCCATGTGCGCGCGCAGCGGCCGCTGGTCGATGTGCGTTCGCCTGAAGAGTTCCGGGGCGAGCGTTTGCACATGCCCGACTATCCCAACGAGGGTGCGTTGCGCGGGGGCCACATTCCCGGCGCGGTGAACATCCCGTGGAGCCGGGCCATCAACCCCGAAGATGGCACCTTCTTGCCCGCGGATGCGTTGCGGCGGATTTATCAACACGAGGCCGGCTTGCATCCTGACGACGACCTGATTGTGTATTGCCGCATTGGCGAACGCAGCAGCCACACGTGGTTCGTGCTCACCTACCTGTTGGGGTTCCGCCGGGTGCGCAATTACGACGGAAGTTGGACGGAGTGGGGCAATTTGGTCGGTGTGCCGATTGAGAAGCCGTAGCCCCCACGGCCGTTCGCGGAGCCTGTCCCCCAACCACCGGGGCCCAGGTCACGCCACGACCTGGGCCCCGCGGGTTTACGCTTATCCTTTGACACCGCCGGCCGTCAGCCCTTCTTGCAGATATTTCTCCAGCGCCAGGAACAAAACCACCACCGGCAGCGTCATGATGGTCGACGCGGCCATGACGACATGAGGGCGGGGGGTGGGGTCGTTGAAGATGGTGTGGATTTGGATGGGCATGGTGAATAAGTGGCGATCGTTGAGGAAGACCAGGGCGTAAAGGAATTCGTTCCAGGCGATCATAAAGGTGTAAATGGCAACCGACACCAGCGCGGGAACCGACAAAGGCAAGGTGACCCGCCAGATGACCTCCAGGCGGCTGCAGCCGTCGATGAGCGCGGCTTGTTCGATTTCTTCGGGAATGGTGCGGAAGTAGTTGGCCAGCATGTACAGCGCGACGGGCAAGGTCTGGGCCAGGTAGGTGACCACCAGCACCGCCAAGTTGTCTTGGACGTCGAACCCCAGCCGCGCGCCGATGTTGGCCAGCATCGCAAACAGTGGAATGACCAGCAAGATGCCGGGGAACAAGTAGACGATGAGCACCGCGTTGAGCATGACCTCTTTGCCGCGGAATTTCATGCGGGCGACCGCGTATGCGCCCAGCGTCGACAGAATGACCGCGATGATGGCCGTGGGAATGGCGACTTTGAGGCTGTTGAGCACATTTTGTTGAAAGTGCCAATAGCCGAACAGTTCTTGATACGCGTCCCAACGCAGGGCTGAGGGCACAAATACGGGCTCCCGGCCACCGATTTCCGCGTAGGTCTTGAACGATGAACTTACCATCCAGTAAAAGGGGAAGAGAATGTTGACCAAGAACACCACCAAGGCCAGGCTGGCCAACAGCCCTGTGCCCCGAAAGCGTCGCCACCAGAAGGTCCACCACGAGGAAGTACTCATCTCCGGGCCCTCCCTGCTCAGGCTTCGTCACGCACATCGCGCATGACAAAGCGCACATAGACCACCAAGAACACCACCAGCATGAGGAACAAAATCATGGCATTGGCCGCGCCTTTGCCAAAGTTGTATGATTTGAAACTGAATTGATAGGTGAGCACGGGCAAAACGTTGGTGCCAAAACCGCCGCCGGTCAACAAATAGATATCGTCGAATTTGTTGAAGGTCCATATCAAGCGCAGCAAGAAGACCGAGCCCAGCACAAAGCGCAGTTGCGGCAGGGTGACATACCAGAATTGCTGCCACGCGCCCGCGCCGTCGATGGCCGCGGCCTCATACAGCGAGCGGTCGATGGCTTGCAAGCGCGCCAAAATCATCAGCATGGCAAAGGGAAAGTAACGCCACGCCTCGAACAAGATGACCAACACCAGGGCCAGGCCTGGCGTCGCCAAGTAGGCCTTGGGCATTTGCAGCAGACCCAATTTCATGAGGATGTAGTTCATCACCCCCGACGGCCGGGGATCTAAAATCCAACGCCACACGTAGGCCACGCTGACGATGGGCGCGACGTAGGGAATGAGGAAGATGGCGCGCGCCAGGCCACGCCCGCGAAACGAGCGATTGAGCACCAGGGCCGCGATCAAGCCGACCACCACGGTGAGCACTGTGGCTGTGACGGAATACACCACGCTGGTGAGCGCGGCCCCCCAATTTTTGGGCCCCTGGTATTTGAAGGCGAAGTCGTTGATGACGCGGCGATAGTTCTCCAACCCGACGAAGGGGGCATGGAACACGTCGTTGAGATTGTCCAACCCCACCTGATGGAAACTGATCCACACGCTGAAGATGGCCGGGAAGATGACCAGCCCAAAGACAATGAGCAGCGTTGGCGCCAGCAACAGCCAGGCCAGCCGCGCTTCTTGGGCTTCCAGTGAGTGCCAACGCGCACGACCACGCACGGCCATGATGCCCTCTCCTCTGCTGGGTCTGACCCAGCCCCAACGCGCGGGGTGCGGCCCCTGGCGGAACCGCACCCCGCGGCTACGCTCCCGTTATTGGCCTTCGTCCATGCGCTCCGCGTAGATCTCCTGCACCCGCTCTTGCAGCCATTGCGCGGCCTGTTCCGGCGTCATCGCGCCTTCTAAGGCCACTTTGCTGATGGCCTGCGGAATGAGCAACCGCCCTTCGATGTCGCCGATGACCGCGCGTTGGGTCGCATCGTAGTCGGGCCGGAAGAGCCAGCGTTGCATGTAGTCGAAGCCGTTGGCGATTTGGTCCAGCGTCTCGGGCTCGTAATACTGGAAGAACTCGCTCAAGCCCTTCCAGCCATCGACCGCGCTCTTGAGCACCGGGACCTTGCCGAACGGCGCCAGGGCCAAGATATCCAAATAGTTCTGCCCCGTGAGGAAGAATTGGACCACATCTTGGGCCTGGGGATCCGCGCCTTCCATGATGGCCAAGGTGACCAACTGGCCGTATGTGGCTTCACCGTTGGGCCCTTGCATCACGGGCGCGAAGCCGGTCTTGCGGGCCAGGTCGTCGACCGCGATTTGGATCTTGCCACCGCCCTCGGTGCCCGAGCCTTCGACCAAGTCATCCATGATGTACGTGCTGTAGAACAGCATGCCTGATTGGCCCAACTCATACATTTCGCGCGCGCCGCGCCAATATTGCGGCCCAGGCGCCGCGCAGCGCTGCAGACCGGTGTAGAAGGTCAACGCCTCGACCATGTTGGGCGAGTTCATGGTGACATTGCCTTCCGCGTCGAAGGGCCACGCGTCGTTGGACATGGCCACCTGCTCGAACACTTGATGCGGGTAGTTCTGCCCCGGATCCGTCGGCAGCACCAGCGCGTAGATCAAGCCCTCTTGCCCAGGCAGCGCGTCGCAGGCTGCGTTGATGTCATCCCAGGTGATGGGCGGGTTCAACCCCAGTTTCTCAAACACGTCGGCCCGATACCAAATGGCCTGAATCCAGCCGTCGAAGGGCACTGCGGCATATTTGCCCGTATCCGGATTGGTCACCATGCGCAAGGGGCCGGCCCGAAAGTCGTCTTCCCCAAGGGCTTGAATCACGGCTGTGGCCGCGTCTTCGTCCAAAATGCCATCTTTCGAGAAGGCCGCAACGCGTTCGACGCCCATGCGCACAATGTCGGGCAGACGATTGGCCGCGCGCGCGGTGGCGATGCGTTGGCTAATGGTGGCCTCGTCGATGGGCACGATGCGAATCTCCACATCGGGGTGTTCGGCCATGTAGCGCGCGGCAACTTCTTCATAGCGCTGGATGCGCTCTTCCTCGTTGTCTGTGGTCCAAAACTCGATGATGGTCTTTTCGCCCGCGGGTTCGGTCACGGGCACTTCCACGGTCTCGACCACTTTGACCTCTTGGGTGACCACGACCTCTTTGGTCACCACGACCGTAGCGGGGGCCTGTTCGCCGCCGCAGGCCGCCAGTAGGCCGACCAGCAGCAGCCCGGCTACAAACAGCCCAAGCCAGCGTCTCATGATACGCCTCCTTCAGAAGGGTTTGGGGCGGATAAAGGCGTGACCGCGCGGCGGGCATCCGCCGTTGGGTCCGTAGGGGGGACTTGGATGGGGGTCGGGCACGAGGCCCGCACCACCAACTGCGGGGTGAGAAGGATGTGCTCCGCGGGGGCCGTGGGCGCGCGCAAGCGCGCAATCAACATGGCCGCGATGCGCCGGCCGATGTCATAAATGGGTTGATGGACGGTGGTCAGCGGCGGTTGCGCGTGGGCCGCCAGGGGGATGTCGTCGAACCCCGCTACCGCGACATCGCGGCCGACTTGCAGGCCAGCCTCGCGCACCGCGGTCATAACGCCCAAGGCCATGAGGTCGTTGGCCGCCAACAACGCGGTCGGCCGTGGTTGCTGGGCCAACAGCCGCTGGGCCGCCTGGTACCCCCCTTGCTCGGTGAGGTCGCCGGTCAGCACCCAGCGCGCCTCAAAGGGAACGCCAGCCTCGGCCAGCGCGCGGCGATAGCCGGCCAGCCGATGCTGAGCATACATCAAATCTTCGGGCGCGTTGATGAAGCCGATGCGGCGATGCCCGGCTTGCAGGCACAAGCGGGTGAGCGCGTACAGGCCGGCCTCGCCGTCCACATCCACCCAAGGGTAATCGCCCGGCACTTCGGTGCGGCCAAAGGCCACGAAAGGCACGCCCCGCTCTAACAAAAAACGCACCCGCGCGTCATCGCGACGGGTGCGCACCAGCAGAAAGCCGTCGACCCGGCGGTCCGCGACCATGCGTTCATACACGGTGAGTTCGTCCGCGCCGGGCCCGCGCGTGGAAACCAACAAGTCGTAGTCATGCCGGGCGGCCTCGTTGCCAATGCCCGCCAGCAGTTCGCTGAAAAAGGGGTCGGAAAAGCGCGGGCCGTGGGTGGGGATGATAAAGCCCAGCGTATCGGTGCGCTGTTGGCGCAGTCGGCGGGCCCAAGCGTGAGGACGATAGCCCATGGCCTGCGCAACTTGGCGTACCCGTTCGCGCGTTGCAGGCGCGACGTCGTCATAACCGGCCAGCGCGCGCGATACAGTCGTGACCGACAAACCCAATTGGCGGGCAATATCGCGCAGCGTCACAGGGCGTACCGAAGACATGAGCCCGACTCCCGAGCATCCAAAACGATTTGGAAAGCAAAATCATTATACAGATAGGAACCGCCCTTTGTCAAACGCGACCAGGGGCTGTTCAAAAAATCGACGTATCGCCATGAGCCGTGGTTTGGCCCTCTGCCTTCCTGAGCCCATCCGCAGCGCGGAGCGGGACGGCCCTCTCAGAGTCGCGCGCAAATAAAAAGAGGCGCGGCAGATTCACGCCGGTTTGCCTTTCCAACGGCCCTCCCATACCCTAAGGCCCCCTTTCCGCTTTCCTCCCTTTCGTGCTCCCCGTGGCCCCGTGTGAAATTTGCGAACACCCCTACCGTGACCACCAAAAGCAGGGGCTGGCGCGGATTTGGGGGCGTGCCCATCCTCGGCAACGCCGTCTTCGCGCTGCCAGCGCGCGCGGTCCTGGGGCAAGCCATCGCCTTGCCGTGAAGGGTGGGCCGCACCGCGCCATGGGGCGTTGGTGCTCGCTGGCCTCGCCGAACTGACCGGCGTGTGGTGCATGTCGAAAAGGCTTCTGCAGGCTTGGGGCGGGAACCGCGCCGCGCCTGGCCAGGAGGCCACGACAGGCCGGGCCTTGGGGCGGCGGCTTTTGCCGCGCTCGCGGCTGCCCCAAAAGGCGGACGCTCATTTTGGCACGCTCAGGTGGCGGTTGGTTGGCGGCAACGTTCGGGCTCGGAGGAAACAAGACGCGCGCCGCCGCGCGCTGCTCTGGGCTTGGCACGACCAGGGGGCACGCCAGCCTCACGGCCGGCCGAACGAGCCGCCCAGGGTGAAGGTGCATCCGCCCACAGGGCCATCCCACGGCGGATGGGCCTTTCCAATACCCAAGACCCAAGAGGGCTTTTCCGCGCCGCGCTTTCGGCTTCAGCGCTTTTTGTTCAACATTGGATTTGTCAATGTCTGCGACCAAATTCATCTTGACGCGCGATAGCGCAGCGGATAAGATTATTGTACACATAGAAAGGCTCTCTTTTGTCAACTCGATTGAAAAGGGGTGTATAATGAATCCATTAAGTCGCTTGCTTAGCGTATTATCTGTGTTGTTCGTCGTCGCTTTGGTTTCTTGCACATCGGTGACGCCTGCGCCTACACCCACGCCATCGCCTTCACCGACTTCTACCGTCACCCCATCCCCCACCTTGACGCCTACCTCGACGGCCACTGCAACGCCGACCACGACACCAACGCCGACGATCACCCCATCGCCCACCCCGTCTCCAACGCCTATGCCGCCGATCACTTGGCAAAGCCCATGGTCAGGCGCCACGCTGACGCTGCCGCGTCGTTGTTACGATGGCGACATTTTGGATTTTATCGCCTGGGTGCGCGAGCATCCCGAGCGGCTGAAAAGAGTCGTGCGCAACCAGCAAGCCACTGTGGGCAACAGCCGCCAAGCACATGGCCACGATTGGCCCTTGGAGGGTTTGGGGCAAGGCCAAGAATGGGATTGGCCTGTGCTGCTGGTGAGTGGGTATTCGGAAGGCGATGAGGCGAACGGCGCCAAGCCCGCGTTGGTGATGCAAATGCCCGCCGCGCTTCTGGGCTTGGCCAACAAGTATGAGTACCCCCAACTGGGGCTTACAGTGTTCACCGCCTGCGCCCTGTTTTGGGACAATCAGCAAGCCGTGCGCATCCACTCCTGGGACGAGGTGACTCGCTTCCCGAAAGTCCAGTATGACCGCTATCTTCTCCGCCAGAAATCTGGCGACGAGGCAGAGCCACGGTGGTACATGGGGGAAGTCGCGGTCGCTTATGTGATTCATCCGGGAGGCTTTGTGCGGTCTATTGCGCCGGTAACAGGGTTTGTGGATCTGGAAGCGTGGAGTGTCGTCACGCTCTCGCCCTCTGGTGGCGCCAGCGGACCGCGTAAAGGCGTTCGATATCGGGTCGCTCCTTATGAGGGTTGCTATTATCCAGGTCTTGTCAAGAGCGACCCGACGTGTGCATCCTTGGAATATGTTTTATCGGGTTATAACCACTGGCTCGGTGCTGCTACGGTGTGGTTCTCCTCCGACCTCGCGGAGCAGGAGCCGTATCGGGTGGTGACATATATCGATGAGGTTAACTTCGATACCTATGTGCGTCCCTGGTCAAACTCGCACGGATGGTATGCGGTATGGCAGTATATCGCGGACGGCTATTTTCAAAGACAAGCAGCGCTCCTCACCCCCAGCACGGAACTGAGGTTCATCGAGACCATCGATCGGCATGCCTTTCGGGCCTTCCTTTGGGCTTTCCCGTACTCGGTGGGCAGTTGGGTTGAAGGGCAAGCCGGAGGCGCGCAGGCGTGCACGCCGATGCGCGCCTTAGCCCAATACAAATTAGACCCCGGCAGTGTTGAGGTGCCCTGTTCGCTGGAAGAAGGGTTCCGCTCCACTTTCGTGGCCACCCCCTTTGTGGGCGCTTTTGATGGCACTTTGTTCCACAGTGCCCAGGTCTCGTTAGATATGTTGTTGACGATTCGCCGGCGCCCTTGAGGCGCGCCTGCTGCCGCCCCAGGGGATACCGCCCCGCGCGGCGGCAGAACGCGCGACCGGCTGGGGTTGCACGCGTCGCGAACCGGCGGTGCAGGGTTCAGGCTCGTTGGCTATGCGGTTGGTCATTGTGCCCAGCCCCCACGCACGATGGAGCGGAGCGCCCGCGGCGCGTCGGATCGCATCGGCCCGCGCGCGTCGCGGGCGAGCGGACCTCTTGCGCCCGGGCAGGGGGCCAGGGCTGGAGATGCTGTCCGGCCGGCCCTGGCGCGTTCCTTTCCGCCGCCCATCGCCGCACCGCGAGCCCGCGCGTTCAGACGCCTTCGTGCGTTGACGCGCGCGACGTTTTTGGGTATAGTTAGTACGCCCCGAGTGGGTCCGACGCGGCGGAGCCCACCGAACCGGGTCAGGTCCGAGAGGAAGCAGCCCTAAGGTGGTGTCTCCGGGTGCCGTCGGGGTGCCTGCTCGGGGCCTTCTTGCTTGCGCGCCCGCCTTGTGGAGAGACTCGCATGGCGTCTCCGGCATCCTCTGATTCGCGTTTGGGCCGCGCGCGCGGGTGGCTGTGGGCCGGCTGCGCGGCGTTGTTGTTGGCCGCCTGCGCGTTGACCAGTTGTGCCCTCACGGTCAAATTGGCCGCACCTTGGTTCACCGCACCGAACCCGCTCCCGCGGTCCCTCGCCGTGCCCACGGAGACGGCCCCGGCTACGCGCGTCCCGCTGCAGCCGGCCTCACCCCAGGCGTCGTTCACCGCCACCCCCGCCGGCCCACGCGGAGCCGGATCCCCCACCCCGCTGCCCGCGGCCCAAAACGACCCCATCGCGTGGGCGACCTGGCGCGCGTTGCGCGCCTCTCAGCCCCTCATCCACGACCGCGTGGCCGTCTTCCAGCGCATCACCGGCCAACCCGTGACGTGGGCCACGCCGACACCGCATGCGCCCCTGCCGGTGGGCCAGGTGCAAACGTTCTATGTGACCGACACCGATGGCGTGCGTGCCTTCCCTATTCAGGCTGAATTGGCCTATGCCACTGAACACGCGTATTTGTGGGTCGATACGCGCGTTCCCTATCGCCGCGCCACTGTGGAACGCGTGGCGCGCGAGTTCGAAACGCACATCTACCCTATCACGCGGGCTTTCTTTGGGCCTGAAGCATCGCCCGGCATTGACGGCGACCCGCATTTGTACATTTTGTTCGCCCAAGGCGTCGGCGGGGTGGCGGGCTATTTCTCATCGGCCGACGCACTGCCGCCTCAAGTGCATGAATTCTCCAACGCGCACGAGATGTTCATTCTCAGCGCGACCATGCTGAACGACCACGACGCCACGTATGCCGTGCTGGCCCACGAATTTCAGCACATGATTCACCAAAACCGCGACCCTGACGAGGCCGCTTGGCTCAACGAGGGCTTTTCAGAACTGGCGGTGCTGCTCAACGGTTACGAGCACGGCTTTTTCGACGCCTTGTATTTGAACGACCCCGACTTCCCGCTCTTGCATTGGCCTGACCCCAGCCAAGGCAGTTCGTTGCCCTATTACGGCGGTGGCTTCCTCTTCACCCTTTATTTTTTGGAGCGCTTTGGCGAGCAAGCCACCCAGGCCTTGGTCGCGGAGCCAGCCAATAGCGTGGACGGGGTGCAAGCCGTGCTGGATCGCCTGGCCGCGCGCCACCCGGTCACGGGCGAGCGGCTGACCGCGGAAGCCTTGTTCTTGGATTGGGCCATCGCCAACCTGCTCAACGATCCCACTCTCGAGGACGGCCGCTTTGGCTACACCCGCCGCGCGGTGCGGCCCGCGGAACCCACCGCGCGCGTGCACGACTGCCCGGCCCAAAACCTCACGGGCGAGGTCGCGCCTTTTGGCGTCGATTACATCCACATCACGTGCCGCGGCACGTGGCAGGTGGTGGTGCACCTCGACCCCTGGGCGCCCCTCTGGCCCACCGAACCCCATAGCGGCGAGTTCGCGGTCTGGTCGACCTATGGCGACGAAAGCGACATGCAACTGACGCGGGCCTTTGATTTCACCGCGGTGCCGCGCGGCCAACCGCTGACTTTGACCTACTGGACTTGGTTCGACATCGAAGACAACTACGATTATGGCTACGTGCTGATCTCGACCGACGGCCAGAAATGGACGCTGTTGCAGCCACCGGGGGGCACTGACGCCAACCCTGTTGGCAACAACTATGGCTGGGGGTATACAGGGCAATCCGCGGGGTGGCGGCACGAGCAAGTGGACCTCAGCGCGTACGCGGGCCAGCGGGTGTATATCCGCTTCGAATACCTCACCGACGCCGCGGTCACCCACTGGGGCTGGCTCATCGACGACATTGCCATCCCCGAAATCGGCTATGTCGAAGACTTTGAGGCTGGCCTGGGCGACTGGGAAGCCGTGGGCTGGGCCCGGGCCGCGAATCGCATTCCCCGGACGTATCAGGTCGCGTTGGTGCTGCAAGGCCCGGCGCGCACCGAGGTGCGTTATTTGCCGGTGGGGGACGACCTCCGGGTGCGGGCCAGCCTGACTTTGGGGGACACATGGAAAACGGCCACCCTGGTTCTCATGGACACGACCCGCTACACTCGCTTTGCCGGCGCTTATCGGCTGAGCCTGCAAGCCCCTTAGCGCGCCTTGCGGTGCGGGCTACAATAAAAATGAAAACCGCGAAACCGCACCCGTGAGCGGAGGGGCATCATGATGGCGTCTTCGTCTTCGGCGCAGCCGCGGGTCGTGCGGGTGAACCGCGCGCCGGTGCTCACCTTATGGGCCGCGGTGGTGGCCCATGCGTTGGGGCATCCGTGGGAGGAAGCCCTCACCATTGGCCGGGTGGTCGCGGGGTTGGCGGCCCACCGCAAGGGCGTAGCCTTGGGGCTCTACGAGCCCCGCCCAAAGGCCGAAGCCCCCGCGTCGCGGCCACGGCCGCGAGCCGCGGAGACCCGTCGCATCCACGTGCTGGGCTTTCCGGTCGAAGAAGTGCGCACCCCCGCGGGTTGGCGCGCGGTCGACAGCCAGGGCCGTCCTATCGCGCCCGCGGCGGTAGAGCGTTATTTGCGGCGCCGGTTTGGCGCGGCCTACCCGGCCGTGCGTGCCGCGCTGGAGGCCTTGGCCGCGGCGTATCCGCGCGAGACGTTGGCCCGTCAAGCCTGGCGTTTGTACGAGGCCTTTCGCCCGCGCGTGCCGCGCGGGGTGGCCGGGTGGGGTAAGCCTGGCGTGTTGGACCTGGCACGCATTCACGCGCTGACGCGCACGGCCCTCGCCGCGAACGCACCGCGAGCCGCGGGTACCGAGCCCGAATAGTCAAGATTTCTCTCACAAAAATCTGATTTTCCTTGACGGTTCGGGGCAAGCACCGTATAATCATTCTAACTTCATTCGTGCCGCGAACATCCGAGGAGGTACATCCCATGGCCTTTCAATTGCCCGACTTGCCCTACGGTTATGACGCCTTAGAGCCTTATATCGACACCTGCACCATGTTCATCCACCACACCAAGCATCATGCCGGTTACACCAACAAACTCAACGCCGCGCTGGCCAAACATCCCGAATGGGAAGGCAAGAGCATCGAGGCCATTTTGGCGGATCTGGGCGCGGTGCCCGAAGACATTCGCACCGCGGTACGCAACAACGGCGGCGGCTATTACAATCACAGCCTGTTTTGGACCGTGATGAGCCCCACGGGCGGCGGCGAACCCACGGGCGAACTACGCGCGGCCATCGATGCCGCGTTCGGCAGTTTTGACGCGTTTAAAGCGCAGTTCGAAACCGCGGCCAAGACTCGCTTTGGCTCGGGTTGGGCGTGGCTGGTGGTCACCGATGATGGCGGCCTGGCAGTGGGCAGCACACCCAACCAAGACAACCCCCTCATGCGCGGGGTGGTCGACTTGGTCGGCACCCCCATCTTGGGGCTGGATGTGTGGGAGCACGCCTACTACTTGCGCTACCAGAACCGCCGCCCGGCTTACATCAGCGCTTGGTGGCATGTGGTGAATTGGGACGAAGTCGCCCGACGCTACGCGGCGGCTCGCGGATAATTCGAGCGCCCTCCTCATCCTTCACCCCCGAGGCGACGGCCTTGGGGGTTTTTCTTTGGCCTTGATCGCCGCTCCCCATGCTCGGCTACCAAGTGCACAACAGCAGCACATCATTGACATTGGTCTGGGTGGGTCCGGGGCGCAACAAGCCGCCTGTTTGCGCGAAAAAGGCATACGCGTCGTGCCGGGCCAAAAAGGCCTGGGGATCCAAACCTAAGGCCCGCGCGTGGGCGGCGGTGTGCCCGGTGACCACCGCGCCGGCCGCATCGGTGGGGCCGTCGGTGCCGTCGGTGGCAAAGGCCACCAGCGCGACGCGCGGCAGGCCGGCCAGGGGCTCGACCGCGGCCAACGCGAGTTCCTGATTGCGCCCCCCGCGCCCCGGATTGGGCCCTAAGGTAACCGTGGTCTCGCCACCGGCCACGATGCACGCGGGCCGGGGCCAGGGCCGCTCGAAGCGGGCCATCTCGTGCAACACCGCGGCCAGGGTGCGGCCCACTTCGCGCGCTTCGCCTTGTAACACGGTGGTAAGCACGGCGGTGTGTTTGCCTTGTGCGGCTGCGGCTTGGCTGGCCGCTTCGGCCGCGTGGCGCAGGCTGCCCACCACGAACCACGCCGCGCGCGCAAACACGGCATCGCCGGGCTTGGCCGTCTCGGGTGCTCGCCCCGCGAGCCCGGCCTGCAAATGCGCGCGTACCCCCGGGGGCAGGGCCGCGCTTAGCCCATAGCGGGCCAACACGGCCCACGCGTCCGCGTAGGTGCTCGGATCAGGCGCGGTGGGTCCCGACGCGATGACGCTCAGATCATCGCCCAGCACATCCGAGAGCACCAACGTGACCACGGCCGCGGGCGCGGCCCAGCGGGCCAGGCCGCCGCCTTTGACTTGATCCAAATGTTTGCGCACCGCGTTGATTTCGTGGATGGTCGCGCCGCTGGCCAAGAGCCCTTGGGTCACGGCGCGCAGATCGGCCAACGAGACCCCGGCCACAGGCCAGGTGAGCAACGCGGACCCCCCACCCGAGAGCAGCACCAGCACCAAATCGTTGGCGTGGGTGGCGCGCAAGAGGCTTTGCACGGCTTGCGCCGCGGCTATGCTCCGCTCGTCAGGCACAGGATGCCCCGCGTGCAGCACGGTACAGCCGGGCCAGGCCGGCCCCCCGTAGCCGTCTTTGGTGATGATCAGGCAGCCCGCGGCGCGGTCGGCGACCTGCTCCCACGCGGCGCGGGTCATAGGGTACGCGGCTTTGCCGACGCCCAGCACGAAAACGCGGCCGCGCGCCAGGTCGTAGGCGCGCGCGGAGGCCGCGGCGGCGGCAGGCCCTACCCGGAGGATGTCCCCCACCCGGTGCAAATGGGCCCGCACCGCGGCCGCTGGCTCGACCGCGGCCAAGGCCGCCCGCAGCACAGCATCGACCTCGCTGGCTCGCGGGCCCAAAATGTCCAGACCAGAGATCACGCGCTTCGTCACCTTTACCGCTCCTGGGGCGCGACCCTATTATAAGTGTGGTGTTGTACCATCCTGAAACGCCAAGGAGGACCCTCGGAAGCGTAACGGGTGCAGACCACCGGGACCGTGGGTCGTCCTTTTTCTTTTCGCGAAATTCAAGAGGAGGTCGTTTATGGCCAAGATCACACGCGAAGAAGCCCTGGCCTACCACAAGTTGGACGGTCGGCCGGGCAAAATCGAGGTCAAACCGACCAAGCCGTTGAGCACCCAACGGGATCTGTCGTTGGCGTACTCCCCTGGGGTGGCCTACCCGGTGTTGGAAATCGAGAAGGATCCTGAAGCCGCGTATGAGTACACGGCCAAGGGCAATCTGGTGGCCGTGATTTCCAATGGCACCGCGATTCTGGGCCTGGGCAACCGGGGCGCGTTGGCCTCCAAGCCGGTGATGGAAGGCAAAGGCGTGCTGTTCAAGCGGTTCGCGGACATCGATGTGTTCGACATCGAGGTCGATACGACGGACCCCGACGAGTTCATTCGCGTGGTCGCGGCCATTGCCCCCACGTTTGGCGGCATCAATCTGGAAGATATCAAGGCGCCGGAATGTTTCTACATTGAAGAGAAACTCAAGGAGATGCTGGACATTCCGGTCTTCCACGACGACCAGCATGGCACAGCCATCATTTCGGGCGCGGCGTTGCTCAACGCGTTGGAACTCGCGGGCAAGAAGATCGACGAGGTGAAGATGGTGATCTCAGGCGCGGGCGCGTCGGCCATTGCCTGCGCCAAGTTGGCCATCAAGTTGGGCGTGCGCAAAGAGAACATCATCATGGTCGATAGCCGCGGCGTCATCTACAAAGGCCGCACCGAGCGCATGAACCCTTACAAAGAAGAGTTCGCGGTGGAGACCGACGCGCGCACGTTGGCCGACGCGATGAAAGGCGCGGATGTGTTCTACGGCCTGTCGGTCGCGGGCATTGTGACGCCCGAGATGGTCAAGAGCATGGCCGAGAACCCCATCATCTTCGCCATGGCGAACCCTGATCCTGAGATCCCCTACGAAGTGGCCAAGGCTGTGCGACCCGATGCCATCATGGCCACGGGGCGCTCCGATTACCCCAATCAGGTCAACAATGTGCTGGGCTTCCCCTTCATTTTCCGCGGCGCGTTGGATGTGCGGGCCCGGGCCATCAACGACGAGATGAAGTTGGCCGCGGCGTACGCGTTGGCCGCGCTGGCCAAGGAGGATGTGCCCGACAGTGTGCTGCGCGCGTATGGGCTGGAGAGCCTGCAGTTCGGCCCGGAATACATCATCCCCAAGCCCTTCGACCCCCGGGTGCTGCTGTGGGTCGCGCCTGCGGTGGCTAAGGCCGCAATGGAGACGGGCGTGGCCCGCAAGCACATCGACCTGGAGGAGTATCGCGAGCAGTTGGCCTTACGCCAGGGCAAAGGCGAGCACATCCGGCACTTCTTCATCAACAGCGCCAAGCAGGTCAAACCTCAGAAACGGGTGGTGTTCGCGGAAGGCGAAGAGGAAAAGATCTTGCGGGCCGCGGCGCAGGTGCAAGAAGAAGCCATCGCCCAGCCCATTCTCATCGGCCGCGAAGCCGTCATTCGCGACAAAATCCAGCGTCTGGGCCTGCGCTTAGAGCCCACCATCGTCGACCCTGAAACCTGCGCGCGCAAGGACGAGTACGCGCGGGCCTTGTACGAACTGCGGCAGCGCAAAGGCGTGACCCTGAAGCGGGCCTACAAACTGCTGCAAGACCCCAACGTGCTGGCCCCCATGATGGTCTACATGGGCGACGCGGACGCGGCGGTCTCGGGCTTGACCTACGAATATCCCGAAGTGATTCGGCCCGCGCTGCAAATCCATCACACCGCGCCTGGACGGCGGTTGGCCGCCGGGGCCTACATCATGATCGTGGGCAAGAAGGTGTACATCTTCACCGATGCCACGGTCAACATCGACCCCAGCGCGGAAGACTTGGCCGACATCGCGTTGCTGGCCGCGGATTTCGCGCGGCAATTGGGGCTGGAGCCGCGCGTCGCGCTGCTGTCCTTCAGCAACTTCGGCAGCACCCGCCACCCCATGAGCGAAAAGGTGCGCCGCGCGGTGGAACTCATCCGCGAGCAAGCGCCCGACCTGCCCGTGGATGGCGAGATGCAAGCCGACACCGCGGTCGTGCCCGAAATTGTGGACGAACGCTACCCCTTCAGCCGGGTCAAGGACGCGAATGTGTTGGTCTTCCCGGATTTGGAGGCTGCCAACATCGCGTACAAGTTGCTGGCCCGCTTGGGCAAGGCCGAAGCCATTGGCCCCATCTTGCTGGGCATGGGTGCACCGGTGCACGTGCTGCAGACGGGCGACCAAGTGCGTGACATCGTCAACATCGTGGCCGTGGCCGTGCTCGACGCAGCCCGCCGTGCCGGGCGCGCCTGAGCGGCATCTGCGGTATAATCCTCGGCAGGGGCGGTCGCTGGACCGCCCCTGTGTGTCTTCGCTTGGCCCTACTTTGGGAGGTCCATCATGCCCACTTTGCTTGTGCGCCACGCGGATTGGCTGGTGACCATGGACGACCAACGCCGTGAAATTCCCGACGGCGGGTTGTTCATTCGCGATGGGTTCATCGAAGCCGTGGGCCCTACCGCGGATTTGCCGCCTACGGCCGACGAGGTGCTGGATCTGCGGGGCTACATCGTCGCGCCAGGCCTCATCAACACGCATCACCACTTCTATCAAACCCTGACCCGGGCCGTGCCCGGCGCGCAAGATGCCAATTTGTTCCAGTGGCTCAAGACGTTGTATCCCATTTGGGCGCGCATGCGGCCCGAGCACATTCGGGTGTCCACCCAATTGGCCCTGGCGGAATTGGCCCTTTCGGGCACGACCACCGCGTTTGATCACTTGTACATTTTCCCCAATGGCAGCCGACTGGATGATGAGATCGAGGCCGCGGCCGAGGTCGGGTTGCGTTTGCATGCCTCGCGCGGTTCCATGAGTTTGGGCGAGAGCAAAGGCGGCCTGCCCCCTGACAGCGTCGTCGAAGACGAAGATTTCATCTTGCGCGATTCCCAGCGCCTGATCGAGCAATACCACGATCCGCGGCCGGGCTCCATGCGGCAAATCGTGCTTGCGCCCTGCTCACCCTTTAGCGTGACCCCTGACCTGATGCGGCAATCCGCGGCCCTGGCCCGCGAATATGGGGTGCGCTTGCACACGCACCTGGCCGAAACCGAAGACGAAGAGGTCTTCTGCCTGGAGACCTTTGGCAAACGGCCGGTGGAATACATGGAAGAGTTGGGCTGGCTGGGGCCTGATGTGTGGTTCGCGCACTCTATTTATGTGCAGGCTCATGAAATCGAAAAATACGCGGCCACGGGCAGCGGCGTCGCGCATTGCCCGACCTCCAACATGCGCCTGGGTTCGGGCATCATGCCCTTGTATGAGATGCTTATGGCCGGCGTGAAAGTGGGGCTGGGCGTGGACGGCTCCGCGAGCAACGACAGTTCGCACATGCTGGCCGAAGTGCGGCAAGCCATGCTCTTGGCTCGGGTGCGGTCGGGCGTGTTGGGCTTTTCGCGCAGCGGCAGCGGCGCGCCTCCCTTGCTCAGCGCACGGCAAGCCTTAGAGTTGGGCACCCGGGGCGGCGCGGCGGTGCTGGGCCGCGACGACTTGGGCGCGCTGGCTGTGGGCAAAGCCGGCGACTTCTTCGCGGTGCGCTTGGAGCGCTTAGAGTACGCGGGCGCGCTCCACGACCCCGTAGCCGCGCTGGTGTTGGCTTCGCCCGTGCAGGTGGACTATACCGTCGTGGCCGGCCGGGTCGTGGTGCGCGACGGCCAACTGACCACCCTCGACTTGCCGCGACTCATCCGGGCCCACAACCGCCTGGCCCGCGAGTTGTTGGCCTAAGCCGTCCGGGTGGTGCCCTCGGCAGGGGCCACCGCGTAAGCCCACCGAAAGCATTGCCGCGGAAGGCGCAACCAGACGCCTTGCCATAGACCCAAAAGCCCCGTTGCAAAGCGGGGGCGCGGCCCGTGCAGGGGCGGCCAAGCGTGGCCCCCGCGCGGGCTTCCTGCATTTGTCGCGCGCGTCGCGTCCCCAGACGCGCCCTCTCAGACCTGGCGGCCGTGGGAGTGAGACCCGCGATATGCGTAAATCAGGCCCATATACGGCGTGGTTTCAGGTACAATGAAGATATAAGCCCCGGCCTGGCTGTCCTTTCGTTCCACGAAGCGCTCTTTTTTCGCATCGCGCTTGCAGGAGCACACAACCATGACCTCGCAATCTGCCTTTTTTTGGCGCACGTCCACGGACCGTTCTCTGGACGCGCTGGCCCATGATCCTGACGCGCCTGAATTCCTGCGCGCGCCCTTGCGGCGCTGGATGACCTGGCAAGAGCGCAACCAGACCACCCTCGCGCAGGCTCTGCGGGCCGCGCAATTGGCCCCGGCCTGGGCGGCCAACTTGGTCGTTTTGCAGGCCCACGTGGGCGATGCGTCGCAGAGCCAGCCTTATGCCCAGGCCTTGCGCCGTCCGCGCGCGTGGGCGTGGCTGGCCTTGCCCCATGCGCCTTGGCCCCATGCCGCGGACTGGGTCGCGCGCGCGCCCACCGACGACCCCATCGTCTACGTGGCTGCCGCGCTGCAAATCGACGCGGCCGGTCATTTGGCCGCAGTGCAAGTCGCGCTCACGGGGGTGAGCGCGCGGCCCGTGTTCCTGCCGACCAGCCCCGCCAACTTCGTCGGCCAGCCCGCGACCGACGAGACTTTGCAGGCTTTGGCCCAGGCTGTGGCCGCGGAAACCCGCCCCAAAGGGGATTTTCGAGGCAGTGCCGAGTACCGTCGCGCCATGGCCGCCGTGCTCACCCGCCGCGCGCTACAAGCCGCGCGAGCCCTGGCAACCGCCTGAGTTCCTTCCCTTGTCGCGGAGGCGCGCCATGCCCCAGTCCATCACCCTGACCGTCAACGGTCGCCCCTATTCCCTGGAAGTTCAGCCCAGCACCTCCCTGTTGGACGCGCTGCGCTCGCTGTCGTTCTTCAGCGTCAAGCGCGGTTGCGACTCGGGGGATTGCGGCATCTGTACCGTCCTGGTCGATGGGCAGCCCATGCGCAGTTGCCGGCTCAAAGCAGCGGATATGGAAGGCCGCGCCATCGTCACGTTGGAAGGCCTGGCCCCGCGAGGCACCCTGCACCCCTTGCAGCAGGCCTTCATGGAGGTGGGCGCTTCTCAATGCGGCTTTTGCACCCCCGGCCAAATCATGACCGCCAAAGCCTTGCTGGATCGCAACCCCCACCCCAGCGAGGAAGAAATCCGCGCGGCCCTCAACGGCGTGCTGTGCCGCTGCACTGGCTACGCCAAAATCGTCAACGCGGTGCAGCGGGCTGCTGAATTGTTGGACGACCCCCAGCAGGCCCGGCCCTTCGAACCGGTGTTCACTGTGTTCACCCCCGACCAAGACCCCAAGCCCGTGGTGGACGCGTACCGCCGGGCCACCGCGAGTTGGCGCCCTCGTCCGCCGTTGGTGTTGGCCCCGCCGGATCTGTCCCCCACCCATGAGGTCGGACGGCCCCGGCCCAAGGTCGACGCGGCCAAACTGGTGCAAGGCCGTCCGGTCTTTGCGGTGGACATGCGCCGTGAAGGTATGCTCTATGCCGCGTTGCTGACCAGCCCCCACGCGCACGCGCGCATCAAGCGCATCGACACCTCGCGGGCCGAGGCTTTGCCTGGCGTGCACGCGGTGCTGACATACCGCGACCTGCCCCGGGTGAAGTTCGCGTCGGGTGGTCAGAGTTACCCCAACCCCAAACCCTACGACCAAGTGGTGTTGGACTGGAAAGTGCGGCATGTGGGCGATCGGGTCGCGGTGGTGGCGGCCGAATCCCCCGACATCGCGCGCCGGGCGTTGCGACTTATCGATGTGGAGTATGAAGTGCTGCCCCATGTGTTGGATCCCTTGGAGGCGATGCAGCCGGGCGCGCCTGTCATTCACGACGAAGAAGACACCACCGATCTGTACGATCGCCAGCGCAACATTGTGCACCATATCGAGGCCCAAGTGGGGGATCCGGACGCGGCTTGGGCCGAGGCCGATGTGGTCTTCGAGCGTGAATATCGCACCTCGCAACAGCAGCATGTCAACCTGGAGCCCCACGCGGTGCTGACGTATTGGGACGAAGACGACCGGCTGGTCGTGGTCACCAGCACCCAAGTGCCGTTCCACATTCGCCGCATGTTGGCCGGCATTGTGGGCCTGCCCGAGAAGCGCATTCGGGTGGTCAAGCCGCGTGTGGGGGGCGGCTTTGGCAACAAGCAAGAACTGGTGGTGGAGGACTTGGCCGCGTGGCTGACCATCAAAACCGGTCGGCCGGTCTACTTGGAGTACACCCGCTACCAAGAGTTCGTTAGTTCCCGCAGTCGGCACCCGCACATCATGCGCTACAAAGCCGGGGTGACTCGGGACGGGCGCTTGGTGGCCTTGGAATTGCATTTGGTCACCGACGCGGGCGCGTATGGCACCCACAGTTTGACCGTGCCCATGGTGGCCGGCCTCAAAAGCCTTTCCCTTTACAATGCCCCCTACACCCGGTTCGTGTGCGATTCGGTGTATACCAACAAACCCACGCCGGGGGCGATGCGGGGTTATGGCGCCACCGAGGCCTTTTTCGGTTTGGAAAGCCTGATGTCAGAGATCGCGGCCGAGATGGGATGGGACCCGCTGGAATTTCGCCGTCAGAATTGGGTGCAGGTGGGCGAAAGGGTGCGCATCGCACGCGAACTGGGCGAAGGGCCCACGGGCCACGAGCAAGTGGTGCAGAGCAGTGGCCTGGACGCGTGCGTGCGTTTAGGCGCGGCCGCGGTGGAGTGGCACGCCAAGCGCGGCAACGAGCGTTGGCGCCGGGTGCCTGGTAAGCCCCATTTGCGGCGGGGCATTGGCATGTCGGTGGCCATGCACGGCAGCGGCGTGGCTGGCCTGGACATGGCGGCCGCTTTCCTCAAGATGAACGACGACGGGTCGTTCAACCTGTTGGTGGGCGCGTCGGACATCGGCACGGGCGCGGACACGGTGCTGGCCCAAATCGCGGCCGAAGTGCTGGGCGTGACCGCCGACGACATCATTGTCTATTCGGGCGACACCGATTTCACCCCCTTTGACAAAGGGTCCTACGCCAGCAGCACCACCTACATTAGTGGCAACGCGGTTCGCAAAGCCGCGCAAGCGGTCGCCCAGCAGATCCGCGAGCGCGCGGCTCAGATGTTGGGGGTGGACGACCCTCAGGCCATGGTTTTGCGCGAGGGGCGCGTGTTCGCGCCCGACGGTCGCGCCGTGAGCCTGCGCGAGGTCGCGCTGCACAGCCTGCACCAGCATGACCAACGGCAGATTATGGCGTCCGCGTCGCACATGAGTCCCACCAGTCCGCCGCCCTTCGCGGCCCAGTTCGTCGAGGTCACCGTCGACATCGAGACCGGCCAAATCACGGTGGATCGGGTCGTCATGGTGTTGGACGCTGGACGGGTGATCAACCCCCTGGCTGCCGCGGGGCAGGCCGAAGGTGGTATCCAGATGGCCTTGGGATACGCGCACACCGAAGAGATGGTGTATGACGAGCGGGGCAAGATGGTCAACGCCCGGCCTGGCCCCTATTACACCTACCGCGCCGCGGACATGCCCGAGATCGAGGTCATCTTCGTTCAGACCGAGGAGCCTACGGGCCCCTTTGGCGCCAAATCTGTGGCCGAAATCGTGGTCGACGGCATCGCGCCGGCTCTGGCCGATGCGGTATACGACGCCACAGGGGTGCGGCTGCGCAGCATTCCCCTGACGCCGGAGCGGGTGTGGCGCGCGTTGCAACGCGCCGCCCCCGTCGCTTGAACCCGCGTTCATCCACGGCGGAGCCAGGCGCGGGTCGTGGTGAACGCCCGCGGGCCCAGCGGCCGCGCGGTGCGCCCGGCCAGGGGATTGAATCCCCCTCCCCAACCCCTCCCCCTTTCGTAAAGGGGGAGGGGCTATGCGAGCCCGTCACGCGCCTCACGCGAGCATTCTCCCCCCTTCCCCTACGCGGGGAAAGGGGGACCCAGGGGGGACCCAGGGGGGATGGGGTCGGCGTGTTGGAAGTTGGCGGGTAGCGGGTAGGGGCGAGGCGCTGCCTCGCCCGGCGGCCGCGGGCCCAGGCGCGAAAACATCCTCCCCGTGTTCTCCGTGTCTCTGTGTGAGATCAGCAGGTAGCATGTAGGGGCGACCCGGCGGTCGCCCGGACCCTGGCCGCGGGCCCACACCCGCGCGGAGGCCGCATGGCTACGCGTCGTCGTCCACCAAGGCCTTTTCCCACTGCAGCGCATCCAGCGCCGCGGCCCACGTCGAAGGATACGGCGCAGTCACTTTGTGCCAGTGCCCCGTATGCGGTCCCGGAAAGACCAGCCGCCGCGCGTGCAAAGCCAGATGCGGCAACGGGTCCTCTGGCAAAGGCCCCGGCCCATACAGGGGGTCCCCCACCACCGGATGCCCCACCGCGAACAAATGGGCCCGCACTTGATGACGACGCCGGGTCAACGGGCGCGCCTCCACCAGCGCGTGCGAGCCAAAGCGCTCAATCACCCGCAAGGCCGTGCGCGCGGGCTGCCCGCGCCGCGGGTCGGGCACCGAACGCTTGCGCCGGCCCACATTGACCCGCAGAGGGAGGTCTACAACCCGTTCGCCCCAAGCAGGGTTGCCACGGACCAGCGCGTGGAAGATCCACGCCACCTGGCCGGCCTCAAAAGCCTGGCCCAAAGCCCGCCGCGCTTGAGGAGTGCGAGCCAAGAGCAAGGCCCCGCTGGCCAGCCGGTCCAACCGCTGCACCACCCACAACGGCCCCCATTGGGGCTGCAAGAGCCCCGGCACGTGCGGATACCGCTGCTCAGGGCCGCCACCAGGCGCGGCCAGCACCCCTGTCGGCTTGTTGACCACCAACACCTGCGCGTCGGCATACAGCACTGGGAGATCCATAGGCGCCTCCACGGCGATTATAATACCCTCATCCGACCGGCCGCGGCGCCCAGGCGGGGCCGCGGGTTTCGCGTCCGTACCCGCACAGGAGGTGGCATGGAAGCACGCGTAGATGTCGGGGTGGAGACTTGGGTGGGGCATCGACGACCGTGGCCCGTGTGGTCGGTGGCCCGTTGGCTGCAGTGGGCCCGACCGCCGTGGTGGGTGTGGTGGACGCCCTCCGGGTGGGGCTATGTCGCGTGGGGCGCGGTGCGGCAACTCGAGGCTGAGGGCGCGTCGCGTTATGCCCAAGTGCGGGCCGCGGTGGAACGCTCCTCGTGGGCCTGGGCGCCTGGCGCGGTCGATGCGCCGGAGCAGGCTGCGCCCCGCTGGTTTGGCGGCTGGGCGTTCGACCTCAAGCCTCGGCCTTCTGGGGGATGGTGGACTGCGTTCGGCCATGCGCGCTTTTTTTTGCCACGCTATTTTTACGCTCAAAGCCCTCGCGGCCAGGCTTGGCTCACGGTGCTGACGCGCGCGGGTGAAGAGCCAGAGTGGCCCGCGACCGCAGCCGGGCCGTCCGCGGAGCCGTCCCCCTGGCCCCCTTTGCTCGAGGCTCGCGAAGGCATGAGCCGCCCCCAATGGCGTGCGTTGATGCACCGGGCCTTGGAAGCGCTGCACCAAGGCGCGTTGCACAAGGTGGTACTGGCCCGTACCCGCCGGTTGCGTTGGGCCGCACCCCTGCCGTGGGCGGAGGTGTGGGCACGGCTCAGCCAGGCCTATCCGCGCACCTATCGCTTTTTGTATCGGCCTTCGCAGGCGCCCACTGCGTTCGTCGGGGCCTCGCCCGAATTGCTGGTGCGCACCCAAGGGCGCCTTCTGGAAACCATGGCGCTGGCCGGTTCGATTGGCCGCGGCCGCACCCCGCAGGAAGATGCCGCGCTGGCCGCGGCGTTGTTGGCGTCGGAAAAAGACCGGGCCGAGCACGCGTGGGTCGTGCAGGCCATTCGCGAGGCCCTGGCCCCACTCACCGAAGACCTGGACATCCCAGCCACGCCGCAAGTGCGGGCGTATGCCAATATCCAGCACCTGTTCACGCCCATTCGGGGCCTGCTACGCCAACCCGGCGTGTGGGATGCGGTGGCCCGCTTGCATCCGACCCCCGCGCTGGGGGGATATCCGCGCGCGGCCGCGCTGGCGTTCATTGCCGCGCACGAGCCTGTCCCCCGGGGTTGGTATGCGGCCCCCCTGGGATGGGTCACGCCCCAAGGCGACGGTGAGTTCGTAGGCGCGATTCGCTGCGCGGTGTTGCGCGGGCCTGAGGCGCTGCTTTACGCTGGCGCGGGCATTGTGGCCGATTCAAACCCCGACCGCGAATGGGACGAAATCGACCTCAAGTTTCGGGCCATGCAGCGGGTGCTGGGCCCCGATTGGCCCTCGTCATGAGGGCGCCCACAAGGGCAACTGCTGGGGCGGACGCCGACCGTCGAGCAAGATATAGGGCGCCATGCGGTCCACCGGCAAGCCCAACGCGCGCAGTTGTTGCGCGTCGCGCAGGCGGACCGCGCGGCGAGCCCGCATGATGGTCTCGGCGCCACGCGGCCCCACCCCGGGAATGCGCAGCAGGGCTTCGCGCGGGGCTGTGTTCACTTCGATGGGTTGCGGGCGCAGATGGGTCTGAGCCCACACGACTTTGGGGTCCCCGGGCGGCAGGTTACCGTCGGGCGTCCAAGGCAGTTCGTCGGCCCGAAAGCCATAGTCGCGCAGCAAGAAGAAGGCTTGGTACAAGCGTCGGGCTCGGTCGGCAGATTCGGCCGGGTGTTGGGCCAAGGGCGTGTCGGAGATGGGACGAAAAGGGGAAAAGTACACCCGGGCCAGGCCCAGGTCACGCACCAGTTGCTCGGTCAGGGTCAGTAGGTCGCGATCTCGTTCACGGCCTGCGCCGACGACGAATTGGGTGACCAGTGAGGGCCAGCGTTGTCGCCCATAGCGCTGTGGGTCCAGGGTGCGCCGAATCTCCGCGGCCCAGCGCAGGGGCTGCAGCAATTCGCGCCAGAACCACTTTTGCGGGGCCAAGGGGCGCAAAAGCCGCGCGCTGGGGGCTTCGAGGTTGATCGACACGCGGTCGGCCAAGCGCATGGCCTCGAGGATTTGGTCCTTTTCGGCACCGGGCATGAGTTTGAGGTGCAGGTAGTCACGAAAACCTTGGCGGCGCAACAGATGGGCCGTAGCGAGCAGCCGGTCTTGGGTGGCTTGGGCGCCCCCCGCGATGCCGCTGCTCAGCAGCACGCCCCGGATGCTCCCTCGGCGAGAAAGGGCCATGGTGGCCTCGGCCAGTTCTGCGGGGCGAAAAGTCACCCGCCGCGCGTCACGGCCCGCGCGGAAGGGGCAATACGCGCAGTTGCGCTCGCACGCGGACGTGAGCAGCGCTTTGAGGATAGGCACCCGTTGGCCGCGGCGAGCCGCGAAGTAGATGGGCAAATTGGCCACGCGCGGCGCTTGGGGGCACGCGGGCGGGGGCGGTCCGTCGTGGTCCAAATCCGCGTTGTGAGACAACAAGCGCAGGCGTTCGAACGCGTCCATCACGGCCTTATTGTAGAACATATGAGCGAGAAGCGCAAGGGGACAAAAGGCACCGCGGGAATTGGACCGGCGGCCATGACAAAGGAGTCGAGGCCATATCCGCGGCTTCTCCCTCCCGAGCAGGCCAAGTCGCGCGGTTTACATCCCCGCCCCGGGCCGGAGAAGCGCCGCAGGAGGCCGAAGAGGCAAACGCCGAAGTTGATAAAACCGCGTCGCGAAACCGACAAGATTATGGTACACTGAAATTGTCGAGGGCGGGTAAAGATTGTGGTCCTTTTTGCCTTGCAGCCCGCAGAGGGAGCAGGAAAGGGCAGATTTGGGCGTCTGAAGTGAACTTTCTGACGGGAGGAGATCATGGCTCTCTCATCGCTCCACATCCGACTGCGCACCCTCACCCCCCTCTGGACCGGCGGGGTGGACGGCACCATGGATCGTATCCATGAGACGGGCATCTTGGGCTCGTTGCGATGGTGGTATGAGGCCATCGTGCGCGGGCTGGGGGAAGAGGCGTGTGACCCGACAGAGCACACGTGCGAGTTGAGCGGCGAGAGGTTGAAAAGGTATGAATCAGCCCGTGCCCAAGGGAAGGATTGGTGGGATGCATTAAACGAGGCAGATATCTGCGACGCCTGCAAGGTCTTCGGCACCACAGGCTGGCGGCGAAGATTTCGGGTGGAGGTGGTCTCTCGCGAAGGGGGTATTGACCCTACTGAAGGAATGTTCCCCAGTGGTCGAGTACACCCCGATCGTCGTAGGGACTATCGTGTGGGGGGATGGTTACTGCGTGGAGGTTATTTGGGGAACTTGGAGCTACGCTTCACGGGGGAAGAGCGACTCTTGCTGTGCGAAATTCTTCCTACGCTTCTATTTGTTGAAAAATGGGGTGCTTTAGGACCAAAGACTTCAATTGGATATGGCGTGTTTGAAATTATAGAAGTTCGAGTTGGAGAGCGTATTTTTTCACGAGATAGTGCGGATTGGCTTTCGCAATTGCAAGAGAGCATTCAATTGATGTGTCGGGGAAGCCGATTAGGTGCATGGTGGTGGCAACAAGAATTGCCGGAAAATCTCCAACCTTATCAAGGGATCCTCCCCGCGCTTACAAATATGTTTTTTGCCAAAATTCGTCTGCAAGCAAACGATTCGAACTGGTGGAGATCATTCCGGGAAATTCGCTGGTTACAAAGCGGTTTTATCCCTTTAGGAGAAGCACTCTGGACAGGAGAAGCGAATCACCGAAACCCGCGCCGTTATTCAATATCTAATGCCTTTCCAGTACGGCTTATCAGTCACTGGGCTAACAATCACGGAGTTTTCCCCCTGGCGCCTATTGTACGTACATGTTTGAGGTATGGCCATAGGAACGGCTCAAATTGTACATCGGTGTGTCAAAACGGTGAATCTAACTGGTGCAAGTTTATTTTTGGCACAGTGAAAGGCCAACAACACATATGTGGCTACTGTGGCGAACGCGTGCGGGAAGATCGTTTCACTTCGAACAACAAGTGGTGCCCAGAAGCGCGAATCTCCTTATCTCAATCGGAAGTAATCAAGGAGGGGAAACGGATTCAAAGTAAGATTCGCGTCTCATGGGCATACCGACTACAGGAAAACGAGTGGGAATTCCGCTTGTGGGGATGGCTTCCCGAGGATGGACGTAACAATAATCGCCACCACCAACAACGAACAGAGTTTTTAGAAAATATAAGGGACTTTCCGTGGCAAGATATTGTCGTCCAGGCCCAATTAAGATGCTGGTTCGCTAAACAAAGGGATGAAAATACCGTGGATTTCTTAAAAGCCCTGCTAACCCACTGCGATACCGAACCCACAGAAGGTTCTGCTTCTACTGGTGGAGGGCGTGCACGATGAAAAGAGAATTTTGGGCCGCGTTTGATTTGTATCGCAAAACAGCGCAGGAGAAAAAAGCCTGTATTGAGGCTTTAGTGGACACCAATAGCCCATGTTGGGACGGGGTTACAGATTTTGCCGCTCGTCAACACATCTTGGCTCAGCTCCTGGCTTCAGAGGAAGAATGCGCACGTCGAACGAAATGTAAGGATTATGTTAAAGGAAAGAATGGTTTGCAGTACTGGTATTGCGCCGGAGATCTGCGAAACCCCCAGGGAGATTATCAACGTTTTCTATGCCAACGCCTTCGCTGGATGGGGGATATCCTGGGATTTGCCAATGGCCAGGCAACCATAGGTCCTCACTTTCCCACCCCCTCCCTCTTCCCGCCCGGCTTCTGGGCCATCCAGGTGCGTTTCACCCTGCGCAAGCCCTACCTCAGCAAGGACGATGTGGATTTCTACATCCTTGATAACCCGGTGAAGAAAGAGTGGGTCTTCAAGGTGCCCTATGTGGCCCCCA
>CAYUOX010000055.1:0-13543 GCA_964446575.1 uncultured Anaerolineaceae bacterium | reverse complement strand
TGGGGCTCGATGTCCAGTTTTTGCAAGATGAGGTAGCCTTCCAGCGTGGCCCGAATGCCCTCTTCCCGCCGGCCCTGCTCGAAAAGCACCTGGCCCATCATCCCCAGGGTGGCGGCCCGGCCCTGCAGGTCGCCCAGGCGGTCTTTGATGTCCAGGCTTTCCTGGTAGAGCTGGAGGGCCCGGTCCAGCTCGCCCCGTACCCGGTAGACATCCGCCAGTTCGTACCACAGGCTGCTCCAGGCTCGCAGGGTCTCCCGGTCCCCTTCGGGCGGGGGCGGGCCGGCATGGGGTTGCAGCAGTTCCAGGGCGCCTTCGTAGTCGCCAAAGGCCTTTTTGAGCCACGCGGTGCGCCGGATGTGCCACAGCCGTTCCGGGCCTGCTTCCAGCGCGGTCAGGCCGGCCTCCAGCGCGGGCATGGAATCCCGCGCCAGCCGGGCCAGGGCCGGGTCATGGTGGATGGTGCCGTACGCGAGGCGGGCCAGCCAGAGGCCGTACGCGGCCAGGGCCCGTTGGACTGTGGCGGTTTCTTCGGGGGTGAGCCAGGCCCGTAACGCCTCCCGCACGGGCGGCAGCAGGCGAAAGGCCCAGGGCCGGGGGTTCCCCCGGTCGTCGTTTCGGGTCAGGGCGATCTCCAGCAGGCCCCGGCGGTGCAGGTCCAGCAGCGCGGGCAGGGCGGCTTTGGGGTCCGGGGTGCCTTGGGGGTCCGCCAGGCCCCAGGCCAGGGCCGCGGCTTCGGCCAGAAAGGGGAAGGTGAAGGGGCTGAGCAGCCGGGCCCGGCGTTGGGCCTGGGGGTTCAGGTGGCGGTAGGTGCGCGCCAGCGCGGCCAGCAAAGAGCGGTGGTGCTCGGGCAGGCCGGGGTCTTTGGCCTGGCGCAGTTCGGCATCCCAGTCGGCCAGGAAAGCGTCGGGGGGGCGTTCCGGGCTCAGATCAAACTCCCGGGCCAGCAGGCGAATGGCCAGGGGATGGCCCTCGGTGACCCGGGCTACCTGGCGGGCCAGGTCCTCCTGCGGCGCAGGGAGCAGTTCTTTGGCCCGCTGGCTGTAGTGCACAAACAAATTGGCCGCCTCTTCCACCGGCAGGCCGGGGATGGTATGTACTTTTTCGCCGGGCAGGCCCGCGGGGTACTGCCGGCTGGTGAGCAGCAGTTCCTGACCCGTGTCGGCCAAAAGGTAAACCAGTCGGTGGATGGCGTGGGCCGGGCCGTGGTGGTCCTCGGCTTCCAGGGCCTGGAGGATGGTTTCGTAGTTATCCAGCACCAGCAGGCCGTGCCAGTTTTTCTTTCGCAGCATTCGGGGCAGGTCTTCGGCCCTGGTCAGCTCTTGGGCAGCCTCAGGGCCCAGCGCGGCTTCCAGCAGGCCCCGGGCCACCACCAGGGGCGAGGGCAGGTGATCCTCAAAGGCCGCGAAGCTGTAGCCTGCCACACCGTGGGGCCAGCGCCAGGCGAAGCGGCGGGCAAAGGCCGCGGCCAGCGCGGTTTTGCCCGTGCCCGCAGCGCCGATGAGGGTGACCACCCGGCTGCCCTGGTGATACAGGCGGGCCAGGGCGTGCAGGTGCTCCTCCCGGCCCAGGAAGGGGTCGGGCACGGTCATGATCTCTTCGGGCAGGGCGACGCGACCGGGTGGGTCGAGGTGGGTTTGGGGCGCGCCTGGGGGCAGGGGCAGGGCCTGGTTGGTGTTGCGGGCCAGGTAGAGCACGGGCAGCGCGGCCAGGTCCTGGAGCGTGGTCATGGCACGAATCTGCAACCTGTCTCGCGCGTGGTCGCGCATGGCCTGGCGGGCCTGGAGCAGGGCCTCGGCCAGGGACAGGCCCTCCTGGAAGAGCGCGGCGTAGAAATGCCGCGCGAAAACCGGGGCCAGGGCGTCGGGCAGGCCGCCCTGCATGCCCACCACCGCGGGGATGCCGGCTTCCACCAGGCTGCGGGCCAGGCGCTGGGTGGGGTCGCCGGCCGCGGTCAGACATGCGGCCAGCACCACCAGGCGCAGGTAGCCCCGGGGGGCAAGGCGGGCCAGCTCCCGGCCGGGCAGGGGGTCGGGGCCGCCATCGGGGCTTTCCAGGAGCAGCCAGGGGCCCTGGTGGTCCAGGTCGCCGTGGGCCGCGAGGTGCAGGATGGCCGGGCCCTGTCGCAGTGCGATCCGCAGCCCTTCTCGCGTGGGCGGGATGCGACGGGCGCTGAGAGCCACTGGTTTTTCGTTCAGGGCCTGGTGCAGGCCCTGAATCTCGGTGCGGAAGTTCAGGCGTATCCGTCGGGGGTTTCCGCCTTGGTCCACCAGGGGGTCCGCGGTGAGCACCACCAGTTGGTGGAGCGGCTGGTCGGAGGGCAGGGGCGCCGCGGCGCGGTCGATCCAGCGGGCCATGGGGTACACGGTGGCCAGCAGGTCGCCATCGGGCAGGGTGGCCCGTTCCCAGGGCAGGCCTTCCAGGGTGTGGTCCAGGTGCAGCAGGAGCGGACCTTTCGGGTCCGCGTCCAGGGCCTCCTGCAGGGCCTCCTGCAGGGCCGGGCCGCCCAGCGCGGTGAAGAGCAGGGGACCGGGGTCCTCGGCCGCGGTCGCGCGGGCCGGGGCTTCAAGCAGGGCCTGGGGGTTGCGCACGGTGTGGTGGAACGCGGTCAGGACGCGCTGAAGGCGTTCCAGGGGCACGGGCGGGCCCAGGGGGTCGCGGCCGTTGAGCAAGGCCTGTACCCGGTTTTGGTCGTCAACGCGCAATTCGAGGTGCACGGCCATGGCATTCCTCGGCTCAGGGAGTGGGTGGCGTGGCCCATAGCGCGGCCCAAGCGGTTACCAACATCAGACCCGTGGCCAGACCAAAGGCCGCGGTGGCGCGGCGTAGGGCGGTGTATTTGCGGTTCAGCAAGGTCTGAGCCGCGTGGCGCTTGGCTGTGAGGTCAGCACGAGGTACCGCGTAGCGCTGAGGCTGAAGCGCGGTCAGGGCCAACACCAAGGCCGAGAAAAAGGCCAATAAGGTCAGGCCAGCCAAAAAGCGCAGCCCTGGTAGCGCCAAGAAGGATGGAGCCTGGGGTAAGGCCAACAGACCAAAGAACGCGGCCAGCAGAGCGGTGCACAAAGAAACGATTTGCCGCGCGTGGGCTTCAATGGCCGACAAAGATTCGGCTTCCCAGCGGGCGAACAAGGCCTCCAGGGCACGATCGCTCTCATCCAGTTCCAGGGGCGGCACAATGATCTCGTCGCCCAAGGCGGGATGCTCATCCATAGCCCGAGCCTCCAGAAGGAGCAGGAGGGGACTCGTCCTTTTGAACCGGGATTTTGAACACATGCCCACATTGGGGGCACTGAACGATATATTCGACCAGGTTGTTGCCACGGTAGATGATCTGTTGTTTGCCGCGCAATTTCGCCGTGTCGACGCGGAAGGAATGGCCACACTTGCGGCAATGGGTGCGCACATAGGGCGGCATGGGTTCCTCTCCTCCAGTTTTCGCGCCATGGTGATGGATGCAAGATATTGTAACACGACGGCGTGATATGGAGAGGGAGCAGGACGACCCCTTAGGCCGGCTCTATCCGCGAGCGGCGACATCCTTTATAATCGAAGCGCCAATGTGCTGCGCGGAGGTGGTTGACATGGACGATACGGCCCGCCTTTGGCCCCTGGTGGTGCGGGAGTTGTTGGCCCTGTTCCCAGGGCTGAGCCCGCAGGAGCGCTACCAGGTGCTCATCGAATACGCGGACGCGTTCGAACCCGTACCGCCTGAGGTGGCCACGCGGCCCTATCCGGCCGAGCGTTTGGTGCCTCATTGCGAATCGCAAGTCTACGCGTGGGTGGATGAAGCCCCCGGGCAGCACCGCGTGCAGTGCCACTTCGCGGTCGAAAACCCTCAAGGGCTGGCCGCGCGGGCCATGGCCCGAGTGCTACAATTGGCTTGCGCGCACGCGCCGGCCTGGCAAGTCGCGTCCATCCCCGACGACTTGCCGCAGCGTTTGTTCGGCGCCCGGCTGAGTATGGGCCGCACGCTGGGCCTCAACGCCCTGGTCGCCCGAGTCACAGCCGCGGCCCAGCGCCATGTGGCCCAATGCGCGGCATGTCAGCAGGCCCAACAGCGCGGCGTGGCCAACGCATCGGCATCTTGAACGCCTAAGTTCCTGCGAGCCGGGCCTGAGCCTGGCCCCAACCGGAGGTTGTCCCCATGCCCCGAACCCCGACCCGAGCACGCGTCAACCCCGCCAAAGTCGACACCACGCCCAAGCGCCGCCCGCCGTGGTTGCGGGTGCGCGCGCCTGTGGGCACGACGGTCGAGCACGTCCGGCATCTCATGCGTCGCAAGGCCCTGCACACAGTGTGCGAAGAAGCCCATTGCCCCAATTTGGGCGAGTGCTGGGGGGCTGGCACGGCGACCTTCCTTATGCTGGGGGATGTGTGCACCCGCACCTGTGGCTTTTGCGATGTCAAGCATGGCATTCCCGGGCCGTTGGATTGGGACGAGCCCGAACGCATCGCGCAGGCCGTCAAGGCCATGGGCCTGCAGCACGCGGTCATCACCAGCGTGAACCGCGACGACCGCGGAGACGGCGGCGCGGTGATTTTCGCCCGGGTCATCCGCCTCATCCACGAGTGGGTGCCCGGCTGCTCGGTAGAGGTGCTCATCCCCGACTTCAAGGGCCGGTTGGACGCGCTGCGCATTGTGATGGACGCGCGGCCCGAGATTCTCAACCACAACGTGGAAACGGTGCCCCGCTTGTTCAAGACAGTGCAGCCCCAAGATCGGTACGAATGGGCCCGCCGCATCTTGACCGGCGCCAAGGCCATGGACCCCACAGTACTCACCAAGTCGGGCATCATGGTCGGCCTGGGCGAGACCATGGACGAGGTCAAGGCCACGCTGGAGGATTTGCGGTCTTGGGGCGTGGACATTGTGACCATCGGCCAATATTTGCAGCCCAGCCGGCGGCATTTGCCCATTGCCCGCTATTACCACCCCGACGAGTTCGCGGCACTGCGGGAGTTCGGCTACGCGCTGGGCTTCAAGTGGGTGGAAAGTGGCCCCTTGGTGCGCTCGTCGTACCACGCGGCTGAGCAGGTGCGCGCGCTGAGCGAACGGTTCAACGCATAGCCTCAGGGGGATGGCCCGTATGGCCCAAACGCAGGGGTTTTCATGGCGTGAGACCGCGCCCTGGCGGTTGCTGTTTGTCACGGTGTTGGCCCACGGTGTGCTGCTCCCGTGGTTGGGGTTTTATTGGGACGACTGGACGCCGTTGCTGGCCGCGCACATGCCGGGCATCACCTGGCGGGATTTCGTGGACGCTTTCTGGCAGAACCGCCCCGCGAGCGGCTTGCTGTTCTGGGCGCTGACCGGGGTGCTGGGAGCCCGGCCGTGGTTGTGGCACAGCCTGATCTTGCTCTTGCGCTGGGGCGTTGCTTGGGCTGCCGCGGCGTTGAGCGTGCGAGTGTGGCCGCGCACCCCCGCGCTGGCCTGGTGGACGGGTGTGTTCGTCGCGGTTTACCCTGGCTTTCGCCTGCAGCCCGTGGCCGTGGCGTTCACGCCCCATATGCTGAGTTTTCTTCTGTTTCTGGGCTCGCTGCTGGCCCTGTGGGAAGGCTGGCACGCGGCGCGGCCTTGGCGTAGGTGGGCTTGGTGGACGTTTTCGTGGGCCAGTCTGCTGCTTTCGTGGCTGTTGTTGGAGTATTATATAGGCTTGGAAGTGGCGCGGCTGGGGCTATTGGGGCTGCTGGCCTACCGCGCAGCCGCGGCTTCGGACCAGCGAACCGCGAAGCGCGGTCTGCTGGAGTATAGCCTGCCGTATGTGGCCACCGTGGCTATAGGCCTGCTTTTGCTCACCCAGTGGTCGCGGCCGCCCGAAGTGCATGACGGCTTGGCATTGCTGCGCCGCTATCCCGGCTTGGCCGCGCATACGTTGTTTTACACCTTGTTCAGTGGCTGGTTCACGGCCGAGTTATTTGTGCCTGCATCGTGGAAGACGCTGCGCTTCGTGGGCCTGATGGGCGTTGGTGGCCTGATAGGCGTGTTGTTGGCCGGGTGGACTTGGTTCGCCCGGCCGGCCTTGGGGCGCGCAGCCGGGCAGGTTCGGGATGTGCAGGGTGCATCGGTCGCGGCCGTGGTGTTGCTGCTGGCGCCGTTGATTTCGTTCTGGCTCAATGGGCGCTTCATTGCCTCGCTGTATAGCGATCGCTTTGGCTTGCCCGCGCTGTTGGGGGTTGGGCTGCTTTACGCCGCGTTGGTGGTGCGGCTGCGACCCGTGCCTGGGGTGCAGCGTGGCTTGGTGTGGCTTTTGCTCGCGCTGGCCGGCCAGACGCTGTTTTTCAACGCGTGGGGTTATCGCGTGGCATGGAAGCAAGTGCGTCAAATCTACGCGCAGTTATATTGGCGCGCGCCAGGCATTGACCCTGGTACGCCGCTCTTGGGCGAGGGCGCTCAGGCCAAATACATTAGCCAATATGTGGTGGGCGAATCGCTCAACGTGCTGTATGCCGCGGCGCAAACCGAGCCCCGCACGTTGGCCTATTGGTTCTACAGCGCGGCCGCTTTGCCGCGGCCCTCGGCCCAAGCGGAGCCTGTCCCCCTGGAAACGCAACACAAAATTTGGACGTTCCGCGGAGACGCACGGCACAGCGTGCTCTTTTTGTCGCGCTTGGCCCGGCAAGGGCAACGTTGTGTGTGGGTGCTCACGCCCGAGGACCGCGACAACCCCTACATCCCCGATGAGGTGCGGCCCTACACTGCCTACGCGGATTGGACGCGCATCCGCGCCTCCAGCGCGGGCCCACCACCGGCCTTTTTCGGCATTCCGCCGCAGTCGGAGGACTGGTGCTTCTTCTATGAAAAGGCCGAGTTGGCCCGGCAGCAGGGCGATTGGGCCGCGGTGGCTGCGCTGTGGGAGGAAATCCAAGCGCGGCATTTGCGGGCGCGGCACATTTACGAATATCGCCCCTTTGTGCTGGCTTTGGGGCACTTGGGTCGCTGGGATGAGGCAGCCGCGCTCAGTCGTCGGGCTTGGCACGAGCGACCCATCGGCGGCGACGACGAAGCCGTGGTGTATTTGTGCCAAACATGGCGTACGCTGCAACAGCAAACGCCCGCGACCCAGGCGCGCGCCGCGGCATGGTCTGAAATACAGGCCCTGCTGGGTGAGGCTTGCCCAGCCAGCCCGTAGCGCAATCTCGCAATGGAGGCGTTCATGACGGCATCGTTCGCGCAAGCCCTGTTTCGCCCGCGCGGGGTGGTGGTGGTTGGGGCATCGACCAAGCCCACCGCGTTGGGCTACGCGGTGGCGCGCAATCTCATCCAGGGCGGGTATCCGGGCGCGGTGCACTTGGTCAACCCCAAGGGCGGCACTTTGTTCGGCCGGCCGTTGCACGCGTCGGTGCTGGATGTGCCCGATCCGGTGGATTTGGCCGTGATCATCGTCCCCGCGGCGGCCGTGCCGCAGGTGATGGACCAGGTGGGGCGCCGTGGCATCCCCGCGGCCATTGTGCAATCAGGGGGCTTTGCCGAGGTGGGGCCCGAAGGTCAGGCCTTGCAGCGCGCGTTGGTCAACACAGCCCAGCGGTATGGCGTGCGGGTGTTGGGGCCGAACTGCATCGGCATTATAGATACGCACTATCCGCTCAACACCACGTTTTTGCCCCCGCCGCCCCCCAAGGCTGGAGGTTTGGCCTTTCTCTCTCAGTCGGGTGCTTTGGCCGCGGCCGTGCTGGACTGGAGTTTGCCCCGTGACGAGGGATTCTCGCTCATCGTCAGCACAGGCAACCAGGCCGATTTGGGCATTGCGGACATGCTACCGTGGGTGGCCGAGGACGATGCCACGCGGGTGGTGCTGTTGTATTTGGAGGCGTTTCCTACGCGAGACCTGGTGGAAGCCTTGCGGGCAGTGGTGGCGCGCAAACCTGTGGTGGTGTTGCAGGCAGGGCGCACCCGGGCCGGGCAGCGCGCGGCCGCATCGCATACCGCGGCCTTGGCTGGCGACTGGGCCTTGACCCGAGCCGCGTATCGCCGCGCGGGCGCGCAGTTGGCCCCTGATTTGCCCACCGCGCTAACTTGGGCGCGCGCGCTGGAAAGCGCGGCCACCCACGGATGGACGGCCCCGGTCAGCCCGCGGGTGGCGGTGCTCACCAACGCGGGCGGGCCAGGGGTGTTGGCCACCGATGCGTTGGCCGAGCGGGGCCTCGTGTTGGCCGAGTTGGATGCGAGCACCCAAGCCGCGCTTCAGGCCCACCTGCCCCCCGCGGCCAGCGTGGCCAATCCGGTGGACATGTTGGCTTCGGCATCGCCCGAGCAGTACGCGCACAGTTTGGATGTGCTGCTGACCGCGGCCGAAGTGGACGGTGTGTTGCTCATCTTGCCTCCGCCGCCGGGCTACAGCGCGGGCGCGGTGGCGCGCGCGGTCATCCCACGGGTGCAGGGGCAAGCCAAGCCTGTGGCCGTGGCCCTGATGGGCGGTCGACTGATTCCCGAGGCCGAGGCGCACTTTCGGGCAGCCGCGTTGCCGGTGGCGCGCTTTCCGGAGCAGGCGGCCGAGGCCTTTCGTGCTTGGCGGGATGCCACGCGCGGCCGACGACACGCGCACGCGCGGCCGTTGCACTATGAGGACGTGGATGTGGCGACCGCGCGCGCGTTGTTGGAGGCCGCGGAACCCGGGTGGCTGCGGCCCTCGGTAGTGACGGCTCTGCTTCGGGCGTATGGCATTCCGGTGATCGCGGAGGCTTACGCGTCCGACCGTGAACAGGCGGTGCGCGCCGCGCGCGCGGTAGGGTTCCCGGTGGTGCTCAAAGTCGTGGCCACGGGGGTGGTGCACAAGAGCGATGTCGGCGGCGTGCGCTTGGGGCTTGAAGACGAGGACGCGGTGCGGGCCGCGGTGGCCGAATGGCAGGCCCAGTTTGGCGCGCGCTTTCAGGGGGTAGTGGTACAGGCACTGGCGCCGACCGGCCACGAGGTCATCGTGGGGGGCCTACGGGATGCGCGCTTGGGCCCGGTGGTTATGTTGGGCGCGGGGGGCGTTGAGGTGGAATTGCGGCAGGACGTGGCCTTCGCGCTGGCTCCCCTCACCCGCGAGGACGCGCGCGCGTTGTTGGATGAGACCAGCGTGGCCGCGCGACTGCGGGGGTATCGCGGTTTGCCCCCGGGTGATGCGGAGGAATTGTTGGATGTGTTGGGCCGGGTAGCGCAGATGATGGCGACCTGGCCGCGTTTGCGACAGTTGGATTTGAACCCCGTGCGGGTAACGGCGGAGGGAGTGTGGGTGTTGGATGCGCGTGTGGAGGTGGTGTGAGGGTTGGTGGGGTTGGAATGTTGGAATTGGGTTGAGCGCGCTGTATTGGCTACACGCATTAACGCGCGATAGTTACATGCCTTCACGCACCCCTGAACGCGCCAAGTTGAGCAAAATCACCCCCGCAATGATAAGCCCAATGCCCAACCAGCCCAGCCGATCAATACGGTCCCCATACCACCAGATCCCGGCCACCGCGACCAGCAACGTCCCCACCCCGCTCCACACCGCGTACGCGACGCCCAAAGGCAGGGTTTGCAGCACCTTGGTGAGCAAATAAAACGACGCCGCATATCCGCTCGCGACCACCAACCAGGCCCACCAACGACCGGGCTTGGACGCGGCTTTCAACGCACTGGTGGCCACCACCTCCGCGAGGATGGCCACCAACAAGATCACAAAGGCTTGCAGCCGAGACATCGCCATAGGTGTGCTCCTAAGGTTGAAAAGGTAAGGCGGAGTGCGGGCCTCTTGGGCGACCCAACTGGCCGCATCTGCTTCGCGAAACGGATGGGCGCGCGCCGTGGATGCAGGTTTTATGGGGCCAGGGTTGAACCATGGTTGGACGGAATTGTGCGTTGCATTGGCTATACGCATTAACACCCGCGCGCCAACGCATACAGCCCCAGGCGCCCCCCTTCGCCATCGGCCAAGAACAACGCCTCCACCGACCATCCCCCCGCGGCCAAATCGGCCACCAATTCGGCCGGAGTGTAGTGGTGCACATACCGCAGCCCCGCCCCGCCATGGCGCCAGTCCAGCAGATAATCGCCAGGCTCGACCTCGGTTGGCGACAACCCTGCCGCAGCCCAAGGCTGCACCCGCGCGCGCAAGCGCGGACTGCGCAAAAAGTTCCACACCGACACGGCCAACCACGCTTGCGGGCCCGCGGCGCGCGCGCGAAGACGCGCCAGCACCGCACGACGCAACGCCCGCGCAGGCAAGTGATGTAGCACGGCAAAGGCCAGCAGCACATCAAAAGGCCCATCCGCTTCGGCCGGCCACACCTCCGCGGCCAAGTCGCCCTGCACCCACCGCGCGGATGCCGCCGCACCCGCGGCCTCTCGAGCCAAGGCCAACAGCGTGGGACTGGCCTCTAAGCCTACATAGCGGCCACGAAATCCTCGCGCGGCCAACGCGCGCCAAACCAGGCCGTGCCCACTCCCCACATCCAGCACGCGCGCGCCCCGCGGGATGCGCGCCAACACACGCGCCACACCGGGCTGCAGCCGGGTGCGTTTTTCCGCATACGCGACACCAAACGCGCGGTAGAACGCAGCATTCAAAGCCAGCAGCCGCTGCTGCACTTGCCGTTGCATGTCTGCATCATACTGGTGCCCGCGGCCGGCGTCAAGGCTGGATTTTCTGGCCGGGCCTGCAACGGATGAACTCGCCCGACGCCCCAACGGAAACGCCAAGCCGCGTTGCGACATCGCGTTGGTCAGCCCAGCGCGAGCCCGCGCCCGCGGCGCCCAAATTGGGCGCCGCGAAAGGCCGACGCGTGAAAAAACGGCATACCAGCGCCTAAAATGGGCTATACTGAATCCATCCCGCCAGGGGAGGTGCCCCATGCCTTGGACACCTTTGGACGGATTGCTGTTGGCCAGCGCGGTGGTCACGGTCGCGCTATTGCTGCAACCCCGGTGGCGTCGCGCAGCCCGCTGGCAAGCCACGGTCACCCCTTTGGCCTCCATCATTGGCAGTGGCTTCCTCATCATCGCGCCGGTGCTGGGCTTCTTGGTAGGCGATTGGGCCTTTGCGGCCATGTTCGCGCTGAGCGCGGTGGCCTACCTGATCGGCGAGGTCATCCGCTACAACATCCGCCACCAAGAGCCCATTCTGCAGCGCGGTCACGGCCCACGCTGGGTGTTTACCTTGGAACATGCCTCAGACTTGGCCTTGGTGCTGGCCTACATGACCTCCGTGGCCTTCTACCTTCGGCTGCTGGCCTCGTTCGTATTCCAAGGGTTGCATATGCGCCACCCCTTCGCCGAGAATCTGCTCACCACGGCCTTGCTGCTGTTCATCGGTGGGGTTGGCAAATGGCGCGGCCTGGATCGGCTGGAGATGCTGGAAGAGTACTCGGTCTCGGTCAAATTGGGGGTCATTGCCGCGCTGCTGGTAGGCCTGTTGGTCCACGACGCGCGCGCGGGCCTGGACTTAGCCCTGACCCCGCGCCAGATGGATTGGACCACCATTCGCACCCTGGCCGGCCTCATTTTGGTGGTCCAGGGGTTTGAGACCAGCAAATATTTGGGGGAAAAATACGATGCGGCCATGCGCATTCGCAGTATGCGCGACGCGCAACTCATCAGCGGCGGCATCTATGTCGGCTTTGTGCTGCTGGTCACACCGTTGTTCGTTCACCTCCCCGCGGGGCATGTAGACGAGACGGACATCATTGCCTTGACCCGCTACGTGGCCCCGGTGCTGCCGCCGCTGCTGATTCTGGGCGCGGTCATGAGCCAATTCAGCGCGGGCGTGGCTGACACTGTCGGCGCGGGCGAACTCCTGGCCGAAGCGACGCGCCGACGCGTGACTTCGCGCACGGGCTTCTTGGTGGTGACCCTGGCCTCGACCGCGCTGGTGTGGAGCGCCAACGTGTTTCAGATCGTGACGTACGCGTCACGCGCGTTCGCGCTGTACTATCTGCTGCAAACGCTCATCGCGCTGGGGCTGGCCCACCGCAACGGCCACAGCCGGGCGCGGCTGCTCTTCCTCGTGTTGAGCCTGGCGCTGGCCTTTGTGGTGCTGTTTGCCATCCCCGTAGGCGGCTGATCACACGCGCCCCACGGCCCCAACCTGGACGTTTCGAAACCGGGCTGGCGCCGCGCCGTGCCCCGTGTGCATGATCTGCGAGGGCTGGCCTTTGCCGCAGCGGGTCGTCCCCCACATGCGCCAGTGCTTTTCGTTGGCTACCGCGTCGCACGAGCGCCAAAATTCGGGTGTGATGCCCGTGTAGAGGCAATTACGCAGCAAGCGCACTTTGCGCCCACCGCGAATTTCCCAGCCGATTTCGGTGCCGAACTGGAAGTTGTAGCGCTTGTCGTCGATGGACCAGGAGCGGTTGGTCTCCAAGAAGACGCCGTGGTCGGTGTCCGCGATCAGGTCGTCCAGATCCCACTCGCCGGGCAGCAGGCTGATGTTGGTCATGCGCACCAAGGGAATGCGGTCCCAGCCAGAGGCGCGCATACTGCCATTGGAAACCTGGCCCAAGCGGGCCGCGGTTTCGCGCGAAGTGAGATAGCCCACGAACAGGCCTCGCTCCACGATGGAGGTGCGTTGCGCGGGCACGCCTTCGTCGTCCCAGCCGAAGGTGCCCAAGCCTCGGGCCGCGGTTGCGTCCGCGACGATGTTGACCACCTCAGAGCCGTAGCGAAAAACGCCCAGTTTGTCAGGGGTGAGGAACGACGTGCCCGCGTACATCGCCTCGCTGCCGAAGACCCGATCCAATTCAATGGGGTGCCCGCAGGACTCGTGGATCTGCAAGGCCAACTGGTCGCCGCCCAAGATGACCGTCATCATCCCCGCGGGGCACGGATCCGCGGTGGTCAGGGCAGCGGCTTCGTGGGCGATGCGGGGCGCGTGGGCCAGCAAATCCCACTCGCGCACGATTTCCCAACCGCCGGTGTTTTGCGCCCGCCCCAGCGCCGCCGGATAGGAACGGTGTTGGACTTCGCCCTCGTAGACGGCGGTCGCGCGGATGCCACCGCCGGTTTCGACGATGATCTGCTCGGTGCGTGCCCCTTCGGTGTTGGCGAACCACTTGTGCTCCCGCCGCGCGGTCAATACGCCTTGCCGCACCCGCACCCGGGGCTCCTGGGCCATGAGGGCGTCCGCGGCCAAGAGCAAATCGACCTTGTGGGCCACCGGCACCGCAAAGGGGTCTTCGTCTACGGGCGTGCGATAGAAGCCCCGGCTGGTCACCCGGGGCCCCAGGTCAACAGGCGCCGACGCGAGGGTCCGCGACGCCAAGGCAATGCTCACAGCCTGGGCCGCGGCCTGCTGCACCGCGTGGGCGTCCAGATGCGGCGTGGCCGCGAAGCCCCACCCATGGCCCACCAGAGCCCGGACACCCAAGCCCAGGCTCTCATGCTCGCGCAGCGTGGTTACAACGCCGTTGCGCACGCGAATCGTCTGCGTGCGTATGTGCACCACGCGCGCGTCACCATAACGCGCGCCCAGGCGTTCGACCGTGTCCAGGGCCAAACTCAGCCATTCATGCATGGGGAAACCCTCCGGGCGGGCCGGGGTTGGCCGGGTTTTGGGTATTGTACTACGCCCACGGCCGGGCCACGCCGCGC
>CAYUOX010000054.1:0-40088 GCA_964446575.1 uncultured Anaerolineaceae bacterium | reverse complement strand
TTCGTTCACATAGTCGATGGCTTTATCTTCGGCATAGAGACCAACGGCCTTACCCTCAGGGCGCTCCACAGCCGCGGTGACCGCCTGCCAAGCCTGGAGCCCAAAATCCCGGGCACGCTGGAGCCAACCCGGCCGAGAGGGCTCGCTCACGCCACCACGAACCTGCCGCGGCTCGCCCAAGGGCTGGCTTGAAGGTGAAAGACGTGACGAAGCTTTCGATGTCCGTGTTAGCGTCGTCCAATGTCGGAATCTGGACATGGAGATAAAGGAGCGCCTACGAGCAGAGGGTTTAGGTGACCGCTCGAACGTTGATGTCATCCTAAATTGGCCTTCGGCCACTCTTCGGCGCGGTAAGCGATGTGCAGATGCCCAGGTGACGGGATGCCATACGGTAGAGGCGGCGGACATCCGGGCCAAAACCGGGGCAGAAGCCCCCCGCTCGCGCGCGACCTGCGTCTGCCCTGCCACGGGTGGTATATACTTGCGCTCCGTCTTCCACCCCACCAACACGCGCGTTTTGACCGTCCGCCACCCTGTCTGGGCCCATACTTTCACGCGCACCGGTACCCGCTCAACCACCCACTTCCATCCCGTTTGCGTCCATACTCGCACCCGCTCTGGTATTCGCTCCACCACCCAGCGCCAGCCATCGCGCACCACCTTCCAACCATAAACCGCGGTTCGTTCGACCACGCGGCGCACCACAGTGTACGCCTTACGCACCCAGCGCACTACCCCTCGCCACACCGTTCGTGGCCCACGCCGGTACCGAACCTCTCGCACGTACCGCACCCGGGTTCGCCAGCCCGTTACCCCCCACACCCGTCGATACCGCGGCACCCGTCGCCGTACCTCCCGATACCGCGTCTTCCACACCCAGCCATACACTGGCACCCGCCGCCGCTCTTCTCGATACCGCGTCTTCCACACCCAGCCATATACCGGCACCCGTCGCCGTACCTCCCGATACACCGGTACTCGCCGGACCACCGCTCGAGGCTTCGGCCGCGACAAGCCCGCGCCCAGCCCCGGTCGCTCCGGCCGGGCCAACCACCCTCGCATCCCGACCAACCAACGCTCCATTTGACGTCGCGTTTCCCGGGACAATGTTGGCCCGTGCCGTCCCAAAAACAAACTTAGCCCTGCCACTATGCTCAGAATTTCCACCCACCAACCCATGGGGTCCTGCCCAGGGCCCCAAGCAGCCTCTTTCCGCACCACCAAGCCCGTTCGCCCCCGAGCTGCCCACTGGGCCTCAAAGTCTTCCACGGCCAGCACCCGCAGCCCCACCTGCGGATCCCGCACCACCACTTGCTGCCCATCTTTGGCAAAGCCTACTACAACCACCAGATGTCCCGGGCCGCCAGGCCCATTCGCCCCCAAGTTCACCACCACCGGCCGTCCCGATTCCACCTCTGCTCGCAACTGAGCCAAATCCCATCCTGAAAAAGCCACACTCCCCTCATACCCCAACGCACGGGCCAAGTACGCCAGCTCCGCTACCCCCGTGCCAGTGGAGTACAGCAGACCCCGTTGCTGCAACCACGCGGCCAATTCGGTCACGCCGGGAGATCGGCCGCCACCATAATATCCCAGCACCATAGCCAGCGATGCCACTCCGCACGTCGGGTCTTTTGGCCCCTGCCACTTTTGCGGCACCGCCAGCACCCGGTACCCTGGCCCTAAAGGCGAAGTCACCTTTTCAGGCTGGGAGCGTCCGAGTGGAAGCCCTCTTCCCACGGCAGCACCCGGCACCCGCCGCGCGCCGGGTGGCGGCGCCACTCGTTTTCCAGCCGATACGGCCGCGCCAAACCCCGGTTCAGGTACCACCCCGCCCGAGGCTTCCCCTTCGCCATCTTCGCCATACACTGGGTCTGGGTTCACCCCTATCACCGGCGGCGGCTCCGGCGACCCCGGCGTTGGTGTTATCTCCATGGCCGCCACCACTGCTCTCGGCCCTAAAGCCCCGCTGACCAACAGGCTCAACCAAGACCACCCCAGGAGCAGCGCCCACCGTCGCGCCATCGCTGCACTCCTCCTCAAAACATATCCCCCCCGTCGCAGTGGGCTGCGACGCTGGAAGGGTTGCCCAGGAGTTTACCCAGCCACCTTGCCCATTGTCAAGTATAAAGATAGAAAAATCGCCCCAATATCGGAGTGGTTCGCTGTAAAAAGACAGAGATGAGAACCTATTTTGAGGACTTACAGGCACGGAATGTGCCATTTCGTTTTCCGAAAGACGGGACCCCAGACGGTGTCGCGCACTGACAAGGTCTAACCGCATGAGCAGTCACTACCGGTCCGAGCACGAGCAGCGGGCAAGGGCGGCTGCGCCGATCCCAGGCGCGAGGAAGAGGAAAAGGTCCCACATCGGCAACCGAAGGCCCCGCTTCGCGCCGCCGCGGCTGGGCCCAGGAGGGCATGGGACCAAAACCATGGCTCATGGCGATACGCCGATTTTTCGAACAGCCCCGCCGGTGCTTGACAGGCGGCCGAGGATGCAGTAGAATGTGGGCGCTACGGAAGTGTGGGCCCGTAGCGCAGTTGGGAGCGCACCTCAATGGCATTGAGGGGGTCGCGGGTTCAAGTCCCGCCGGGTCCACCAAAGAAGCCCTCGGTCAAACCGAGGGCTTGTGTTTTTAGGCGCGTTACAGCACAGCCAACACACCGTCCAATGGCCCCTGCCAAGTTGGCATCCAGGGCCCTGGCGGGGCTGTGGCCGTCGAGTCGTGCACCCAATACGTGCGCATGCCCACTTGCGAGGCAGCCAAATCCATGGGTTCGTCGCCGATCATCAAGCATTCCGCGGGGTCGACGCCCAAGCGCGCACACACGTTTTGATAATACGCGGGCGCGGGTTTGGACGCGTAGCAATGCTCGTAGGTGGTCACCAACGCGAAGGGCAGATCGGCGACGCGGGCCCACGCCATGCGCTGCCGCACCGCGGCCTCGGGGAACAAGGGGTTGGTGGCCAAGGCCACCGGATAGCCGCGCGCCAACGCGGCTTCCACCACCTCACGCGCGCGGGGACGCGGGCGCGCCAACACGCGCAGCCGCGGGAAGGCCTGCGTGTAGAAGTCTTGGAACACCGCGCGCCAATACGCGGCATCGCGGCCGGCCAAGGGGAAAAAGTGCTGGGCAAAGACCTGGGCATTGGTCGCGGGGCCTTGGTTGCGCATCATGGCCTGGGTGGCTGCATGCAATTTGGCCATGACCTCGTCGGCCGTCGCGCCATGGGCCACGGCCCACTCGGTGAGCGCGCGGAAGTAATGAGGCACGAAGTCTGACATCGCAATGTCCAGCAAGGTGCCATCCAGGTCGAACAGAACCGCTTGCCAACGCATCACGCATCCTCCTCGTGTCGTGATTCGATGGGTTTCGGCCCATTGTAGCACAAAGCCCCGCGGGGCGTTTGCCTGCCGCGGGGCCATTGTAACCGCGGGGCCGGCCTCAACGGAGGGTCCTCACCCCACCCGAGCCAGGCCCACCGTCACCCGCTCGCCGTCGAAGGCAAACGTCTCGGTGATGGCATCGGTGGGCGGTTCGTTGGGCTCCATGACCACGGCCAACACGTCTTCCATGATGTCGGCGCGGAATTGCTGCAGAGCCTGTTCGAGCGCGGGCGTTGCATCAGTGTAGCACAGGCGAATGCGGTCCGCGATCTCCAGGCCGCTGCGCTTGCGCAGGTCTTGCACCCGGCGGACGAACTCGCGGGCCAGGCCCTCGGCGCGCAATTCGGGGGTGATGTCGGTGCGCAAGGCCGCGACATACGGGCCTTCCGCGGCTGCGGCCACTCCCTCGTGGGGCTGCATGCGCACCTCGACCTCGTCGGGCAAAATCTCAACGGTTTCGCCGTCCACTTGCACGGTGAAGGGCTCGTTGTTCAGCACCCGCTGCGCGACCCAAACCGGATCCAGCGCCAAGATCGCCTTTTGCACCGCGGGAAAGCGGCTTTGGTATTTGCGCCCCAACTTGTGGGGCAAGGGTTTGATGGTGTAGTCCAGCACTTCTTGGGCCGAATCAAGCAATCGCACGGCCTTGACGTTGAGTTCCTCGGCCAGCAGGTCTGCGTAGCGGGTCACGACATCGCGCTCGCTCACCCGGCCCACCGCGAACGCGGCTTCGGGCAAGGGCTGGCGCAGTTTGATGTTGGCACGCTCGCGGGCAGCCCGACCCAGCGAGGCCAGGCGAATCACCAGACGCATCTCTCGGTTCAAGTCTTCGTCAATGGCCTCGGGGTCGACCTGGGGCCAGTCGGTCAGGTGCACCGATTCGGGCGCGTCGGGGTTCACAGAGCGCACCAAATTCTGGTACAAGGCGTCGGCGATGAAGGGCATGGCCGGCGCCAGCAATTGCGCCACGGTGGTCAACGTCTCGTACAGGGTCGCGTAGGCCGCGTATTTGTCATCCGCGTCGCGCTCACCCTTCCAGAAGCGCGGCCGCGAGCGCCGGATGTACCACTGCGACACCTTTTCCACCACGAAGCGCTGGATAGGACGGGTGGCCTGCAAGGCATCGTAGTCCCGATAGGCCGCGGTCACATCGCGCACCAGAGTATGCAATTCGGAGCGCAACCAGCGATCCAGCCGCGTGTATTGGGGACGACGGTTCGGGTCGGGGCGCCAGTCATCCAGGTTGGCGTAGGTCACGAAGAAGACGTACGAATTCCACAGGGGCAGCAGGAAGTTCTTGACCGTCTCGCCCACCAAGTTGACCGAGAAACGTCGGCTGTCGCCCGGCGGTGCGGCCGTATACAAGTACCACCGTAACGCGTCCGAGCCGTGCACCGAAATCACATCCCACGGGTCCACCACGTTGCCCTGGGATTTGGACATCTTGCGGCCTTGCTCGTCAAGAATCAGGCCCAGCGAGATGACATTCTTGAAGGCCACGCTGTCGAAAAGCAGCGTAGCGATCGCGTGCAGCGAGTAGAACCAACCCCGAGTTTGGTCCACCCCTTCGCAAATGTAGTCCGCGGGGAATTGGCGCTTGAACTCGGCCTGATGTTCAAATGGATAATGCCATTGGGCCACGGGCATAGCCCCCGAGTCGAACCACACATCGATGACCTCGGGCACGCGGCGCATGGTCCCTTGGCGGCACACCGCGCATTCGAAGGTCACCTCGTCCACATAGGGGCGGTGCAAATCCAAATCGCTCAAGTCGCGGCCGGTGCGGGCTTCGAGATCGGCCACCGAGCCGATCAGTTCCCGGTGGTCGCAAGCGGGGTTGTCGCACTCCCAAATGGGCAAAGGTGTGCCCCAATAGCGGTCGCGGCTCAGGGCCCAATCCACATTGTTCTCCAGCCAGTTGCCGAAGCGCCCGTGCTTGATGCTGGCCGGCACCCACTTCACCTGCTCGTTGTTGGCCAACAGCCGGTCTTTGAAGCGCCGGGTGGCAATGAACCAGGTATCACGGGCATAGTAGAGCAACGGCGTCTTGCAGCGCCAGCAGTGGGGGTAAGTGTGCTCCACGACCTCCGCGCGCCACAACAGGCCTCGCTGGCGCAGGTCCTCGATGATCAGGGGGTCCGCGTCTTTGACGAACATGCCGGCCCAAGGGCGAACCATGTCTTTGAAGCGCCCTTGCGCGTCAACGGTGAGCAGCACGGGTAAGTCGTATTTCCGCGCCATCTCCATGTCTTCCGCGCCGAACGCGGGCGCCATGTGCACCAGCCCCGTACCTTCGTCTAAGGTGACGAAGTCGGCCAACACCACCCGATAGGCTGGCTTGTCGGGCTGCACGAAGTCGAACAAAGGCCGATAGGTACGGCCTTCCAAGGCCGTGCCGGGGAAGGTTTCCACCACCTCGACGGGCTCATCGCCGAACACGGCCGCGATGCGCTCTTGGGCCACGATGAGATACTCGCGGCCGCGGTCTGACGTGGTTCGAGCCACCTTGGCATAGGTGTAGTCGGGGTGTGCGGCCACGGCCACATTCGCGGGCAGCGTCCAGGGTGTGGTGGTCCAAATCAGCAGCGCGGTGTCTGGCTCATCGGTAAGCCACAGCCGCACGTACACCGACGGGTCTTGCACCTCCTTGTAGCCCAGGGCCACCTCGTGGCTCGAAAGGGGCGTTTCACAGCGGGGGCAATACGGCACCACCTTGAAACCCCGATAGATCAGGCCACGATCCCAAAAGTTCTTCAAAATCCACCAAATGGACTCGATGTAGGAGTTGTGATAAGTGACATAGGCTTGTTCCAAATCCACCCAAAAGGCAATGCGCTCCGTCAACCGCTCCCAATCTTTGATGTATTCGAAGACCGATTTGCGGCACATGGCGTTGAACTTGGCAATGCCGAAACGTTCAATCTCGTGCTTGTGGCGAATGCCCAGGCGCTTTTCCACCTCGATCTCCACGGGGAGGCCGTGGGTGTCCCAACCGCCGCGACGCAGCGCGTGGTAGCCGTTCATGGCCCAAAAGCGGGGGAACATATCCTTGAAGGCCCGCGCCAACACGTGGTGCACGCCGGGCTTCCCGTTGGCCGTGGGTGGGCCCTCATAGAACACATATTCGGGGCCACCCTCGCGCTGCTGCACTTGCTTGCGCATGATGTCGTGCGCCTTCCAAAACGCCAAAATCGTCTCTTCCAACTGAGGGAAGTCAGGTTTAGTGGGGACGGGCTGAAACGGCATGGCGCACCTCCTGCAGAGGATAAAAGGTTGCTGCTTACTGGTGAGAATGGGTTAAAACCAAAGGCCGCCTTCGTCCACCAGGGACGAAGGCGGCCAGCCTCCGCGGTACCACCCTGCTTCCTTGGCGGGGCAACGCCACCCCACCAAGGCCCTCGGCCGAGGACTCTGCCAGGGGATACGACCCTGGCTTGCATCCTCGCGCCCGGATAACGGCGGGCGAACCCGGCTGCCCTTACTCCCCGCGCCGGCGGGTTTCGGGTCGCGGCTCCGGAGGGATTTTCGGCTCGGCGGCTGCCACCCGGCTCACACCCTCCCGGGCTCGCTGCGGGCCCACGACCCGAGCCTACTCGTCTCCATCAACGCCTTTGGCGGGCCGATTGTGCTCCTCTGTCGGGGCGGGCGGATTTGAACCGCCGGCCTCACGGACCCGAACCGTGCGCTCTATCCGGGCTGAGCTACGCCCCGACGACAAGATGGGCGCAGCAGGACTCGAACCTGCAACCAACGGCTTAAAAGGCCGCTGCTCTTCCATTGAGCTATGCGCCCACCGGCCCCTATTGTAGCATCACCCACCTTCTTCGTCAACGCCGCGCGGGGTTTTCAAAAGCCGAAGGTACCGCGGCCTTGGGCAGTGCCCCAAACCACGCTTGGCGGGACCGACCGAGGCCCGATAGGCCCATGCAGGACGTGCGCTCCGAAGCGCGGCCGGACGCCCTGGGAGGGGGCATCCATCAGGCTGGGCGTAGGACAAGCCGGGGGCAACGAAGGACCCCGCGACGCGGCGGCGCGCTTTGCAGTGGGTGGTCGCGCCTTCGCCCTGCTCAGAGAGCCCTTCCACCAGTGCGACGAAGGCTCGCCATCTTGACAAAGGCCGGCGAGGCGCATACAATACCAGGTGCCAGCGGGCGTCGCCAAGTGGTAAGGCAGTGGCTTCCCAAGCCACCATTCGCGGGTTCGAATCCCGTCGCCCGCTCTGGCCGGGGCCGTTCAGGCCCCGGTTCGTTTTTTCAGCCGAACAAGCCGCCCAACTGCACAGGTTCGCTGGCCTTATCCAGCGCGGCCACTTCGTCGTCGCTCAGCCGCCAGCCCAACGCGCCCAGGTTGCCCCGCACCTGAGCCGCGTTCTTCGCGCCCGGAATAGGCACCGCGCCCTTGACCATGACCCAGTTCAGCGCCACTTGAGCGGGCGTTTTGCCACCATGGCCTTGGCCAATCTCTTCCATGAGCCGCAGCAGAGGCTGCAAACGCTCCAGATACGCGGGCGGAAAACGCCGCCCGCGAGGACCACGCGGAGGATGCTCGGGCGTATACTTGCCCGTCAATATGCCCATGGCCAAGGGGCTATAGGCCAAAATCGTGATGCCTTGCTCGCGCGCGTAATCCAGCAGGCCGTTGACCTCGATCTCCCGCCGCAAGAGGCTGAATTCCACTTGATTAGAGGCCAAAGGGAAACCGTGATGGGCCAGCACGGCCTGGGCGCGTTGCGTTTGCGCCAAATCATAATTCGACACCCCGCCCGCTCGGGCCAAACCCGCCTTCAAGGCTTGCGCCAGGGCCTCGACCCACGTCTCGATGGGCCGCGGGGGCCAAGGCCAGTGGATCTGATAGAGGTCCACTTGGTCGCGTTGCAGACGCCGCAACGAGCCGCGCAACGCACGCAGCAACGCGGCCTGGCGCCAACGCCAAGGATAGGGGAAGAACTTGGTGGCGATGAACACTTCCGCGGCCAAGGGGTGCTCCGACGCGGCCGTGAATTGGGCCAAGAACCGCTCAGAGCGCCCCAGGCCATACACTTCCGCGGTGTCGAAGAACGCGATGCCCCCTTCGAGCGCGGCCTCGAACGCGGCGCGCAAATCAGCCTCGCCATACCCGCGGCCAAAGCCCCAATAGAAGCGATCCCCCCAGGCCCACGTGCCAATGCCCAAGGGCGGGATGGTCAACCCCGTGCGTCCTAAGGGCACGGGCTGCCAAGCCGATGCGGGACGCGAGGTGGCCTCCATGCGGATTCCTCCTGATGCAGATGCGCGTCGCGGACAAAAAAGGGGCGCGTCGCGCCGCGCCCCTGGCCTGCACGCCTCAGTCCTCCGGCAACTGCTTCTCTTTGGGCGGCTCCAGCACTTGATCGACCAAGCCGTATTTCACGGCCTCGTGCGCGCTCATGTAGAAGTCCCGGTCGGTATCGCGCTCGATGACATCCAACGGTTGGCCGGTGTGGTGGGCCAAGATCTTGTTCAGTTGGGCCTTGAGCCGCAAGATTTCCTTGGCCTGAATCTCGATATCCGTGGCCTGCCCGCGCGCGCCGCCCAAGGGCTGGTGCATGTGAATGGTCGCGTGGGGCAGCGCGTAGCGCTGGCCCTTGGTGCCCGCGGCCAGCAACACCGTGCCAAACGAAGCGGTCACGCCCACCGCCACAGTGCTGATGGGATTGGTGATCATTTGCATGGTGTCATAAATGGCCAACCCCGCGTAAATTTCGCCACCGGGCGAGTTGATATACATCTGAATCGGCGCTTCGGGGTCTTCGCGGTTCAAATAGAGCAATTGGGCCACGATAAGGTTGGCGATTTGGCTGTCGATGGGCGTGCCCAAGAACACGATACGCTCTTTGAGCAGCAGCGAAAAGATGTCATAGGCCCGTTCGCCGCGGCCCGTTTGCTCGATGACCATGGGAATGAGGTTGAACGCGTGCATGGCACTCCTCCTGGCTATGCCCGGGGCTCGCCCGCGTCGGCGGAGCCGGCCTCGGCCTCGGGGGCAGATTCGGCCGCGGGGGTGGCTTCCGCGCCCGCAGCAGGGGATTCGCCCTCCGGTTGGGCCTCGGCCGCGGGGGTGGCTTCCGCGCCCGCGGCGGGGGATTCGCCCTCCGGTTGGGCCTCGGCCGCGCCCTCGGTGGCCTCGGTTTCGCCGCGGGCAATGGCCATCAGTCGCTCCGCGGCCTTACGGAACGTGCGCGCGGAGATGGCGTTGATGGTCAACCGCTGCAAGGCCTGTTCATCGCGCGCCAGACGCCGTATCTCTTGCGCACCTTCCGCACGAAGCAAATCGCTGAACGCGTCGTTGATGGCCTCGCGCACTTCGTCGCCCGAGAGTTCCAAGCCCTCGAGTTCCGCGACTTTGGCCAACACCAAACGCTGCGCCACATTGCGCCACGCGGCCGCGCGCAATTCCTCTTCAAAGGCTTCCATCGTCTTGTTGGCTTCTTCCAACACGCGCTCCAGCGTAGTGTGCGCTTGTTCCATTTGGGCCGCGATATCGCGCCGCAAACGCTCCAGTTCCTCATCGAGCATCTCCTGGGGCACCTTGAGGGTGCTCTGCTCGATGAGCGCGTCCAGCACCTTCCGGAAGTACTCGTCTTCGTATTGTCGGCGGGCGCGGGCCTCCAAATCTTGGAGGATTGCCGCGCGCAGCGCCTCCGCCGTGTCAAAATCGGTGTTCTCGCGCACGAACTCGTCGGTCAACTCGGGCACCACCGGCGCTTGCACCTCTTTCACCTGCAAGCGATAGACGACTTTGCGGCCACGCAGACTCTCATCGGGATAGTCCTCAGGGTACACATACTCCAATGTCTTTTCGTCGCCGGCTTTCAGGCCCTGCAAGGCCTTGCCAAAACCAGGGAACGGCCACTCTTCGGGGTCGTCGTCCTCTTTGACCAACAGCGCGGTATCCCCCTCCTCGATCGTCTTGGGTTCACCCGCCTCACCCTCGGGCGGATAGATGGTAGCCGTCAAGTCCATCACCACCACATCGCCCATCTCGGCCGGCCGCTCCACAGGCTCGATGGAAATGTAGATCCGCCGCAAGTTGTCCAAAGTGCGCTCGAGGTCTTCGTCGGTGACTTGGGGCGGCTCATAGGGCACACGAATGCGCTTGTAATCGCCCAATTCCACCTCGGGCGCCAGCGGCACCTCGATGACCAAGGTCAACGGATCCAAACTGGTTACTTCTTTCAACGCGCCAGGATAGGCCGGCTCAACTCCGGCTTGCTCCAAAATCGCGCTGTAGTAGCGCTCCAGCAAATCGTCCAGGGCCTCTTCCACAATCGCGGCTTCGCCAACCCGGCGGGCGACCACGGCATAAGGGGCTTTGCCGGGCCGAAAACCAGGGATCTTGATGCGACGGGACAGTTCGCGCGCGGCCCGACGCTTGGCCTTGTCGAATTCGTCCGCGTCAAAGGTCACGGTGAGCCGCGCGTGGTGAATGTCGGGCAGAATTTCCTTGGAGACCTGGAAGGACATGGCAACCTCGCGCACGAAAGAATCGCCCGACCGACGCGCCTGGCCGGCCTGGCGTGAGCAGGGGGATTATATCACGCGGTCCGGTTTTTGGGGAACGAGATTGCCGGCCGGCCTCGCGCTGGGGGCCGGCCGGCACGCAGGCCTGCGCACCGGAGCCACAGCCGCGGCCAAGCCGCGGCCGTCGCGCTTAATGCTTAGGGCTGCAAATAAGCCACGCCCATGAACGCGCCCGGTACCACCACGGCCGAAGTTAGGTCCGGCGGTGCGATGACCAGCACCGCCGCGCGGGTGTTTTGCGCGAAACCCGTGATCACCACCCGCTCGTCACCGTTGGGCCCCGCCTGCAACCAGGCCACCGGCGCGGCCTCAAACACCCCAGCCGCGGGATCTGGCCCTTGGTCGTCTTGCAAAGTGACCGGTTGGCCGTCCAAGGTGTAAATCCGTATGTACGACGCGCCGTCCAATGGCGAGCCAATGAACGCCTCCCAGGCGATATACTGCGAGGAAAACGCGGCGCCCGGATACAGCACGCCTTGGTCCACAGAGAAGATGGGTTCGGCCACGACCACCGGCGCGCCTACCAGGCTGGCCCCAGGGCCTGACTGCAAGCGCTGCCAGGCCACTTCGCGGTTGTCGGTCTGGTAGGCGACCCAGCCTAAAGGCACGTCCACCCCAACCAGACGCTGGGTGAGCACCGAAACGAACTGACCTTGGAAATCGACGAAGTAAAGACCCCGTGGCGGGATGGGAGCGCCTTCGACGCCGTGGGTGAACCACACGCCATGCGTGTCCATGCCTACCGGCACCAGGAAACGCGCGTCGTTGCTGGTCATCTCCCACAACGACTGGGTCGGCGGCGCTTGGCCGATCTGGTGCGCGTACAGCGCGCTGTGGTGCTGGTAGCCCGAGATGCTCAGCACGCTATACGCGACCCGCGGCGCGCCCGGAATGCCCGTCACGCCCACGATGCGCTGCGGGGCCTGGAACTCAGAACGCCACCCTCCTGGCGAAGCGACGTCCAAGGTCGTGATCCACGCCTTGTTGTCTTGGTGCTGCGCGGCCAAGGCGACCATGACTTGGTCGTAGGGCCCGCCGGGCGTGAGGTAGTGCAGAGTATGCGCGCTGGTCGCGGGTTTCACCGCGAATGCGGGATGTTCGACGGGCACGGTGACCATGATCTGCCCTTGGGCGTCGTATAGCACCAGCGCGTTCAGGTCCTCGCGGTAGGCCCACACGAACGCAGGCACCGCCGCGGCGGGATTGGCGGCCGGGGTAGCGGTGGGCGTCACGGTAGGGGTGGTGGAAGGGCCACCACTGGCTGGCGGAGCCTCGGTGGTTCCGGCGGGCGGTGCGGCCGCAGCGGTGAGGGTAGCCTCGACCAAGGCCTGCACGGTGGCTTGTGTATCGGCAGGGCGCGCGGCATCATCCCCCGAGAGATTGCAAGCCATCCCTAAGGTCAAGGCCAAACCCAGCAAGGCAACAAAGCGCAGCCAAAGGCGCGGGAGCGTTTTCATGTCTCTCTCCTTCCGTGGGCATGTCGAGCGAGCGTGGGCACCCTCAGTATAAACCCACGACCAGAGAGCAACGTCCAGGAAAAGTGCAAAGAATCTCCAAAAACGCACGCGCAATGTCCGCGGGCGGATGGTTTCGCAAACCCAACGCATCCTGAAACGCATCGGGCGAAGGCCGAGCAGGGCATGCTCCGACCACACTCCCGGCCCGCGGACCGGTTCGCGGATCGGCGCACGCGCAAAGGGGCGGGGCCCGAAGGCCCCGCCCCAGTCGTGGCGCTGGATGAAAGGGCGGCAGGTTTGTCAGACTACTTGCGTCGGCCGAACACGAACCACGCCGCGCCCGCGACGACGATCAAGCCGACCACCCACACCCAAGGGGAAACGCCCCCGCTGGGCTCAGGCTCGGGCATAGGGGTAGGTTCAGGTGCCTCAGTCTCAGCCGGAGCCTGGGTGGGCTCGGGCTGCGGCGCCTCGGTGGCTTCTTCGGTGGCCGCGACCGTTGCCTCTTCGGTGGGCGTCTCGGTGGCTTCTTCGGCCGTCACTTGGGTGATGCGCCCCTCAATCTCCGCGCGCACGGGCGAGTGTTCCGCGATGTAATCCATGACCACGTCGGCCAGCAGCGGGCCGAAGTCGTACGCGTTCATGGCCTTTTCCGCGAACATGCTGTACTCATCGCCGCCGTTGCGGATGAAGTTGTTGGCCGCGACCTTGTACACCGCGTCAGGATCCAACGGCGACCACGAGCCGTCTTCGTTGCGCACTTCCACGCTGACAATGCGCTCGCCCACCGGCTTGGTGGGATCCCACGAATAGCGCAGACCCGCGACCTGCAAGAAGCGGCCGGTGCCTTCGTTCTCGGGATTCTCAGCCCGGCTCACGCCATTCTCCAGCGCGGCCAGCAAGTCCGCGCCTTTGATTTCAAAGGTGGCGATGGTGTTGCCGAAGGGCAGCACCTCCAGCACCTGCCCCACGGTCACCGGCCCAGCAGGGATGCTGGCCCGAATGCCGCCGCCGTTCTGCAGCGCAATTTGCACACCCTGGGCTTGGGTGGCCCACAAGATGGCATCGGTGACCAAGTTCCCCATGGTGCACTCGCGGAAGCGGCACGACTCGCGCGAGCCGTCCAGGTCTACCGCAGTTTCGCCGATGACCTTCTGCCGCAGTTCGTTGAGCGGCGCAGCCAATTCTTCGACCCGCGCCAGCACTTCGGGGTCTTGCTCTACGGTGGCATCCAGCAGAATGGGCTCGCCATCCCATGTTTGGGCCACGCCGTCCGCGGAGAAGTCCACTTTCAAAAAGCCCAAATATTTGGCATAGGAGCCGTCTTGCACGATGAGCACCGGCTCACCCCGCGCCGATTCCACCACGGTGGGATATGGGCCTTTGGCCTTGTCGCTGGTGTTGGACAAGAAGGTATGGGTGTGGCCGCCGACAATGATGTCCACGCCTTCCACTTGGGCGGCCAGGTCTTGGTCGGCCACATAGCCCAGGTGCGACAGCACGATGATGATGTTCACGCCCTGGTCTTCCAGTTCGGCCGCGTATTTTTGCACAGCCTCGACGGGATCGGTGAATTGCACATTGGGGCCCGCACTGGAGAGGATGCCCGTCAAGGGCGTAACCACGCCGATGACACCCACTTGCGTACCGCCCACGGTCAAGACCTCATAAGGCTTGAGCAGGCCTTGCAGATCAGGGTCGGCTTCCGCGTTCACATTGGCGCCCAACACCGGGAAGTTCGCCCCCCGCACGAATTCGGCCAAGGTGGCCGGGCCCGCATCGAACTCGTGGTTGCCCACGGTCATGGCATTGTAGCCCAGCCAGTTCATGAACTCCAGGGTGGCCTTGCCCTTGTATTGGGTGAAGAACAAGGTGCCCTGAAATTCATCGCCGGCATCGAGCAGCAGCGCATCAGGATATTCAGCCCGAATTTCCTTGATTTTGGTCATGCGCCGGGCCACACCGCCAAAGCACTTCCCCTCGGCCGCGGCTTCTTCATCGCAAAAGCCGCCATATTTGTTGAACTGCTCAATGTGCGCGTGGACGTCGTTGGTGTGCATGATCACTAAGGTAAAGCCCTCTTCGGCCGGGGGCACGGCCTGGTCTTCGGCTTGAGCGACCACCCGGGAGCCGGTGAGCCCCAAGCCAAGCAAGACCGCGGCCCACACGGTGAGCAAGATTTTACGCCAACGCATGGAGCAAACCTCCTGAAAAGATGGATGGAAAGGCGAAACGAAGCGAAGGCAGCGCCCACGACGGGCGAATTATACCAGGTCGGCAGCAGGGTCGACGGCGTGTTATACTTCCTGCACCCCAAGCCGTGGAGGTGTGCTGTGCGTTTGCGTCTGGTTCGTCTCAAGCCGCCCGAGGAGGGCTTTTCGGTGGCCATTGAAGACGCCGCGGGGCAATGGCAGCCCCTGCGCCCTGCGCTGCGTCGCCTGGCCGCCGCGGAGCAGTTCCCCACCCTGAACACCACGGCCCACGACGTGATCGGCTTTCTGCAAGCCGGCGCGGCCGCGCGCGACGAGGCCCACGCGCTGTTGGAGCGCATCGCCCGGGAGGGCATGGACCTAAGCGACACTTTCGACCCCGCGCCGCGGCTGCCCTTCCAACCTTTGTCGTTTCGCGATTTCATGCTCTATGAGCAGCACTTCATTGACGCGGCCAAGGGCATGGTGCAGCGCTTTATGCCCGAGAAGATGCGCTTCATTCGCCTGTATGAACGGGTGTTTGGCAAACCTCCCAAGGCCCTGCGACCCAAGCCCATTTGGTACGAAAAGCCCATTTACTACATGGGCAGCCACATCAACTTCTTCGGCGAAGGTGACGAGATTCCCTGGCCGTCGTACACCCGGGCGTTGGATTACGAACTGGAGTTGGGCGTGGTCATTGCGCAACCCCTGCGGGATGCAACACCCCAAGAAGCCGAGGCGGCCATCGGTGGCTTCGTGGTGGTCAACGACTTCAGCGCTCGCGACGTGCAATACCCCGAGATGACCAGCGGCTTCGGCCCGGTCAAGGCCAAGAACTTCGCCAACGCGATGGGCGCGGTAGTGGTCACCGCGGACGAGATTTTGCCGCGCGTCGAGGCCCTGCGAGGCGAGGTGCGGGTGAACGGCGAACTCTGGGGCCAGGGCTCCACCGCGGGCATGCAGCACACATTGGGCGAAATGGTGGCTTATGCCTCCCTGGGCGAAAGCGTGCTGCCAGGCGAACTCATGGCCACCGGCACTTTGCCCGGCTGCAGCGGCATGGAGACCAACCACTGGTTGCGGCCCGGGGATCGCATCACGTTGACCATCCAAGGCGTGGGCAGCCTGACCAACCTCATTGGCCATCCTCAAGCAAGCGCGAGGTAAAGCATGCGCATCTTCGTCACCGGCGGCGCGGGCTACATCGGCTCCATTGCCACGCAACGCTTGCTCGAAGCCGGGCACGAAGTCACGGTGTACGACTCGCTGGTCACGGGTCACCGGGCCGCAGTGCCGGCCGAGGCGGAGTTCATCCACGGCGACTTGGCCGACGAAACGCGCTTGCGGGCCGCGCTGCAAGCCCGGCCGTACGACGCGATCATGCACTTTGCCGCGTTCATCCAGGCCGGCGAGAGCATGCAACAGCCCGGCAAATATTTCCGCAACAACGTGGTCAACTCGCTGCGTCTCATCGAGGCCGCGCTGGAGGCTGGCGTGACCCGCTTGGTGTTCTCGTCCACCGCGGCGGTGTATGCGTCCAAAGACGAGCCGCTGCGCGAAGACGACGAAATCCGCCCCGGCAATGTGTATGGCCAAACCAAGTGGATGGTGGAACAAATGCTGGAATGGTACCGCCGGGTGCGAGGGTTGCGCTACGCGGCGCTGCGTTATTTCAATGCCGCGGGCGCGCTGCCCGACCGGGGCGAAGACCATCCCCACGAAAGCCACCTCATCCCCCTGGTGCTGCAAGTGGCCCTGGGCCAGCGGCCGCACATCAAGATCTTCGGCACCGACTACCCTACCCCAGACGGCACGGCCATTCGCGACTACATCCACGTGCTCGATTTGGTGGACGCCCACTTGCTGGCCTTGGATGCGTTGGAACAGCACGACCGTCTGATCTACAACCTGGGCAATGGCCGCGGTTATTCGGTGCTGGAAGTCATCGAAACCGCGCGGGCGGTCACCGGCCATCCCATCCCCGCGGTGGAGGCCCCGCGCCGGCCAGGGGACCCGCCCCGCTTGGTGGCCGCGGCCGACAAGGCCCGCCGCGAACTTGGCTGGCAGCCCCGCATCCCAGCGCTGCACGACATCATCGCCAGCGCGTGGGAATGGCATCGCGCCCATCCCCACGGCTATGGCGATCGTTGAACCCATCCCACCGCAGGAGGCGCGTATGCCCGGCAAATATTACGAAGACCTGGAAGTCGGCATGAAGATTCGACACGCGCTGGGCCGAACCATCACCGAGGCCGACAACACGCTGTTTTGCGCGTTGACCATGAACACCCAGCCGCTGCACTTGAACGCAGACTTCGCGGCCCGCAGCCCCTTTGGCCAACGCATCGTCAACGGCCTGCTCACCCTGGCTTTGGCCACAGGCATCACCGTGCCGGAACTCACCGAAGGCACCATTATCGCCAACTTGGGCTATGAGAATGTGCGCCATCCCAACCCCATGTTCCACGGCGACACGCTCTATGTGGAAACCGAAGTCGTGGCCAAACGGGAATCCAAGTCGCGGCCCAACGCGGGCATCGTGCGCCTGAAACACATTGGCCGCAAACAAGACGGCACGGTGGTGGTGGAATTCGAGCGGGTGGTGTTGTTCCTCAAGCGGCCGCGTGAGGAAAAGCAGGAACAGGAATGAGGGGAGGTTGGGAGTTGGAAGACAGAGGTTGGAAGTTGGCGAGCCATCCCCCCACCCCCAGCCCCTCCCCCCGTAGGAAGGGGGGAGGGGAGCGGAACACCGCGAGCGACGTGCCTTCTTCCCCCCTCCCCGACGAGGGGAGGGGGGCCGGGGGGGTGGGATCCACAGCCCACGCGGAACCCACGCCCCCCGTATGTGACTACGAAGGCTCGGACTATCAACAGCGCTTTTGGGAGCGCGGCGGCCGCGCCTATGAGGACCGGGTGGAAGCCATCGCGCTGCGACGCTTGTTGCGCGGGGCCCAAGGGCACTGGCTGCTGGAAGTCGGCGCAGGCGCGGGCCGCAACACCCCCCGTTACACCGGCTACCAGCGCATCGTGCTGCTCGACTATTCCCGCACCATGCTGCAAGAAGCCCAGCGCCGCTTGGGCCGAGACGGGCGCTTCATCTATGTCGCAGGCAATGCCTACACCCTGCCCTTTATGGATGCCTTCTTCGATGCGGCGACCATGATTCGGGTGCTGCACCACATGGCCGAGCCCCGCCGTGTGCTGGCCGAAGTGCACCGCGTGCTGCGGCCAGGCGGGCTGTTCATCCTCGAATTCGCCAGCAAGCGGCACCTCAAGGCCATTTTGCGCTATCTGTTGCGCCGCCAAACCTGGAGTCCCTTCACCCTCGAGCCCGTCGAATTCGCGCCCCTGAACTTCGACTTCCACCCCCGGGCGGTCGAAGCCTGGCTGCGCGCGGCCGGTTTTCAAGTGCAGCGTCGCCTCACCGTGTCCCACTTCCGCCTGAACCTGCTCAAGCGCTTGGTGCCCACCTCCATCTTGGTCGCGCTGGACGCGCTGGCCCAACTCACCGGCGATTGGTGGCAACTCACGCCCAGCGTGTTCGTGCGGGCCGTGGCCGCGCCCGTGGGGGACACGGCTCCGCCGCGGCCCGCGTCCGCCGCGGACGAACCGCGCTTTCGCTGCCCCGCGTGCGGTTTCGGGCCCTTGGCGCGTCGCGATGATCGTCTGCCCTGCCCCCAATGCGGCCGCGTGTGGGCCGTGCGCGAGGGCATCTATGACTTCAAAGAACCCCTGTCATAGGAGGTCGCCATGCCTGTCTACCGTGTCGCTCTGCTGGGCTTTGGCAACGTGGGCCGCGCGCTGGCCCAACTGCTGCTGCGCAAAACCGACGAACTGCGCTCCCGCTATGGCCTCGAGGTCGTCGTCACCGGCATCGCCACCGGACGCCACGGCATGGCCCTGAACCCCCGCGGCATCGACCTGACCCAGGCCCTGGAACTGGCCCAACAAGGCCGCGACCTACGCGCGCTGAGCACCGAGCCACCGCCCACCGACAGCCTGGACTTCGTGCGCCGCGTGGCCGCGGATGTGCTCTTCGAAAACACCCCCGTCAACTACGAGACCGGTGAGCCCGCCATCTCGCACCTGCGCCTGGCCTTAGAACGGGGCATGCACGCCATCACGGCCAACAAAGGGCCGGTGGTCCACGCGTTTCACGAATTGCGCCATCTGGCCCGCTGCCAAAACCGCCGGTTCCTCTTCGAATCCGCGGTCATGGATGGCGCGCCCGTGTTCGCGCTTTACGAAGCCACCCTGCCCGCCGCGCAAGTGCGTGCCTTTCGCGGCATCCTCAATTCCACCACCAACCTCATCCTCACCCGCATGGAAGAACACGGCGAAACCCTCGAGCAGGCCGTGGCCTATGCCCAGCGCATCGGCATCGCCGAAACCGACCCCTCGGGCGACATTGACGGCTGGGATGCCGCCATCAAAGTCGCCGCCCTGGTGACGGTGTTCATGGATCAACCCTTCAAACCCCAGCAGGTGCAGCGCACGGGCATTCGGCATCTGACCTTAGACGACATCCGAGCCGCGGCCGCGCAAGGCAAGCGCTGGAAACTGGTCTGCTCAGCCCGCCGCACGGCCGACGGCCGCATCGAAGCCCGCGTCGAACCCCAACTCGTCGGCCCCGAATCGCCCCTCTACGGCGTGATGGGCACCTCGTCCATCGTTGAAATGGAAACCGATGTCTTGGGCCGGCTTGCTCTGCGCGAAGACGACCCCACCCCGCATACCACCGCGTACGGCCTGCTGGCCGACTTCCTGCGCGCGGTAGCCGCAACCGCGGCCTGAACACGGCTGCCCCGGCAGCCATTCTGGGAGGTGGCGCATGTCCCGCACCCGCATTTTGGGGCTGTTAACCCTGGTGGCCTTGACCGTACTCGCGGCCGCGGGTTACCGTCGCTATTTGCGCCCCATGCTGCGCGTGGCCACCGGCTACACAGCCAAAACCGTGTGCTCCGAGCACTTTGTGGCCGGCTTCCCGGTCGACGCGATCATGGCCAACTTGCCCGACAACCCCTTGGTGCCCTACCTGCGGGTGCAAGTGGATGCCGAACGCGGCCAGGTGCGCGCGTCGCTGTGGGGCTGGGTGGAACCGCAAACCGCGGTCTATCGCCCCAATCTGGGCTGCACCTTGCTGGCCGGACCCGGCCCTTACGCCTTCGACGCGTGGAGCCTGCCCCCAGCCCCAGCCCCGGCCGCCGACCGACCTTGGCCCGCGGGCGAGGCCTCGCCCATCCACAATACCGCCGCGGGCAGCGACATCCCTGCCTTGGCCGCGGCCTTAGCGCGCGCCTTTGCCGAGCCCGATCCCGCCCGGCCCAAACACACCCGCGCCGTTGTGGTGGTCTATCAAGGCCAGTTGGTGGCCGAACGCTATGCCGAAGGCATCACGCCCCAAACGCCTCTGCTGGGCTGGTCCATGACCAAAAGCGTGACTTCGGCCTTAGTGGGCATTTACCTGGCCCAAAAGGGTTGGTCCCCCACCGAACCCGCCCCCGTGCCCGAATGGTATGCCCAGCCCAATGACCCGCGGCAAGCCATCACCTGGGAGCACTTGCTGCGCATGACCAGTGGGCTGGATTTCCGCGAAGATTACGACGACCTGCACGCGGATGTGCTGCAAATGCTGTACAACACCAGCGACATGGGCGCATATATGGCGAGCCGCCCCCTGCGGCAGCCCCCCGGCACGTGGTGGAATTACACCAGCGGCTCCACCAATTTGCTGGCCCGATTGGTGCGTCTCGACTTTGGCGACGACCTGGCCGCGTATTGGGCATTCCCCCACCAAGCCCTGTTCGGCCCCCTGGGCATGACCACCGCGGTGCTGGAGCCCGACGCCAGCGGTTCGTGGGTGGGCTCGTCGTACATGTACGCGTCGGCCCGCGATTGGGCCCGTTTTGGGCTGCTCTATTTGCAGGATGGCCTGTGGGAGGGCCGGCGCATCTTGCCCGAAGGCTGGGTCGCGTTTTCCGTACAGCCTACGGCCGCGTCGGGAGGGGAATACGGCGCGCACTGGTGGCTCAACCAAGGCCTGGCCGATGACCCCGGCTCTCGGCGCTGGCCCGACCTGCCGGCCGACGCGTTCGCCGCGCTGGGGCACGACGGCCAAGCCGTGCTGATCATCCCCTCGCGGCAGGTGGTCATCGTGCGCCTGGGCCTCAGCCGTTACGACACTTGGGACCTCAACGACTTCGCGCGCGACATTTTGGCCGCCTTGCCCGCGCCATAAACCCGCGGGAGCGTCGGCACGCAACGCGGTGAAAAAAGTTTTGTCCCCAGGGCGACGGCCCTGGGGACACCCACCAGAGGAGGGGACGACCACCCACAAAGGGAGTTCAGGAGGCCCTCACGAGCCGCACGCACATGGCGCGTGTCTCATCGGCTCAAGGGCGGCTACAGATGCAGGCCGAAACGACAGCCCGCACTCGCAAGTCGATGCGGCATTGGGATTGCGAATGCGAAAACCGCTGCGCATCCAATCGTCGACATAATCGACCACCGCGCCTGCCAAATAGGGCAACGACCGCGGGTCAATGAAGACCTGCACCCCTTGGCTCTCAAAGACCCAATCTCGATCCTCGGGAGCGCCCTCCAAGCGCAAACCATACCGATAGCCCGCGCAGCCTCCCTTGGCCACATACAGCCGCAGGCCGGCGTGTGCCTCACGCGCCCCGCGGGTCACCAATTCACGCACCCGCTGCGCGGCGCTGGCGGTCAAGTGCACCGACCGACCAAGGGCAGGCTGAGCCATGGGGCAACTCCCAAACGCGAAAGGACCGAATCGACGCTTTCTTTATACCAGATCTGGTGACTACTGTCAAGGGTTTCGATTTGCAAAATCCAAAAAAGGGTTGGGTTTACCCCCGAGTACGGCTATAATGGAAATCCAACCGCCGGCCTTGGCCGACCCTTGCATCTCAGGAGGAAAGCGTGCCCCCCGCCTTTCACTATCGTTGTGCCCGCTGCGGCCGCACTTACCCCGGCGATGGCCTGCGATACACTTGCCCCCACGACCAGGGGAATTTGGACATTGTGCTCGACTTCGCGGCCCTGCAAGCCCGGTTAGAGCCGCGGGCCTTCCCCGCGGCAGGGGCCGAGCCCTCGCAATGGCGCTATCTGCCCTTGCTGCCCGTGGCCGACCCTGGCGGCCATGGCACACCATTGCGCCGGGTGGGCTGGACGCCGATCTACACCCTGCCCCGCATCCGCGCGGAACTGGGGCTGCCGCACCTCTTCTTCAAAGACGAAAGCCCCAACCCCACCGCGTCGTTCAAAGACCGGGCCAGCGCGTTGGTGATCGCGCACGCGCGCCAAATTCGCGCCGAGGTGGTCATCACCGCGTCTACGGGCAACGCGGGAGCCGCGCTGGCCGGCATGGCCGCGGCCATGGGCATGCGCGCGGTGATCCTCGCGCCGCGACGGGCGCCCGAAGCCAAAATTGCCCAATTGTTGATCTATGGCGCGCGCGTGGTGCTGGTGGACGGCACCTACGACGACGCGTTCGACCTCAGCATCCAGGCCGCCCAAGAATTCGGCTGGTATTGCCGCAACACGGGCTACAACCCCTTCACGGCCGAGGGCAAGAAAACCGCGGGGTTGGAAATTTGGGAACAATTGTTGCGCGACGACCCCGACCCGACCCGCTGGCACATTTTTGTGCCCGTGGGCGACGGCAACATCATCAGCGGGGTGTACAAAGGGCTGTGGGATCTGCATCAGATGGGTTGGCTGCCCGCGCTGCCCCATCTTCACGGCGTGCAGGCGGAAGGTTCCGCGGCCATCGCCCGAGCCTGGGCTGCGGGGCATGATCACATTCAGCCCGTGCAGGCGCACACCATCGCCGACAGCATTGCGGTGGACCTGCCGCGCGACGGCTACCGCGCCCTGCGCGCGGTGCGGGCGACGCGCGGGCGCTACTGGGTGGTGTCAGACCAAGCCATTTTGGAAGCCATCGCGCGGTTGGGGCGAGCGGGGCTCTTCGTCGAGCCCGCGGCCGCGGCTGCGTTCGCGGGGTTGCTGGCCGCGCGTGAGGCCGGGTATCTCACCCCTGACGCGCGCGCGTTGGTGCTGCTCACCGGCAGCGGTCTGAAGGATGTCGCCGCGGCGCGACAAGCCGTGACCGCGGCGCCCGTCATCGCGGCCGGCGACCTGGAAGGCCTCCGCGCCCTGCTGACCCCAAGGGGAGGACGCCCATGATCGAACGCATTCACCCCCAAGGCCGTCCGTTTGCGCTGGGCGGCGCCGCCATGGCCGCTGTTTTGGCCGCGTTGGGCTTCAAGCGCGCGGCCCAAGGCGCGGCTCTGGCTGGCTTGGCCGCCGCGTATTTCTTCCGTGACCCCGAACGCCACGCGCCTTGGCCCCACGCCGCGGTCGTGTCCCCCGCGGATGGCAAGGTGGTCTTGATGCGCCAAGAACCTGAGCCCTTGTGGGTCGGGGGCGATGCTTGGCGCATTGGCATCTTCATGAGCGTGTTCGACGTGCACATCAACCGGGCCCCACTGTCCGCGCGCGTCGTACGCATTCGGCATCAGCCCGGCGAGTTCATCCCCGCGCAGCGCGACGACGCGCTGGCCCGCAACGAGCGCCGTTTTTATTGCCTGGAGCGTGAGGATGGCGCGCGCGCGTTGGTCGTCCAAGTCGCAGGATGGCTCGCGCGGCGCACGGTGCCCTTTGTGCAAGCGGGCGAAGTCGTCGAGCGCGGGCAACGCTTGGGCCTGATCCGCTTCGGTTCCCGCGTCGAGGTGTTCTTGCCCGCGGCAGCCCAACCCTTGGTCGCGCGCGGCCATCGTGTGCGCGCGGGCGAGACCCCCATCGCCTGGTGGGAATAACCCCGGCCGGAGGTCTTCATGTCCCCTGCCCCAGACGGACCCCGCAACCGGGAGTTGGTGCTGCTGCCCAGTGTGTTGACCACGGGCAACCTAATGTGCGGCTTCGCCGCGATCGTCGCCACGGCCCACGGCCACTTCGTCGTGGCTGCGGCCTTGGTCTTCTTGGGCATGGCCTTCGACATTCTCGACGGCCAAGTGGCCCGGTGGATAGGCATCGCCACGGACTTCGGGGTGGAGTATGACTCCCTGGCCGATGTGGTGACTTTTGGCGTGGCGCCGGCGTTTTTGTGGGCCTCGGTCGCGCTGGAGCCGCTGGGACGGTGGGGGTGGGTGAGTGGCTTTTTGTTCGTGGTCGGCGCCGCGCTGCGCCTGGCTCGCTTCAATGTGCGCGCCAACGGCAACGAAACCCACGGCTACTTTCAAGGCCTACCCACCCCCGCGGCGGCCGGCACGCTGGCGAGCCTGGTACTGTTTTTGGGGCCCGTGCCAGCGCCCTTTTTGGCCCGGCTCGTGCTGTTGTTCCTGCCCCCCACGTTGGCCGTGCTGATGGTTAGCACCCTGCCCTACCGCCATTTCAAGCACGGGCGGCGGGGCGTTCGCGGCTTGTCATGGTGGATCGCGGGGTTCGCCGGCCTGCTGGCCCTGGCCGTCGCGGCGCCCCGCTGGGTGCTGCCGGTGCTGTTTGGTGGATATACCTTGTCGGGCCCGCTGGTCGCTCTGCGGCGGGCCTGGTCGCACGGCGCAAACCCTCACGAGCCAAAATAAAGTTCGTGGTTGCGATAAGGCAACAACGCCAACAGCACCCCTTGGGCATACAGGCCGGCGCGGTCCAACGCGCCATGGCTGAGCAAGCCCACCGCGCCCAAGTGGCGTTTGCTATCGTGGGTGCCAAACACTTGGTCGTCCGCCTCGCCCAACTCCAAGCCCTGGCGCAACAACGCCACCACTGGCGGCGGCAGGGGGAAACTCCCCGTGCGGGCCAGCCCCTCATGACCGTGGGCATCCAGCACCGCGACCCAGGCCAATGCCAGCCACGGTTCGCCCTCGCTGCCGGGCTGCACCCCGCCCTCGATGCCGATCCACAAATGGGCTTCAGGGGCAACCTGACGCGCGGCCCGCGCCCGTTGCCGCGCGCCCTGCCGCGTCTCGGCTTCGGACATGGGTTGTGCGGCCACGCCCGAAGGCACCTCGCACGGCACCACGTCCCACGACCTCTCGGGGAACAACCAGGCCAAGGCTTGCTGCACGGCCCGAATTTTGACAGGGTTCTGCGACGCGACGACCACGCGCAACCGCGGCATGACCGGCCTCCTAAACCAACAAGAGCCGGGGAGAAGACCCCGGCTCTTGTGCGCCTCGCGTTACGCTTCCTCTTCTTTCTTGCCTTTCTCGATGATCTCGGGCTCGCCGGCCTCGGGCGCCTCCGCGGGAATCTCTTCCTCGCCCATCTCGCCCACGGCCGCGACCACCACTTCGTCGGGCGGGTCCAAGACCTTGACTTTCTCGCCCAACACCAGATCGCTCACCGTAATGACATCGCCCACCTTCTCCAAACGGCTCAGGTCGACGACCACCCGTTCAGGCAAATCGTTGGGCAATGCCTCCACAGTTAAGGTTTCCAACTGCTGCAAAATGGTGGCGTTGTAGAACTTGGCCGCCGGGGCCTCCCCTTCGAGCACGATGGGCACCTCGGCTTCCACCACCTCGGTGAGCGACACGGCCTGGAAATCCACATGCAGCCAACGGCCAGTGACCACATCGCGCTGGCGCTCTCGCATGATGGTGGTGTGCACCGTGTCATCCAGCACGATCTCGATGAGCGTAGACGGCCCAACCCGGCGCAGGGCCTTGAACGCGGTCTTGTAATCCAACTGAATGGGCGTCGGCGACATGTGCGCGCCGTAAATCACGCCGGGGAGTTTCCCTTCCCGGCGCAGGCGCTTGACCTTTTTGCCCAGCAGGGTGCGGGGTTCGGCCTGCAAGCGAATGCGTTCCATGGTTCCCTTCCTCGGGCGCCTCTCACCCGCAGATGGCGGGTTACCCTCGCCCTTTGGTGATGGAGGATGTGATCGCGGCCTAAGGGCCGCGCAGCGGCGGCAATTGTATCGCGCACCTCAGGTTTCGTCAAATGGGCCGCATGAGGCGGCCTATTCGGCCATGACGGTGTCGAAGAGCATGTACCCCAGGGCCAAGAAAATGAGGTCGGTCGCCACCAGCAAGTGCACCGCGCCGGCGAACTCTTCCCAGGGCAGCGCGCGCAAAAAACCCATGCTGGCCCGCACCGCGGGGATGAGCACGGGCAGCACCAAAGGCAACAGCAAGATGGGCAGCAACATGTCGCGCGTGCGGGCCTGCACGGCCATGGCCGCCAGCAGCGTTCCCACGGCCACATACCCCAACGAACCCAGGGCAATGACCCCCCACAGGCCGGGGTGGAACAGATTTTGGTTGTAGAACACGCTGACCAGGGGGACCACCAGCGCGGCCATGAACAGCATGAACAGCCAATTGGCCAACACTTTGCCTAAGTAAATCGCGCTGCGGTCCATGGGCGCGAGAAGCAGGCCGTCCAGTGCCCCGCGGTCCTTTTCCGCGGCCATGGAGCGATTGAGGCCCAGCGTGCCCGCGAAGGTGAACGTGCTCCACAACACGCCGCCGATCACCGCGGCGCGGGTGCGGGCGTCCAGTTCCAGCGCGAAGTTGAAGATGAAGATCACCGACAGCGCGAACACCATCATGCTGGACAACAACTCGCGGCTTCGCCACTCCGCGGTCAAGTCCTTCCATACAATGGCCAGCACCGCGCGCCACAGCGGCGTCTCGCCGCGCGGGGGGGAGACCGTCGCGGGCTTCATGCCGCACCTCCCGCGGGTGCGGAGGGTTCTTCGCGCGGGGCCATGACCGTAGCCCGATAAAAGTCCAGCAGGTCGCGGTCGGAAATCTGCTCGCGCGGCACCGACGCGGCGATGCGCCCGCGCGCCAAAATAACGAAGCGCGAAGCCAACGCCGCGACCCGAGGCAGGTTGTGCGACGCCATCAGCACCGTGCGCCCCTCGGCCGCGATGCGCCGCAGCAAGTCGTCCAGCCGCGCAGCCGCGTCTTGGTCCAGCCCGGTGTACGGCTCGTCCAGCAGCAAAATGCGCGGGTCGTGCAACAACGCGCGCGCGATGGCCAAACGCTGCTGCATACCGCGCGAAAAGGTGCGCACCGGGTCACGGCGCCGTGCGGTCAGGCCCACGCGCGCCAGCAATTGGGCGATGCGGTCTTGCGCCTGAGGCAAGCCATACAGCCGCGCGTAGAAGTGCAAGTTCTGCTCCGCGCTCAGGTCGCCATACAGCAAAGGCTGATGGCTGACCAAGCCCAGCAGCCGCCGGGCCGCGGGCGCCTGACCGGGCAAGCGATACCCGGCCAGGCGCACTTCGCCATGGTTGGGACGGCTGAGCGTGGCCAAGATGCGCAGCAGGGTGGTCTTGCCCGCGCCATTGGGGCCCAGCAAAGCCACGAACTCGCCGGCTTGGACTTCCAAATCCACCCCGCGCAACACGGCCCGCAAGCCAAAGCGCTTGACCAACCGCCGAACCCAAATCATGGGCGCTGAGGAGTGCCCGCTCACGCGTCCTTGTCCTCCGTGGGTGCCGCGTCGCCCGTGCGGCCGCCTTGCGCCCGCGCCAACAAGCGGGCCAAGTGGGCCTTGTAGGCCGCGCGACGGGCTTGGTAAATGTCGTCGCGGATCTTGCCGGCCTTGTGCAGATCGTCCAGGGCCAAGATGGCATCCATCAGCGCGTCAGGGTCGTCGCGCAAAGCCTCGGGGATGGCCTCGGCCGTGTCGACCGCCGCGGCCTCGTGGTCGGCCTCGGCCAGGGGCGTTGGCGAGGCCTCCTCGTCTGCCGCGGCGCGGCGATACAGCCACCAGCCGCCGCCCATCAGGGCCAGGCCCAAAAGCACCAGTCCGCCGATCAACAGCCACGAAGAATCGACCTGCCCAAGACCAGGCAGTGCGGGTTCGGCTTCTTCCACCGTGCCGCCGGCCAATTCCTTCGGATAGCCGCTCAGGCGGACATCCACCTCGTCATCAGGATTGAGCGAGGGGCCCTGATAAATGCGCACTTGCATGCCCTGCACGTCTTGCACTTCGCCCGGCACCAGGCCCTCGCCCTCCACGGTCACGCCCTCCGCGGGCACCAACACCGCGAACGTGTCCACCGGCAGGCTGACCTTGTGGCGAATCTCGGCTTGTCGCTCAGGGTACGGCAGTTCGTACGCGAAAAGGACTTGGAATTGGCCCGGAGGCACCGCGAACGTATCTTCGAAGCCGTCGTCGGTGGGGATGAAACGATCGCCCAATTCGCCCTGGCCTTGCTCGAACTGCAAGTTGGTCGCGCCGGCCGGCAAGTAATAACGCACCACGCCCGCGCCCTCTTCGGCCGCGATCACCGTTTCGGTGCCTGTGTTCTGCAGCAAATACAGTTCAGCCACCCGCAGGCGGTCGCCCAAGAAATCCACGAAAATGTGCAGGCCCTGGAAGCGCAGGTTTGTGGTGTCGGTGGTGGTGTCATAGACCTGCACCGTCAAGTCCACATCGGTCTGGTCGGGTGGCACCACCGTGACCACATCTGAGACATAAGTCAGGCCTTGATATTCCACCGTGGCCAAGAAGACCCGATGGGGCAGGGCCGGCACGTCTTCGAAGCGGAAGGTGCCGTCTTCGGCCACCGTGCCCTCGAGGGTGACCACTTCGTCGAATTCGTCAAAGCCGTGGAGGGTCACCATCAGGTCGGGGGGCAAGGCCTTGTCGCCGCCATGGACCACGCGGCCGGTCACCACCACCGTGAACATCCCCTCGGGGGTGGGGGTGGCGGTGGCCCCGGGGGTGGGGGACGGCTCCGCGGTGGCCGTGGCCGGTGTCGTGGCCTCGGCTGCCGCGTCCTGCTCCGCGGGGGTCGCTTCGCCCTCGGCCGTGGGGGAAGCCTGGTCAGCCAGGGTGGCGGTGGGCTCAGGTGTGGCCGGCGTTGGGGTCGCGGTCGGGGCTGCGGTAGCCGTCGCCGTGGCCGCGACCGGCGGTTGGGCGAACGTCAGCAACCGCGTGTAGCGGATCACGGCCCGCAGAGCGTCCAAATCCATGTCCGCGAAGCGGGGGTCATGATGGCCAGTCAAGAACGCGCCCAATTCGGTGTCGGAAATGCGGGCAAACATCTCCTGGTTCGCGCTCAGGGGCTGCAAGCCCGGAGGCGCGTCTGGGCCATCGCCTTGGCCCGTGGGGCCGTGACAGGCCGCACACTGTTCGGCATACACGGCCTGGCCTTTTTCCAGCACATAATCGGGCGTGCCCAGGCGATACACATAGGCAATGACATCCCAACGTTCGGCCTCGGTCAGCGAGCCTTTGAAAGGCGGCATGAAGCGGTCCAAAACACCGTTGCTCACGACCAAGAACCACGCTTGCGGCACCGCCTCTTGCAAGACCTCGGGAGCGGTCAAGTTCGCGGGCAGTACGGGCAATTCCTCGGCCTGAGGGCCGTCGCCATGACCTTGCGGGCCATGGCACGCCGCGCACTTGGCCGCGTAAATCGCCTTGCCGCGCCCAGGGTCGGGCGGCTGTTGCGGATACAAGCGGCTCAGGTCAGGGGTCGGGGGCAAGGGGGTCGGTTCCCAGCCCGGAGGCGGGGTGACATCGTCCGCGAAGGAGATGCACCCGCCCAACACAATGACAGCCAGCAGCCCTAAGGCCACGGGCCCATAACGGCGCAGCAGGGAGACGAAGGTCTGCATGAGGTTCACCTCGGTGGGGAGATCCATGAAAACTGCGCGTGCCCAAGCCAGGGTCAGCGTTTGGCTTTGGCGCGGCGCTTGCGTCGTGAGGCTGTGGGCTCGCGCAGAGGGCGGCCACATTTGCCGCAAAAGCGGTCGTTCTCTTGGTAAGGCGCGCCGCAGTGAGGGCAAAAGCCCGCAAAGCGGGCGCGGCGCTGACGGCGGCGATTCAGCAGCAGGCTCTCGACCATGTCGTCGACGGTCTCGTCCGCGGCCGCGTCGGCCTGGCGGGTGGCCGCGGGCTGGGTGAGCGTGGCATGAGCCCGCTCGCGACGGCGCTGCTCCAGCAAAGCCTCCAACCGGGCGTCTACATCGGCCGAGGCCTCAGCCGTCGCGCCCAATCGCTGTTCGACCTCGTCCAAGGCGCGCAAAATTTGCGCGCCTTCGCGTAACAACACGGCCCGCTGGGCCCGATAATCGTCCTCGGGCAGTTTGCCCACCGCGTAGTCCAGGTCCAACTCGCGCAGCGCGGTCAAGACGGTTTCGCGGCGGGCCAACAACTCGGAGCGCAAGCGTTCGGCTTCGCTGACCTCACGGCCTTGATGTTGCCATACCGGGCGCAGCACATACACCGCGGCCAGCGCGCCGATGATGAGTATCCATAGCAACAGCCACAACCAGACGGGCATGGTCACCTACTCCTCCGACGGGAATTGGCCCAGGGCCTCAGGGCGTGGCCTGAAGGGCCAGTTCCACATGCGAGATGATTTCTTGGAAGGACTCATACGGCCCGATCTTCAACGCGGCGACACGGCCGCTTTTGTCCAACACATAGGTTTCGGGCACGCCCCGAATGCCAAAGGCTTGGGCCCAGCGGGTGCCCAAATCAGGGCCGTTCGGATAAGTAATGTCGTAGAATTCGATCCATGCCAGCGCGTCTTCTTCGGTGTCGACATAATCCACGCCCAGGAAGAGCACATCATCCCGTTGCGAGGAATAGTAGCGCCACGCCCGTTCCAGTTCCGCGGCTTCATATTTGCACGTGGTGCACCACGAGGCCCAGAAGTTGATGAGCACCACCTTGCCTTGCAGATCGGCCAAGGTGTAGACCTCACCGTCGAAAGACTGGAGGGTCAAATCGACGGGAGGGCGGTCGCCAACTTGCAGGCGTTCGCCTTTATTCAACTTGAGGCCCAGCAGCAGCAACACGACGGTCAAGAGGCCCAGCACCAGCCAGACCCAGCGAGGAAGGGAGCGTCGCTCCGGGGTCGTGGGTGTTGCCGCGGGGGTGGAGTTCGAGGTCGAGGGAAAGTTCGCTTCGCTCATGAGATGCTCCGAATCAACGGTTGAGTTCTTCCTCGAGGCGGCGGATGTATTCGTCATCCTCGAGGTCGGGGGCGGAGGCCGGGTCGCCTTCCGCGGCGCCGGCCGCGGCCAAGGCTTGTTCGGCCGCGGCGACCTCCGCGCTGGCCGCCATCCACGCCCGTACGGTGCGATACAACACAACCGCACCGGCGACCAACAACACAGGCGGCAGCACATAGACCAGCAAGTGCAATCCCTCGGGCGGCGGTTCGGCCCGCACCCGGTCGCCATAGCGGGTGACGAAGTCTTCGATGATTTCGTTGCGGCTGTAGCCTTCGGCCAGCATCCGGCGGATGTCCTCGCGCCAGCGCGAACACGCCTCGGTGCCGCAGGTGTCTAAGGGGATGTTCTCGCAGACGGGGCAATAGAGATATTTGGCGACGCGGTTGACCTCATCGTCGCTGACCTGCTCCAAAGCCAGCGGATGGGCCGGGTCGGTCAGGCGATAATCTTCATCGTCCTGCGCGGTAACGACCCAAAACCCCACCACAGCGACGGCGAGCAATGCGACAACGAGCCACCCCCAATGGGTCTTATTCATGGCGTGCGCCTCCTAAGTACAAAGCGTGCTCAAGCCGAAGCCGGGGCCGGCGTGGCCGCGGGCGCCTTGGCCCGGGCGCGCGAGCGACGGCGGCGGCCTTCGGGCCACGCGGCCAAAAGCGTGCCGGCAATGGCCACCCAGGGCGCGGCCCACAAGAACTTGACCAAGGGGTTGTAATAGACCTTGAAGGTCGCGCCCTCGGTGGTGATGGGCTTCCAACTCACCAGCAAGACGTAGAACTCCTCGCCCCAGGTGCTCAACACCCCGGGGATCGTCATGGGTTGCTGGTCGCGGATGTAATAGTCTTGGCGCGGGTAGAGGACGGCGACCTCGCGGCCTTGTTCGTCCAGCACCCGCACGGTCGCACGGGCCACCTGGCGGCCGTCGTTGGTGTTGAAGATGGCCACCGAATCGTACACCATGGTGTACTCGCCCAGGGTCAGCCGTTCACCGGCCGCCAGGGTGCGCTGGGTTTCCAGTTGGAAGTATTCGATGCCGATGATGCCGATGCCCATGATGGCAATGCTCAAGTGCACGATGTAGCCACCATAGCGCCGGCGGTTGCGGGTCATCAAGCGGGCGAGCGCGAGCCACCACGGCTCTTTGTGCGCGCGGCGGCGCGCCCAAGTGCCGCGCGCGATGTCATACAGCAACACCGCGATCACAAAGCCGATGAGCGCAAAGCCCAGCAATGCCCCTGGCTTGCGATAGCCTTGCCACCAGGCCCAGGCCGGAAGGGCCAATCCCACCACCGCGGGCTTGATGGCCATGCGCCACAGGCGCCGGGTGTCGACCTTGCCCCACGGCGCGACGGTGGCCACCCCCATGAGGAACAGCATCAGCGCGCTCAAAGGCCCCATCACGCGCTCGTAGTAGGGCGGCCCCACTGTCGCCTTTTGGTTGGTCACCAGTTCGGAAACGATGGGATACACCACCCCCCAGAAGTTCACAGCCGTCATGCTCAAGAACACCAAGTTGGTGTACAAAAACAGCGCCTCGCGCGACCACGCGGATTGGATTTGCTCCTTGCCCCGCAAGTCGTTCCAACGCCACCCCAACAACGCCATCGAGCCCAAAAACGTCAGCGTGATGAACACGAAGAACGCAGGGCCGATCGCGCTCTGGGCGAAGGAATGCACCGACGACAGCACCCCAGAGCGGGTCAAGAAAGTGCCGAAGATGACCAGATCATAGGTCAGGATGATGAGCAGCATGTTCCAATGCTTGAGCATGTTGCGCCGCTCTTGGATCATCACCGAGTGCAAGAACGCGGTGCCGGTCAACCACGGCATGAACGCGGAGATCTCGACTGGGTCCCAGCCCCAGTAGCCGCCCCAGCCCAGCACATCATAGGCCCAGCGGGAGCCCAAAATCAAGCCCAAATACAGGAACAGCCATGAAATTAAGGCCCAGCGGCGGGTGAGGCGAATCCAGCGGGCATCCAGCCGCCCTACGATGAGCGCGGCCATGGCAAAGGCATAGGGGATCACGAAGCCGACGAAGCCTAAATAAAGGAAGGGCGGATGGGCCACCATGCCGGGATGGCGCAACAGCGGGTTAAGCCCTCGGCCGTCTTTGGGCACGAACAATTGCGCGTCCGCGGGCGGCAACACGAATGCCTCGATGTCGCCGTTCGGCAGCAACCAAAAACGCTTGAAGGGGCTTTCGAGCACCACATTTAGGAAGAGGAAGAAAGCCAAGGTGACCGCGGTCACCATGACCACCCAGGGCAACATCTCCCGGTCGCGACGCCAGTCGCGCAGCGTGACCGCGGCTGCGAAGGCGGCCATGAGCCACGACCAAAAGAGCAGCGAACCCGCCTGGCCGCCCCACAAAGCCGTGGCGCGCAAATACAACGGCATGGCCCGCTCTGACACCTCGTGCACATATGTGAGTTCGTAGTGATAGGTGACCAGGCCCCACACCACAATGCCCACGGCCACAGTGAGCAACGGAAAGATGGCCAACAACGCCCGTTGCGCGCTGGTGGCCCATTCAGGGCGATGTTGGTACGCGGCGTACAGCGACGCAAAGACCGCGTACAGGGCCAAGATCAAAGCGACGCTAATTACAGCCTGTCCGACAATGGCTGCCATGGACTCTCTTCTCCTCGTTCCGGCCAGCCAGGGCCGGGCATCACCCGCGCCAACGGCTGGGGCGCGGCACAGCGGACATCATCGTCATTGGCCGTCTGTGGTTTGGGGCTCCGCGGCCTCATAGCGGGTGGGGCACTTGAGCAGCAGTTCGTCCGCGTAGAAGACCCCGTCTTCGCCCAACGTGCCGGTCAGAATGGCCTGGGCCTCGTTGCGCAGCAAGTCGGGCTTGGGGCCATAATACACCACTTCGATGCGATTGCGGTTGGGATCGCGCACCGCGGCCGCCAGCACCGCGGCCAGACCACCCTCAGACTCCACCTCGTCTAAATCGCCGGGCACGTGCGCGATCATGAAGCGCAGTTCCAGGTCGTCCGCGTTGTACTGGATCGTATCGCCAATCACCGCGCCCGAGAGCCGCACCTGCCGCCCCGTCATTTCGTCCTTGCGCGCCAAAAGTTCATCCACGGTCAAGAAATATTGCGCGTTGGCCTTGGTGGAAGAGATGACCAGATAGACCACCGCGATCAAAATCAACCCACCACCGATGAGATATTTGCGATTTTCCATGGAAACGCCTCCAAAGTTTCCCTGTAGACGCTGCCTCTAAGTGTGCCATAGACGCATTAAACCCCGCTTAGCCCGAAGAAACCGAAACCCATGACATTAATCACTCGAATGCACAAATACACTTATGCTTATCCTCAATAAAGTACCAAGCGGGGGACTTCCCCGCTCGGCACATGTTGCCAATGTTCGCGTTGAAACGCCACCGCGGCCAAAGCCCGCGACTCAACGCAAGGGCGTACCGCACATGCGGCAGAATCGGTCCCCTGGCCGGGCTCGGGTGCCGCACTGGGGACAATAGCGAATCTCATCCGCGGCGCCGGGCTTTTGGGCCGGCCGCGTGACCCGGCGCGGCGCGTCATGGTCATATACATTGGGCACCTTGGGCCCATGCCGATACATCCAGAACGCGAGAATCAACAGCACCACCCCGATCCCGGCCAGCACACCCGGCACAAGGTACATGGTCCATTTCGCCTGATTGCGATCCTTCGCGGTGGCCGTGGGGATATCGTCAGGGGGTGAGGTCGGCGGGTGGGACAAATTCCCCGATGGGTTCTCGTACGCCACCTCCACGGTCACAGTTTGCCCCACCTCCACCGCGCCGAACTGGATGGTGGCGTATTGGAGGCCGTCGCGCGTTTCAACGGCCGCGGGCTCGGGGGTGATTTGCATCCCTTGGCTCGCGGCGGGGTATTGCACCTCAACGGTCAATTCGTCCACCGACCAGTGGGCCGGCCACTCGTAGCGATACTGACGCCGCGCGCCGTCCATTTCCAGCGCGTCGTAGAACTCAATGTGCAAGAGCGGCTCAGTGGCCTCCACAACCACCAAACGCCACTGGTCAGAGGTGGGGTCGGCTTCGGTGCGATAGGGCGTGTTGAGCAAGCGCCCCTCGGGCGTGCGCACGGCCACGGCCGACGGCGCCCGCACGCGCGCGGGTATGCGTACCACCACTTCGGTGGGCAAAGTCACATCTTGCGGCAAGTGGATGATGTACATGACCAGCATGGCCGGCCGATCATACTCGGGCCACAGCGCGACCTGCACCAAAGGCATGTGCTCCACCGCGGTTTGCGCGCGCACCGGGAGCACCCCTCCCAGCACGCTGCCCAGCAGCCCTAAGCACAGCCAAAGCCAGCGGAAGCGTGGGTGCATTGCAAGCCTCCTAACTTTGCGACGACGAACCCAACTTAGCGCACGGTCACGGTAAGGTAGAACCGTTCAGCCGGTGGCGTATCCGTTTCCCAGGGGCGCACATACACCATGTCCAACGTCGTGGTGCCCACGGCTTGGGCTTGAAAACGCCACACTTGCACTCCCCCAGCGCCAAGGCGTTCGGAATCTTCGGCCACGAATTGGGGTTCCCCCAGGGTTTGCAACACCGCGTCATCGACCTCACGCACCTGCCATTCGTAGCCTGTGGTGGGGTTGGCCGGCAGGCGGACCTCTAAGGTTTGGCCGACCTGCAGGGTTACGGTCTGACCATGGTCCTCAGGCCCCACAACGAGGGGGGAGGCAGCGGCCGAGCAGGCCGTCAGGCCGTACCATCCCACCAGCAACACGCTCCACATGAGCAGCCAAGTTCGTTGGGTCATGAGGCCCTCCTCGGGGTGGGAACGGGCGAAACAGGGCGCGTCGCGCCGAGTATACCATGAGCCACGCGGTTCACCCCAGCGGCCGGCGCGGTGTGCGCCATCGCGGGCGGGCCGAGGGCGGCGCGGTCAGGGCGTGGCCACGCGCCAGGGTTATGCGCCCACGAAGGTGGCGGCCGGGCCCAACGCGCGGCCCAACGGCCCAGCGGCCGACTCGCGCGCCTCGACCCGATGCCACGTTTCCACCGGCACCGCGCGCACGAATTCGGCCACGGTCACCGCGCGGCCGAAGCGCGCCTGCCCCACCCGGCGGAACATGGCGTGCTGGGTGCGATGGCACGCCGCGGCCTGGGCTTTGGCCTCCAAGGCTGCTTCATCCAAGCCCACCCGCCAGTGCGCGGGTTCGGGGTTGAACAGCCCATCTAAGGGCAGATCGGGCACATAGGCCAAGGGGGTGTACCACGCGGGGCGCAAGGCGGGGGGCAACGCGCGCCACGCCGCGCCCGCGGCCCGATACACCTGCACGTGCGCGGGATGGCCGTATTCGCCCCGCGAGCCATGGGTGAGCAGCAGGTGGGGGCGCAAGTGGCGCAGCCAGGGCACGAGGCGACGAGCCACGGCGCGATCGTCGGCGGCAAAGGGGTATAGGGCGCCGGCTGGGCCCACGGGCGGGTCGGAGTAGCCCAAGAAATAGGGGCCGCGCGCGGCCAAAGCACGCACCGCGCAGGCCAATTCGCGGCTGCGCACCGCGCCCAATTCGTGGGGCTCGCATAGGGGCGGGTCGCCCCGCTCGCCGCCTTCGCCGCGAGTGGCCGAGAGCACGTACACTTCATGCCCGGCGCGGGCCAACAGAGCCAGGGTGCCGCCCGCCATCAGGGTTTCGTCGTCGGGATGCGCGAAAAAGGCCAAGATGCGCATGGTGTTCGCTCCTTGAGCAGGGCCCCAGGGTCAGGCCACCCCGGGGCGGGTGGGCCGAGATGCGCGCGCCACCACCCGCAGCCCGGCCACCACCGGAGGTTTTATCCCCCCGATGTTTCGGCAATTTGTTGCTGCAAATAGGCTTCGATGAAACCGTCCAGATCACCGTCGAGCACGGCTTGCGCGTTGCCCACCTCGTAGCCGGTGCGGTGGTCTTTGACCATTTGGTAAGGGTGCAAGACATAGGAACGAATTTGGCTGCCCCACTCGGCTTTTTGATATTCGCCTTTGAGTTCGGCCATCTGTCGGGCCTGCTCTTGCTGCTTGCGTTCCAGCAGGCGGGCTTTGAGCACCCGCAGCGCGGTGTTCTTGTTCTGGGTGAGGGAGCGCTCGTTTTGACACGACACAACAATGCCCGTGGGCAGATGGGTGATGCGCACCGCGGTGGCGTTCTTCTGCACGTTCTGCCCGCCCGCGCTGGAGGCGCGAAAGGTTTCGATTTTCAGGTCCTTGGGGTTGATTTCGACTTCGGTGTCGTCTTCGACCTGGGGCAGCACTTCGACCAGGGCAAAGGAGGTGTGGCGGCGATGGGCCGCGTCGAAAGGCGAGAGACGCACCAAACGGTGGACGCCCTTTTCGGCCTTGAGGTAACCGTAGGCCCACGGCCCATTGACCGCGACGGTAACGCTTTTGATGCCGGCTTCTTCGCCGGGCAGTTGGTCCAAGATTTCGGTTTCATAGCCCCGCCGCTCGGCCCAGCGCAGGTACATGCGCAGCAGCATCTCAGCCCAATCGTGGGCATCGGTGCCGCCCGCGCCCGCGTGGATGCTGAGCAACGCGTTGTGCCGGTCATAAGGCCCCGCGAGCATGGCTTGCAATTCGCGGCGGCGCAGTTCGCGCGCCAGAGCCTCGACCTCGGCTTCCAAGTCTGCGGCCAGGTCGGGGTCGCCCAATTCGGCCAATTCGCGCGCGTCTTGCCAGCGCTGGGTCCACTCGGCCCAGGCCTGCACCTCGTCTTGCAGGCGAGCCCGCTCTTTCATGAGCGCGCGGGCCTGCTGAGGGTCATCCCAAAAATCCGGGGCTTGGAGGCGCGCTTCGAGTTCGGCCAACCGGGCTTCCTTGGCCGCTAAGTCAAAGACGCCTCCGCAAAGTGTGGGCTTTGTCATGCAGCGCGTGCAAGCGTTGCAGCAGCGCGTCCATGCGACACCTCCATCATCATGGGGTGGGGTTTGGGGGAAGGGCTCCGCGCGGGCCAATCGGACCCGCGCGGCCATGTTCAGTATAGCACAAGTTGGCCTCTGGGCGTGGACCGGGGCCATGGTGAAGGCAGGCCCCGGCCGCGATTCGCCGCGGCGCCGTTGCCCAGGGGACGGTCAAGCCGCGGGGCTCACGGCCGCGGCTGCAGCACAGGCGTTGCCGTAGGGGTTGGGGTGGGGCTGCCGCCTGGGGTCGGCGTGGGCCCCGTGGGGGTAGGCGTAGGGGTGGGGGTGATGGTCGGCGTGGGCGAAGCCAACGGCGTTGGGGTGAGCATCTCGTTGGGCGTGAAGATCAACACCAAAGGCTCGCCCAAGCGCCCCAACACGCCCAAGTCTTGCTGGTTATAGACCAACTGCAACGCGGCCGCGTCGCCGGTTTGGATCTCGAGCCGCTCTTCGGCCCGGAAGGTGAAATTTTCCCCCGGCGCGACCCGGGCCCGGAACACCTCGCGCTCGTCGGCGACCACCCGCAGCCAAGCCCGGTGGCGCACCAAGACCACCACATGCACCGGCGAAGTCACCGGGCCGCCAGGCAGGTCCGCGACGGGTGAAGCCTCGGCCTCGGCCGGAGGTGGTGCGGTGCCCTCAGCGAGGACCTCGTCCGTAGGGGGCGGCGCTGCCGGCGTGGCCTGGGGCGGCAAGTCCAGCGTAACCGCGGGTGTAGGCTGCGCCGGTGATGGCGAAGGCAGCGCGGGGGTCCACACTGAGACCCCCAACGCCACCGCGGTGGGCGTGCCCGCGCGGCGCGCGTACACATCCAACACCTGGAACGCGCTCCACAACAAAAACATCACCATCGCGGCGAAGGCCGCGGTCACCATCAGGCCGTTGCTCCACTGACGGGCGCGCCAGCCCCACAGGCGCGGCCAGCGGCCCCGCGCGGGCTGCTCGCGCGCGCGCAAGCGCGCTTGCAGCCCGGCCGCAAAGTCCAACAGCAAAGGGTCAGGATCCAAATGCAAAGCCCGCGCGTAGTGCAGCAACATCCCCCGCCCTTGGACGGGCGAAGGCAAGTCGTCGACCCGGCCCTCTTCCAGCGCGCGCAGATAATGCGCCTTGACCTTGGTCAGCCGCTCCATGTCTTCGACCGAGAAGCCCAGTGCCTCGCGCTGAGTCCGCAAGGTGTCGCCCAGACGGCGAAAAATGGCCTGGGCTTCGGGGGGCACGGGCGGCGCGGGCTCGGGCGTTGGGGGGACGACCTTCGGTTGCGGCGGCGTGGGCTCGGCCTGGGCCAACAAGCGCTGCGGGTCCAAGCCCAGATAGGCGGCATACGTGCGCAAAAAGCCCCGCGCATGGGCGCGCGATGGGAGCGCGTCCCAATCGTCCCGCTCCAAGGCCTCCAAGTAGTGGGGTTTGATGTGCAAGGCTTGAGCCGCCTGCAACAACGAGATTTGGCGGGCCTGGCGCGCTTGGCGCAAAACCTCACCGATGCGCGGGGACGGGGAAGGCTCAGACATGGCCGAATGCTCGAGCGAACCCTACAGTAAGACGAAAGGCCTGGGTACCGCGCGGTCGCAGCGCCACGCACGACCGCGAAGCGGCCCCAGGCCGGTGGGCAGGCATTGACGAAGCCAGCGGCTCACGCGTCGGCGGCCGGCGTGGCTTCAGGCGCGGTGCTCGCGTCGTCGGCGACCGGCGCGTCAACGGGGGCCTCGGCCGCGGGCGTTTCATCCAGCGCAGGCGGTTGCTCACCTTGACGGTAGACCACGACCTTCACCTCGGGCAACAAGTCGACGGTCAGCCGCACCCGCACCGAATAGACACCCAGGTGCCGGATGGGCTCGCTGTCGACCTGCCGATGCGAGATCGGCTCGTCCAACTGCAATTCTTCTTGCAGCGCGTCCGCAATCATGCGCGTGGTCACCGAGCCGTACAACTTGCCCGTCTCGCTGGCCCGCATGGGGAAGTACAACACCACCCCTTGCAAGCGTTCGGCCAGGGTCTGCAACTTTTGGGCCGCTTCTTGACGCTCTTTCTCGGCCCGCTGGCGAATCTTTTCGGCCATGCGCAAAGCCTGGGGCGTGGCCGGCACGGCCAGTCCCTGGGGGATGAGGTAATTCCGGCCGTAGCCGTTGGCGACCTCTTTAACCTCACCCGCGCGACCCAGTTTGTACACATCCTTGATCAACAACACCTTCATGATACAGCCCCTTTCGCGGCAGCAACCCCGGGCGCCCTCCCGGCGTCGGGGCCTGCGGAGTTTATCTTTGAGCAAAGCGCCCCGATTGTATCAAAAAGCGCGGTCAGCGTCAAACGCTCAGCGGGGTAGGTGTGTATTTCAGTTTAGCAGGCCTACATAAAGTGGGCGCATGCAGAGAAGGGAAGTTAAGGAAAAAGGTTGCTCCTCTGGCAAAATAGAACACCAACCTCAGCCAAGGAGGAGCAACCCATGAGTACCCCAAGCATACCGCAACTGCGAGCCCATTTGCAAGGGGAGACGGACGCGCGCGGTGGTTGACTTCGGCCTGCAGTTGTGCTATAATGCGGCGTGGCTTGAGCAAGCACTCGTTGCGGGGTGGAGCAGCGGTAGCTCGTCGGGCTCATAACCCGAAGGTCGCCGGTTCGAATCCGGCCCCCGCGACCAGGCAAGAG
>CAYUOX010000053.1:0-38703 GCA_964446575.1 uncultured Anaerolineaceae bacterium | reverse complement strand
GGCCATGCCGCGCAGTTGCAGCGTGGCTGCGCCCGCGATGTCGAAGATGTCGACCGCCGCGCCGCCAATGAGGGTTTCGAAGCCGTCGAACTCCAGCGTCGCGGCCGTGGCCGCGTCGGTCACGCGATACACGCGGTTGGCCGCGTCCACGGTCCAGGCGGTCGCGCGGTCCGGGCCGGTGAGGGTGTCGGCCGGGCTCGCGCCGGCCACGATACGGTTCAGGTTGGCGAAGCCCGCGGTCAGGGCCGGGGTGGTGCCCGCATAGCCGTCAATGCTCGCGGGGCCGGTGAGGACGACCGCGCGGGCGGTGGTGAAGGCGCTCAAGTCCAGGGTGTCGTGGCCCGCGGCGCCGTCCACCGCGCCGGTCAGGGTCACGCCGTTGGCCAGGACAAAGGTATCGTCGCCGCCCTGGCCAAACAGGTTGGCCGCGACGGAGGCGTTCACCCGGAAGACATCCACGGCCGCGGCGCCGTACAGGTCCTCGAAGCCGGTGAGGGTGGCCTGGCGGCCGCCCGTGGCATAGGTGGTCTGGGCCGCGGTCAGGGTCCAGGTAGCGTCGGCATCCAGGCCGGTAAAGGCATCGACCTGCGGGCTGCCGACGAAGGCGTCCAGGTTGGCGAAGCCGCCGGGCACGGTGACCGCTTCGGTGCCGTCGAAGCCATCGGTGGCGCCCAGGCCGGTCAGAGTAACGGCCACGGCCTGGTCGTAGGCGCTGTAGTCCAGCGTGTCTGGGCCTGCCGCGGCGTCCAGGGTCACGCCCGCGGGCAGCGCGGCGCCGGGCAGGAAGGCGAAGGTGTCCGCGGCCGCGCCGCCCACCAGGCGTTCGAACCCGGCGAAGGTCAGGCTGTGGCCGCGGCGGAGGTACTGCCACTGGGCCGCAAACTGCCAGGTCGCGGGGGCATCCAGGCCAGTGAGGCGGTCGACCAGGGTCTGGCCGCCGCGCAGTTCGTCCACATTGCGGAAGCCTGCGGGCAGGGCCGTGGGCTCGACGCCGTCGAAGCCGTCGGTCGCGGAGACCGCGGTCAGGGTCACATCCAGGGCCGTGGTCCAGGCGCTCAGGTCCAGGATGTCGTGGCCCGCGGCGCCGTCCAGGGTACCGGTCAGCCGTGCGCCATTGGCGAAGGTGAACGCGTCGTCGGCCGTGCCGCCCGTCAGGTTCTCCACGGCCTGGAACGCGAAGCCGTCCACCTCGCCCGCGTCCACACCCTGGAGGAACCAGGCGTTGGCGTCGTCGGGGCCGACCAGGGTGTCGATCTGGGCGCTGCCCACCAGGGCATCCATCCCGCGGAAGCCCGCGGCGATGGCCGTGGCCGTGCCGGCGAAGCCGTCCGCGGTCCGCGCGGTCAGGGTCACCGTGACCGCGACGGGGTACTGCGCGTCGTTCAGCGTGTCCGCGCCGGGGCCGCCGTCCAACCAGCCGGCCAGGGGTTGCGCGGCCGGGCCGAAGACGAACGCGTCGTTACCCTGGCCCGCGCGCAGGTTCTCCACCTGCCAGGCGTTGTGGGTCAGGGTGTTGGTGCCGTCGGTCACGGTCAGGGTGCCGTTCAGGGTGAAGGTCAGGTCCGCGGTCACGGCCGAGAAGTCCACGGTATCGGTGCCGCCGCCCGCGGCTTCGATGAGGGTATCGCTGCCCCAGCCGTTGGTGAAGACGTAGGTATCGTCGCCGCCCAGGCCGTTCAGGGTGTCGTTGCCCGGCCCGCCGGTGATGACATTGGCGCCCGCGTCACCGATCAGGTCGTCGTCCTGCGGGCTGCCAACGATGTTCTCCACCGCGGCCACACCCTGGGCAATGGCCGTGGCCTGGCCGGTGCTCAGGTCGACCCTCACGGCCTGGTCGTAGGCGCTGTAGTCCAGGGTGTCGGTGCCTGCGCCGCTGTTCAACGCGCCGGTCAAACCGCCGCCGGGCTGCACCATGAAAGTGTCGCGGGCCGCGCCGCCCTGCAGGTTCTCCACCCCTGTGAAGGTGAAGACGCCGTCCAGGTCGCCCCGATCCAGGCCGGTGAGGTGCCAGACCGTGTCCGCGTCGGGGCCGACCAGGGTGTCCTCGGCCTGGGTGCCCACCAGCGCGTCCAGGTTGGCGAAGCCCGCGGGGATGAGCCCGGCCACGGTGCCGTCGAAGCCGTCGGTCGTGCCCGCGGCCGTGAGGGCCACGGTGACAGGCGTGGTGTAAGCGCTCAGGTCCAGGGTGTCGGTGCCCGCGGCACCGTCCAGCGCGCCGCCGGGCAGCAGGGTCGCGGCGTCGGCGAAGACGAAGGTGTCGCGCGCGGCGCCGCCCACCAGGTCTTCCACATCCGCGAAGGTCAGGGTGCGGCCGCCGGAAGTGTAGGTGGCATCGCGGTTGAAGATGTGCCAGGTGGCGTCCGCGTCGCGGCCGGTGAGGCGGTCGTGCTGCGGGCTGCCGAGCAGGCGGTCGATGTTGGTGAAGGTGCTGCCAGCCGGCAGGGTGGTGGGCTCGGTGCCCGCGAAGCCGTCCACGCCGCCCAGGCCGGTCAGGGTCACCGCGACGCCCGCGTCGTACAGGTGGTAGTCAAGCACATCGTCGCCGCCTTGGCCGTCGATGCTGCCGGTGAGGGTCGCGGCGGGGTGGAAGCGGAAGATGTCCACCCCGGGGCCGCCCACCAGGTCGGCGGTCATGGCGCCGATGATGTGGAACACATTGGCATCGCCGCCCAGCAGATTCTCCACGCCGGTGAAGTCCAGGTCGTGGTCCGTGACCGTGTCGCGGTAGTTGCCGCCGTTGTTTTGCAGGGTCCACTCGCCGGGGTTGGTCAACGCGGTGGCGTCCAGCGTGTCGTCGCCCGCGCCGCCGCGCACCGCGTCCACATCCGCGAAGCCGCCCACGAGGCCCGTGGCCGCGCCGTCGAAACCGTCGGTCGTGGCGCTGGCCAGCAAAGTGAAGGTCACGGGCGTGGTGTACGCGGCATAGTCCAAAGTGTCGTGGCCCGCGCCCGCGTGCACCCAGCCACCCAAGGTCGCGGCGTCGGCGAAGACGAAAGTATCGCTGCCCGCGCCCGTGGCCAGGTTTTCCACCGCGGTGCCGTGGTGGCTCACGGTGTTGATGCCGTCGGTCACGGCCAGGCTCGCGGTGCCCACGGTGGCGGTCAGGTCCACGGCCAGGGCTGTGAAGTCTAAGGTGTCGGTGCCATTGCCCGCGGCCTCGACCACGGTGTCGTGGCCCCAACCCGCGGGGAAGATGTAGATGTCATCGCCAGGGCCGCCGGCGAGGACGTTGTCTCCCGCGTCGCCAATGAGGGTGTCGTTGCCCTGGCCGGTGGTCAGATTTTCCATGCTCAACAATGTGTCGGCGCCGATGCAGGCGCCCTGGGCCCGGCCTGTGGTCAGGTCGGCCACGATGTCGCAAGCCGCGTCGGCCTCGCGCCAGGTGTCGGTGCCGCTCCGGCCGTCCACCAGGTCGTCGCCCGCCAGGCCGGTGATGACATTGGCGCCCGCGTCGCCGATGAGGATATCGTCAGCCTGGCCGCCGATAAGATGCTCGATGCCAGCCACGCCCGCGGTGCCCGTCGCGGTGCCCGCGGTCAGGTTCACGGCCACGGGCGTGGTGTAGGCGCTGAAGTCCAGGGTGTCGATGCCCGTGCCACCGTCCACGGTGCCGGCGGCAGCGGCCACGGCCGCGGCATTGGCGAAGGCGAAGCGGTCCGCAGCCCGGCCGCCCAGGAGGGCCTCCAGGGCGTTGTCCGCGGTCAGGGTATTAGCCCCGTCGGTGACCGTCACCTGCGCGGCAATGGTCCAGGTCAGGTTCTGGGTGACCGCGGTGAAGTCCAGCACGTCGGTGCCCGCGGAGTCGGTGAGGGCGTCGGTGCCCCAGCCGTCGGCGAAGACGAAGGTGTCGTCGCCGGGGCCGCCGTCCAGGGTATCGTTGCCGCCGCGGCCCTCGATGCGGTCGTTGCCAGGGCCGCCGGAGACGCGGTTGGCGCCGTCATCGCCCCGCAGGTCGTCATCGGCCTGGCCGCCGAGGATGTGCTCCGCGTGGGCCAGCGTGCCGCCCACAGGCGAGGCCGTGCCCGCAGCCAGGTCCACGCTCACGGGCGTGGTGTAGGCGCTGAAGTCCAAGGTGTCCTCACCGTCGTGCGCGTCCAGGTTCCCGGCCAGGGTCTGAGCGTCGGCAAAGGCGAAACGATCATTGCCCCGGCCGCCAAAGAGATGTTCCACCTGCAGGCCACCGGCCTGGGTGAGGGTGTTGACGCCATCGGTGACGGTGAGGCCGTTGTTCAAAGAGAAGGTCAGCGGGGCCAAAGCCAGGCGGAAGTCCACCGTATCGGTGCCGCCGCTGGCGAGTTCCACCAGGGTATCGGCGCCCCAGCCGTCGGCGAAGATGTAGGTATCATCGCCCGCGCGGCCCTCCAGGCGATCGTTCCCCGCGTTGCCGGTGATGCGGTTGGGGCCCGCGTCGCCGATGAGGGTGTCGTCGGCCTGACCACCGATGAGGTTCTGGATGTTGGTCACCCGGCCGAGGGCAGCGTTGCTCACCTTGTCGGACCAGGCATCGGTCAGGTTCACGGTCACAGGCGTGGTGTAAGCGCTGAAGTCCAGGGTGTCCTCACCACCGCCGCCGTCGATGCGTCCCTCTAAGGTGGCCCCATCGGCGAAGATGAAGACGTCGGCGCCGGGCGCGCCCCACAGGCGCAGGGTCACCGCGCCCATGATATGGAAGGTATCGGCCGCCGCGCCGCCCTGGGCGTCCTCAAAGGCCTCGAAGGTGAGCCCGTGGCCGCCGGTGACGTAGGTCCAGGTGGCGTTGTTCAGGGTCCAGACCGCGGGCACGTCCAGGCAGATGAGCCGGTCGGCAGTGCCCTGTCCGGCCACCACCCTGTCCACGTGGGTGAAGGTGTGGCCGTTGCGCAGGACGCCTTCGGTGCCGGTGAAACCGTCGATGAGCCCCAGGCCGGTCAGGGTCACCGTGCGGTTGGTGGTGTAGGCGCTCAGGTCCAGGGTATCGGTGCCCGCGTCGCCATCCAGGTCGCCGTCGAAGGTCGCGCCGTCCGCGAAAGCGAAGATATCATCGCCCAAGCCGCCGTGGATGACGGTGAAGGCCTGATCGCCGATGAAATCGAAGCGGTCCGCGTCCGCGCCGCCGGTCAGGTTCTCCACGGCCTCGAAGGCCATGGTCTGGCCGGTGGCATTGTCGCGGTAGGTCGCGGTCGCGTCCAGGGTCCAGGTGGCGGTGCGGTTGGCGCCCACCAGGGTGTCGTTGCCCTGCCCGGCGATGAGGTGGTCGATGTTGTCGAACGCGGTGAGCACGGGCGTGCTCGTGGTGGCGTTGTCCACCCGGCCGGCCATGCCGTCGGTGGTGCCGGGGCCGGTCAGGGTGATGAGCAGGTCCGCGGTGTAGTTGGAGAAGTCCAGGGTATCGTTGCCCCCGCGGCCGTCGATGAGGCCGGTGAGCGTGGCACCGTCGGCGAAGATGAAGGTGTCGTCGCCATTGGAGCCGATGTAGTTCTGGGTCACCTGGCCGACGATGTAGTACACACCGCCGCTGGGGCTGTACAGGTTCTCGAAGTTCTCATGGTACAGGGTGTGGTTCAGGCTGATGTAGCGGGCCGGGTTGTAGCGCCATTCTGCGGGTGCGGTGCTCAGGCCTTCCAGGGTATCCACTGCCTGCCCGGCAATCACCTTGTCGATGTTGTCGAAGGCCTGCAGGGAACCGTTGGCCTCAGTGCCCGCGAAGCCGTCATTATCGTCCACGCCCAGGCTGCCAACGTCGGTCAGGCGGATGTAGATGGGCGTGGTGAACGCGGCGTAATCCAGGGTGTTGAAGCCGCCCAGGCCATCCACCGAAGTGGCGGGCCAGCGCGCGCCCTGCTCGAAGCGGAAGGTGTCGTCCGCGGTGCGGGAGCCAACCAGGCGCTCCAGTCCCTGGCCGACCGCGGTTAGGCGATGGCCCGAGCCGTCGGTCACGGTCAGGCCCGCGGTGCCCAGGACAAAGGTCAGGGCCACGGTGACCAGGGAGAAGTCCACGGTATCCACGCCCGCGGTCTCGACCACGGTGTCGTCACCCCAGCCGTCGGTGAAGATGTAGGTGTCGTTGCCGGGGCCACCGGCCAGGGTGTTGGCGCCCGCATCGCCCTGCAGGGTGTCGTCGGCCTGGCCGCCGGTGACGTCCTCCACAGTGCTCAGGCCGTTGACCATGGCAATGCCGCCGCCGATGTGGGAGGCCGTGCCCGCGCGCAAGTTCACCGTCACAGAGGTGGTGGAGTCGCTGTAGTCCAGGTGGTCGGTGCCCGGACCGCCGTCCAGGGTGCCGCGGATGCCCGCGCCATCCAACAGGCGGAAGGTGTCGTTGCCCGCGCCGCCATAGAGGCTGACCGGCTGCACGCCATTGCTGACCACGAAGGTGTCGGCCTCCGCGCCGCCGTACAGGGCATCGAAGTTCGCGAAGCCGAAGGTACGGCCGCCGGTGGTGTACTGGTTGTTCGCGCCGTCAATGGTCCAGGTGGCGACCGCATCCAGGCCGTGGAGTTCGTCGACCACGCTCGCGGCCGTGCCCGCGACCGCGGCCTCCAGGTCATCGAAGCCAGCGGTGAGCAGGTTGGTGGTGCCCACGAAGCCATCGTCCGTGCCCAGGCCGGTCAGGGTCAGGGTCACCGCGGCGGTGTAGGACGAAGCGTCCAGGGTATCCACGCCCGGGCCGCCCACCAGGCTGCCGGTGTGGACGTAACCGTCCGTGAACACGAAGGTGTCGCTGGCCGCGCCGCCCAGCAGGTCTTCCACACCGGTGAAGGTCAGGGTATGCCCGCTGGCGGCTTCCGTGTACTGGCTCGTTGCGGCCAGGTTCCAGGTGCTGGCGCTGGGCAGGCCCTGAAGGGCATCGCGGCCACTGCCCGCGGTGAAGGCATTGAGGCCCGTGAAGCCGCCCGTGATGACGGCCGGGCCCGTGGCCCGCAGGGTCAGGGTGCCGTCGAAGCCATCGGTGGCGTTGACCGCGGTCAGAGTGAGCAGCAGGTCGGTGGTGTAGGCGCTCAGGTTCAGCGTGTCCACGCCCGCGGCGCCATGCAGCGTGCCTGTGAGGATGGCGCCGTCCGCGAAGCGGAATTCGTCGTCGCCACCACCGCCATCCAGCACGTTCACCTGCCGGTTGCCTTCAATGTGGAACAGGTCTGCGGCCTGGCCGCCGATGATGTTCTCGATCTTATCGGGGCTGTAGGTCACCAGGTTGGAGCCATCGGTCACCCGACCGTTGGTCAGATCGAAATCCAGAGGCACGGTGACCTGGGCGAAGGTCAGAGTATCGTTGTCGGTGGTGCTGGTCTCGACGATGGTGACCCGGCCCCAGTTATCCACCAGCGCGTAGGTGTCGTCGCCGTCATTGCCGGTGAGCACGTTGTCCACGGTGCTCAGGCCGTCGCCGGTGAGGGTGTCGTTGCCACTGCCGGTGGTCAGGTTCTCGATATTCACCAGGGTGTCGGTGCCGATGCACAGGCCCTGGGCGATGCCGGTGGCCAGGTTGGCGTTGATGTCGCAGGTGGCGGTGTGCTCGTCCCAGGTATCCGTACCACCGCGGCCGTCGATGGAATCGTCGCCGCCCAGACCGGTGATCACGTTATCGTTGTCGTCGCCGACGAGCATGTCGTTCGCCTGGCCGCCGATGATGTTTTCGATGCCGGCCACGCCCGCGGTGCCTGTCGCGGTGCCGTCCGTCAGGTTGACGTTCACCGAGAGGGAGAGGGTGCTCGCGTAGGCGCTGTAGTCCAGAGTATCGGTGCCGGTGGAACCGTCCAGGGTGCCCGTGCTGCCAGCCAGTTGGGCAGCATCGCCGAACGCGAACACGTCATCGCCCGTGCCTGCGATGAGGTCCTCCACCTGGTTGCCGGCGTGGGTGATGGTGTTGCCCTGGCCGTCGGCCACGAACAGGTCGGCGGTGATGTCGAAGCGCAAGTCCGCGCTCACAGCCGAGTAGCCCAGGTGGGTGGCCGCGAAGTGGAAGGTATCGCGGCCGCCGTTCGGCGCCTCGATGACGGTGTCCTGGCCCCAGAAGTCCTCGAAGATGTACAGGTCGTCGCCCGCGCCGCCGTCCAGGGTGTCGTTGCCCCGCAGGCCCACCAGGCGGTCGTTGCCCTCGTAGCCGCGGATCTCGTTGTCCAGGTCGCTGCCGGTGAGGACATCGTCGCCCAGACCGCCGTACACATTGCGAATGTTGGCCACGCCGCCCGTCGCGCCGCCGCGGATATTGGAAGCCGTGCCCTGGGCCAGGTTGACGGTCACGGCCGTGGTGTAAGGATCGACCGCGGGGTGATAGTTCAGGGTATCGATGCCGCCACCGCCCGCGATGCTGGCCAAACGGCCGTCCAAAGCCGCGGCATCGTGGAAGACGAACGCGTCATCGCCCAGGCCACCGTTGAGGTCCAGGTCATGGGTACCGCGGATGTCGAAGGTGTCGACGCCGCTGCCGCCCACCAGGTACTGGAAGTCCTGGAAGTCGAGGGTGCGGCCATCGGCCTCGTAGGTGTTGAAAGCCTGGGCCGCGTCGAGCCACCAGGTGGCCTGGACGTCGTAGCCGGTCAGGCGGTCATCGGCCCAGCCGCCCACGAGGACGTCCACATCGTCGAAGCCCTGGGCCACGCTGCCTTCCAGGTCGGTGCCCGCGAAGCCGTCGTGGGTGCCCACGCGGGTGAGGGTGATATCCCGAGCCGTGGTGTAGTCCGCGTAGTCCAGGACATCGCGGCCGGTGTAGCCCTGGATGTACCCCGCGAGCGCGATGCCGTCGCTGAAGTCGAAAGTATCCGCGCCCGTACCGCCGATGAGGTTCTCGACTTGCCAAGCCGGGTGGTGCAGCGCGTTGCCCTGGCCGTCGGACACGGTGAGAGTGCCGGTCAACGCGAAGTGCAGGTCCGCGGCGGCCGGCTGGAGGTCGCCCGCGTTCAGACGACGCAGCAGGCCCGCGGTGGCTTGCGCGTACTGGGCTGAGAAGTCCACCGTGTCGGTGCCTGCGTTCGCGGCTTCGGTGATGATATCGCTGCCCCAAGCGTCTGCGAAGCCGTAGGTGTCGTTGCCCAGGCCGCCCTGCAGGTCGTCGTCGCCGTAATGGCCCACCAGGATGTTGTCCGCGTCGTCGCCGATGAGGAGGTCGTTGCCCGCGCCGCCGATGACGGCCAGAATGTTGCGCACCGTGGTGATGACCTGGTTCGCCAGCGCGATTTCCGCGGGCAGGTCAACGGTCACGGCCGTGGTGTACTCGTAGTAGTCCAGGGTATCGTTGCCGCCACCGCCGTCGATGATACCGTCGAAGGTGGCCTCGCCATAAGTGCCGTCGTTGGTGAACACGAAGGTGTCGCCACCTTCACGCCCCGAGAGCAGGCCGGCCTGCGGGCCGACAATGAGGAAGAGGTCCTGGCCCGCGCCGCCGTAGCGCTGCTCGATGTGGGTGAAGGTCAGGGTCTGAAGCACGCCGCCCAGGTCCACGGTGTAGGTGTCGGGCGGGTTGACCAGGTCCTGGATGACCCAGGTGGCGTCCAGGTCCAGGGCGGTGAGTTTGTCCGCGTCGGGCCAAGCGCCGGTGTTGGGGTCTGGGGTATCGGCGCCGATGATGTCGTCGATGTTGAAGAAGCCGTTGGGGGCGGGGGCGTAGTCCGCGATGCACAGGGCCTGGCCGTCGAAACCTTCCTGGTCCACCGCGGTCAGGGTCAGGTCGCGGGAGGTGGTGTAGCGGTGCAGGTCGAGGGTGTCCCGGCCGGCCTGGCCGTCGACCAAGCCGGGGTTGCGGTCATCGGCGTTGAGGGTGACCTCATCGTACAGGGCGAGGATGTCATCGCCCGCGCCCATGTAGATGGCCGTGGAGCCAGCGAAGGTTTCGGTGACGGTGAGTTCATCCGCGCCCGCGCCCAGGCGGAAGAGCAAGCGCTCGACTTGAGCAAACCAGACGTCGGTCTGGGTGCCCAGGCCTTCCAGGCGGTCATCGTAGAGGAAGCCCGCGGTGTTGTTGGCCGCGTTGCGGCCCGTGGTATTGGCGGTATCGTCGAATTCGACAATGTCGTAGCCACTGCGGCCGTTGATGCGCACCGGCCCAGCCACGCCCTCGATGCGGCTCAAGTCGCCGGTCGTGTGGCCGAGGATGAAGTGGTCGTCGCCCTCCTCGCCCAGCAGGTACGCGCCAATGTCAACGGGGGTGGCCTGCACCCGGAAGGCATCGTTCCCCTTGCGGCCGCGTAGGTAGAGCACTTCCAGACCGGAGTAATTCGTGGTGAAGTACACCGAGGCCGCGCCGTAGAAGAGCCGAGCCTCTTGCAGGGTGCCGAACTGGATGGTCAGGCCCCGGCCCGTGTCCACGGTGCTGCCCCCAATGTTCTGGAAGCCATCGTCCACCTGGCAATCATTGCCCTCAACGGCCACACAATGGCCCGAGCCGTTGACCAACCGCCATTGCCACTGGCCGCCCTGGTTCCGCACTTCGACGTAGTATGTGCCAATGGGCAGCGGCCCCAGGCTGGAAGTCACATTTCCCAGGCCGAACGCGGCGACCGGCGTATCGGTGGTTTGCGCGCGCAGTAGCGCGTCGCCAATGTCGTAATGTACGACGGCGTTTTGGCCGACCAAGCGCACGTGTTGGTCGGTCATCTCAAAGATGTCGTCCGCGTCGGTTCCATACACGACGAGGGTGTCGGTGTACCAACGGGCGCCGCTGTCACGCACCGACACAATGCGGTTTTGCAACCCCGCGTCGCCCAAATGGAGTTGGTATTCGTCAGAGCCGCGGCCACCGTCGAGCAGCAGATTTACGTTCAAGCCGCGTTCAGAGAACGCGTCGCTGGACGCCGCGCGCACCACGAACGTGTCCGCGCCGCGCGACCCGTTGATCTGCTCGATCCACAAACTGGCGTTGACCTCAAAGCCCACCCCACGGCTGACGATGCCGCTGCTGGTCACCTCGGTGAGCGCGGGCAAATAGGCGTCGCTGAGGTCCAAGACATCGTGCACACCAGCACCCGCGTTTTCGTGCACGGTGTTGCGCTGGTAAGCATTGCGAATGTGGTAGATGTCACTGCCCGCGCCGCCATACAAATCATCGTTGCCCGAGCCCGGATCCAGCCAATCATCGCCCCCGTTGCCGTACAAGGTGTCATCCCCTGGGCCACCGTAGAGGATGTCATCGCCATCCGCGCCATACAGCGTATCGTTGCCGGCCTCACCATACAAGGTGCCGCCATTGGCGCCGGCGCGCAGAATATCATCGCCGTCACCACCATGGGCGATAGAGTCGGGGTGGGCCCCCAATTGCAAATCGTCGTCGCCCGGCCCGCCCCAGAAGAACATGGGGATGTGAATGGACGAAGCCACCGTGATCGTGTCATCGCCCAGACCGGCAAAGGCCCAGATTTCCGCGATGTCGGCCAGTTTGAAGGCGTTGTAGCCTTCGACCAGGTTGTTGTTGTACGCGGCCTTGTCATAAGTGACGCCGTCGATAATGGCCTCCAGCAGCAACCAGGTGACATTGTCGCTATCGGTTTCGAGCGAGAGGATGAACTGCTCGCGGCCATCGTCGATGGTGCGATAAATGCGCTGATGCGCGTACGCGCCCATGTTGAGATACAGGATGTCGTCCTGCAACGTGCCCAGGCGCGGCGGGCGGTCGCAGGTGATGATATCGGTTTCGTAGATGGTCCAAGAAACGATGTCCCATTCGACCACCCGCTTGCCGAGCACATCCAAGTAGGCGAAGAAGACCAACTCCAGTTTGCCTTGGCGGTCGAACAAGCAATCCAGGCCGCCCAATTGCCAGTTGGTCTTCAATTCCAGCCAGCGGACCTTGCCGTCGCCATCGGGGTCGTTGAGGTAGAAGTAGACCGTACCGCGCAACGCCCCGCCGCCGCCAACTTCGGCCACGGCCACATCCAACGACACGCCGATGGCCACCTGGGCTTGCAGCGTAAGTTGCGGGATGCGATGGCCGTCTTCGTCGGTGCCGACGATGTAGAAGCCGTCGATCAGGTCATAGGGGTTGCCCGATTCTGCATACTCTTCGATGCCCAACGTGTCATAGCCAAAGGCCAAGTCCACCCGCACCTTGAAGGAGCCTTCGACAAAGGCTTCTACCGTGGGCGGCGTATAAAAGGGAATCTCGATTTTGATGCTCGCGTCCAGGTAGAAAGTGGGCAGTTGAACCAACACCAAGTCGACCCGCTGCCCCAACACCATGAGGAAGATGTGGGTGGGGTTGGTGAGAATGGGGAAGTCGACCTCGAACTTGCCCTGGAAGCCGGCCGTAGCCCCCCACGACGCGGTGCGCCCGTTCTTCAGTTTCTTGGTGCGTTCGATGCTCTTGCCGCGTTTGCCCTTGTCAGGATACAAATTGGGGGCATTGAACTCGACGTTTTCCGACCAGCAATTGCCCTCGTCTTCGGGCGTGGTCGGGTCATCGGTGCAGGGCACCCACGTGCTCAAATACTTGACCAAATTGGCCAAGTCTTGCTTCAAATCTTGATACATGGCGGTCAACGCGTCCCACAGCGTGAGACCGTTGTACTCCAGGCCGTGCAGGCTACCAATGAGGAAGTAGGCGTTGGGCCCAGTCTCGGTTTGCAGCGCTTGCACGTTCTCCGACAATTCATAAATGTACGCCACCGCCTTGATGAACGCGTCCATCTTGTCCCGGTCGCCCCGCCACAACGTGCGAAACTCATCCCAAAACGTGATGGTCTCGCCCATGAGGAAACTCATCACCGGGTCGACCTGGAACAGCAAGCCATCCTGCCGGTCGATGAGCCAGTCCAGGGGCTCCAGCGTGTCGTAGATGGTGTTCAACACGGGAAGCACATACTGGCTCAAGAACGTCCCGAAGTGGAAGCGCATGTTGTCCAAGGACACTTCGGGGGCCGCGATGTTGAGCAAATCATCGGGCTCCGCGTCAGGCCCATAGAACACTTGCTGGAGTTCCCAAGTGAGGTTGAAGTCAAAGGCAAACGAGGGGAACATCACATCGTTGGCAATGGCGAGTTCGATGGCGAAATGCACTTCTGCGGTGACGTCGAAGGTCATTTGCAAGAGATCCCGAGCCTGGACTTCAGGCTGCAGCAATTCAGACAAGGTAAGTTTGTCGTCCGCGTCGTCCGCGCCGGGATCCAGCAAGTCGATGGCGAAACTCGCTTCCAAGTAGGTATAGGTCATCGCGGTGTCGGCCGCGTTGGGGTCAAAGCCCAGGGGAACCAAATCGCTGCCTTGCAGGGCCACCCCGACGACCGAGCGATCCAACGCCAAGACCATCAGGTGCTGTTCTTGCCCATCGATGAACTTAGAGACAGCCACATAGCCTGCATATCCCAGCGCGTCCAGTTTGGTTTGCAGGTCCTGATTGAGGGCCGCGACCAGGCTTTCGATGTCCGAGCGGGTCGCGTCCGCGCCCACGGCAACAGGGATGTTCACCACCGTGCCGCCGTCCAATTCCATCTGGAGCGTGAAGGCGTAGGCTTGGCTGAAACTGGCTGGCTCGGCCACAGCCTCGATGGCGGGCACGGTGCCGTTGTCCACCTGGACGGTGAACACGCCAAAAGTGCCGTCCAAGTTGGTGTGCTGGGTCAGATGAACGGTCAGGTCGACGCGAATCTCCGAATCGCCCTTCAAGGTGATGCCGTTGTCGACCACCTGATTGGCCGTGTCGAAGTAAAAGCCCAGCGATTGATCCACGCCGAAGGAGAAGTACATATCCCAGTCCAAGGTGACCTCAATGCCCGCGTCGACATCCAGCCCTAACAAGGGGAAGCCGATGTCAAAGCCCTCATCGACGGTGAATGTGTACGTGTCGCCGATGAGCATGTAGAACTGGCAATACGTCGCGGTCGCGCCGCACAGGGCATCGGGGTTGGGGTCGTCGGTAAGAACGATGATGTCGTTCTCGTCCCGCTGGCCGTCGCCGTTCAAGTCCTTCAACAACCCCAACGACAAGAACACCGAAGCCAGCACGCTCTGCAGGGCCACTGCGGGCTTGTCCAGGCCCGACTCGCGCAGTTTGTCGGCCACTTGCCCCAGCAGTTGGGCCCGCAGGTTGCCGATGAATTGCGCCGCGGGGTTATCGGCCAAGATGTCGCCGATGAGGGGCAGGCTCAGGCCGTAGAGGCGGCCGTTGAGCGCGTCTTGCACCCGACTCAAGACCGCGTCCAGGCCGTCGATGAGCAAGTCCAGGTCGGTCAACATGCCCACGACCGTGACCGCCTGGCTGACCAAACCGCCATTGGTGCCCAAGTTGGGGGTAGTGATATCGACGACGCCGACGTTCCCGGCCAAATACGCGGCCACGTCCGTGATGGTCACTTCCAAGAGGCCGACGAAGTCCGCGGGCGCATCGCTGGGGAAGTACAAGGGGAACGAGGCTTCGGCCTGGCCCACAATGGCAATGTCCAATTGATCTTGCAGGTTTTCGGTGAAATAGGAGCGTGCCGATTGGCCCGCGGGCTTGACCAAAGTGATGTCAAAACGGATGCCATTGGCCTGACCTTGCTGGCCGTCAATGTTGAGTACGGCATAAGCCGGGTTGGCTCCATCGACGACCCACAACGTCAGCGGCCCGGTGCGCATCTTGAAGGAGGTGTTCTCCAGCGCGGCATGGATTTCCATGGACCAGGTCGTGCCGCCAGATGCGTTGTTGGCGTTGTAAAGGAACGCCTTCTCCTCCACGGTCCAATTCGCGCGATCGTCGGCGCCGACCAGGTCGATGCCCATGGCCAGATCCAGCGTGGCCGTGGCCGTGATGCGCAAAGAGCCATCCGAACTCGCGGCCACGAAACTTTGCAACCCTGCCAGGCGGTCACAATAGGCCGGCGGGTTGGCCACCTGGCACAGGCTTTGCACATCGAATGCGAAGCGGACCTTGCCTTGATGGGCGATTTGGAAGGGGAAGGCAATTTCCAGCACTTCGCCCGCGGCATCCAGGGCCACCCGCAAGTCGTTGGGATTGGCCAGGTTGAGCGCGTTGGCCAAGGCGGCCTTGAAGTCTTGCACCACCTGGCCTTGGGCGTGGGCAACTTGGTCGACCAGGGCCGCGAAGTGCGCGCTGGTGTCGATCATCTGCACCGCGCTCTGACCCACAAACGGCAAGGGGACTTCCAAATAGGCGTTGGGATTGGCCTCCATGTCTTCCAGGAAGGAAATCACTTGGGCCAGCGCGATGACCGCATCGGCATAGGTTAAGTCGCGCAGGTGCTGCGCGCGATCCAGCGCATTGGGGTTCGACAACTGCACTTGCGGGGTGCCCCAATAGCCTGTGTCGGGGTCCGTCGTGCCCCCGCGGAACTCGACGATCAGGTCGGTGGCCGCGATGCCATAGTCGGGCGCGGCCGCGACCGAGGTGTGCAATCGCGCCACCGGGTCTCCTGCGGGGAAGGTCACATCCACGACCTCGGCGATGCTGTTGGCACAGGTGTTGGGGTCGCAGTCGTGGCTATAGGCCTGCAACGTGCGCAGGGAGACTTGGCGCTCCGTGGCATCGCCGGGCGCGTGAACGAGGAACTGGATCACCAAATCGACCTGCAAGGGTGCGGGCGCGGCCTCGGGGGTGAACGCCCCGTCCAGCCCGACGAACCCATATGCAGCCCGCAAATACGCGCTTTGACCGGGCTGGGCGTTGACGATGTCCACCGTGACCTGGCCGCTCAGGTCCATTGTGTCCACATAAAACGCAACGCCCGGTGACGAGATCTGCGTGTTCCACCCCAGATAGTGCTCGGCCACCTGGTTCAATTGCACAATGTGGAAGATGCGCGGCTGGCCGTCGCGGGCCCGCAGCATGAGCCAATTGCTCTGGGCCGGCACCCGATACAACACCACCGGGTTGCCGCCCGGATCGGTTACCGTGCCCTCGACGTCGGTCAGGTAAACCGTACGCTCGGCATCGCTCAGCGTGTACAGGGGCAAGACTTGCAGATCGCTCAAGCCCGCGTTGTCCAGCGCGGTTTGCAAGTCCTGGATGAAATCGTCCAAGGTGGTGTTGTCCGCGGTGGCGGCAGCCGTCACAGTGACGGTGGCCTGGGTGTAGTCGGCCGCGGTCGGTGCACTGGAACCGTCCACCGTCCACAGGGTGAAGGAAAGGTCTTGCGGCAGTCGATATTGGCTGGTGGCCAGGGGGGCTGGCGTGGGCACTTTGGACGCGCGGAACCGGCACGGATCACCCGCGTTGCTCCCCTCCCGCACGGGGAAGCCCAACTGGGTCACGCCCAGGTCATCAGGGTTCGCGCAACTGGGAACTTCGATGATCAGGTCGCGAATGCGGTACACTGCCCCACTGGGGTCGTGATATGTCCATTGCTCGGGATAGATTTCCAGCGCGTCGGGGCGGTAGCCGGCCGCGCGGCGGGCTTTTAGCCACGCATCCAACGCTGCGATGCGACCGCTGGCATTGGTGAGCACTGTCGCGTTTTGCAGCGCGGTGTTCAGATCAGCCACGATCTGGTCAATGCCCAGCACATCGCCGCCGGTCAAGTCGGGGTAATAGGCCGCGGGTGGGATGTTGCCCGCGGTGTCGACGGTGATCTCGAACAGGTCCTCTTGGTCGTCATCCCACACGACCCGAATGCGGAAAGTGGCTTTGTGGTCGGCCTGATCGCCCTCGATGACGCCCAAAATGGGCAAGCCTGTGAGGCAGGTGGTGAGGTCGCCGTTGGCATCGAGGCACAAGGCGTCCCCGCGGCTGGTGTCCTCCCAAATCTCCAGCGGGCGCCCATACAGGCTGGGCATGGTATAAGACTCGTCCAAATCAGGGCCAACCTGGGCCACGATCTCGATGTCGTCCAAGTCGATCCCAAACGTGAAATCGAACTCCACCCACCCAACGATGCGCACTTGAATGTCTTCGGGGCCATTGGCGCCTTGCAGCCACGCGCCCAACAAAGCGTAGTCCGCGCCAGTGTCATATTGGACGAAGAGATTGGGGTCCACACTGGAACTGAAGCCGACGCGCCAGTCACGGATGGTATAGCGCAGGGCCTTGGTGGCAGGGTCAAAGCCCCAACTGGCCAGCGCGCCATTCAAGGCCTGGTCCAAATCGCGCGCGAAGTCCCACGCCTCAACGAAGGTGGGTTGCCCGCAAGTGCCGAAATCGCTCGCGTTGGGGTTTGAGCACGCAATGGTATGGAGGAAATCCAACCACGCGTTCTCGGCTTCTTGATCCGCGTCAGCCTCGGTGGTTACCAGTTGGTCGACAACCTGGGTCTCAAAGATGTAGCCGAAGTCCAACAATTGGCCCAGCACCGGTGCAGGCAGCACATAGGACTCGGTCTGACCGTTGACCGTGCGTTCGACCTTGGCCTCCCCCACAAAGGGCACCGACATGGCGAGGTACTGAGAGGCCGTGAACCGCTCCAGCCAACTGCTGACTTGGCGCAGCATGGCCAAAACTTCGGCCGCATCCACCCGGTGGAAGACGTAGAGGTCGCCAAAGCCGCTGAACGCCACTTGACCGCTCAACGCGTCCAACAAGTTGGTGTAGGTCACTTCGATGTAAGGATCGCTGGAGGCCGTGGCCAGCCCCACGACTTGGCGATTGGGATCCGGGCGGATGTGGTACACACTGCGAATCAGGCCCGGGTTGGTCGCGGTCGCGGTCACATCATCCGCGCCTAAGGCACGGAGTTCATTGGTCGTGAGATAGCCATCGCGGTTGGGGTCTTGCAAAGCGATGGTAAAAGCGCCCTCGAAGTTTTGCAACACATTGAGCACATGAGGCGCCACGATGGTCTGACCGTGCAAGATAACGGGCGCGAAGCCGAATTCACCAGCCAGGGTGTAGGTTGTGCTGCCCTGCGCGTCGGTAAACACGGTGTTGTTGGTCGACGCAAGCAACGCGAAGGTCAAGTCGTGGTTCGGAGTGATGCGCAGGAAGGCCTCATCGGTGGTCCCGCGCAGAACGCCGAAATCCAGGGGCAAGGTGAGGCTCAAATCCACCGTGGCGCGCAGTTCACCCGCGCCGAAATCAAAGCCCCATTCGCTGAGCGCCCAGTCCAGATGCGGCTTGAAACCGACCTCTTGGTCCGAGACCTGGGCGTCGTATTCCACCCGCATCACCAGGGTGTCGGTACAACCGTTGGGTTGGCACGCAATCTCGACCCAAACAAAGCCCAGTTGGTCGGGCTGCGCATTGGGGAAGGGCGCCAGCGCGGGATATGTCAAGGCCACATCAGAGCGGTCCGCGTCCATGGTGTCCAGCCGGTCTTTGACTTCGTCGGTGTTGGCCGGGGGCACATTGACGATCCAGCCGACATTGGGGTCGTGCGCCAGGTACCAATACAGCGTGCTGAACCACAGGGCGTCCAAGTCAAACACCGTGCCCACCGTGTTCCAATCCGTGGCCGCCCCGCGGCTGTTCCCGATCACAGGCAGCGGATCGCCAATACCCGTGCCCTGGGCCTGCTTGACGCGGCCGGCCCACTGATACCAGGCCTTGAAGAGGTCGACCAAGCGTTGGCCTTCGTTGCTGCTCTGCAAATCGAAGTTGGCATGGTAGAGGTAAGCGGTTTCGACTTCGCGGAAGGTGACCTTGCCGTTGATGACGGAATCGCTGTTGAGGTCGCTGCCAAGGGTATAGGACGTGGCCTGGCCCTGCGCGTCGTAATACAGCACGTCCTGTCCACCGCCGCCGATGTAGGTGCCCTGCCAGTTTTGGCTGTCACCGCCCAGGATGTCGAAGCGGTCGTCCGCGGCCGAACCGACAAAGGTCTCGATGGCGTCTTGTCCGGGCGAGAGGTAAGGTGTCGCCCAATCCGTATCCACCGAAGACGGCGTGGCGCCCAACCACGAAGCCCTGTAGCGTTGGTAGTAGGTCAAGCCGATCGTCAGATATTCGCTCACGACCCGCACACCCGCGGACGAAAGCGCGGAGAAGTCCCACGCATCCTGGCCCCCGCTATCGTCCACCGTATCTGAGCCCCAGCCGTCTTGGAACTTGTACACGTCATTGTCGGGGCCGCCGTCGAGGGCATCGTCGCCCGCGTCGCCCCACAAAATGTCGTTCCCACCCTCGCCATACAAGGCGTCGTCACCCGGGCCGCCGTAGAGTTCGTCGTCGCCTGCGCCACCGTACAGTTCATCGTTGCCGTCTTGGCCTTCCAGCCGGTCGTTGCCGTCTTGGCCGTAGAGGGCATCCGCGCCCGGACCGCCCCACAGCACATTCGCGTTGGCATCACCGCGGAGCCAATCATCGTAAGGGCTGCCAATCACATCCTCAAAGCCAGCCACGCTGCCCAACCCCGTCGCCGTGGCCGGCGAGGCGCTGAGGTCCACATTCACGCGGCTGCCATAATGGCTGTAATCCAACGTATCACGACCCGCGCCCGCGTCGGCCTGGCCGGTTAGGCTTCCCCCCGCGTCGATGAAGAACACATCGTTGCCACTGCCCGCGATGAGGTGTTCCACGCCTTCGAAAGCCAGCAGGGTGTTCCCGCCCGCGTCTTGCACATGCCCCGCGTCCGCGGCGGTCACATGCCAACGCGTGTCCGCGTTGGGCCCTTGCAGGCTATCGCTGGTGGTGCTGCCGCCCACGATTTTTTCCAACCAACCCGTGCTGTCGGTCACGCGATGAGTGCCAGCCGTGGCCTGTACCACGCTCCCCAACACGATGCTCACCGCGGCCGTGACCAGGCTGAAATCCCAAACGTCGTACCCGCCGACGTCGCTGGCCGCGTCTTGGCCCCAATCGTCGGCGAAGGCATAGACATCGTCGCCGAGGCCGCCGTGGAGGATGTCGTTGCCTGCATCTCCCCACAGCGTGTCCGCGCCCGCGCCACCGTCGAGCGTGTCGTCGCCCCACCCACCGTGCAGCACGTCGTCGCCGTCCAGGCCTTGCAGCACGTCGTCGCCATCGCCGCCCCACAACTCGTTGGCGTTGGCATCGCCCGTCAGCGAATCCGCGAAGGGCGAGCCTACCACATTCTCAATGTTGTGCAGCGCGGCCAAGGCCGAAGCCGTCGCGTTCCCCAAATCGACCGTCACGCTCGCGGTGTAGTTGCTGTAATCGAGCGTGTCGATTCCGGCGCCGCCATCCAGCGTGCCACTCAGGCTACCGCTCGGCTGCACGAAGAACACATCGCTTTGCGCGCCGCCGACCAAGTTTTCCAGGGTGGCAAAGTGCAGCGTTGTGTTCAATGTGCCCGCGTCCGCGTTGGTGAGCACCCACGTGTTGGCTCGATCCCAAGCGGTCAGGGTGTCGCGGCCATCCTCGCCGTGCACGAGCAAAGTGCTCAAGCCGCTGGCCACCAAATCGCTACCCAGCGACAGACGATCATCGCCCGCGCCCAGGCGGATGGTCACCGTGGGCACATTGTAGAAGGTCACGGCCTCGAAGAGTTGGCCGTTGTTGATGGTGCCCCGAATGCGATTCTGCCCTGCGGCCGGGCTGTCTACCAGCAGGTCGTCCGCGCCTGCGGTGCCCTGCACGGTCAGGCTGTCCACATCATGCACCATGAGGGGCTCGAGATTCACAAAATGCACCGTGGCCGGCCCGACCTGAACCTGTCCCGCGCCGTTGGCGTTCGGATCGGGGGCGTAGGTCACATCCTGTCCCGCCCCGGTCACCTCCAACGTGTCGCCGCTGGTTTGGGCGCCGCCGTCATAAGTCACCGTGCTCGCGGCCGTGCCCTCTTGGACCACCACCAACGTGTCGTCGCCCTCGCCCGCGTTGACGGTCAGATGATTCGTTTCGCCGGCCGTACCTTGCAGATTCACCGTCACCGTGTCATCGCCCGCGGTTCCTTGCACGGTGACCGTCGCGTTGTCCAGAATCAACGTTCCGAGCAACACACTGTTCTGGAAGGCCACTGCAGTGCTGTCTTGGACCCAAACCGTACCCGTCAAGGTCACATTCTGGAAGGTGATCGAGCCGGTGCTGCTGGCAATGGTGATGTCGCCCGTGATGGTCGTTCCTCCAGGGTCACCCAACAAGACCAATGTAAAGTCAATGCTATTGAGCAAAATCGAGGGTTCCGTGAATGTGCCGGCTTCCAGATACAGCGTATCGTCCACCAACGTATTGCCGTTATTCTGCACCTCGGTTTGGATATGGTCCACCGCGTCTTGGATGGGCGTATTCGTCTCGGTGCAGTTCGGCGTGCTCGCGCAGTTGCCCGGCGTTACATACACGTACGTGGTTTGGTTGCTGCCATCGTCGATGGTGAAATAAGGATCTTGCCCTTGGGCCTCGTCCGGAGTCTCGGGCGTCAGGGGGTTTTCAGGGCTCGAGGCTGCTGGGTTCTCGTCGGGGTCGGTTTCGTCGGCGGGGCATGGGGTTTGGGGGACCGGCTCCGCGTCGGCATCGGACGCGCCCGACTCGTCAGGCTGGGTTTCATCGGCCTCGGCAGACGCCGCGGGGGCCTGCTCTTGAGTCGGCGGGCAGGCCGGAGGGGCATCCTCGGCCTGGTCGGACGGCGCGGGGGCGTCATCGCCCACCAAGTCACTGGGGTCGGGCCCCGGCGCCAACGCGGGCGTGTCGTCGTCCTGCGCCAGCGTGGCTTGGTCGTCGACCCCGGCCGCGAGGCTGGCTGCGTCGTCTGCGGGGGCCGAGGCCGCTTCAGGCGCCAAGGGAGATGCTGCCGCCGTCGTATCGTCGGTCGACGCGGGGGCGTCCTCCGCGCCCGCGGCCGGCTCATCAGGCACAGTGGCCGATGGGCACGCGCCGCCCTGTTGGTCGGACTCCGCGCGCGTGTCATCCTCCGGCAGGGGATCGGCCTCCTGGGCAGATTCGTCGTCGGCCTGCGGGGTGGCTTCAGTTGCAACACACGGCGCGCCCTCGGGGGATGTCCCAGCGTCGGTCTCGGTCGCGTCGTCCGCCGCGGGGGGTAGACTGGCCTCGTCCTCGGCAGGTGCGGCCTCAGGGTCTGCGGCCTCGTCGGTGCCCTCCACGGCGTCGTCGGAGGTCAACGCCGGCTCCGAATCCGCATAGGGCTCGGTCGCGGGCGACACGAGGCCAGCATCCGAATCCATGGCTGTCTCGCCCACCGTCGCGGCCGAATCGGCCTCGGCGGCCGGCGCGAGTTCGGTGTTGTTAAAGGAAGAAACGGCCGCGCCTTCATGATCATCTTCCGGCGAAACGGCCGTTTCCATCCCTGCGGGCGAGCGGAGCGTTGTCGCCTCCAGAGGACTGCGCCATCCTCCTTGCGTCGGCTCCCATGCGGCAAAGGCGACTCGTGATCCCCATGGCCCGAACAACCATAGGGCGAGCAGCCCTACTATCCACAAAGACAACACGCCGCGCCGAGCATTCATGGGGATACACCCTGCGCGACAATCAACGACAACCGAATAACGACACGAGCCCTGCGGCTCGCTTTTTATTGTACGCAGCAGGTCCGAACCTGTCAACCCCTAAATACCAAATCGGTGACTTTTCCGCGTTTAAGACATGACATTCTTTACTATCTGCACGAAAGAAGATGGCGATCTTTCGCTACATCAACCAAAACGCACGGCTTATTTGGCCATCTGCCAAGACAGACTTGCTCGTCATTCAAGATAAGCACCAACGACGAGGGACCGCCGCGCGGCGGCTCAGCCGCGCGCGGCGGTCAAATGCTGTATCACCCGTTGCGTGAATTCCACCGTTGAACAAGCCGATGAAGCCGCCGAAGCCAAGTCCGGCGTAAAGCAGCCCTCGTGCCAGGTCTGCACCACGGCCTGCTCCACGGCTCGGGCCGCGTCATCCAGGCCCAGGCTGTAGCGCAAGAGCAAGGCCGCGCTCAAGATGGCCGCGCTGGGGTTGGCCACGCCCTGCCCCGCGATGTCGGGCGCGCTGCCATGGATGGGCTCATACAACCCACGCGGCAGGCCGTGGCGGTTGCGCGCGTCGCCCAATGACGCGCTGGGCAACGTGCCCAACGAACCGGTGAGCGCGGCCGCCTCGTCGGTGAGGATGTCGCCGAACATGTTGGCGGTGAGCACCACGTCGAAGGCCGCGGGGCGTCGCAGCAGATCCATGGCCATCGCGTCTACCAGGCGGTGCTCGAAGCGCACCGTGGGGTATTCTGCGCGCACCACACGGGTGACCACCTGGCGCCACAGTCGTGATGAGGCCAGCACATTGGCTTTGTCCACGCTCACCAGTTCACCGCGGCGCTGCTGGGCTAAAGACGCGGCCAAGCGGGCGACGCGCGCGATCTCGTCCGCCGTGTAGCGCATGGTGTCCCAAGCGATGCCTTGCTCATCGGCCTCGTGACGCGGGCCAAAGTAGATGCCGCCCGTGAGTTCACGCACGACCACGAAATCGACGCCCTGCACCCGCTCGGGCTTGAGGGGCGAGCGGTCGGCCAAGGGCGGCCAGACCCGCACCGGGCGCAGGTTGGCAAAAGTGCCCAGGCCGCGGCGCAATGCCAGCAGGCCCTTTTCGGGCCGCTGCGCGGGGGGCAAGGCGTCCCAGCGGGGGCCACCCACCGCGCCCAACAAGATCGCGTCGGCCGCCCGACACGCGTCCAATGTCGTGGTCGGCAAGGGCTCGCCAAACGCTTCCACGGCCGCGCCGCCAATGGCGTGGGTCTCCCATGTCCAGCGATGGCCGAAACGGGTCGCGACGGCATCCAAAACGTGCCGCGCCGCGGCGACCACCTCTGGACCAATGCCGTCGCCGGGCAACAAGACCATGTGCGCGTCCATACTTACTTCCCTCGCTGTCGTTCGTAGGCTTCGATCTGGGGCACGTGTCGCAGCAGGTAAGACAACTCGTCCAGGCCTTCCAGCAGCCGGGCCCGGGCGAACGCGTCGATGCCAAAGGGGAACACCGTGCCCTCGGGCAAACGGACCTCTTGGGCCTCCAAATCGACCGTCACGGCCGTGCCCGGATGGGCGTCCACCCAAGCGAAAAGGGCTTGGATGTGCTCGGGCGCCAGCCGCGCGGGCAACAGGCCGTTTTGTACCGCGTTGTTGTAGAAAATGTCCGCGAAGGAAGGCGCCAGCACCGCGCGGAAACCCCACTGGGTCAAGGCCCACACCGCGTGCTCGCGCGACGAGCCACTCCCGAAGTTCGCGCCTGTGAGCAGAATGCGCGCCCCCGCGTAGCGCGGGTCGTTGAGAGGGAAGGCCGGGTCGGGTGTGCCGTCGGCACGATAGCGCCAGCGCGCGAACAGGCCTTGGGCCAAACCGGCTTTGTCGGTGCCTTTGAGATACACGGCCGGGATGATGTCGTCGGTGTTGACATCGTCCCGAGGTAGGGGAACGATGGGGCTGGTGAGGCGACGGAAGGGTTGCATGACGAAACTCCTGGTTTCGAGGTAAGGCGCTGGGTCAAAGATACCGTCGCGGGTCGGCCACCCGGCCCTCGATGGCGCTGGCCGCGGCAGTGAGGGGGCTGGCCAAGAACGTGCGCGCGCCTGGGCCTTGGCGACCTTCGAAGTTGCGGTTGCTGGTGCTCACCGCGTACGCGCCTGGAGGCACCCGGTCGCCGTTCATGGCAATGCACAAACTGCAACCCGCGTGGCGCCATTCCGCGCCGGCCTGCCGAAAGACCTCGTCCAGGCCTTCGGCCTCGGCCTGACGGCGTACGGTTTCAGAACCGGGCACGACCACCATGCGCACGCCTTCGGCTACCTTGCGCCCGCGCAACACGCGCGCGGCTTGGCGCAGGTCTTCCAGCCGGCCGTTGGTGCAACTGCCAATGAACACCCAATCGATCCGCTGGCCCAACATGGGCTGTCCGGGGCGCAGGTCCATGTAGGCGAGGGCTTTTTCCAACAAGCGTCGCCGCGCGGGGTCAGACTCATGCGCGGGGTCGGGCACTCGGCCGGTGACAGGCACTCCCATGGCCGGCGTGGTGCCATAAGTGATCATCGGCTCCAAGTCGGTGACGTCCAGGGTGACTTCCTTGGCGAAGCGCGCGCCAGGGTCCGTGGGCAGGGTGCGCCAATAGGCCACGGCCGCGTCCCAGGCGGGGCCTTGAGGCGCGAACTCCCGGCCGGCCAGGTATTCGAACGTGGTGTCGTCGGGCGCGACCATGCCCGCGCGCGCGCCGGCCTCGATACTCATGTTGGCCAAGGTCATGCGGCCGGCCATGTCCAGACTGCGCACGGCTGGGCCCGCGTATTCGATAACATGCCCCTGCCCGCCGTGGGTGCCGATGCGAGCAATGAGGGCCAAAATCATGTCTTTGGCCGTCACGCCGGGCTGCAATCGCCCAGTGAAGGTCACCCGCATGGCCTTGGGTTTGCGCATGAGCAAGGTTTGCGTGGCCAACACATGCGCAACCTGCGTGGTGCCGATGCCGAAGGCCAACGCGCCGAACGCGCCATGGGTTGATGTGTGGCTATCGCCGCACACGATGGTCATGCCCGGCTGGGTGAGGCCCAGTTCTGGCCCCAGCACGTGCACGATGCCCCGCTGAGGGTGACGCAGGTCGTACAAGGGAATGCCGGCCGCGCGCGCGTTGTCGGCCAAGGCCTGCAATTGGCGTTGGGCTTGCGCGTCGGCCAAACGCAAGTCCAACGCCACCGTAGGCGTGCTGTGGTCCATGGTGGCGACGGTGCGGTCAGGGCGCCGCACGCGCAACCCGCGTTGGCGCAACAAGGCAAAGGCCTGGGGCGAGGTTACTTCGTGGATGAGGTGCAAGTCGATGTACAGAATGGCCGGCCCGTCGGGCACTTGGTGCACCACGTGGGCCTCCCAAACTTTGTCGAAGAGCGTGCGAGGTTGAGACATAACGCCTCCTGAGATGCGGGGAGAGGATGCGTTGCCGGCCACGGCGCGTGGCCGCGTGCCGCGCGCCAACCCCGCGCCGCGAGGCGCGCGCGGCATTGGCATGGGCATGATCAGCAGGGCGTTGGCAGGGGCAAACGGGGGCGGTGCGGGCCGCGGCGCGGCCAGGCCCAAGGTCACCTACGGCGAAGACATGGGCGCGTCGCGGCCGCGCAACCGTTGCCAAACCTCGAGCAGGTCGGGCAGTTGCAGCAGCACGCCCAGCAGCGTGCTGAACAAGCCGCCCAACCGAACCCAAAACGCGCTCAAGCCCAAGAAATTGACCACCTGCACTTGGAACAATTGGTGCGCCAACGGCAAGGTGCGCTCGCGGTGACCTTCGACCTTGGGCACCAAGTGCAGTTGCGCGGTGAGCACAGCCTGATAGAGCCCCGGCTCTGGGCCGCGTAGCGTCCAATACATCTCCACCGGCTGACCGGGCTGCAGCAGGGCTGCCGCGGGTTGCCGCGGCTCAACTTGCAGGCCCACCGCGCTCAGATGGGCTTGAAGGTAGATGTCGTGGGTCAAGTAGAGGTTGGGGATCTCTACGGGTTGGCCGTGGATGTCGTGTCCCGCGACGGTCACCGTAGGGGTGATCGTACCAGCCTCGTCCACCTCCAAGCGCAGGCGCACCCGATCACCATCGCCCTCGCGCAAACGCCGCGGCCACTCGACCGTGAGCAAGCGCCGCTCGTAAAACGAGCCCAACACCTGGGGCGGTTGAGGCGTGAGCGCGTGGATGGACATGGTGGGCTGCGGCGAGGGCTCGACTTCTTCGACGCCCATGGTGGGCGAGGCCAACGGCCCAGCGGTATGATACACCGCTTGGGGCGCGGTAGGCTCGACGAGGGGCGCGCCACAACTCCCCAACCCGGTGGCCAACGCGCCGCCGAGCAGCAGCAAGACTGCGGGAATCCACGCGCGGCGGTTCATGGCACGACCACCGGCAGAGGCTGGGTGATGACCTCGTGCTCCAAGGGGCGCAGGCCCCAATAGAGCAACACCACCGCCACCAACAGGAAGAACAGACTCAAGGCCAGGCGCCATTTACGGTTCATCGCCGGTCCTCCTCACATGGGCACCCGAGAGAGGGGATGATATTTTCATTATAACAAAAGCGTCTGGCCCTGGGTCAATCGGCTTGGGCGCTCGTGGGCTCTGACTCGGGCGAGCGGGCAGCCAGCATCTTGTTGATGGCGATGAGATAAGCCTTGGCGCTGGCCAAGATGACATCCGTGTCCGCGGCGTAGCCCCCGAACGTGCGCGGCCGCGCATCGCCCTGGGGCGACGGCCGCGATTCGGCCTCCGCGGGCTGGATGCGCACCGTCACCTCCCCCACCGCGTCGATGCCTTCGGTGACCGCGTTGACCACATACTCCAGCAACACAGGCCGCACGCCGACGATCTGCTCAATGGCCTTATACGCGGCATCCACGGGGCCGGTGCCCACCGCGGTGGCAATGTGGACCTTGCCATCGGGCCCGCGCAAACGCACCGTGGCCGAAGGCATGCCCGTGCCCGCGATGACCTGCGCGGCCTCCAGGTGGAACCGTTCCTCCTCAGGGGCCAGGCCCCGCTCTTCAGAGACCAACGCCATCAAATCCGCGTCGGTGATGGTCTTCTTGCGGTCAGCCAAACGCTTGAATTCGCGGAAGATCTCGTCCAACTCCTCGGGCCGCAGCCGGTAGCCCAGTTCTTCCAAACGCACCCGCAGCGCGTGCCGGCCCGAGTGTTTTCCCAACACCAAGCGCGACTTGGGCCAGCCCACCATCTCGGGCCGCATGATCTCATACGTCTGCTGGTGCTTCAGCATGCCATCTTGGTGGATGCCGGCTTCGTGCGCGAACGCATTCGCGCCCACAATGGCCTTGTTCGGCTGCACGGCCATGCCGGTGATGCGGGCCACCATCTGACTCACCCGCACGATTTGAGTGGTGTCGATGCCCGTCTCCAGGCCGTACACATCGTGGCGCACCCGCAGAGCCATGACCACTTCTTCGAGCGCGGTATTGCCCGCCCGCTCACCAATGCCGTTGATGGTCACTTCGGCCTGGCGGGCGCCAGCCATGAGACCGGCCAGCGTGTTGGCTGTGGCCAAACCCAGGTCGTTGTGGCAGTGCACCGACACGATGACCTGCTCAATGCCTGGCGTGTGCTCGATGATGCCCTTGATCAGGCGATAGAACTCCTCGGGCGTGGTGTAGCCCACGGTATCGGGGATGTTGAGGGTCGTGGCGCCGGCTTCGATCGCGGCGGCCAGCACCTCATAGAGGAACTCGGGATCGCTGCGGCCCGCGTCCTCGGGGGAGAACTCCACATCGTCGGTCAGCGATTTGGCGTACGCGACCATCTCACGCACCCGTTGGACCACTTCACGCGGGGTCATGCGCAGTTTGTACTTCATGTGAATGGGCGAGGTGGCCAAGAAGGTGTGGATGCGAGGCCGGGCCGCGTGGCGTACGGCTTCCCAGGCCGCATCGATGTCGCTTTTGACCGCGCGGGCCAGGCCCGCGATGATCGGCACCCGGTGGCCGTTGCGGCGCGGGTCGGGGTTGCCTACCTCGATTGCGATGCGCCGCACGGCCTCCAAGTCGTCAGGCGACGCGGCCGGAAAGCCAGCCTCAATGACATCCACCCCCATGCGAGCCAGCGCACGGGCAATTTGCAACTTCTCGGCCGAGGTCATGGTCGCGCCCGGCGATTGTTCGCCATCGCGCAGGGTGGTGTCAAAAATGCGCACATAGTTGGGACGAGTTCGGGGGTCGGACATAAGGCACCTCCCAGAATGCAACAGGGAGCCCGGACCGCGGCTGCCCTACGGCCCCACGGTCCGGCGTTCCCCACGTCGATCAAGGTTGTGGCTTGCGGATTTCCCATGTTTCGGGGTCGACCTCCACAGGGTCGATGAAGGGCATCATGGCCCGCAAACGACGGCCCACCTCTTCGATGGGATGCCGCGCGGCCTCCCGGCGCTTTTGGTTGAACCACGGCCGGCCTTGTTCGTTCTCCGCGATCCAGCGCCGCGCGAACGCGCCGCTTTGGATGTCGGCCAAAACCTCGCGCATGGCCTGACGCACCGCGTCGCCAATCACCCGCGGGCCCGAGACATAATCGCCATATTCTGCGGTGTCGGAGACCGAATAGCGCATGTACGTTAGACCGCCGCGGTAGAGCAAGTCGACGATGAGTTTGAGTTCGTGCAAGGTCTCAAAATAGGCCAGTTCGGGCTGATAACCAGCCTCGACCAAAGTCTCGAACCCGGCCTGAATCAAGGCCGATACCCCGCCGCACAGCACGGTTTGCTCGCCAAACAGGTCGGTCTCGGTCTCTTCTTGGAAGGTGGTCTCCAGCACCCCCGCGCGGGTGGCGCCAATGCCCCACGCGTACGACAAAGCCACCGCGCGGGCTTGGCCGCTGGCGTCTTGGTGGACGGCCAGCAGGGCCGGCGTGCCACCACCTTGGACAAACACTTCTCGCACCCGATGGCCGGGCGCTTTGGGCGCCACCATGCTCACATCCACAAAGTCGGGGGGCTGAATGGTGCCGTAGTGGATGTTGAAGCCGTGCGCGAACATCAGCGTGTGACCAGGCCGCAAGTGCGGCGCAATGGCCTCGCGATAGACCTGGGGCTGACGGGTGTCGGGCAAGAGCACCATGATGACCTCGGCCTCTTGCACGGCCTCGGCCACGGGCACGACCCGGAACCCGTCGGCCTGGGCGCGGGCCCACGAAGCGCCGTTGGGGCGCAAGCCGACCCGCACGTCCACGCCGTTGTCACGCAGGTTTTGCGCGTGCGCGTGGCCCTGCGAACCATAGCCCAAGATGGCCACCCGGCGCTGCCGAATAAGCGCGGGTTGGGCGTCTGCGTCGTAGAACATGTGCGTCATAGGAAAACCTCCAGCGCAAAAGTGAGGGAAAGGAACGCCGACCAGCGTCGGCCGGGTTTCGACGCGCGCGGCAGCGCCGCGACACGCCGCTTTTCTTCGCGAACATCGCCTTGTCGGCCAAGGCCCGCGCGCCCCAACCGGCACGCGGGCGCGCGTATGCCATTGTCAAGGTGCCGGCCGCGCGTCAGCGGCCGCCCGCGCCGGGCAAGTGCCGCGCGCCCTCGATGGTGCCCCGGGTCATGGCCAACACGCCCGTGCGCACCACCTCCACCACATCGGCCGCGCCCAGCATCTCGATGAGGCTGTCGACCTTCTCGGGCGTGCCGGTCACCTCGATGGTCATGGTTTCAGGCGTGGCATCCACAATGTTGGCCCGAAACACCGAGGCCAGGTTGATGATTTCGGTGCGCATACCTTGCGGGGCGCGCACTTTGATGAGCGCCAGTTCCCGGCGCACCGTGGGCCGGTCGGTCACATCCTGCACATCGATCACATTGACCAACTTGTACAAATTGGCCTCGATGAGGGGCGCCTTTTCGGGCGTGGTTTGCACCACAATGGTCATGCGCGACACGCGCGGGTCTTGGGTGGTGCCCACGTTCAGCGAGTGGATGTTGTAATTGCGTCGGCGAAACAGGGACGCAACCCGGTTGAGCACACCGGGCTTGTTCTCGACCAAGACGACGAAGGTGTGGGGTGCGGTCATGGCTGCCCTCCCAAACGAAGTCTACGGAGCCGCGCCGGCCCAATCGGCCCGTTCCACATGCGGCTCTTCTTCTGGGCGGCGGATCATCTCGTGCAGCGGGTCGCTGGTGGTCACCATGGGGAAGACGTTGTCTTCGGGCGGCACCCGGAACTCGAGCAGCACAGGGCCCTGTTGTTCGCGAGCAAACGCCAGAGCCGCGTCGACCTCCCGCCGCTCGGTCACCCGCCGCGCGGGGATGCCGTGCGCGTCGGCCAGTTTGACAAAATCGGGGTTGTGCAATAGCACCGCGGAATAGCGCCGTTCGTAGAACAGTTCCTGCCACTGGCGCACCATGCCCAAGTAGTTGTTGTTCAAAATGACGATTTTGATGTTGAGGCCTTCTTGCACCGCGGTGGCCATCTCGGCCTGGGTCATTTGAAAGCCGCCATCGCCCTCGATGACCCACACTTCCTTGTCAGGATGCGCGACCGCGGCCCCGACCCCTGCAGGCAGGCCGAAGCCCATGGTTCCCAGGCCGCCTGAGGTGACCAGCCGATACGGCTGGGGGAAGCGATAATATTGGGCCGTCCACATCTGGTGCTGCCCCACCCCGGTGGCGATGATGACATCGTCGTTCGCGGTGGTCTCCCAGATCCGTTGGATGACTTCGGCCCCGCGCAGCGGTCCCCGCCCATTGCGACGGGCCTTTTGCACCACATCGTGCTGGCGGGTGTCTTCGCGCCACGCCTGAATCTGAGCCCGCCACGCGGGGTGCTGCGCCTCGGCCACGCGGGGCAGCCACTGCCGCAACACGGTCTTCAGGTCCCCCAACAACGCCACATCAACGGGCACATTCTTGTTGATCTCCGCGGGGTCCACCTCGACGTGGATCTTGCGGGCGTGGGGTGCGTAGGCCTCCAAGCGCCCGGTGACCCGATCGTCGAAACGCATCCCCAGCGCGATGAGCAGGTCCGCGTGCTGAATGGCCATGTTGACGAAGTATTCGCCGTGCATGCCCATCATGCCCAAGGCCAAAGGGTGGGTCAGAGGCAAACTGCCCAAACCCAGCAGGGTCATGGCCACGGGGATATCGGCCTTTTCGGCCAGGGCCCGCAACTCGGGCATCGCGCCCGACATCAGCACACCCTGGCCGGCCAAGATAACCGGCCGTTGCGCTTCGGCCAACAAACGAGTGGCCTCAGCCAGCGCGGCTTCGTCCGCGCGCGTTGGCGGGCGATAACCGGGCAGTTGGACCTCAGTAGGCCACACAAAGTCGGCCTCGTCGTTCTGCGCGTTCTTGCACAAGTCGATGAGCACGGGCCCCGGGCGCCCGGTGCGGGCAATGTAGAAGGCTTCACGCACCACGCGCGGGATGTCTTCGGCCCGGGTCACCAAAAAGTTGTGCTTGGTAATGGGCAATGTCACGCCCGTGACATCGGTCTCTTGGAACGCGTCGGTGCCCAAGTATTCGGCCGAGACTTGGCCGGTGATGAACACCACGGGCGAAGAATCCATAAACGCGGTGGCAATGCCCGTGGTTAAGTTGGTCGCCCCAGGTCCTGAAGTGGCCATCGCGACGCCCACTTTGCCCTGATCGCGCAGCACGCGCGCGTACGCGTCGGCCGCGTGGGCCGCGCCTTGCTCGTGCCGGGTGAGCACATGGCGCACCTGAGGGTAGTCCAACAGCGCGTCGTACACCGGCATGATCGAGCCACCCGGATAGCCGAAAACAACTTCGACTCCTTCGCGGATGAGGCTCTCCCACAACATGCGTGCGCCGGTCATTCTGGGTGGCATAGGGCACCTCCTAAGGGTAGAAATACTGGGCGAGGGATCTCGCCCGATGGGCCAGCCGCGGGGCGGCTGAGCCCTTCCAAACCCGAACAAACGCCAGGCGGTCGCGCTCAGCGGTGGCCATCGTGGCCCGGCTCGAGCAGCACTGCGCCTTGGTCCGCGCTGGTGACGAAGTGGGCGTAACGGCGCAGCCAACGGCTGCGGGTGCGAGGCCGAAAAGGCGGCAGCGCGTCCAAGCGCCGGGCGACCTCGTCGGGGCTAACATGCATCTCGATGCGTCGCGCGTCCAAGTCGATGGTGACCAAGTCGCCGGGCTGCAGCGCGGCCAAGGGCCCACGGGCCGCGGCCTCGGGGCTAATGTGCCCCACCGACAGGCCGCGCGTGCCGCCCGAAAAGCGTCCATCGGTGATGAGCGCCACTTGCTCGCCCAAGCCCATGCCTGCGATGGCCGAGGTGGGCGCCAACATCTCTTGCATGCCCGGCCCTCCGCGCGGTCCTTCGTAGCGAATCACCACCACATCGCCGGGCTGCACCTCTCGGGCCAGAATGCCCCGCATGGCTTCCTCTTGGCTCTCATAGATGCGCGCTGGGCCCGTGTGCCGGCGGATGTGGGGCGCGATCGCGCCGGTTTTGACCACCGCGCCCCGCGGGGCCAAGTTGCCGAACAACACGGCCAAGCCCCCGCGCGGCGAGTGGGGCGCGTCCAGCGGGCGGATGACGCGCGTGTCGTGCACGACCGCGCCGCGCACATGGTCGGCCAACGTGCCCCCGGCCACGGTCGGACGGTCCAAATGCAACAGCCCCGCCGCGTCCAGTTGGGCCAACACCGCGGGCACGCCGCCCGCACGGTGCAAGTCCTCCATGTGCCACGGCCCTGCAGGGCTGAGTTTGACCAGGTGGGGCACCCGATCCGCGATGGCGTTGATGCGGGTCAAGTCGTAGGACAAGCCAGCCTCATGGGCCAGGGCCAATGTGTGCAACACCGTATTGGTGCTGCCGCCCAGGGCCATGTCCAACGCAAACGCGTCGTCGATGGCCTCAAGCGTCACAATGCGCCGTGGGGTCAGGTTTTGACGCACCAGGTCGAGAATGCGCTGCCCCGCGGCGCGGGCCAAGGCTTCCCGTTCCGGGGTGCAGGCCAACGCGGTGCCGTTGAAGGGCAGGGCCAGCCCCAGCACTTCCAACAGCGTGTTCATCGAATTGGCCGTAAACAAACCCGAACACGAACCACACGAGGGGCACGCGTGGGCTTCCAACTGCTCCAGTTGTGCGTCGTCGATGGTGCCGGCTTGATACGCGCCCACCCCCTCGAACACCGAGATCAAATCCACCACCTGACCATTGGGCAACCGGCCGGCTCGCATCGGCCCGCCCGACACCACAATGGCGGGGATGTCCAAACGCAGTGCGGCCATGGCCATGCCGGGCACGATCTTGTCGCAATTGGGAATTAGCACCATGCCGTCGAACGCGTGGGCCTGGACCATGGTCTCGACACTGTCGGCGATGAGTTCGCGCGAGGGCAAACTGAACTTCATGCCCTCGTGGCCCATCGCGATGCCGTCGTCCACCGCGATGACATTGAACTCGAAGGGGACCCCGCCTGCGGCCCGGATGGTCTCCTTGACAATCTGCGCGAACTCGCGCAAATGCACATGACCGGGCACGATGTCGGTGTAGGAATTGACCACCGCGATGAACGGCTTGTCAAAGTCGGTGCGGTCACGAATCACGCCAGTGGCGCGCAACAACGAGCGATGGGGGGCGCGGTCGAAACCTTTTTTGATGCGATCCGAGCGCATGAGCGGTCCTCCTTGGGGCCGACGGCACGGCCTCGGGGTTAAGCGAAACGGCCGCTCTCCAGCGAGAGCGGCCGTGTGCCGAACCAGGTGACTCTGAACATCAACGCCATGCCGTTGCCCGAGCCGCCCTCGCGCGCGCCAAAGGCTCCTCGACAATGAGGAGCACCAACAGGACCAAAAGCACGAGGGCCAGCGCGAACGGCGACATGGCGTCAAATCCTACGCCCATGTTCGGGCTGGCCGCCATTGTACCGCAGAAAAGGCTTGCTGTGCCTTAAAATTTTCGGCGAATTTCCCCGCTTTCTCTTTCCTTAACGCGGCCTATCCCAACGGCTGCGCGATCCCGCGTTTTACCCGCGGGCGGGTGAACCTGGCCCCAACCGCCAGGCTTCCCCCGACCGCGGTCTCTCGTGCTATACTTACAACCGCGTTTCATTCTGGGCCAACTGAGGCGAGATCCGATGGGCAATATCAAAGTCGTGGCCACCAACCGCAAGGCCAAACGTGATTATCAACTGGAAGAGTTCTTCGAGGCCGGCATCGTGCTCCAGGGCACCGAGATCAAATCCGTGCGCGCGGGCAAGGTCAGCCTGAACGAAGCCTTCGTGCGCATTGACAAGAACTTAGAGGCTTGGTTGGTGGACGCATACATCGCGCCTTATGACCACGCGGGCTGGGGCAACCATGACCCACGACGGCCGCGCAAACTGTTGCTGCACAAGAAAGAGATCTTGGAACTGTGGAACAAAACGCGGGCCCGGGGCATGACCATCGTGCCAACCCGCATGTACATCAAGGACGGCCGCGCCAAGGTCGAAATTGCCCTGGCGCGAGGCAAGAAGAAATACGACAAGCGTCAAGAGTTGGCCCGCAAAGAAGCCGAGCGGGAGATTCGCCGCCAATTGTTCCGCCGCCGCTGAGGGACGCGTATGCTGCCCACTTGGTTGGCCTTGACGATCACGTTCGCCGTTGCCTACGCGTGGATGCGCGTCAATGAGTTCGCGGCCCAACGGGGTTGGATCGCCTCGGACCTGAGCCGCAAAATCATCCACATCGGCACCGGCCCCTTGTATGTGCTCACTTGGCTGCTGTACCCTTCGGATGCCGCGGTGCGCTGGGCCGCGGTGTGGGTGCCCTTGGCCCTGACCGTGCGCGTGGCCGCGGTGGGCCTGGGCTGGTGGCACGACCCGGCCACGGTGCAGGCCATGTCGCGCACTGGGCACGCGCGCGAACTGCTGCGCGGCCCCTTGTTCTACGGCCTGGTCTTCGTGATTTTGACCGTGGCCTATGGGCGGACATCGCCCGCGGCGGTGGCCGCGCTGATGATGCTGTGCGGCGGCGATGGGCTGGCCGACATCGTCGGCCGCCGCTGGGGGCGGGTCAAACTGCCGTGGAACCCGCACAAGTCGTGGGCCGGCAGCGCGGCCTTTGCCCTGGGCGGCGGCCTGCTCACCTGGCTCGTCGCGGCAGCATATGTGGCCGCAGGGGTGTGGCCAGGCCCGTGGGCCGGCTACAGCGCTTTAGCCATCACGGTAGCCTTGACCACCGCACTGGTCGAAAGCCTGCCATGGCGCGATATGGACAACTTAGTGGTCCCCCTGGCCGCGTGGCTGGTGGCCCGTTGGCTCGGTTGGCCCTGAACCCGGCCCCCAAGGAGCAGGTCCCCATGCGTGCGCCTCACTTGAGCCCTGAACTGCGCCAAGCCCTGCTGCAACGCCAGCGGGACGAAATCACCGAATATCACATCTACCGCAACCTGGCCCAGCGGATGCGCGATCCCGTCAACCGGGAGGTGCTGGAAGAAATCGCGGCCATGGAAAAACGCCACTACGACGTTTGGCGCGCGCTCACGGGCCAGGAGGTGCCGCCCAACCGCTGGAAGGTGGCGCTGTACAGCGCGTTGGGGCGCTGGCTGGGGCTGACCTTTGCCCTGCGCCTCATGGAACGCGGGGAAGAACAGGCCCAGCAGACATATGACGCGCTGGCTTCTTTCTTCCCTGAAGCGCGAGACATCGAGCGCGAAGAGGCCGAACACGAAGAGCGCCTGTTGGGGCTGCTGCAAGAAGAAAAACTGGAATACGCCAGTTCCGTGGTGCTGGGTCTGAACGATGCCCTGGTCGAACTCACCGGCGCGCTGGCCGGCTTGACCTTGGCCTTGCAAAACGCGTCGCTCATCGCGCTCAGCGGGCTCATCACCGGTTTGGCCGCGGCCATGTCCATGGCCGCGTCGGAGTATTTGTCCACCAAAGCCGAGCGCGGGGCCAAACACCCCCTGAAAGCCGCGCTTTACACGGGTGTCGCCTATCTGGTTACTGTGACCGCGCTCATCTTGCCGTATTTGTTTCTCGACAACTACTACCTCAGTTTGGGCCTCGCGCTGGGAACGGCCATTGTGATCATCGCGTTGTTCACCTTCTACAACTCGGTGGCGCGCGGCACTTCGTTTGGCCGCGATTTTCTCGAAATGGCCCTCATCAGCCTGGGCGTGGCTACGCTGAGTTTTGGCCTGGGCTATCTGCTGCGTCTGTGGCTGGGCATCGAGGTGGACGTGTAGGAGGAAACCGCCATGCCGCGGGCCAAGAAACGCGCCCCGCGCGCCAAGCGCGGGGGGAAGAAAGCCAAGTCCGCCCGCAAACCGCGGCGCCGCGCGGGGGGAAAGGGCTCCGCGGCGGCCAAGGCCATAGGTCAAGGCGCGGCGCGCGTCGCGAGCCGTGGGGGGCAGGCTCTGCGTCGTGGGCTGGGCCGCCTGCTGGGCCAGGGCTGGGCCGCCGCGCGCGGGGTATGGCACCGCTTGGGTGCGCAACACCGCCGAGACATCGGCGGCGTACTGTTGCTGGCCTTGGCCGGGCTGCTCTTCTTGGCCCAACTGCTGCCCCCCGAGACCACCGCGTTGGGCTGGCTGCGGCGCGCGAGCGAGGCCCTCTTCGGCTGGGGGACCTGGCTGACCTTGCTGGCCTTGGCCCTGGCAGGCCTAAGCCTCCTGCTGGCCGCGCGGCAGGGTTGGCCCACACCTTCGGCCGTCCAAGGCTTGGGGTTGGCTTTGCTGTTGGCCACGGCCCTGCTGGCATTGAGCGCGTGGGCGCTGCACCGTGGCTTGCCGCCCCAGGTGGGCGGCGGTTGGCTGGCCGGCTGGATCTGGTGGCTGCTGTTGCGCGGCTTTGGCCTGTGGGGCGCGTGGCTCTGGTGGGCGGTGGGCGCGATTTTGGGGTTGGCCTTGATACTTGACCAGCCCGTGATCGCGCTAATGGCCGCGCCGTGGCAGGCCCTGCGCCGGCTGTGGGGCCGGGTGCGCCCTGCCCGCCGCGGACGGCCGCGCGCGCGGCGACGCGCGCGGCCCCGGGTGGTGGCCCAGACCAAGTCGAGCACGAGCCCCCCGCCGAGGCCCTCCGCCGCAGCAACGCCCGGGACGGCCCCGACGTCCACGCCCGCTTGGGTACTGCCCCGCCCGGAGGATGTCCTCAACCCCGACCTGCCCGACGAAGCCGAAGAGGCCGTGGACTATGAACGCGCGGCCATTATCGAAGAAACCTTGGCCCACTTTGGCGCACCGGTGCAAGTGGTCGACATCCAACGCGGGCCCACGGTGACCTTGTTCGGGGTGGTGCCCGACTATATCGAAACCCGCGGGGGCAAGGTCACCAAGGTGCGGGTGAACAAAATCGTCAGTTTGGCCGACGATCTGGCCCTGGCCCTGGCCGCGAAGCGCATTCGCATCCAAGCCCCGGTGCCAGGCAAGGGATATATCGGCATTGAAGTGCCCAACGAGAAGCCGCGGCTGGTGCCCTTGCGCCGGGTCATCGAAAGCGCCGCTTTTCAGCGGCTCAACTCGCCTCTGGCCCTGGCTTTAGGGGAGGATGTGGCCGGGCGGGCCGTGGCCGCGGATTTGCGCGGGATGCCCCATTTGCTCATCGCCGGCGCGACGGGCTCGGGCAAATCGGTGGCCCTCAACAGTATTATCACCACCTTCCTGCTTTTCAACACGCCCAACGATTTGCGCCTCATTCTCATCGACCCCAAACGGGTGGAGTTGACCGGGTACAACTTCATCCCGCACCTGCTCGCGCCCGTCGTGGTAGACATGGAACGGGTGACCGCGACCTTGCAATGGGTGCTGCAAGAGATGGATCGGCGCTATGAACGCTTGGCGCGCGCAGGCGCGCGGCACATCCAAGAGTATCACCGCCGCGTGGGCGAGGCCCACGATATGCCCTATTTGGTGGTCGTCATCGATGAACTTGCGGACCTGATGATGCTGGCACCCACCGAGACCGAACGGGCGGTCACGCGACTGGCCCAATTGGCGCGCGCGACGGGCATCCACTTGATTATCGCCACCCAACGGCCCTCGGTCGATGTGGTCACGGGCCTGATCAAGGCGAATTTTCCGGCCCGCATTGCCTTTGCGGTCGCGTCGGTGGTGGACAGCCGGGTCATTCTCGATCGGCCGGGGGCGGAACGGCTGTTAGGCCGCGGCGACATGCTCTTTCAGCCCCCCGATGCGCCTGAACCGCTGCGCGTACAAGGCGCCTTCGTCTCCGATGCCGAGATCCGCCGGGTGGTGCAGCATTGGCGCGCGCAAGCCGGCCAGGCCTCCACGGCTGGTGAGCCCACAGCCGCGGTCGATGTCGCGACGTCGCCGCTCCCCTGGCGCGAGGAGGATGCGACAGGCTTGCAGCCCGAGCCCAAAGTCGACCCTCTGCTGGAGGAGGCCATTCGCGTTGTGCGAGCCGAGGGGCGGGCCTCTATCTCACTGTTGCAACGCCGCCTGCGCATCGGCTACAGCCGTGCCGCGCGGCTCATCGACACGCTGGAATCGCGAGGCATTGTGGGGCCACCGCAAGGCGGCACCGGGGTGCGCCCCGTCCTCGCGCCAGCCGAGGGCGCTGAGGCGGAC
>CAYUOX010000052.1:0-82771 GCA_964446575.1 uncultured Anaerolineaceae bacterium | reverse complement strand
CGTCACCATAACGCGCGCCCAGGCGTTCGACCGTGTCCAGGGCCAAACTCAGCCATTCATGCATGGGGAAACCCTCCGGGCGGGCCGGGGTTGGCCGGGTTTTGGGTATTGTACTACGCCCACGGCCGGGCCACGCCGCGCGGCCCCTGGGCACGCGGCCGGGTGTCCGGGCGACCGCCGGGTCGCCCCTACATGCTTCTCACCAACTTCCATCCTAACTTCCAACGTGTCGACCCCATCCCCCCCTGGTCCCCCCTTCCCCTCGTAGGGGAAGGGGGGGAGATGGCGCGCGTGAGGCGCGTGTCGGGCCCGCATAGCCTCTCACCCTTACGAAGGGGCTGGGGGCTACCACCACCTGGCCGGGCCATGGCGCGCGGCCCCTGGGCCCGCGGCCCCGGTCCGGGCGACCGCGGGGTCGCCCCTACCTGCTGCCTGCTACCCGCCAACTTCCATCTTCCAACTTCTAACCTCTAACCTCCAACTTCCAAACGTCTGCATCACTACGGCGAGGCCGGCTCACGATAGGTCGCGTAGACACTGGTTTGCCCTTGGGCGTCAAAAGCCAGCACCGCGTAGGGGGTAACCCGTCCGCCGGGGACCTCCATCCCAGGCGAGCCCGCGGGCATGCCCGGCACGGCCAACCCTACCACGCCGTCCGGACGCTCCGTGAGCAGGCGTTGCACTTCGGCCGCGGGCACATGGCCCTCGATGATGTAGCCGTCCACAACCGCGGTGTGACACGACCAAGCCAGCCGCGGCACCCCTTGCGCTCGCTTCATCTCGGCCATGTCGGCCACGGGCTTCTCTTCGACAATAAAGCCGGCTCGGCGCATGTGCTCCGCCCAGCCCACACAACAGCCGCAGGTCGGCGATTTGTACATCACCACCGTTGGGGCCTCGGTCATCAAAGTGGAAGATTCGGCTGGGGCTTCGCGGGCTCGGGCCAACCAGGCCACCGCGACCAACGCCACGGCCCCAACAACCAAAGCCAACCACCCAACCCGTCGCTTCATCATGCCGTCCTCCCGTTACGAGGTTCGCCCTCATTATCCCCGAGGCCCGGGAAGGACGGCATGGGCCATTTGGCGGATTTCCGCGCCGGGTCAAGCCTCGAGCACCGCGTGCAAAGGCAGCGCGGCCTCCAAGTAGGGGCACAAGTCACGACCGCAGGGCCCCCAAGCGGGCGGCGTGGGCAAACGGCGCGCGTCGATCCGCACCCGGTGCAAGTCGGCCCGGTCGGCCAGTTCCGGATAGGCCACGGCCACGTCTTGATCGGGTCGCAACAGGGGGAAGCGTCCCGTGCGGCCGAGGCGGTCAGGGGCGTAAGCGCCCGATTCTTGCGCGCTGCGCCACGCGGCCGCGGGCACGGGCAACCACAAGCGAAAATCTTGAGCCACATGCAGGGCTCGGGCCAGCAGATGCCGGGCGACTTGGCTTTTATCCCACAAGGGCCAGGCTTCTTCACGGCCATCCGCGTAGAGCAAGCGCACCCGATTGGTGCCCACGGCAAAACCCGCGTCGCGAGCCGTGATATCGTTGACGGCCAGCAGGTCCAAGCCTTTGGCCTGCAATTTGGCCCGCACCGTGGCTGGGTCAGGATGACTTTCGGCCGCGAAGCCCACCACCACCCGGGGGCGACCGTGCTCGCGTCGATACGCGGCCACGGCCTGCAAAATGTCGGGATTACGAACCAAGGTCAGCGTGCGCCGGGCCGCGGTCTTTTTGATCTTGTGTCGGGCCGTGCGCGCGGGGCGATAGTCCGCCACAGCCGCCACTTTGAAGAGGAAATCGGCCTGGGGCACCTGTGCCAGCACCGCGTCGCGCATTTGGCGGGCACTTTCCACCGCGATTCGCTGCGCGGCGTAGGGCGTAGGCAGCGCGGTGGGGCCGCTGATCAACACCACCTCTGCGCCGGCGTCCAGCGCGGCTTGGGCCACCGCGTAGCCTTGTCGTCCAGTCGAGCGGTTGGTCAGCACCCGCACCGGGTCCAACGCCTCCCAGGTCGGGCCGGCGGTGACCAACACCCGCTGCCCCCGCAAAGGCCCATCGCGCTGCGCGAACATCCAGCGCAAGTGCGCCAGCACCTGCTCGGGCTCGACCATGCGGCCTTTGGCCACCAAGCCCGAAGCCAAATGCCCTTCCACCGGCCCCAAGAACACCGCGCCGCGCGCGCGCAGGCGTGCCACGTTGTCCTGCGTAGCCGGGTGCTCCCACATGCCCGCGTCCATGGCGGGCACCAGCACCAAGGGGGTATCGGGCCGCAAGGCCAACGCGGCCAACGCGATGAGACCATCGGCCCGGCCATGGGCCAGCCGGGCCAGGGTATCCGCGGTCGCGGGCATGATCACCAAGGCGTCGGCCTGCCGAGCCAGGTCCACATGCAGAATGTGCCCTTGCGGGCCCCACAGGTCCGCGTCGGTATACGCGGGCTGGCCCGTTAGCGCGCGAAAGGTCAGCGGGGTGACGAAACGGGTTGCGGCCGGGCTCAGCAGCGCGGTGACCTGCGCGCCGGCTTGAGTGAGTTTTGAGGCCAGCGCCGCGGCCTTGAACGCGGCCACCGAGCCAGTCACGCCCAACAGCAGGCGACGACCCAACAGGGGCAGCATCATGGTGCAGGCTCCAAGATACGATTCAGCCCGGCCCGCACATCGTCTTCCACCATGCCACCGATGCGAATATAACGGATGACACCTTGGGCGTCGACAAAAAAGGTGGTCGGAAAGCCACTTACCCGATATTCCAACGACACCGCGCTGGTTGGATCGAGCAAAAAGAGCAGGGCCGTGTCGGCCAAGCCCAATTCCTCGCGCACGAAGCGCTGAATCTTGACGGGACTTTCGTCCACATTGACGGCCAAGAACTGGACCTGCCCTTGGTAGCGGTCCGCGTAGTCGGCCAGCATGGGCAGTTCTTCGATGCACGGCGGGCACCAAGTGGCCCAGAAGTTCACCACCACTGGCGTGCCGCGCCACTGGCTGAGGGTGTAGAGATGACGGTCGAACAAGCCGGGCAGGGTGAAATCTGGGGCCAAGCGGCCCACCACGGGGCCCACGGGTGAAGTCTCACCGTGCGCGGGGGTTGCGGTGGGGCCGCGCGTGGGTAACGGCGGGACGGTGATGGTGGGTGTGGGGGCGAGGGTCGGGGTTGGGGCTGGGGCCGCGGTGCAGGCGGCCAAGGCCCACATCAGCCCCAGCGCGCCCAGCAGGCCTCCGGCCACCCGCCGCGACCAGGTGAAAAAACGCGTCATGGTCTCACCTCGACGGTCTGGAGCGGGGTTGGGCGGCCCCGCTCGAATTTACTCCACAGCGACGATGAAGAAATAGTGCGGCTGACCGCCGTCTTGCAACTCCACTTCCGCGTCGGGGTAGCGCTCGCGCACCTGGTCGGCCAACGCGTGGGCCTGGCCGGGATCTAAATCCGCCCCCCGAAAGAGGGTGATGACCTCCGCGTCCTCGGCTTCCGCGTGTTCCAACAGAGCGAACAGGGCCTGGTCCAACGTGTCCGCGGCCAGCACCAATTTGCCATCCACAATGCCGATGAACTGGCCTTGGCGCACGGTCACGCCGTCCAAGGTGACATCGCGCGTGGCCACAGTGATCTCGCCGCTGATCACATCGCGCATGGCTTCGGTCATGGCCTGGGCCACCGCGTCCAGATCGCCGTCGGGGTCCCAAGCCAACAGTGCGGCCAGCCCCTGGGGCACAGTGCGGCTGGGCACCACGCGCACATCCCGCACCGTGAGTTCCTGCACCTGTTGCGCGGCCAAGAGGATGTTCTTGTTGTTCGGCAACAGCACGATCTTATCCGTAGGCAAGGGGTCCAAGGCCTGTAAGAAGTCTTGGGTGCTGGGGTTGGATGTTTGCCCACCCTCCACAATGGCAGCCGCGCCCAAACTGGCGAACACGCGGGCCAAGCCAGGTCCGGGGGCCACGGCCACCACCGCGATTTGGCCGGGCTCTACATTGGCCAATTCGTAGGCCGGCCCCTCGGGGGCTGCCGCAGTCGTTTCACCCACCTGGGCCATCAGGTTTTCCATGTGCACCTTGGTGATGGTGCCCAACGTCATGATGTAGTCGATGGGCTCATAGCGCTTGTCCAGGGGCACATGGATGTGCATCCGATACATGCCATCGCCTTCGCCCACCTGGATCGAGGTCCCCATCTCTTCGAGGCGGTCGTAAAACGCGCGCAAATCCAGATCGCCGTTGGGCACGAAATCGACCACGACCTCGAAGTCTTGACCGGGTTCGACCATCTCTTCCGCGCCGGCGATGTTGAGGGCCGAAAGGGGCAAAGGTCGCACCTCGGCTTGGTCTAAGGGCCGGCCATCGATGTGCCGCAACATGCCTTCCAAGAGGAAAAACAGCCCCTTACCGCCCGAGTCGACCACACCGGCCTGCTTGAGCACGGGCAACAGGTCGGGGGTGCGCTCCACCGAGTCGTGGGCAGCAGCCACCACCCGCTCCAGCAATTCGATCATGGAAGTAACGCCTTGGGCCAACGCCTCTTCGGCTGCGGCGGCCAAGTCTTTGGCCACGGTCAAGATGGTGCCCTCGACGGGACGCACCACGCCTTTGTAGGCTGTGTCACGCGCTTCGGCCAAGCCACGCACAAAGGCCTCGGCCGTGAGTTCGGCTTCGGCCTCGACCCCGCGCGCGAAGCCGCGCCACAACTGCGACAAAATGACGCCCGAGTTGCCCCGTGCGCCCAGCAGCGCGCCGCGTGCCACGCGTTTGGCCATCTGGCCGAAGTGGGTCTCGCCCAGCGCGGCGATTTCCTCCCAGGCGGCTTGCATGGTGAGCACCATGTTGGTCCCCGTGTCGCCGTCGGGCACAGGGAACACGTTGAGGCGGTTGACCACTTCTTGGTTGGTGCGCAACCATTCCAGGCCCGCGGCGACCAAATCCTTGAGCATCTGGCCGTCCGCTCGGCGTTCACGCCACGCGGCCCGGCGTTCGGGGTTGGGTTCCCAAGTCCAAGGGCTCATACACGCTCCTTACATACACCGAGGGGATGCACTCCGAGAGGGCTAAGCGTCGCCGTTGATGCGCAGGCCGCGCACATGCACATTGACCGCTTTCACGGGCAGGCCCAGCGCTTTTTCCACATGATAACGCACCACATTGGCCGCGCTGTTGGCGACGGCTCGAATGTTGGTGCCATATTGGACCACAATGTACAAGTCGATCTCCACCCCATCGTCGTCGTAGCGCACATCCACCCCTTGGGCGGGGTCGCGCGTGAGCACTTGGGCAATGCCTTGCATCAGATTCTTGGGGGCCAGCCCCACCACGCCATACGAGCGTAAGACCGCCTGATGGGCGATGGTGGCAATGGCCTTGGGCGAAACGTGAATATGGCCATAAGGGGTGCGCGTGTCCTGGCTCTCGCTCATCGAATCCTCCTGCGCAGGCGCCCGGCCGGACAAGATCTCCGGTCGGGAGTTAAAACCCCGCTACCGTTGAAAAGGGTCGGCTTTTGTGGTAAGATAAACGGCGCTCGGCTCCGGGCCACGGTCCGGGAGCCGTTTTTTGACGCGTGGCGCTGTTGGCGCAAGCGTCCGCTTCAAGCAGCGGGCCTCTATTTTAGCACAAAGAGGGTAGGGATATGGCCAAGTGTGCAATTTGCGGCAAGACCACCCAATTCGGGCTCAACCGGCCGTGGTCCAAAAAGTCCACCCCGCGCAAGTTCAAGCCCAACCTGCAGCGGGTGACTTTGTGGGAAAACGGCCGTCGGGTGCGCAAAACCGTGTGCACGCGCTGCTTGCGCACGCTGGTGAAGCAGGGCAAGATCATGCCGCCCGAAGTGGCCGGCACGTTCTCATGACCCGTGGCCGCGACCCGCGGCCCCATCGTCGAACTCGCTGGCGGCGCGGCGTAGGCCGCGCCTTTTCGCGTAAGCAACCCGCGCGCCGAATTTTCGCGTACAATGAAGGCCGGAGGTCACGCCATGCCAGCCGCTGACTTGCCCTCTCGGGTGCAGGCCTTCATCGCAGAGGCAGCCTGGCTGCCTGCGGCCCCGCGGCCCGTGGTCGTCGGCGTTTCGGGCGGCGCGGACAGCCTGGCCCTGGCCCACCTCTTGGCCCGGCTGGGCTACCGGCTCGTCGTTGCCCACTTGGACCACGGCTTGCACGCGGAAAGCGCGGCTCAAGCCACCGCGGTGCAAGCCTGGGCCCACGCCCAAGGCTGGCCGGTCGAAGTCGGCCGGGCCGAAGTGCGCGCGCGGGCCCGCCGTGAGCGCATCTCCCTCGAAGACGCGGCCCGTCGCGAGCGGTATGCCTTCCTCTTCCGCGTCGCCGAGGCCCATGGCGCGGGCGCGGTGGCCGTGGGCCACACCCTGGACGACCAAGCCGAAACCGTGCTCTTGCGCTTGCTGCGCGGCGCGGGGGTGGAAGGGCTGCGGGCCATGCAGCCGTATACCGTGCCCACGCCCTGGCATCCACGCATCCCCCTGGTGCGCCCCTTGCTGGCCGTGCGCCGCCACGAAGTCCAAGATTACGCGCGCGCGCATGGGTTGCCCGTGCAGCACGATCCCACCAACCGCGACCTGCGCTACACCCGCAACCGGGTGCGACACCAAGTGTTGCCCTTGTTGGCCCAAATCAACCCCCGCATTGTCGAGACCTTGGGCCGCACCGCGCAGGCCCTGGCCGCGGATGCGGCCATCTTAGCCGCCGCGGAAGACGACGCGTGGGCGCGCACCGTGACGCGGGCCACCCCCGAGTTTGTGCATTTGGACGCGGCCGCTTGGTCGGCCTTGCCCACGGGGTTGCGCTATCGGGTGCTGCGCCGCGCCGCGCGGCATTTGCAGAACCAACCCTTTTGGTGGGAACCGGCCTGGCGGCACATTGTCGAAGCCGATAAGGTGTTCCGACAACGCGCGGCACCCCGCCCGCGGCCGTGGATTCGGGATTTGCGCTTGCTCACCCGCCCCGACGGCTTGTTCGTGCTGCGCGGGCGTGTCCATCCCCCAGGCCCATGGCCGCAAACCCCCGACGCGCAGCCCCGGCTCCTGCAGCCAGGCCAACAACTGCCGCTGGCCCACGGCTGGAGATTGGTCGCGACCGAGCCGCTTCCCGCGGAGACGGCCCGGCGCGCGCTGGCCGAACGCCCCCCTGGCCCATGGATGGCCTGGATCGACGCGGAGGCCGCGCCCCCGCCTTGGACCGTCGCGCCGCCGCGGCCCGGTGAACGCTTCGCGCCTTTGGGGCTCGCCGGCCACACCACCACCGTGGGCGACGCGTTCACCAAGCGCAAGATCCCCCTCAGCGAGCGCGCGCGCTGGCCCATCGTGCGCGACGCGCACGAACGCATCGCCTGGTTTCCTGGCTATGGCCCCGCGCATCACGCGCGGCTGACCGACCGCAGTCGCACGGCCGTCCGCCTGACCTTGATTCCGCCTCAGGAGCAAGCCGCATGAACTGGTTCCGCCGCCGCAAACGCCCCAATCGCTTCCTCGAACTGCTCATCCGCCAGGCTGAATTGACCACCCAAGGGCTGGGGATGCTGGAGCATTACATGGTCGAACCGCGCCGGGAATTGGCTATGCGCATTAAGGAGGTCGAAGAGGAGGCCGACGAGGTGCGTCGCATCCTCATCGACGAACTCAACCGCTCCTTCGTCACCCCCTTCGATCGCGAAGACATCTTCGCCCTTTCCCTCACCATTGACGACATGCTGGACTATGCCTGGACCACGGTCGACGAAATGGAAATCTTTGGCATCCAGCCCACCGAGGACATGCGCCGTTTGGTCGAGTTGCTCCACGCGGCAGCCCGCGAAGTGTGGCGCGGGGTGCAACGCCTGGAGCACCACCCTCGGGTCGCCAACGAGCACGCGGTGCGGGCCAAAGCCTTGGAAAACCGCGTCGAACGGGAATACCGCAAAGCCCTGGCCCGCCTGTTCCGGTCCCCCCAAAGCCTGGACGATGTGGTGACCATGCTCAAATATCGCGAAGTCTATCGCCACCTCTCCAACGCGGCGGATCGAGGCGACGAAGCCGCCAATGTCATCGGCGACATTGTGGTTAAATGGCTGTAACGCGAGCCAATCAGCCAGGGGGAAAACGCCTCAGGCCGTGCGGGCCAGCAAATACTCGGCCAGCGCGGTGATGGTCAAACTGGGGTTGACCCCGGGGTTGGCCGGAACCACGCTGCCATCCACGATATACAGGCCGGGGTAATGATGGACCTGCCCATCGGGCCCGACGACGCCGCGTTCGGCATTCGCGCCCCAGGGCGCGCCACCCAGAATGTGGGCGGTCATGGGGATGCCCAACGCTTCGGCCACGCTACTCATGGCGCGGCCGCCCAAGGCGCGCGCCAACGCGCGGGCCACCGCGTGCCCGCTTTCAACCGCCACCGGTGCGGGCGCCTGCGCGTCGGGCTCGACCCACAAACGCCCCCGCCGCCACCGCAGGTGCACGCGGTTTTCTTCGGTCTGCATCACCAGCAAAATGACCACCCGCCGCGCCCATCCGGGCTGAACATAGAGACGCCATGCGTCGCGGGGGTGCCGCAGCAAGGCCCATAGCGCGGCTTTGAGGCGCGCCGCGCGCGAAGCGTCGGCGCGCGGCAAGATCGGAAAGGCCAAAAAGCGCATCAAATCCGATCCCGACGCATAGCGCACGGGCTCGATGCGGGTCACGGCATCGGCTTGGAAGATGGTATTGATGGCCAGGCCGGGTTGGTCCGCGTCGTCCAGGTCGTGGGGCACCATGACGCCGTTGAGTTCTTCCGAGTTGGTGCGCACGCCCTCGCCCAGCCGCGGGGAGAGGTTGGGCAGAAAGCCCAGCGCGCGGCTGCGAAACAGCAAACGCAGGGTACCCAACACCCCGGCCGCCAGATACACCCGCCGCGCCAAGACGACCTGCGTCGGGCCGCGGCGCCACCCCCACGCCGCGCGATGGTGAACAGCGTAACGCGCGGCATCGTCACGGAGGCGCGTCAGCGGCTCGATGGCCACCACCTCCCGGCCGGGCACGATGCGCGCCCCAGCCTGCTCGGCCAGGTACAAATAGTTCTTGACCAAGGTGTTTTTGGCGTTTTCGCGGCAGCCAACCATGCAATGGCCGCAAAACGTGCACCCACGCCGCGGCGGACCCTGGCCGCCGAAATAAGGGTCCGGCACCTCTTGCCCCGGTGGGCCGAAGAACACCCCCACGTCTGTCGCGCGAAAGGTCTCGCCATACCCGCGCTGGGCCGCGATGCGGGCCAGAATCTGATCAACAGGGCCCAGGTGCGGATTGCGCGCGACGCCCAGCATGCGCCGGGCCCGCGCGTAAAAGGGGCGCAGGCGAGCCTCCCAGTCGATGCCCGCGGGCCAGCCCGGTTGCCGGAAGAACGCGGCCGAAGGCACCTCCAGCACGTTGGCATAACCCAAACTGCCGCCGCCCACGCCCACCCCGTGCAGCACCACCAAGCCGTTGAGCCACGAAATCTGCAGAATGCCCGTCGCGCCCAGGCGGGGCAGCCACAGGGCCTTCCAAAACGCCAAGTTGCTGCGCGGAAAATCTTGGTCACGCCAGCGGCGCCCTTTTTCCAGCACCAGCACCGAATGCCCACGCTCAGCCAAGCGCAAGGCCGCGACACTGCCGCCAAAGCCCGAGCCAACGACCACCGCGTCGTAAACCACATCGTGGGACATGGTGGCATCCTTTGCCGCGCGTCCGCGCGCCTTCAATGGCGGAAGTGGCGCCGGCCCGTGAACACCATGGCCAGGCCCAGGCGATCAGCCTCGGCGATGACTTGTGCGTCGCGCTTCGAACCACCGGGCTGAATCAGCGCGGTCACACCGTGCTGGGCGGCCAAGGCCACCCCATCGGGGAAGGGGAAAAAGGCATCGGACGCCAGCACAGCCCCTTGGGCGCGCGTCCCGGCTTTGTACACGGCCATGTGCACCGCGTCCACCCGGCTCATTTGGCCCGCGCCCACGCCCACCGTAGCCCAATCGCCCTCGACCACGCGGGCCAAAACAATGGCGTTGGAACGCACATGTTTGACCGCGCGCCATGCGAAGCGCAATCCCGCGCGCTCCTCGGCCGTGGGCTCGCGGCGGGTGACCACCTGCCAAGCGGCTTCGTCGTCGGGCTCGTCGTCGGGGGTTTGCACCAACCAGCCGGCCACCGTGGTGCGGGCTTCGCGACGCATCACAGCCGGCGCCACGGCCCGCAGCAAGCGCACATGGCGCGATTTGGCCCGCAACACCTCCAGGGCGTCAGGGGTGAAATCGTTCGCGACCAATACCTCGATGAACAAATCGCGCATGGCTTCCGCGGCCGCCCGATCCACGATGCCATGCACCGCAATCACCGACCCAAACGCGGACACCGGATCCGACGCCAGCGCGCGGCGATACGCGGCCGCGACGCTGTTGCCCACACCAATGCCACAAGGGTTGCCGTGCTTGACAATCACCACCGCAGGCACGGGGAAGTCCTGGGCCGCGCGCCACGCGGCGTCCAAATCCAGCCAGTTGTTGTACGACATGGCCTTGCCGTGCAATTGGGCAAAGGGCTCGTCTTCCAGCGGGGTGCGATAACGCGCGGCCTGCTGGTGAGGGTTTTCGCCGTAACGCAGGGTTTGGACTTGGGTCAAACCCACGGGCCATGTCGCCGGCAAGGGCGCCTCCGCGGGCAGGCCCCGCGCCAAATACGCGGCAATGGTTGCGTCATACGTCGCGGTGAGGCGAAAGGCTTTGAGGGCCAAAGCGCGGCGTTGTTCCAACGTTAGTGTGCCCGCGCGGAGGGCATCCACCACCCACGCGTAATCCGCGGGGTCGCTAAGCACCACCACATGGGGGAAATTCTTCGCCGCGGCCCGCAACAGGGCCACGCCACCGATGTCGATGTGCTCCAACGCGGTCTCGAGGGTGACATCGCCTGCGCGCACCGTCTCCGCGAAGGGGTAGAGGTTGACCACCACCACGTCAATGGGTTGCAGCCCATGGCGGGCCAAATCCTCCTGGTCGTCCGGAGTGCGCCGAGCGAGGATGCCCGCGTGCACGGCCGGGTGCAGGGTTTTGACCCGACCGTCCAGCAGTTCAGGAAAGCCAGTCATGTCGCTCACCGAACGCACAGTGAGCCCGGCCGCGCGCAGGGCTTGGGCAGTGCCGCCGCTGGCGACTAAGGTGTAGCCCAACGCGGCCAGGGCCCGGCCCAACTCGGCCAGGCCCTGCTTGTTCGACACCGACAACAAAGCGAGCATGGATGGTCCTCCCAAGCAAAGTCGTTGATGAACGGGCGGCTGGCAGCCAGCATGGGAACGCGCCCTGCCCAACCGCCCGTGGATGATGTCAGGTAGCGGCCGAACCTACGGACAGGCCAGATAAGGCAACCAGCCGAAGAAGTCGCACCAAAGTTGGTTGGTGTCTACCCACCACAAAAACGCGGTTGCGCTGCACGCAGCCAGGACCGCGCCCAGCGCGCAGCCCGCGAACAAATAGCGCCACCGCGCCCGCGAGGGCGCACTTGGGGCCGCGACCTCGGCCTGCGCCTGGGATGCAGCCGCGTCATCCGGTGCAAGGCGCGCGGGGGGCGGCGGCGTGACCCGCGGCGGAGGCGGAGCCGCGCCACTGACCGCGACCTCCGCGGGGGGCACTTCGCTCGCGTCTGCGGCTGGCAACCCGTCGCCAGTCCAATCCGGAGGCGGCCAATCGACTTCGGCCTCCTCGTCGGCTTCGGCAACCGCGGCTTGGGCCCACGCGGCCACCGCGTCCGGGTCCGCGTCGGGTGTCGCGGACGCGGGAGCGTCAGCCTCGGTCGCGTCCGCGTCCTCGGCCGAGGTGAACAAACCGGCTGGGTCCCACGGCACCTGGTCGTCGGCCGCGGCGTCCGCGGGCTCGGACGCGTCTGCCTGGGCGGGTGGGGCCTCGGCCGCGGGCGGGGCTTCGGCCACAGGGGCCTCATCGGCCTTGGCCTCGGCTTGGGCGGGGGCCTCGGCCTCGGCTTCGGCCTGAGCCTGGTCTTGGGCTTGGGCTTCGGCCACCCACGGCGCTGGCCCCCAGATGGCTTCTTCGTCCATCTCCTCTTCTTCGTCCTGCGCGGGCACCGGGGGCTCGGGGAAGGCCTCGACCGCGCGCGTGGCTTCGGCGCCAGGCTCCAGCACTTGGTAGTGCAACAACACGTTGGGCCCCAAACCCAGCACGTCACCGGGCCGGAGGGCCACGGGTTCGTGGGGTGACAAGCGCCGGCCGTTCAGCCAAGTCCCATTGGTGGAGGACAAATCCTCGACCCAATAGGTGTCGTCGCGCCAAAGGAGGCGCGCGTGAAAACGCGAGACCTCGGGGTGCAAGATCACCAAGTCGCAGCGCGAACTGCGGCCCACGCGTAAATCGTCCCCCTCCAGCGAATAGACCCGCATCGCGCCGCCCGGCGCATCTTGCCAGACCAATTGATGTTCGAATGCGGCCATAAAACACCTCCCTCCAAAGCCGGGGATCAGCCAGGCCGCGGGCCTAAAATCGCGCTGCCGATGCGCACGAACGTGGCCCCCTCTTCGATGGCAACTTCAAAGTCGTGGCTCATCCCCATGGACAAGTGCTCCCACGAGTGGTGGGGAAAGCGACGGGCCAAGAAATCCCTTAAACGACGCAAACGACGGAAGAATGGCCGCACGGATTCGGGGTCTTCGCGCCAGGGCGGGATGGTCATCAGGCCTTGGACTTGTAAGTGAGGCAGTTCCAACACAGGGGCGATCGCGTCGCTCAGCGCGGGCCAGGTGGCTTCGTCCCAGGCTGGCCAACCATATTTTTGCGCTTCGCCTCCCACGTTGAATTCTAACAAAACCGGCAGGCGGCGGTTTTGCTGGGCTAATAAGCGGTCGAGGCGTTGGGCCACGGCCAGTCGGTCCAGCGAGTGCATCATGTGGAAATGCTGGGCTACGATTTTGGCCTTACGGCGCTGCAAATGGCCAATCATGTGCCAACGCAACGGGGGTCCCTCGGCCAAGGCCTGCATTTTAGGCAGGGCCTGCTCAGGATAATTCTCGCCCAAATCGCGCGCGCCGGCCGCGACCACGGCACGGATGCGTTCGATGGGCTGCGCTTTGACCACGACCACCAAACGCACTTCGTCGGGCGAGCGTCCGGCCCGGCGAGCCGCGCGGGCCATTCGTTCACGAACCCGCTGGTAACGCGCGGCGATGGTGGCGTCTTCGGCTATGGTCATCGATCGCGGCCTCACGGGCATCGTAAGGATAATCTGCCCAAAGTATAACATATCGCGGCCGAAAAGGCACGCTATCGGCTCAAAATTCCAGCCCTGGAACGCCGGGGCCTGAAAAAACGCCCCTGTTCTCAGCCGAATCAGAAAAGCGCACGGGCCGAGCCCTTGGGCTCGACCCGCGCCCTGGGCCTTCACGGCCCTGGTGAGGAGAAGTCCGCTCGTGTCACGGGGTAGGCACCCGACCCCATCCTTGGCCTTGGCCCGCGCCTCGGCCGCGTCCACGTCCCTGGCCATTCTGGCCCGACGTGGCCTGCAAGATCGCCTCATAGGCCTCGGGGCTCAAATATTGGGGCTGGTACACTTCGCCGGTCTGGCGCTCCAACGTGCCCGCGAAGGCCCGCAGATGGTTCTCTGATCCATGCATCAGGTTCTCATAGACCGTTTGGATATCGGCCCGGTCGGTTTGCGCCAACCGCGCTTGCAAGTCCAAGATGTCGATCTCTTCGATGGCTGCCCCGACCTTCAGCGCGTCGGCCAGCGATTGGCGCCCCTGGGCCACCAGTTGGTCATACAGCGCCTGCAACTCCGGATTGGTGAATTCGCCCACATCGTTGCCCGCGGCTGGGTCTTCGATGCCATAGGTGTTCAGCAATGTGAGCACCATATCCATATGCTGCTGCTCACTGGACGCGATGTTCTGGAAGATGGCTTGGCCCCAAGTCTCGTACAGGGTCAAATACACATCGCGGGCCAGTTTCTCCTCTTCCCGCATGTAGCGCAGGCCTTCGATCTCGTCCTCGGTCAGCCCGTCTGTGGTCAAGGTGGACGCCTCCGGTTGGGCCACGTCCGCGGGGGCTGCCGCGGCGGAAGCCGTTCCACTGCAGGCCGCTAAGGCCAGCAAAGCCAAAAGCGACCCAACGATGAACAACACGCGCTTGGATTGCACGATGGTTTTCATGGTTTACCTCCTGAAGTGCCATGAGGGTTGGCATGTCCTCATGCACTGGTCAGGATAGGACGGGGGTGTAAAGGATTTGTGCACAGGCTGTGAAGGAACCGTGAAGGGAGCGGAATGTGCTATACTCAAAGGAAAGCCGCGCCGTTGCTCGAGATTGCCAAACGACCCATGAGCCACGCCTCCTCATCTGCAAACCCACCAACACTGCCCTTGCTGGAACCGCTGGACACCCCTACGACAGACCCGCCCGCGGCCCCGCGACCGCGACGGGGGCGCTGGATCGTAGGCCATGCCACGGGGTTGGCCTTGCTGGCGTGGGCAGCCAGCACCGCGGTAGGGCTGGTGCAGTTCCCGCGGGGCCAAGCCACCCCACCGCAACAGGGTTGGCTGCTCTATGCGTGGGTGGTGCTGCTGCGCCGGGCCCTGGGCTGGGGCAGCGTGCTCGTGCCTGTGGCGTTGGGATTGGCCGGCCTGGGCGTGCTCTTTTGGGCTGGGCAACGCAAGGTGCGCGTCCGCTGGTCGCGAGTGCTGGCGTGGGAACTCGCGGTCGCGGCATATTTGGCCTGGCTGAGTTTGCGCGGCGGGCACAGCCTCGAGCGGGTCGACCAGGGGCTGGACGGCGGCGCGCTGGGCTGGGGCCTGGCGGAGATTCTGTTGGCCTTAGGCCCAGCCCCGTTGTGGCGTGGGTTGCTCCCCGCGGTGGTGGTCGTGGCTGTGGCCGTGGGCTTAGGCTGGGTGCAAGCCTTGACCGCGCGCTTGCTGGCCTGGGCCGAACGCATGGCCCCCGCGGCCCGACCGGGCACCGTCGCGATCAGCCCCGAGCCGTCGCGCGCGGCGGCCGAACCGCGCAACCCCGCCACGCCCGCGCGCGAGCGCCAGGGACGCGGCAAAGTGACCGTTCCCGCGGAATTGAAAGCACGGCTCAAAACCCGCCGCCCGGCCAAAGCGGAGCCGTCCCCCACGCCGGTGCAACGCCCCCGCGACGAGCGTCTGCCGCCCCTGACGCTGCTCAAGGCCGAACGGGCCCGCCGGGCCGACGAAAAGCACATCCACCTGACCGCGGCTTTGATCGAAAAGACCTTGCAAGAGTTTGACATCCCGGCCAAGGTGGTGGGCGTGCAGGTGGGCCCAACGGTGATCCAATACGCGCTGGAGCCGGGCTACATCGAAAAGCCCGGGAACGGCGAGGGTGGCGCGCGGCAAAAAGTGCGGGTCGCGCAAATCGTGGGCCTGCGCCGAGATCTGGCCTTGGCTTTGGCCACCGACCGATTGCGCATCCAAGCCCCGGTGCCCGGCCGGCCTTATATCGGCATCGAAGTGCCCAACACGCGGGCCACGCTGGTGCGCCTGCGGCCCCTGTTGGAAAGCGAAGCCTTTGCCCGCCTCAACGCGCCGTTGGCGCTGGCCTTGGGCCGCGATGTCTCGGGCGCGCCCTTGGTGGCTGACCTGGCCGCCATGCCCCACCTGCTCATCGCAGGCACCACGGGCTCGGGCAAATCGGTGTTCCTGCGGGCCATGACGTTGAACCTGGTGCTCAACAACACGCCCGAAGACCTGCGCTTGATCTTGCTGGACCCCAAACGGGTGGAACTGGCCCGGTTCGCGGGGCTGCCGCATTTGCTGGGCCGGGTCGAGACCGAGTTGGAGCGCATTCAGGCCGCGCTGCAATGGGTGGTAGGCGAAATGCAGCGGCGCTACACCCTCTTCGAAAAGACGCGCTCGCGGCATATCGGCTCATACAACCGCAAGCAAGCCCGCCGCGGGCAACCCACCCTGCCCTATATCGTGGTCATCATCGACGAATTGGCGGACCTGATGATGCAGGCCCCGGAGAGCACCGAAACCGCGTTGGTGCGCTTGGCCCAAATGGCGCGAGCCACAGGCATCCATCTCATGGTCGCCACCCAGCGCCCCAGCACCGACGTGGTGACTGGGCTCATCAAAGCCAACTTCCCCGCGCGACTGGCCTTTGCCGTGGCCTCGGCCGTCGACAGCCGGGTGATTCTGGACGCGCCCGGCGCGGAGCACCTGCTGGGCCGTGGGGATATGCTCTTCGCGCCGCCGGACGCCCCCGCGCCCATCCGCGCCCAGGGCGTCTGGGTCGACGACGACGAAGTGCAGCGCGTGGTGGACTTTTGGCAACAGGCCCGCGGCGAAGAGCCAACGAGCACCGCGGCCGCGGATGCCGCCCCCTGGGATGCCGTGCTGCGCGCGCAACACGCGGGTCCCCGATGGGACCCGCTGCTGGAGCGGGCCGCGGCCATTGTCATCCAGACCGGCCGCGCCAACACGTCCCTCATCCAGCGACGTTTGCGCATTGGCTATCCGCGCGCGGCCCGCATCATGGAGCAACTGGAGCAGGCCGGCGTGGTCGGCCCACCCAAGGCCGGCGGCAAAGAGCGCGAAGTGCTGTGGGACCCCCAAGTGCCGTTTCGCCCGCCCGGGGACGACGAATCCCCGTGAGCCGCGGGGCTCAAGCCACCGCGGGCGGCTCAGGGACGAGTTCGTGACCGGCCCCGCGTTTGCGCGCCAACCAGGCCACCACCGCGGTAAAGTCGGGGGCCACCAAATGGGGGGGCGGTTGCCAGGCTTCAGCCTGGGCGCGCGTGGTCACCCCGCTGAGCACTAAGGCCGCGGGCAAGCCCAACCGTTGGGCGCCTAAAATGTCCGTTTCCAGGCGATCGCCCACCACCAGCACTTGCTCCGGAGAGGCTTGCAAACGCTCCAAGGCCAGGCGAAAGAGCCATGGCTCGGGCTTGCCCACCACGGTAGGCGCGACATCGGTCGCGGCCTCTAAAGCCGCCAGCAACGCGCCCGCGCCTGGGGCCAGCCCTTGCGGGGTCGGATAGGAGCGATCAGGATTGGTGCCAATGAACCACGCGCCCCCGCGGATGGCGTACGCGGCCCGCTCTAATTTGGCATAGGTGCAGGTACGGTCCAGGGCTGCGACCACGGCATCGGCCTCGGGTTCGGTGGTCACCCGAAAGCCCGCGGCGCGCAACATCGCGTGCAACGGTCCTTCGCCCAGCACATGCACCGTTGCAGCGCCGGTGGGCCACCGCGACTTGAGCGCGGCCACCGCGGCCAGCGCGGCGTTGAGAATGTGCTCTTCGCGCGCGGGCACGCCGAAGCGGGCCAATTTGGCCACATAATCACGCGGAGAGCGTGTGGCATTGTTGGTCACGAACACCCAACGTAAGCCCAAGGCCTCCAGCGTGCGAAACAAAGCGGGCAAATCGCCCAACGGCTGCGAGCCGCGCCATAGCACGCCGTCCATGTCTAAAATGAGCCCTTTGAGGGCGCGCGGATCCAACGCGGGTTGAGGCATACGTGCACTTCTCCTGACAGAAGGCCACGCGGGCCACATTCACGGCCGCGCGGCCCTGGGGTGTGACGGGCGCCCCTACGAGCAGGCGCGGCGGTTCGCGCGGCACCTTGGCCGTGGCCCCCCGCCGCGCTGGATGCGCGACAGCGCCCAGGCAGTATACCACGCGCGGCCCTGGGTCGTGGGGTGTGGATGGTACAATGGCGTTGCCTTGCACCGGTGCGGAATAGGCGTTCACCCAGCAGGACGAATTCAATGGCTATACGCATTGACATCACCTTTGCCAACGCCGGCGGCGGCCATCGCAGCGTAGCGCGCGCGTTGCAAGCCGGGTTCGCTCGTCGGCACCCCCACCTGGTCGTGCGCCTGGTGGATGTGTTGCGCTACACCCCGCCGCCCTTCCGCTTCTTCGATCGCCTCTACCCCTGGCTCTTACGCGGTCGCGGCTGGCTGTGGGCTGTGCTGTATGCCGCCACCGACGGAAAGCGCCGCGCCGCCTTTCTGAGCCGCCTCGGCGCTCCCCTGCTGGCCCGCACCCTGCCCCGCATGTGGGATCAACTCGGTCCCCCGGCACTGCTGCTCTCCGACTACCCCATCCTCAATCGCGATTTGGCGCGCTTGGCCCAGCGCTACCAAGTCCCCTTCGTGGTGCTCATCACCGACTTGGGCACCGCCCACGCCAGTTGGCTGACCCACGACGCGCCCCTGGAAGCCTATCTGGTACCCTCCGAGCCCGTGGACGCGCGCCTGGCCCGTTGGGGCGTTCCTGCCGCGCGGCGCGTGCGCGTGGGGCTGCCCGTGCACCCGGCTTTTTTGGAACCGCCTGCCGATCGGGCCGGGCTGCGCCGCGAGATGGGGCTGCAACCCGACCGGCCGATGGTGCTGCTGGTCAGCGGCGCGGAAGGAACCGGCCGATTGGAGCAACTGGCCCACGCCATCGCGCGCCACGCAACGCATGTCCAAATGGTGATCATCACCGGCCGCAACGCGGCCCTGCGCCAGCGTTTGGCCGCGCAATCATGGCCGCTCCCGGTGCGCGTGCTGGGGTTCGTGCACGACATGCCCCGCTGGATGCACGCGGCCGACGTGCTGCTCACCAAAGCCGGCCCCAGCACCATTGCCGAAGCCTTGGCCGTCGGGCTTCCCATGATTCTCACCGGCCACTTGCCCGGCCAAGAGGCGCGCAATCCCGCGTTTGTGACCCAGTTGGGCGCGGGGGTCTACGAGCCCCATCCTGAGCGTGCCGCGCGTTTGGTGGCCCGCTGGACGCAGCCCCACGACCCCACATTGGCCGCGATGCGGGCCGCGGCCCAACGCAGCGGCTACGGCGAGGGCACTTGGCAGGTCATCCGGTGGCTGATGCAACATCCGGCCTTGCGCTCCGCCGCCCGCCCAGCCTTTCCCCATCATCGAGGTGAAGGATGATCGATTTACGCAGTGATACGGTCACGCAACCAACGCCCGCCATGCGTCGCGCCATGTATGAGGCCGAAGTGGGCGACGATGTTTATGGCGAAGATCCCACCGTCAACCGTCTGGAAGCGCTGGCGGCGGCCATGCTGGGCAAGGAAGCCGCGCTGTTGGTGACTTCGGGCACCCAGGGGAATCTGGCCGCGGTGCTGGCCCACTGCGGCCGAGGCGACGAGGTCATCGTCGGACATTTGGCCCATATGTACCTGTACGAGCAAGGCGGCATGGCCGCCCTGGCCGGCGTGCAACCGCGCGTGGTGACCAATCAAGACGACGGCACGTTGGATTTGGACGAGGTTGAGGCCGCGATTCGCCCTGAGAACATCCACTTCCCCCGCACCCGCTTAATTGCCATCGAAAACACCCACAACCGCCGTTATGGCGCCGCGCTGGGCTTGCCCTACCTGCGCGCACTGCGGGAACGGGCCGACCGCCACGGTTTGCGCGTGCACATGGACGGCGCGCGGCTGTTCAACGCCGCGGTCGCGCTGGGGGTGCCCGCGCGCGAGATCGCCGCTACGGCCGACACGGTCATGGTGTGCCTGAGCAAAGGCCTCAGCGCGCCCATCGGCTCGCTGCTGCTGGGCCCCGCGGATTTCATCGCCGAAGCGCGGCGCGCGCGTAAGGTGTTGGGCGGCGGTATGCGCCAAGCCGGCATCATCGCGGCCGCGGGCATTGTCGCGCTGACGCAAATGGTCGACCGCTTGGCCGATGACCACGCCCGCGCTCGACGCTTGGCCGAGGCCTTGGCCACCATGCCCGGCCTGCGCGTGGACCTGGCGCGCGTGCACACCAATATGGTGTATGTGGATCTGGAGCCACCCCGCACCGCGGCGCAACTGGCTCGCGCGTTGGCCCACCAGGGCGTGCGCGTGCACCCGGTTGGACCGCGGCGGTTGCGTTTGGTCACCCACTACGGCATCGAGGATGAACACATCGCGGCCGCCATCGACGCGTTCGCGGCCGTGCTGCGGGCATGAAGCACGGCCGCGCGAACCACACACCCCACCCCACGCGGCGCGCGGACGCGCGGCTGGTATACTATTTCCATCCACACCCGCCCGAGCCTGGTTCGACACCCACCGGAGAGTGCGCCATGTTTCGCAAGAAAACCGTTCGTGACATTTCGGTTGCCGGCCGCACCGTTCTGGTGCGCGTGGACTTCAACGTGCCCATCCAAGACGGCCATGTGACCGACGACACGCGCATCCGCGCCACCCTGCCGACACTGAACTACCTGCTGGAACACGGCGCGGCTTTGGTGTTGGCCTCCCACTTGGGACGGCCTAAGGGGCGACCCGACCCCGCGTTTTCGCTGCGCCCAGTCGTAGAGCCGTTGACCGCGCTCCTGGGCCGCGAGGTAGCGTTCGCGACCGACCCCGCGGGGCCCGACGCCCAAGCCAAGGCCGCCGCGCTGCGTCCTGGCCAAGTGCTGCTGCTCGAGAACACCCGCTTCGATCCTGGCGAAACCCGCAATGACCCCGACTTTGCCCAGCGCTTGGCCGGCTTGGCCCACATCTTCGTCAACGACGCGTTTGGCACAGCCCACCGGATGCACGCGTCCACCGTTGGTGTGGCGCGCTACCTGCCCGCGGTGGCCGGGTTCCTCCTGGCCAAAGAGGTAGACACCATCACCCGCCTTTTAGAAGCCCCAGCCCGGCCGTTGGTCACCCTCTTGGGCGGCGCGAAGATCAGCGACAAGATCAAAGTGCTGCACAACTTGCTGCCACGGGCGGACCGGCTGCTCATCGGCGGCGGCATGGCCAACACCTTCTTGGCCGCCCAAGGCTACCGCATGGCGAAAAGCCTGGTCGAAGTTCAGGCGCGCGAGACAGCCATCGCGCTGCTGGAGACCTACGGCGACAAGATTGTGCTGCCTGAGGATCTCATCGTCGCGGACCGCTTGGCCGCGGACGCGCGCACGCAGCGGGTTACCGTGGCCGAGGGCGTGCCCGACGGTTGGATGGCCCTGGACATCGGCCCCGCGACCGTGGAACGCTTCGCGCCGCACCTTCGCACCGCGGGGTCCATCATCTGGAACGGCCCCATGGGCGTGTTCGAATTGCCGCCCTTTGCCCAGGGCACCTTCGCGGTGGCCCGCTTGGTGGCCGAAAGCCCCGGCTTCTCCCTGGTCGGCGGCGGTGATTCCGTGGCCGCGCTGCACCAGTCCGGCCTGGCCGACCGCATCGACCACATCTCCACCGGCGGCGGGGCTACGCTCAAGTTGCTGGCCGGCGAGCCCCTGCCCGCGGTGGAAGTGTTGGAGGACCGAGCATGAACCTGTTGCCCAAACGCAGTTCCGACCGGCGCAAGTTTCGGCCAGGCTTAGATCACATCCGCCTGACCCTGCGCCTGCTGGCCGATTCGCGCGTGCCGTGGTACCTCAAGATCTTGCCCATCGCCGCGCTGATCTACTTCATCGTGCCCGACCTCATCCCTACGCCGTTGGACGACGCGGTAGTGCTCATGATCGGCGTGGGCCTCTTTTTAGAATTGGCCCCCAAAGACGTGGTCGAAGAGTATCGGCAAGCCTTGCAGGCACGGTCTACGGTGACGGGACGCGTGAAGCCATCCTCGTCCTCGCAGGAGTGACGCATGACGCGCCTTCGTCTTCGCCCCCTGCTTGGGGTCTGGGTGCTGTTCGGCTGGGCTTTGGCCGCTTGCGGGGGACAGGCCTCCCTTGCGCCAACGCCCACCCTGCCCTCTGTGACCCACACCGCCCAACCCACGCCCGAGGCCCCCACAGCCCCCGCCGCGGCGACGGCGATCACGCCCTCCGCCACTCCAGCCGCCCAGCCCACGCAGGCGCCCGCCTGGCCCGACCCAGACGCGCTGGTATGGCAGCCCTTTGCCGAGGGCTTTCGCCAGCCCACATCCATCGTCGCGCCCATGGACGGGACCCAACGGGTGTTCGTGCTCGAACAACCCGGCGTGATATGGATTGTGCAAAACGGCCAGCGCCTGCCCGAGCCGTTTTTGGATCTGCGCGACCGCGTGGGCAACCGCGAATCTGAACAAGGGCTGTTGGGCCTGGCCTTTCACCCGCAGTTTGCCCAAAATGGGGTGTTCTTCCTCAACTACACGGATCACAACGGCGACACGGTGGTTGCCCGCTATCGCGTTGACCCGCCCACCAGCAACCACGGCGACCCAACCACCGAGGAGATCCTGCTGCGTGTGGAACAACCCTATGGCAACCACAACGGCGGCCACTTGGCCTTCGGGCCTGATGGTTATCTCTACATCGGCCTGGGCGACGGCGGCGCGGCAGGCGACCCCGAAGACCGGGCCCAGAACTTGAACACCTTGTTGGGCAAAATGCTGCGCCTGGATGTGGACGCAGGCCCGCGGTATGGCATTCCCCCCGACAACCCCTTTGCCGATGGCCAGGGCGGACGCGCGGAAATTTGGGCCTGGGGCCTGCGCAACCCTTGGCGTTATGCGTTCGACCGCGAGACTGGCGACCTCTACATCGCCGATGTGGGGCAGAATCTGTGGGAAGAGGTGAACTTCTGGCCCGCGGGCGCAGGCGGTGGCGCCAACTTTGGCTGGGACTATTACGAAGGTTCGCACCCCTATGAGGACACGCCACCCCCCGGCGTGACGCTGATCTTTCCGGTGGCGGAATATGGCCACGACCTGGGCTGCTCGATCACCGGCGGCGAGGTGTATCGCGGCCGTGAACTTCCTGAATTGGACGGCATCTACTTGTATGGGGACTTTTGCACTGGCCGGATCTGGGGCCTGCGGGCCACGGACCAAGGCTGGGAAAGCCGCTTGCTGTGGGAAACGCCCTTCCACATCTCGACCTTCGGCCTGGATGAGCAAGGCGAGATCTATTTGGCCGATTATGGCGCGGGGGTGATCTATCGGCTGACGCGCAAATAGCGCGCCGCGAGTCCTGACTATGGGCTCGCGGCGCGCCCGCGAGCCTGACGGCGCCAAAAGTCCTTCTCAATGTGCTGCACCTTGGAGCCGATGACCCGCCGGTACCAGGTGAGCAGCACTTCTTCTTGCTCTTCGGGGCTCAGCCGCCAAGGGATGTGGTCTGCCTGATGCAAGCGGCGTATCACCGTGTACAACGTAATGGCCACGCTGACCGAGATGTTGTAACTCTCGGTGAAGCCGAACATGGGCAAGCGCACATACAGGTCAGCCGCGTCCAAGGCCTGCTGGCTGAGCCCCTCCAACTCATTGCCGAACCAAAAGGCCAACGGCTGTTCCAACGGGATATCTTCGGGCGTATACCCCTCGCGATGGGGCGATGTGGCCACCAGGGTGTAGCCTCGCCGTCGCAGTTCGGCCAACGCGCGGGCCGTGTTGTCCTCGTCTCGCTGCCGAAAGCGGTGCAAATTGACCCACTTGTTGGCCCCCAAGGTGACGTCGGGGTTGAGGCGATACGAGTTGCGGTTCTCAACGATGTAGATGTCGAGCACGCCCAAGATCTCCGCGGTGCGCAGCGTGGCACTGGCGTTCTGAGGCTGATAGATGTCCTCCAACACCAAAGCCACGTGCCGGGTGCGCCAGGGCAATACCGCGCGCATGCGGCGCTTCTTGTGCTCGGTCACGAATTGGCCCAAATAAGCCAATAGGGCTCGGCGCTGTTCAGGAGTTAAGGCAGCCATCGAAGATCCACCTCCGCGTCGGAATTGTACCGCGGGACGGCTCCGCGGACGGCCGGGGCCGCGCGCTCGCGCGTTCCGCACCAAAAAGAAACGGACCGCGCCCCCACGGACGCGGTCCTGGATGCTCATGAGGTGAGCCGCGTGCTGATGCTTATTTGGCGGCCTTGATCTTGATGGTCTTGGGCCGCAACGCCTCGGCCTTGGGAATGCGCAGGGTCAACACGCCATTGCGCAATTCGGCCTCAGCCTCGCCAGCCTCCAACGTGGTGGGCAGCGTGATCACCCGCTTGAAGCGCCCAAAGGGGATCTCCTGCAACAGGATCTGCCGGTTCTCGTCCTCTTCCAAAGCCGGGAACTCGCCCTCGATGGTAACCGTATCGTCCACCACCTCAATGCGCAAATCGTCCACATCCAACCCCGGCACCCAAGCGGTGATGACGAACGCGTCCTCTTCCGCGATCACATTCATGGGCACGCTCAGCGCCGCGGTCTGCCGCGCGTCGGTCACGCCCACCTCCTCGGGCACCAGCCCGCTCAGCAAATTCATCAGCCGCTGCATCCGGCGGAAGGGATCGTAATACATCAGGCTCATCTTTGCCTCCTTTGGTTTCAGGTTGGTACCAGATTTTGCCCCGTGGCTTCACTTGATAAAGTAGGCTTTGGCTGTAAGAGACGCGTAAACAAAATATCAGTCTTTTGTTAAAGCGCGGGCGCTTTGCCCCCGCGCCGGCCACCACGCCCGTTGCGCGGCCTGGTTTGACAACCCCCCGGCCATCTGCTATGCTGAAGGCCCTGCCCATAGGAGTATGCGCATGACAACCCTGTCTTGGCTGCTGCACGCGCTGGATGCCTTCATCACGGAACCACCCCTGGGCCCCACGCCTCGCCAGGTCGCGGGCCTGCTGCACGCCGCGGAGGCCGCGTGGGCCCTCGAAGGCGCGCCTGGGGTCACGCGCGCACTTCACGCCGCGCGACAACGGCTGGACCAAGGGCTCCCCGCGGGCCAAATCGTGCCCCTGGCCGCGCGCGGGGCGGAATTGAGCCCCACGCCAGGGTTGGCGCGCGCGTGGTTGGCGCTCGGCCAACGCGCGGCCCAGACCATCACCGACCCCACGGCCGGCCCTGACGCGTGGGCCACGCTGCTGCGCGCGGCGGCTTCGGTCGACCAGCCCGACATGCTCCGCCACGCCCCGCGCCCCGCCGCGGAGGACGACCCTTGGGCCCAGGTGCGCCTCTGGCTGGCCTGGCTGGTGGCCGCACAACGCTGGCCTAACGCGCCCGCGCCGTTCACGGCCTTGCGCGGCGCGCTGCTCCAATGGGACGACCCCTTTGTGGCCCTGGCCCTGCGCGAAGCCGCAGCCACATTGCACGACACGCGCGCGCGGCCGCTGGTGGAAGACCTTTGGGCCCGCGCGCGCCGCATGACCGACGCCTATAGCCGAGCGCAAGCCTGGGCGATCTTGGCCCGGCTGACCGCGAATCACGAGGCCGCGGCCGAGGCCGCGCGCGCCGCGCAAGAAGTGCCGGTTGGGCCTTATCGTGGCGAGGCCTTGGCCTGGGCCGCGCGCGCGTGGATTGCAGTTGCCGCGCGCGACCACGCCACCCCGCTGCTGGAGCAGGCCGTGGCCGAAGCCGAGCGGTTAGGTTATATGGACGACCGAGCCCGAGTGCTACGCGCGGCCCTTCCCGCGTATGAAGCCTTAGGCGCGATCGCGGCTTTGGTGGCCTTGTGGCCCCTCATCGCGGAGATCGGTTACCCCCGCTTCTTCGCGCCCTTGGCGGCCATGTGGGTGCGCGCGCTACGGTGTTTGGGCGCGACGCACGACGCGGCCCAAGGTTGGCTCTACGGCATGGACTGGGCCGCGCGCGAGCCTGCACCATGGCAGCAGGTCGTGTTGCTGCAGCATTTGCTGCGCGCGTGGCCCGAGCCTGAAACACTGCACCAGGGCTTGGAACAAGCCCGCGCCATCCCCGAGCCGCGCTATCGGGGCCAAGCGTTGGCTGAAATCGCACGGCTCTGGCGGGAGGCATACCCGGACCGCGCGCCATGGGCTGCGTTGTGGCAAGCCGCGCACGCGGTGCCCGCGGTCGGGCCACGGCAAGAGGCCGCGGTCGCGGCGCTCCAAGGCTGGGCCATGGTCGCGCCCGAGGACGCGCAACGGGCCGCGCGCGACCAATGGGACGCGTTCGTCTACCCCGACCAACGCGGAGCAGCGCTGGCAGCATTGGCAGGCGGATGGCGCGCGCATCAGCGGCCACGGTGAGCGCGGGCATGGCCGCATTCCGCCCTTGGGAGTTCGCGCCCTGGCCCCTTGACAACGGGGTCGCGCGGCTCTAAAGTAGAAACAACATCACCCGCCCGCGGCGGGCCCTGGCCCGCGCGGAGCCCATCCCCCAAGGAGGAAGAACCAATGCACCCCTGGAGCGCGTGGCGTAAAGCCTTAGTGGACGTAGCCATGGGCCGTGCACCCGCGGACATCGTCATCCGCAACGGGCGCTGGGTGAGCGTGCAGTCGGGCGAGATTTTGCCCGGCACCGATATCGCCATCAAAGGCGAACGCATCGCGTTCGTCGGGCCCGACGCGTCGCACACCATCGGCGAGCACACCCAGGTCGTCGACGCCCAAGGCATGTATTTGGTGCCCGGCTTGTTGGATGCCCACATGCACATCGAATCGGGCATGGTCACGGTCACCGAATTCGTGCGGGCCGTGGTGCCTTGGGGTACCACGGGCATGTTCGTGGATCCCCATGAGATCGCCAATGTGTTCGGTCTCAAGGGCGTGCGGCTGATGGTGGACGAGGCCCAAGTGCAACCCATCCATGTGTGGGTGCAGGTACCTTCGTGCGTCCCCTCCGCGCCGGGGCTGGAGACCGCGGGCGCGACCATCACGCCCGACGACGTGGCCGAGGCCATGCAGTGGGAAGGCATCATTGGCCTGGGCGAGATGATGAACTTTCCGGGCGTGTTCAACGGCGACAGCAAGATGTTGGACGAAATGGCCGCGACCGCGGCCGCAGGCAAGGTCATTGGCGGGCACTACGCCAGTCTCGACTTGGGCTTGCCCTTCCACGGCTATGTGGCCGGCGGGCCCGAGGACGATCACGAAGGCACGCGCGCGGAAGACGCGATCGCGCGCGTGCGCCAAGGCATGAAGGCCATGCTGCGCTTGGGCTCGGGCTGGCGCGATGTGGCCGCCCAAGTGCCTGCCATCACCGAGCACGGGCTGGATCCGCGGCACTTCTTGCTGTGCACCGATGACTGTCACGCGGGCACGTTGGTGCACGAGGGCCACATGGATCGGGTCGTGCGGGAAGCCATCCGCCATGGCGTACCGCCCATCACCGCAATCCAAATGGCCACGCTGAACACGGCTGAGCACTTTGGCGTGAGCCGGGATGTGGGGTTGATCGCGCCAGGCCGCTACGCGGACATTCTGCTGGTGCCTGACCTGAAGGCCTTCCGCGCGGTGCGGGTCATGGCCAAAGGACGCTGGCTGGCCGAAAACGGGCGCTGGGTCGCGGAGTTGCCGCCCTATACCTACCCCGACTGGGCCCGGCAATCGGTCCACTTGGCCCGCCCGCTCACCGCGGACGATTTTCGCATCCCCACGGCCGCGTACATGGGGCGGGTGCGCGCCCATGTCATCGGCGTGGTCGAGGGGCAAGCGCCCACGAAGCACTTGGTCATGGAACTGCCCATCGAGGCCGGCGAGGTTCGGGCCAATTATGATTACGATGTCGCCAAGGTTGCACTGGTGGAACGCCACCGGGGCACGGGCCAAGTGCAGATGGGGTTGGTGCACGGCTTTGGCTTCCGCGAGCCCTGCGCGGTAGCCTCAACCGTGGCCCACGACAGCCATCACATGCTGGTGGTGGGCACGGACGAAGAAAGCATGGCCGTGGCCGCGAACAAATTGGCCGAAGTCGGCGGCGGTCAGGTCGTGGTCAAAGACGGTCAGGTCATCGGGTTGGTGGAACTGCCCATCGCCGGCCTTATGTCGACGGAACGGGCCGAAGTGGTCGCGGATAAAGCCCGCCGTGTGCTGGAAGGCTTTCGGGCCTGCGGCTGCGACATGGAAGACGCGAACATGCAACTCAGTCTGCTGGCGCTGGTGGTCATTCCTGAACTGCGCATCTCCGACAAAGGGCTGGTGGATGTGGAGCGCTTCCAAATCATCCCCTTGTTGGAGGAATGAGCCGCGGCCAAGGCACCCCTACTGGACGCGCGGGCGGGCCGTTGTGGCGCGTCTCGGATACCAGGACCCAGGGCCGGAGCGATGCGGCCTCGCGAATTCGCGGCCTTCGCGGGGCTGGGCTCCGGCCCTGCCGCGCGGGTCACAGCGCCCCTAACTGGGGCAGGGCTGCCCAAGCCCCCCTTCACCAAAACTCGCATCGCCTCGGCGCGCGGCAATGCGAAGGCCGCGCCAGGCGCGGCCCCCGCGGCGCACCCACGCGAGCCGTCCAGGTTCGGGGCGCGGCATGGGGCTGGGTGAAGCCAAAAACGCGCTGCGCGCGCCATCACCGGCCACCATCGGCGAAAGCCGCGAAATGTGATAAGATGAACGCGGGCCCGCACGGCCGCCTATCCCCTCGCCTGGGAGGAAGAGCATGACTCACTCCGCGCTGCCCCCGCAGCCGGCGACATCCTCGCGTCGGACCCCGCCGCGCGCGCCGTCCACCGACGGGGGCGCGGCCCGCTTGGCCCGCTGGAGCCTCATCGGCGTGGCCTTAGGCTTTTTGCTGCCCGCATGCGGCCTGAGCATCCTGATGTTTTCGTGCTTCGCTGGGAGCGCGCTGGCCGGCATGAGCGCTTCGGCCGGCGCGCCCGTGGCCAGTTCGGTGTACAGCGAACATGTCTCAGGCCCCTTCAGCGGGCCCACGGTGGCCATTGTGCAGGTGGTCGGCCCTATTGTGAGCGAAGGGCAAACTTCGCCCTGGGCCGCGAACACCCAAGCCGCGGCCGCAGACATCATCCCCCTGGTGCGCCAACTGGAAGATGACCCCGACGTGCGGGCCATCGTGTTGCATGTGAACACCCCCGGCGGTAGCGTGGTGGCCAGCGATCGGCTCTATCACGCGCTGAACCAGGTCGACAAGCCCCTCATCGTGTACATGGACGAAGTCGCGGCTTCGGGTGGTTATTACATCAGCATGGCCGCAGACTACATCATCGCCAATCCCAACACCATGACCGGCTCCATCGGCGTGATCGCGGTCTTTCTCAACGCGCAAGGGCTCATGGAAAAGATCGGCTTGGAGGCCGAGGTGATTACCGCGGGCGAGGCCAAGGACATGGGCAGCGTGTATCGCGCCATGACGCCTGAAGAACGCGCGTATTTTGAGGACATGCTGCAAGAAGTTCACGACAATTTCATCCAAGTGGTGGCCAAAGGCCGAGACATGGAAGTGAACAAGGTGCGCGAACTGGCCGACGGTCGTGTTTATCTGGCCGAGGACGCGGTCGAACTGGGGCTCATCGACGCGCTGGGCTATGAGGACGACGCCATCGCCAAAGCCGCGAAGATGGGGCACATCGAAGGCCCGCCGCGTGTGGTGCGCTACTACCCGGGTTACTCGCCCTTGGCCGCGCTGCTGAACGGGGTGTGGTCAGGTGGGGGAATCTCGCTGAGCACGGCCATGAAGTGGCCCGAATCCCTGGGGCCGGCGCCGACGTTGCTGTACATGTGGTGGCCCTGAGTCGGAGAGAAATGCCATGACCCTCCCTTGGCACGCATTGCCCCGCCTGAACCTGGCCGTTCGGCCTACGCCGGTGCAACCACTGCCTCGGCTGGCCGCGGCGTTGCCCACCAGGCTCGATTTGTGGGTCAAGCGCGACGACTTGACCGGCTTGGCTTTCGGCGGCAACAAGACCCGCAAGTTGGAATATCTGCTGGCCGACGCGCAAGCCCAAGCCGCGGATGTGCTGGTGACCGCGGGCGCGACCCAATCGAACCACTGCCGACAAACCGCGGCCGCGGCGGCCCGATTGGGGCTGGAGGCGGTGTTGGTGTTGGCCGGCGAACCCCAAACACCGGCCCAGGCCGGGGGCAACCTGGCCCTGGACGCGCTCTTTGGCGCGCGCTTGGTGTGGACCGACCGCGCGCACCGCGATCAGGCGTTGCACGCCACGGTAGCCCAATTGCGCGACCAAGGTCGTCGGCCGTACCTGATTCCTTACGGCGGCTCCAACGCATTGGGCGCGACCGCGTACGCGGACGCGCTGGCCGAACTGTTGGCCCAAATGCACCCGCCGCCCGAGGTCATCGTGCTGGCCTCATCGTCGGGCGGTACCCAAGCCGGGCTGGTGGCCGGCGCGCGGGCCCTGGGCTTCACGGGCCGCATCATCGGCATCAGCGTGGACGAACCCCGCGCGGTGCTGGCGGCGCGGGTGGCTGACCTGGCCAACCAAGCGTTGGCCTTGTGGGGGTTGCCCGCGACCGTGCGCGCGGCCGACATCGAAGTCTACGACCGTTGGGCCGAGCCCGGCTACGCGGTGTTCACCGCGGCCGAGGCCGAGGCCATTCGCCTGGCCGCGCGCCGCGAGGGCTTGCTGGTCGACCCCGTCTACACGGGCCGCGGCCTGGCCGGGCTGCTGGGCCTGGCCCGAGCGGATGCCTTTCCCCCAAACACCCGGGTGCTGTTTTGGCACACCGGCGGCACGCCCGCCCTGTTCGCCGCCGCCTATCAAGCCGTGTGGGCCGCCTGATACCCTTTGCGTGAGGGAACCCCATGCCCCCAACCACTTCCCGCGTGGTCCCCATCGACATCGTTCAAGAAATGCAGCAGGCCTATTTGGATTACGCCATGAGCGTCATCGTGGCCCGGGCCCTGCCCGACGCCCGGGATGGCCTCAAGCCGGTGCAACGCCGGCTGCTGTATGCCATGCAACAAATGGGCCTGACGCCTGACAAGCCTCATCGCAAGAGCGCGCGCATCGTGGGCGAGGTACTGGGCAAATATCATCCTCACGGCGACCAAGCCGTGTATGAGGCCCTGGCCCGCATGGCGCAGCCGTTCTCCATGCGTTACCCCTTGGTCGATGGGCAAGGCAACTTCGGCTCGGTGGACGGGGACCCGCCCGCGGCCATGCGTTATACCGAGGCACGGCTCGCACCTATTGCGTTGGAACTGCTGCGCGATCTGGGCAAAGCCACTGTCGAATGGGCCCCCAACTTCGATGGCAGCCTGGACGAGCCCACCGTGCTGCCAGCCGCGCTGCCCAATTTGCTGGTCAACGGCTCAACGGGCATCGCGGTAGGCATGGCCACCAACATCCCGCCGCACAACTTGGGCGAGGTGGTGGACGCGCTGGTCTACATGTTGGAGCACTGGCAGCGGCTGGACGAGGTCGGGCTGGCCGACCTGATGCGCTTCATTCCAGGACCCGATTTTCCCACCGGCGGCGAAATCGTCGCGGATTCGCAAGGCGACGATGGCTTGCGAGCCGCCTACAGCACCGGCCGGGGCCGCATTCGGGTGCGCGGACGTGTGCATTTGGAGACCCCCGGCCGTGGCCGCCAACAGTGGGTGGTCACCGAACTGCCTTACACCGTCAACAAAGCCCGTTGGATCGAACAAGTGGCCGCTTTGGTGCGCAACGGCAAACTGCACGGCCTGGCCGACCTGCGCGACGAGTCAGACCGCCGCGGGATGCGGGTCGTGCTGGTGCTGGCCAAAGGCGCGGATCCCCAAGCCGTATTGGACGAGGTCTTTCGGCACACCGCGCTGGAAATCACCTACAGCATCATCCTGCTGGCCCTGGTGGACGCCACGCCCCGGGTGTTGTCGCTCAAGCAACTGCTGCGGGTCTATTTGGAGCACCGGCTGGAGGTCGTCCGCCGGCGCAGCGAGCACGAACTTGCCCAACTTCGGCAACGCCAGCACATCCTCGAAGGGTTGCTGCGGGCCTTGCAGCACCTGGACGAGGTCATCGCCATCATTCGCCGCTCACGCCGCGTCGACACCGCGCGCGCCAACCTGCGCAAGCGTTTCAAGTTCAGCGAAGCCCAAGCGCAGGCCATTCTGGACATGCCGCTCCGGCGCTTAGCCGCGTTAGAGCGCAAAAAGTTGGAAGACGAGCACCGGACCGTCAAGAAGCGCATTCGCGAATTGGAAAAATTGCTGGCCTCACCCGCGGCCCTGCGCCAAGCCGTAGCCGCGGAACTGCGCGAACTCAAAGCCCGCTACGGCGATCCACGGCGCACGCGCCTGGGGAGCCAAGCCCAAGCCACCGGCCCGGTTTGGGTGGTGGCCGACGCCGCGGGCCGGCTGGCGCGTCTGCCCGCCGGGGTCAAACCCAAGACCTGGGGCCGAGGGGCCGTGCGCTGGGCCGTGCAGGTGCCCCGGGGCGGCGCGCTGTTGGCGGTGGGGGAAGATGGGTCTGCGGCCGTGCTGGCAGTGGGTAGCCTGCCGGAAGTCGAAGACCCAGCCCAGGGGGTAGGCTGGCACCGAGGACAAGCCCGGCCTCTGGTTGGCTTGCTCGCCATCCCAAGCCAAGCCGACGACAAGGCAGGGGTGCTCACCGTAAGCGCCGGTGGGCAGGTCAAGAAGACCACCTGGGATGCCCTCCCCGGCCCGGGCGGTGAGCCCTTTTTGCTGGCCCGGGTGCCGGCGCGCGACCGTCTGGTGGCGGCCTTGGCCGTGCCGCCCGCGGGCGAAGTGCTGCTCCTCTCCCGCGGGGGCATGGGCATTCGCTTCGACTTGGCCGAAGTTCGGGCCCAAGGGCTGGGCGCTGGCGGCGTGCGGGGCATCAAGATTGCGGCAGGGGACCAAGTGGTCGCGGCCGCGGCGACCGACACAGTCGCGAAACACGGGCTGCTGCTCCTCTCATCCGCGGGTCGGGCCAAGCGGGTCGCGTGGGAAGACTTTCCCAAGCAGCGGCGGCACGGCGCGGGGGTGGTGGCCTGGCCACTGCCCAAGGGCGCGCAGTTGGTCGCGGGGCTGCGGGTGAAGCGCAGCCCGCGCGATGCCACCCGGGTAACCCTGTACTTTGCCCGCGGCGCGGCCAAACGCATCCGCGCGGACGAAGCCCCCTGGCAAAGCCGCCGCGGGCGAGGCGCGCCCGTGGCCGAGGGGAAACACCCCATCGTCGCGGGGTGGATCCTTTGATGCGTAGCCAAGGGCGTGTCAAACCCAGCCGAGGCGCGGTGCAGGGCAACGAAAGCGGAAAAACGCGCCCATACGGCGATGCCTTGTTTTGGACTTTAAGGCTCCAAATGGCTATACGCCCCTACTCCCCACAAAACCGCACCCAAGCGTCCAGGTCACGGTGTTTGAGGATGAGGCTGAAGCCCAATTGCCGCGCTCGCGCACACGCACGCGGCCAGTCGACCGCGGTGTCGGTGTATTCCGCCGCGAAGACGGCTTTGCCGCGCGCGACAAAGGGCACGAACGCCTCGGCAAAGCCCTGGTCAAAGGCCTCTTCGACTATGGCAAAGTCATATTCCTCCACCAGGTCCGTGACCATGTCGGGCCCGTTCTTCAGGCCAATGGCCAAACCCCGCGCGTGGGCCTCGGCGGCCAGCCAACGTGCGTACGCGATGTTGTCAGCATAGGTAATGGCAAAGCCCGTGTCCTCGGGATACACCATGAGGTTGTCAGGCTCCACCCCATCAAAGCCCTTGGCCGCACAGCGGTCCAGGCGCGCGCGCAGGATGGGGGCCAGCACATCCAACCGACGGATGTCCAGCCAACGCTCGCCCGGCCACCCCTCATACGCGTTGCCCAGCACCTCCGCCGGAAAGCGCGCCGCGTCCGCGCGCCAATCTTCGTATGAGCCCACGCTAATGTAGCAGATCACCCGCACCCCGCGGCGATGAAGCGCATCCACCACGGTCGCGGGCACATCCAGGTCGATGTCCATGACCTCGACGGGCACGTCCAGGTCGATGGGGCCGGTGAGTTGCCATTGCCAACGCAAGCCCGGCGCGGGACGCCACCACGACGCGGGCGATGACGCCATGGCCGGGGCCGTGCGCGTCGGCTGCGGTGGGGGAGCCGCCGTCCTGGTCGCGGCGCGCGCGGGCCCAAGCGGAGCGCATCCCCCCAACCACCCCACCCCCCACAGCACCACCAGCCAGACCGGCCGCCAATGAGGAAACATGGCCACCTCCTGCCCTGGGTGATGAAAGGCAGTATAGCACGCCCGGAGCCCGTCCTCTTCTCAAGTGAAGAAAAATTTGCTATGCTAAAAACGCGCCAATGCGCATAGGAGGTTGCCCATGAGTATTGATCCCCAACGCGTGACCGAGGCCGTACTGGCTGAGTCGGTTTTAATCGATAAGCAAGGGATTGTGGCCCTGTACGAGTCGGTGCGCAAAATGATGGGGTTTGGGCTGGGCGCGTTGTTGTACCGCGCGGGCAAGACGGGCGGGCAACAAGGCGCGCGGCTCTTGGCCCAGCGCCTGCATTTGGAGGGCGAGCAACTGCTCGAGGCCCTGGTGCTGGCGTTTAACCTCTCGCGCTGGGGGCAAGCGCGGCTGGTGCGAGGGGATGGACCTTGGACCCTGTATGTGCGGGAGTCGGTACTGGCGACGAACATCCGCAGCAAGAAGCCTGTCTGCCACCCTATCGCAGGTTATTGGGCCGGATTTTTGCACGTCGCTTTGGGCCGTGAGGTCGAAGTGCGCGAGGTGACGTGCGCGGCCACCGGCGCGGAGGAATGCGTGTTCGAGGTGCATTTCAAGTAATGTAGGGGGGCCACCGGACGCGTCAAGTCGGGCCAAGTGGCTTGTCCGGACCAAGGCCGTGGTCAAGCGACATTGGCCCTACCCGTTCAAGGCCAACAGGCGCGCGTGCGCTGGCAATGGCAATACGCCAGCCCGCGCGTTGGCGCCCGCGGGCCCACGGCCTCGGCCTCCGTGGGCGGTCGCGCGCGGCTCCGAACCCAGTCGGCGGCCCGCGCGCGATATATCTTCACAACGCCGCGGGTTTGTGCTATACTGGCGCCGCGTGGCGTGCCCCGCTCCCAGGGGCCGAACGGCATCGTGGTCGACCAAAAGGCCGGTTCCGGGTGGAACCGGTTCTTTTTGGCCGTGTCGCTTCTCCCACGGAGTCAAGGACGATGAGCGCTTCAACCGATTTGCGACACCACTATGACGAGGCGCACAGCCTCAAGCGCAGTCTGGGCCTGCTGGAGGCCACCATGATCGGCGTGGGCGCCATGATCGGCGCGGGCATCTTCGGTCTGACCGGCATCGCGGCCGGCAAAGCGGGCCCAGTGGGGTTGCTGTTGGCCTTTCTGCTCAACGGCATTGTCACCAGCCTGACCGGGCTCACCTATGCCGAACTGGGCGCGGCGATGCCCGAAGCCGGCGGTGGCTACCTCTGGGTGCGCGAAGGTCTGTCGCGCTTTTGGGGCTTCTTCTCGGGCTGGATTTCGTGGTTCAGCCATTCGGTGGCGTGCAGTCTGTACGCGGTCCTGTTTGCCACTTTCTTCGTGGAGTTGATGGAACTCGCGGGCGTGCACATCAGCCGCGAACCAGCCTGGCTGGGGTTGAGTGTCGAGCAATGGCTCATCAAAGGCTTGGTGGTCTTGGTTGTGGCGTTGTTCTTGTTCATCAACTACCGCGGCGCGTCGGAAACGGGCCTGGTGGGCAACATTGTGACCATTACTAAAGTCGCGGTGTTGCTGACCATCTCGGGTTTTGGCATCAAAGCCATGCTCAACGCGCCCGACGCTGCGCTGGTCTGGGAAAACTTTCGGCCGGCCTTGCCAAACGGATGGGCCGGTGTGTTTGCGGCCATGGGGTTGACCTTCGTGGCCTTCGAAGGCTATGAAATCATCGCGCAGACGGGCGAAGAACTTTATGAGCCCGAGCGCAACCTGCCACGCGCCATCTTCTTGTCCATTGGCATTGTGGTGGCCATCTATCTCATTGTGGCCTTCGTGGCCGTGGGCGTGCCGGTGCAAGAGATTTTGGGCATGCAGCCGTGGCAATACCTGGCCGAGCACGGCGAGCGCGGCATGGTGCGCATCGCGGAATTCATCATGCCCTACGGTCGGGTACTCATGCTCATCGGTGGCCTGGCGTCGACCACTTCTGCGCTCAACGCGACGGTGTACTCCAGTTCGCGCGTGTCGTTCGCCATGGGCCGCGGCCGTGATCTGCCGGCCTTTTTCGGCGAAGTACACCCGCGCACCCGCACCCCGCACTGGGCCATCTTGATGAGCGGCCTGCTCATTGCCTTCATGGGCGTGGCCCTGCCGGTGGCTGATGTCGCGGGCGGCGCGTCGTTGACCTTCTTAGTGCTCTTCTTGCTCACCAACATCACCCTCATCCGACTGCGCAAGACCCACCCCGACTTGCCGCGCGCGTTCCGCGTCCCGCTGGTGCCCTATCTGCCCATCGCCACCGTCGTCATTCAGGGCTTCTTGGCCGGACACCTGTTCGAGGCCAGCCCCTTGGCGTGGTACGCGACCATCCTTTGGACCCTGTTCGGGGTGGTGCTGTATTACGGCTACATTCGCAGTCGCCAGGACGCGCCTCAAACATGAACTTGGGCCCTCAGGCGCACGCCGAGTTTTGGGTGGAAGGCCTACCGGCCCGGCCGGGCGCGTACTGGTTGGCCCTGTGCCTGACACAACCCGCTCGGGTGCGCGCAGGGCCAGGGCCTCATCGAATCTGGCCCGCGGGGCTGTACGTCTACGCGGGCCAAGCCCGGGGGCCTGGCGGCATTCGAGCCCGGTTGGGGCGTCATCTGCGCGGCCATGGCCAGGGGCCATGGCACATCGACGCGCTGCGGGCCCTGGCCCATCCCGTGGCTTGGGGCTGGACCCTCGCGCCCTCACCCACCCCACGGCCGTGGGAGTGCCAGTGGGCCCAAGCCTGGCTTGCCCTTCCGGGCGCCTTTGTGCCCCAGCCTGGCTTCGGGGCCAGCGACTGCCGCCACGGTTGCCCTACCCACGGCGTGGGCCTCCTCGGGCCGTGTCCGCCCCCGGCGGCGCTTTGGCGTGGGTGAACGCGCCGGTACGCCCCAATCCCACGAGCCAGGAGGCGATGCACATGAGCCTATCGTCCGCGAACTCCGCCCCTGCCCCAGAGGACAAATCCTCAACCGCAACCGCGGCGCGGCCCAGCCTGTGGGTTCGCTACCGCCTGCTCATCAGCGTTGGCCTGGCCGTCGCGCTGCTGGATCAGTGGACCAAAGCCCTGGTGCGCGCGTACTTGCCCTTCGCACAGATTTGGGCTCCTTGGCCCGCGCCGTGGCGGCAATGGATTCGCATCGTCCACTGGCGCAACACCGGTGCGGCCTTTGGCCTCTACCAAGGCGCCAACGACATGCTGCTATGGGTGGCGGTGTTCGTCATCGCGTTCGTGGTGTGGCACTTTCGCCACGCGGCCCTGGAAGCGCGCTGCCTGCGCTGGGGCTTGGCCTTGCAAGTCGGCGGCGCGCTGGGCAACCTGTGGGATCGAGTCATGCATGGCTCGGTCACCGATTTCATCGCGGTGGCACGCTTCCCGGTGTTCAACTTGGCCGATGTCGCCATCACCTTGGGCGTCGTCTGCCTGCTGTGGAGCACCCTGCTCGACGAAACGCCCGAAGACTCCACGACCGTAGCCGCGTCCCAATCCGCGGCGCCGGCCGCGGGGTCCGAGGCCGATGCCCAACCACCCCGGCCCCCTGCGGGTGAGCGGCCATGAACGAATCGCAGACGCGCGCCTTCGCGTTTCGACCAACGGCCCAACAGCCACGCCAACGGCTGGATCGCTTCCTCGTCCAAGCCCTCCAGGGCACATATTCACGCGCCCGTGTTCAGAACTGGATTCGCGAAGGGCGGGTGACGGTGGACGGCCGTGTGATCACCAAACCCGGCTACTGGCTGGATCGCGCGGCAACGGTCGTGGTGCGCGTGCCGCCCCCGCAACCGGCCACCATTGAGCCCGAACCCATCCCGCTGCGGGTGCTGTTCGAAAACGAAGATGTGCTGGTGGTGGACAAGCCCGCAGGCATGGTCGTGCACCCCTCGCCGGGCCACGACCGCGGCACGCTGGTGCACGCGGCATTGGCTCACGCGCCCGACATGGCCGGAGTCGGCGGCGTGTTGCGCCCTGGCTTGGTCCATCGGCTGGACAAGGATACCTCGGGCGTGCTGATTTTAGCCAAGAACGACGCCGCGCACCAATTCTTGCAAGACCAATTTCGGGCGCGCCAAGTGCGCAAGGAGTACATAGGACTGGTCATCGGACATCCGCCGGCCGGGCGCGGGCGCATCGAAGCGCCCATCGAACGCGACCCCGCGCATCGTCAGCGCATGCGCGTGACCACCCCAGGTCGAGGCCGCGAGGCCTACACCGAATTTGAAGTGCTGGAGCGGTTTCCGGGCTACGCGCTGGTGCGCTTTCGGCCGATTACGGGGCGCACGCATCAAATTCGGGTGCACGCGGCGTTCTTAGGCACGCCCATCGCGGGCGATGCCCTTTATGCCCCGCGCCACAAAGGCCGCCTGCCCCTGGAACGCCATTTTTTGCACGCGCATCGCTTGACCCTACGCCTGCCCGGCGAACCCACGCCGCGCACATTCGAGGCCCCCCTTCCGCCCGAACTGCAAGCCGTTTTGGAGCACCTGCGCCGAAGTCGGTCGGCCTCGTAGCACACCTTACACACAAGCATTGGGTTGTATATTTATTGACAACATTCGGCTTTGCTGGTATGATAAACATGCACGCCAACCTATTGTTTTGCCTTAAAATTCGCCTTCCCCAACGGCAAGGCGAACGGATTTCAAGGCCGTTGGCCTTCAATGGAGGACTCCCATGCAACTGCGAGGTTTGATCGACGAGTTCCGGGCATTTTTAGAGCGCCAAGGATACCGGCAGATGACGCTGGTCGGTTATCTGGAAGACATCCAGCAATTTTATGACTTCCTCAAGGCCGAGTTGGGGCGCGAACCCGAGGTCGCGGATTTGACCCCTGAGCGATGCAAAGCCTACTTGGCCGATCAGGCCCAACGTTATCGCCGCAGCACCCTGATGCGCCGCTTGGCGTCGTTGCGCAGTTTCCAGCGTTATCTGCAGTCCGCGGGGCACATGACCGAGGGCTTCGTGCCGCGCACCGTCGAACTGACCGAATATTTAGAAAAGGCCCACCAGTCGCAAGACATCTTGTGCCTCAGCAGCGATGAACTGCGCCAAATCTGGGAGAGCCTGGTGCAGGTCAACACCCCGCGCGCCATTCGCGACCTGGCCATCATCGCGCTGTTCGTGGAATGGGGCTTTCCCAGCGAATGGCTCATTCGCTTTCAAGTGGACGATGTGAATCTGGAGCACAGCCGGGTACGCATTCCTGACCTGGTCGAAAAGTCGATGTGGATCCCGGTGCGGGCGGCGCGCGAGCCGCTGCGCCGCTATTTGATCTTGCGCGAGCGGTTCAATCCGACAGGGGGCGAGCGCGGCCTGTTCCTCAGCCAATTGGGGCGCCCCATCAGCCGCCAGAGCCTGTGGCAATCGCTGCGCTCGTGGGGCGAAATTTTGCGCCTGCGCAAATCTCTCACGCCGCAAGCGTTGCGCAACACGGCCGCCTATCGGTTGGCCCGCAAAGGCATTCCGGCCGACACGCTGCAAATCGTGTTTGGCCACACCAACCCCTTGTCCACCCGCTTCTTGCTGCGCCGTCTGAGCCGGGCTTGCCAAGACGTTCAGGTGGACACTTTGCCCATTCTGCAGCCCACCGGTGAGATCCGCATGGGGGCGGGGGCCGAAGAGTGGCTGCCACAAGATTTGACCGAACTGCGCACCCCGGGGGGACGGGGAGAGGACGCCAAGGAAGGTTGACATGGGCGTTCGTCCGCAATTGCAAAAACCCCACTTTTTCACCGTTGAGGACATCGACGCGGTGGCCCAGGCCATCCGCGAGCGCGCGCCGGAATTCACCCCCCGGGTAGGGTTGATTTTGGGCTCGGGGCTGGGCGCGGTGGCCGAGTCCGCCGCCGAAGTCGTGGCGACCATCCCCTACGAGGACATTCCCGATTGGCCCGAGTCCACCGTTTGGGGGCACGCGGGCAAACTCATCTTGGGCTATTGGTCAGGTCAAGCCGTGATGATTATGCAAGGCCGGGCCCACTACTACGAGGGCTATACCATGGCCCAAATCGGGCTCCCGGTACGGGTCATGCGTCGTCTGGGCGCGGAGTTCTTCTTTGTCACGAACGCGGCCGGTGGCGTCAACCCCGAATTCGAGCCCGGCGACCTGATGCTCATTCGTGATCACATCAACCTCATGGGCATGGCTGGGCTTTCGCCCCTGCGCGGCCCCAACTTGGATGCGTTCGGGCCCCGTTTCCCAGACATGGGACGGGCCTACGACCGTGAACTCATGGACTTGGCCCGCGCCGTGGCCGCGGAAAAGGGAATTGTGCTGCGCGAAGGTGTGTACATTGGCATCGCGGGGCCGCAGTTCGAAACCCCCGCGGACCTGCGCTTCTTGCGCAGCATCGGCGTGGATGCGGTGGGCATGTCCACCGTGCCCGAGGTCGTCACCGCGGTGCACAGCGGCATGCGGGTGCTGGGCGTTTCGGGCATCAGCAACCGCGCCAACTTGGACGGAGAAACCACCACCACCCACGAGGAAGTCTTGGAAGCCGGCCGGGTGATGACACCCCGACTGGCCGCGCTCTTGGAGGGTATATTGGCCCGCTTGTGACGCACATGCATGGAGGCGGGGGCCGAGGATTTGGCCCCCGCTTCGCTTTGTGTTACCATACCACCTCGCGAGAACCTTTTTCCCCTCCTGGGGCACGACCATGCTGTCCTTGCTTGTGCGTTACGACCGCTTTCTCTATTTGCTGCTGTTGGTCGGGCTGCTTTTGTTCATGCGCCGGGCTTGGCTGGCTTGGAACGACCTGCGCAGCGCCACGTTTCGGTTGGAAGAGGAACACGCGCGTCAGCGGTTACAACAAAGCGTAATGGGCATGTTGCTCAGTGCCAGCCTGATGCTGTTCGTGTTTATGGTCTCGGCTTTGAGTTTAAGCCCGCCCACCGCGCCGACATCCTTGGCCTCTGATTTGACGCCCTTGCCCCTGGGCACGGGCACCCCAGCCGCCCCTGAAGCCACGCCGACCCCGGCCCTGCCCGCGCTGGAAGAAATGGAAAGCCAATGCGACCCACAACACGTGTTCATCGCCTACCCCCAAGACGGCGCCCAAGTCCGCGGCGAGATCGACATCCGAGGCACGGCCGCGATCGAAAACTTTGGCTTCTACAAAGTCGAATTCGCGCCCGCGGATCAGCCCCTCTTCCTCACCATCGAGGTCGGCCGAACGCCCAAAACCGACGCCGTCTTGGTCGCGGGCTGGGACACCGACCTGCTGCCCCCCGGCGAATACGTGCTGCAACTGGTGGTCATCGACAACGCGGGCAACCCATGGCCCCCTTGCCGGGTGCGCTTCCAGGTGGGCGGCTGAACGCGCGCGAGACCCTGCCATGAGCGTAGCGCTCCAACTGCTGCAAACCCTGGACCAAACCCTGGCCGCGGGCGTGGGCATCATCGCCCTGGGCCTGCTGCTCTATGCCTTGACCTACAACCTGCGCCAGCGCATCACCGCGGCCTATGTCGTGCTGTTGGCCGCGCTGGGGGCCTTATATGGCGGCAAAGCCCTCAGCAGCGCAACCCCTGATCCAGAAGGGCAGCGTTTGTGGCTCACGGTGTTGTGGCTGGGCGCGCTGTGGCTGCCCGCGGCCTATCTCCACTTTTCCGACGCGGTGCTGGCCACCACGGGCCGCCCTTCGCGCGGCCGCCGTCGTTTTGCAGTGCGGCTGGTGTATGGCCTCGCGGGGCTGGGCACCGCGGTGATGCTGCTGCGCCCCCAATGGCTATGGCAGGGCGTGCACCCCGAACCCGCGCCCCACTTTCGCCCCGCGTGGGGCGTAGTGCCCTTCGCCCTTTATTACAGCAGCATCATGCTCTGGGCGTGGATCAACCTTTGGCGGGCCCGCCAACGCACGTTTAGCCCTGTCTCACGCCGGCGGATGACCTACTTGCTGGCCGGCGCCGGGGTCGTGGGCATCGGCTCCTTCCCCTACCTCACCTTGGGCTTTCCCACCGGCGGGCGCTGGGAAGCCGCGTTCTGGCTGCTGGCCTTGCTGGACCACGTGGCTGTGATGCTGCTCTTGGTCATCATGGCCTACGCGGTGGCCTTTTTCAACGCCCCCCTGCCCGACCGGTGGGTCCAAATGCGCCTGATGCGTTGGTTGGCCCGGGGCCCTGTGACCGCGATCGCCGTCCTGGGGCTCACCACCGCGGTGCGTCGCGTCAGCGAAGCCCGTTGGGGCACGGCCTACACCTGGCTGGTGCCGCTGAGCATGCTGCTGGCCTTGCTGTTGATCCAACACCTGTGGGATGTTTTCATCCCGTGGTGGGAGGCATGGGTGCTGGGCTGGAAAGAGGGCCCGCGCTGGCTCGCGCTGTGGCGGCTGCAGCAAAACCTCTTCACCGACCACGACGTGCGCCAACTGCTGGAAGCGCTTTTGGCCGCGGCGTGCGATCGGCTGCAAGTGCCGGCTGCGTGGGTTGCGCTGGTAGAAGACGGCCAAGTGCAACAGTGGATCGTGAGCGGCGAGGCCGGCCCACTGCCCCCCGCGGCCGCGCTCACGGCCTGGGCAGAACGCGAGGCCCAAGCCCACACGGCCACGCCGCCCGCCCGCGGTTTCACGTGGGATGGCTGGTGGGTGTTCCCCTTGCGCGGGCCCGAACCCGAGGCCCGCCTGTGGGGCGTGGTGGGCGTGCGCCGCCCAGACCAAGCCCCCGCGCATCCCGCCGACGACACGGACGCGTGGCGCGCGCTGCGCCCCCTGCTGGAGCGCATGACTTGGGCCTTGGCCGAATGGCAGCGTGGGCAACGCTTGCTCCACGCCCTGGAAGCCGGCCCTCCCCCCTCCACAGCCCTGCCGCGGCTGCGGGCCGCCGCGCGCTATGACCGCGCCCGCGTGCTGGCCCCCTTGGACGACCTTCCCCCCGAGCCTGAGTTGGCCCAATGGGTGCGCGACGCATTGCGGCACTACTGGGGCGGCCCCAAACTGAGCGCCAGCCCGCTGTTGCAATGGCGCATCGTGCAGCAAGTGCGGGAACAAGCCGGCTACGACCATCCCATGCACGCGCTGCGCGACGTATTGCGCGACGCGGTCGAACGCCTGCGCCCCGCGGGCGAACGCCGCTTCACCGCCGAGTGGCTGCTCTATAACATTTTGGATCTGAAGTTCCTCAAAGGCCAAAAAGGCCGCGAAGTGGCCCGCCGGCTGGCCCTCTCAGAAGCCGAACTGTATCGCAAGCAAAAAGTCGCTCTGGAAGAACTGGTGCGCGTGCTGGTGGACATGGAACAAGAGGCCCGGCGGCAAGCCCAAGACCCGGACTCCTCATAGCCCTTGCCGGGGCACGCGGCCACATGAGTGGGGGAACGGCTCCGCGCACGGCGCGGGGCGTCGGCTCGCACACCCGCCCAGCACGCGGCCGCGCGCCGCGCCCCGCCTATGCCGCGCGCTCGACACAGCCTTAGCGCCCCTCCCGAGGAGGCTGCTCGCGACGGGAGCGCCCCAAAAGCCACAGCAGGCCCACCCCTACCGCGAACACCCCACCGCACAGCCCTAAGGCCAACAGCCACCACAGCCAACCGTTGCTGCTGGCAACCGGCTCGTCGGCCGCGGTGCCTACCGAAGGCCCAACTGGCGCAGGCACAAATGGTTCGGCCGCCGTGGGCGTGGCCTCAGGCTCCCCTGGGGGCAGGGCTTGCCCCGCGTTCGGCGTGGGTGTGGCCGCGCCAGGCCGCGGTGTGGGCGCGGGCGGGGTGGCCGTCAACCCTACGAAAGTCACCACATCGCCTTGCACTGTGACCCAGCCCTCCAGCAGGCGGCCGTAGTTCTGCAAAAACGCGCGCGTCTTCGCGTGCTGCGGATCCAACGCCAAGGCTTGCGCCAATTCGCGCGCGGCCTCGGCCCGGTAGGCGTGGGCCTGGGCCGGGTCGCCCCCCGTGTCGAGCAACGTTTGCGCGGCCGCGGTCAGGAGTTCCCCATAGCCAAAGTGCCAATCAGGGTCGTTGGGCCGCAAGGCCACCGCCTGCGCGTAGGCGTCCAACGCTTCGCGCAGCAACGCCTGCGCGCCCGGATCGGTGCGCAGCCCTCGCGCCATGTCCCACCCTATCGGCACGGCCAACACCCGCTTCAAGGCCAACCCCAAGAAGCCCCAGGCATCGCCATCTTGGGGCCGGGCGCGCACGTCGGCGCGGCGCGCCTCGACCTCGGCCCACAACGCGGGGTCTACATACAACACCCAAAGGTTGTCTTGCGCATCGGGCTCCAGGTCATTGAAGGTCCAAGTCAGGGTTTGGCCTTCCAAACGCGGCTCGGGCGTCGTGCGCCCGTAGCCAATGGAGCCATGGCCATACGGACCGTCCAGCACAATGTTGGCCGGCGAGACCGAGTAAGGCATGACCACTTGGATTTCACCTTGGCCAATGGTGCCATACCACCCCGCGCCGGTTTCGACGATGTAAGTCAGCACCCAATAAGGCTCATGCCCCCACGCGTCTTGGGTGTAGGTCGCTTCGATCACGACCTCCTGCCCCGGCGGGAAAGTGACCTCGAACACGGCCCAGGGGGCGGTGTCAGCATGACAAAACGACGTGGCGGGCCCTGGCTGCCGGGACCACGACACCGCGCGGCCATCGACCTGGATTTGCAAATCGCGAATTTCAGGGCAAGGCGCACGCGCGCTGCCTTCGTCAGTCAAATAGGACAAGGGAAAACGTACGGCCAGGGTTTCGGTTTGCGCGCCCTCGTTGCGCAGCCAGTATTGCCCGTGCACGGTGGCTCGGCGCCCATCGGCCGCGACGGTGAGCACGACGCGCTCGGACACCATGCGCACCTGGGTGGACGACGCGTCGGGTGCGGGTCCGGCGCCACTGGCGCTTTCGGGGGGCGCGGCGTTGGCCCACGCGGAGCCTGTCCCCCAAAGCCCCAGCCACAACGCCAAGAGACCCAGCCCCAACACCCATCCGCGGATTTTGCCCATGATTCGCCTCCTCAGAGTCGAAGCCTCAGAACCGACACGCGCATCTTAAAGCCGGGCCGTCAGGGCAGCGTCAAAGCCGCATTCGCGGTACAATCGAAACCATCCTCGCGCCGCAGGAGCCACTATGTTGCGTCGTTTGCGTTTGTCGTGGGAAGAGGCCGCGCTGCTGGCCTGGGTCGTGGCTGTGCACGGCTATGTGGCCACCGCGTCGGAGTATTCGCTGCTCAACTGGTTCCACATCGACGATGCGTTTTACTATTTCACGGTAGCCCGCAATATCGTGTTGGGTCGCGGGGTCACCTTCGACGGCTTTGGGCCGACCAATGGGTTCCACCCGCTGTGGATGCTGTTGCTGGTGGGAGTGTACGCCTTGTTGAGCCGCGGCGGCGATCTCATTCTGCCGCTGCGGGGCGTGGTGTTGCTCACCGGCCTGCTGCACGGCCTCACGGGCCTTGTGCTCTACCGGGCCGCGCGTCGCGTGATGGCCCGCGGTGTGGCGTGGGCCCTGGCCGTGGCGTGGGTGTTCAGCCCGCGCGTGGTGTTCGCGTATTCGGTAGGCAGCATCGAGAGCGCGCTCAACGCCCTGACTTTGGCCGGGCTGTGGCTGGCCAGCCTTCGTTTGTTGGCTACACGCAATGAGCACCGCGCTTGGGTCGCCTGGGGCCTGAGCCTGGCCCTGGCCCTTTTGGCGCGGCTGGACAATATCTTCGTGGCCATGGCCGTCGTGTTGGCCATGCTGGTCCAACAACATCGCGTGTGGTGGCCGTGGCTGCGCACCCGCGCCTGGCAGCCGGCCCTGCGTTGGCTGCTGGCCTGGGCAGGCCCGCCCCTGGTTTTGGTGGGCGGCTACTTGCTGTGGAGTTGGGCTTACGTGGGCGGCATCGTGCCCGTCAGCGGTCAGGTCAAGGCTTGGTGGGGCACCTTTGGCCAGGGCACACCCTATGGCGCCCCCAGCGCCGACCCCTGGCCCATTGCCCTGCTCAAGGCCAATTTGGACCCGCGGCCAGGTCGCCCGTGGTCGCCCTTGCTCACCCCCCTGTGGGACTTCTACCACCGCCACGAAGCCACCTTTTTGGCCTGGGGCCTACCCGAATTGCAAACCTGGCGAGAGGGTTTACCCTTGGCGGCCGTCGGGCTGACCATCGTCGGTCTCATGCTCTGGTTCACGCGCCGCGCGTGGTGGCCGGTGGTCCAACGCGCTTGGGTGCTGCCTTGGTTAGTAGGGGCGATCGCCCACGCGGGCTATTACACCATCGCCCGGCACATGGGCGTGCGCCATTGGTATTGGGTGAGTCAACACCTGCTGGTCTACATTCTCATGGCCTTGGCCGCGCAGGTGATATGGGAAAATCTGCCGGCAAAAGTGCGCTCGCGGCCCTGGCCCCGTTGGGCTTGGCCCGCGCTGGCCGCGGGCTTGCTGCTGGTAGGCGGCGTCCCGCTCACGCGGCGCATCGTGCGCACATATGCCCACGACCGTCCGGGTGTGCACATGTACATCGACTACGCGCGCTGGGTCGAAGCGCATACCGAACCCGGCGCCCTCGTCGGCGCCACCGGAGCCGGAAGTTTGGGCTATTTTGTGCGTGATCGCACTGTGGTGAACCTCGATGGCTTGATCAGCAGTTACGCGTATTTGCACGCCATGCAGCAAGGCCGTCGTGTCGACTATTTACGCCGCATTGGGCTGGACTATGCCTTGTTGGGCCGCGCGCTGTATGATCGACCGCCTTATCAAGATTTGACGCCCTACTTGGAAGACGTGGCCCGCTATTACAACGAAACCGAAGACTGGGGCATTGTGCTGCGACGCTTTCGGGCCGAGCCCTAAACCAGGAGGCCATATGGGACCGTCGGTGACCGTCGCGTTGGTGCAGATGGCCGTGCGCGATGCCCAAGTCGAGGCCAATCGCGACCGGGCGCGCGCGGCGGTGGCGCGCGCCGCGTCCCGAGGCGCGCGGCTGGTGATGCTGCCCGAACTGTGGACCACGGGCATGGACCTCACCGCGGCCACGGCCCTGGCGGAGCCCATCCCCCAAGGCGAGACGGTGCGCCAAATGCGCGCCTGGGCCCAAACTTACGGCCTATGGCTGGTGGGTTCGCTGCTGGAACGCGACGCCGACGGTCGGCGGTATAACACGGCCATCGCCGTAGGGCCGCAGGGGCAGGTGCTGCCGCCCTACCGCAAAATTCACCTGTTTAGCGGCATGCACGAAGACCAAGCCCTAAGCCCAGGCTGTGCGCCACGGCTATGGGAACTGCCGTGGGGCCGCGTGGGGGTGCTGGTGTGCTATGATGTGCGGTTTCCGGAGTTGGCCCGAGCGTACGCGTTGGCCGGCGCGCAAGGCCTGCTGCTGATGGCCGCGTGGCCCATGGCTCGCCGCGCGCATTGGGATGTGCTCGTGCAGGCGCGCGCGGTCGAAAACGTGCTCTTTGTGGCCGCGGTCAATCGAGTGGGGCCAGGGCGCTATGGCCCCTTCGGCGGCGGCTCAATGGTGGTCGACCCGTGGGGGCACGTGCAACAGCACGGCGGGACGCGCGAAGGCATTGTGTACGCCACGCTGGATTTCGGCCAAACCGCGCAACGTCGCGCCGGGTTTCCGGTGCTGGATGACCGGCGCGAAGAGTGTTACACCCTGACACCGGAGGCGTAACATGAGGGCCGCCGCGCGTCGCGCCTGGTGGTGGTTTGCGGTGGCGTTGGTGCTACGCTTGGCCGCGGTGCTGGCCGGCCGCGGGCTGGGCATTGGTTTGGACGACATGTTCCAATATGACATGCTGGCCCGTAGCCTGGCCGCGGGGCAAGGCTTTCGCTGGTACGCGCTGGAGGATGTGGCCCTCATTCAACGGTACATTGATTTCGATCCGACGACGCATCCTGACTATGATCCGCGCGGGCTGCCGACCTCGTTTCGCGGCCCCTTGTACCCCGCGTTTTTGGCCGTGTGGTATCGCGTGGCCGGCTTGGAGCATCGCTGGTTTGCGGCGCGGCTGGCACAGGCCGTGCTGGGCGCGCTGGTGGCCCCGCTGACTTGGGCATTGGCTCGCGCGCTAATGCCCGCGCGGCCGCGCGCGGCAGATATGGCCGCGGGCGCGGTCAGTGCGTATCCTATGCTGGTGTTGTTGCCACTGGCCTTGGCAACCGAGAACTTGTTCTTGCCGTTGAGCCTGGGGTTGCTGGTGCTGTTGGTTCGCGGGCCGCGGGCATCGGCCGCGCCGCGCTGGGCCGCGGCCACGGCCGGGGTGTTGGGGCTGGCCATGCTGACCCGCTCGGTGGCCGCGGTGTTCGTCCCGCTGGTGCTCGCGCGCGCGTGGACGGCCAAGAGGGCCCGCGCGCGCAGCGTGGTCACCGCGCTGGCCGTGCTGGTCGCCCTTTGTGGCCCTTGGCTGGTGCGCAACGCCCGCTTGCATGGCCGCTGGGTCTGGCTCGAGACCTCGGGCGGCTACAATCTGTACATCGGCGCGCATCCCGACGGCGACGGCACGTTCTACCCGCCCGCGGCGCAGGAGTTGCTGTACATCGTGGACGATGCCGAACGAGACGCAGTGGCGCGGGCGCGCGCGTGGGCGTTCATCCGCCAAGAGGGCGTGGGCGAATTTCTGCGCCGAACGCTCCATCGCCTGACCGCGTTCTATGGTCTGGAAAAGCGGGTGCTCATGTATTTATACAGCAACGGCGTACTGGGAGCCTGGCCGCGCGCGGTGCTTATCGGGGTCCTGGTAGTGTGGCTGAGTCCTTTCGCCCTGCTCATGATGATGGCGATACGCACTTGGGCCCACGGACGCCGTGGCCCCGGCTGGGCTTGGGCCCTGGCCTTCGCCCTCGCCTACACCGCGCCCCACGCGCTCATTTTGGCCGACCCGCGCATGCACTTGGCCCTGGTGCCTTTCCTCGCCTCGGCCGCAGCCTGGACTTGGGCCTATCGCGAGCAATGGCGCGCGGCCGAAGCCGCGCCCGGCGGCGCATGGCGGCGTTGGGCCGGACGCGCCGCCCAAGCCCTGCTGCTGGCCGCTTGGGGGGCAGACCTCTGGGCCCAGCGCGCCCGCTGGAGGGTGCTGCTGGGGCCACATGGCCATGAAGCCCATTTCGACTACTAACGGGCGCGAGGGACGCCGGACACCTTCGCGCTCTCCATGTTTTGCCCCATGCCCTCCCGGGCTCATCCGCAGCGCGGAGCAGAACGCCCCCAGAATCGCGCGCAAATCGCGAAAGGGGCAAATTCACGCCGGTTTGCTTTTCCAACGGTCCTCCATGCCCTAAAATCCCCTTTCTGTACTCCCTCCCGCCGTGCTCACCGTGTCCCCGGGTGAAATTTTCGAACACCCCGCTCGCGCCCTTGACAGGACGCCCAAGTGCGCGTAGAATGGCCTGCAATTGGGCTCCAGGCCCACAACAACCGCATAGGAAGAGTAGCGGCTGGGCCTCACGGGTATCTCTTTGCAGCACCGTGAGGCTACGAGGTGGAGGTTCCTCCCCGCGAGGGGAGTGCTAACCCGAGCGGTCGGTGCGATGGGCCAGGGTGTATCCCCTGGACGTGGCACCGGCTCCACCGCCGGGGAAAATCGGACAGTTCAGCGGATGCCTCCGAGGCCTGGCCACGGGCCTCGCTCTTCCCCTTCCGGCAAAGGGCCGTGCTGAAAACCATCCGGCGACGGGTGGGCCAAGGCCGGCCCAGTGGCCCAGGGCATGGCCCTGGTCGCGCGCTTTGGAAGGGGCGGCCGTTTACAATGGGAACGCAAACCCGCAGGCACGCCCGGCGTGCCTGTTTGCTTTAAACAGGCGCCTCGAGCCAACCCGCCCTGGGCTCGAGAAACCGTGGTCTTCCGGCCAGGCCCGGCCACAAGAGGCTATCTCATTCCTTTTTTGGAGGTGCTTATGACCCGCGACGAACTGATGACCCGCGTGCGTGAAGACCGCGTTCGCTTCATCTCTCTGCAATTTACCGATGTGACCGGCGCGGTCAAAAGCGTTGACATTCCGGTCAGCAAATTGCCCGAAGCCTTAGAAGACGGCGTGTGGTTCGACGGCTCGTCCATCGAGGGGTTCGCGCGCATTCAAGAAAGCGACATGCGTTTGGTGCTCGACATCGACACCTATGCGGTGCTGCCTTGGACGCCTGAAGAACGGCGCCGGGCCCGCATTTTCTGTGATGTCTACTTGCCCGACGGCACACCTTTTGTCGGTGACCCGCGCGGCAATCTCAAGCGCATGTTGGCCCGCCTGCGCGAAACCCGGGGCTGGATCTACAACATCGGGCCCGAACCCGAGTTTTTCTTGTTCAAGCGCAACGGCGATGCAGTGCGGCCCGTGCCCCATGATGTGGGGGGATATTTCGACTTTTCGGCCAACGACGAAGCCGTGCGCGTGCGCACGCAACTCATGGACGCGCTCACCAGCATGGGCCTGGACATCGAAATGGGCCATCACGAAGTCGCGCTGGGGCAACACGAAATCGACTTTCGCTTTGCCGATGCCCTGGTCGCCGCGGACAACGTGGTCACCCTCAAATACACCGTCAAGGCCATCGCGCATCAACACGGCTTGATCGCGTCGTTCATGCCCAAACCCGTGTATGGCATCAACGGCTCCGGCATGCACTGCCACCAATCCTTGTTCGACACGCAAGGAAACAATCTGTTCTACGCGCCCAACGACCCCTATTTGCTCTCCGATTTGGCATACGCGTTCTTGGCCGGGCAATTGGCCCACGCGCGTGCGCTGACCGCGGTAGTGGCGCCCACGGTGAACTCCTACAAGCGCCTGGTGCCCGGCTACGAAGCGCCGGTGTACATCGCCTGGGCCCAAATCAACCGCTCGGCCTTGGTGCGCATTCCGCGGCCCAAAGAGGGCAAATCCAAGTCCGTGCGAATGGAACTGCGCTTCCCCGATCCCTCCGCGAACCCGTATTTGGCCTTCGCGGCCATGCTGGCTGCGGGCCTGGACGGCATCGATCGGAAGTTGACACCGCCGCCCGCGATGGACCACATCAACCTGTATGAACTCAGCGAAGAAGAGCGGCGGGCCAAAGGCGTGCAATCCCTGCCAGGCTCGCTGGAAGAGGCCTTGGACGAATTGGAGCGCGACGAGGTGCTTCAGGCCGCGCTGGGCGAGCGTTTGTACGCCGCGTTCATGCGGGCCAAGAAGGCCGAGGTGGCCGAATATCGCATGCAAGTGACCGACTGGGAGGTGGCGCGCTATCTGGAAACCGCCTGAACCCCGAACGCGCGGTAGCCGTCGCCGGGGCCAGGCCGAAACCTGGCCCCGGCGCGCGTGGCGACCCTGGCACGCGGCGGTCACGCGCGCTCGCGGGCGCACGCGCGCCAAAATCACTGTTCCCTGGCCCAGAAAAGCCCAATCCATCATCGATTCTTCAACGGTCAGGGCATTATATCAAAATCAGACCGTCACCTTGACAAAAAAGCGCCCATCCTCTAAACTGAAAAGTGCCTTTATCCGCCACGCTCCAAATCCCCGAAGGAGGAGAACGATGCGACGATGGGCCTTTTGGGTACTGGTCGTGCTGGCCGTAGCCGCTTTGGTGGGTGGTTGTCAGCGGGCGCCCCGGGCCGCGTACGGCGGCGTGATTAAGATCGGACATGTGGCGCCCATGACCGGCGACATCCCCAAGGTGGGGGAAAACGGCAAGCGGGCCATTGAGATGTGGTTGGAAGAAATCGGCGGCAAAATCACCGTGGGCGGCGTCGAGTACACCGTCGAGGTGATCCACGAAGACAACGAGGCCAAGGCCGAATCGGCCGTGGCCGCTGCCACCAAGTTGATCACCGAAGACCAGGTGCTGGCCATCATCGGCCCCTATTCGTCCAAGCAAGCCGTGCCCACGGGCGAAGTGGCCGACAAGCATAAGACCCCCATGATCAGCCCCTGGTCCACCAACCCGCGCACGACCCTGGGTCGGCCGTTCGTGTTCCGGGCCGCGTTCTTGGATGACTTCCAGGGTCAAGTGCTCGCCCAGTTCGCCAAAGACGAGTTCGGCGCCCAAAAGGTGGCCGTGCTCTACGACATCGCCAGCGACTACCCCAAGGGCTTGGCCGAGTTCTTCAAGGCCGCGGCCGAAGACTTGGGGATGGAAGTGGTCGCGTTTGAGTCCTTCACCACCGGCGACAAGGACTTCAGCGCGCAATTGACCAACATCATCAACTCCGATGCCGATGTGCTGTTCACGCCGCAGTACTACAGCGAGGTGCCGCTGATCGTCAAACAGGCCAAGGACCTGGGCTGGGACAAGCCCATCCTGGGCAGCGACTCGTGGGGCTCCGCGGAACTGATGAAACTGTGCGGCGACGACTGTGTGGGCTACTTCTTCAGCACCCACTGGGCCACCAAGGGCGCCACGGGCAAGACCAAGGAATTCATCGACGCGTTCGAGGCCAAGTATGGTGAACTGCCCGATGATGTGGCCGCGCTGACTTGGGACTCGGTGCACCTGCTGCAGACCGCGATCGAGCAATGCGGCCAACTGACGGGTGACGTGGCGCAAGATCGCCAATGCATCCGCGACGCCCTGGCCGGCATTACCGAGTTCGACGGCGTGACGGGCAAGATGCGCTTCAACGAAGAAGGCGACCCCATCAAGTGCGCCATCATCGTGCGCATCAACGAGAACCACGAGTTTGAGCAATACAAGATGGTGTGCCCGCCGGAGATGGGCCAATAACCCTCGGCAATCCGCCGACAACGCCCGGCCCTCCCGGCCGGGCGTTTTGCTTTTCAGGAGGTGCCCCATGCCCCCCATCGTCGCGTTCCAAGGCGAACCCGGTGCCTACAGCGAAGCCGCGGCTTGGGAGTTCTTCCCCCAGCCGCCGCAAACCCTGCCCTGCCGCCGCTTCGAGGATGTGTTCGAAGCGGTCACCGACGGCCGCGCCGACTTCGGCATGCTTCCCATCGAGAACTCGCTGGCCGGCAGCATCCATCGCAATTACGACCTGCTGCTGCGCTACCCCGTGCACATTGTGGGGGAATACCCCTTCCGGGTGCGGCACTACCTGCTCGCGTTGCCAGGCGTTTCACTGGACCAGGTGCGCTATGTGGCTTCGCACCCCCAGGCACTGGCCCAATGCGAGAACTCCCTGCAAGCCCTGGGCTTGGAGCCCATCCCCGCGGAGGACACCGCGGGCGCGGCGCGGGCATTGCGCGAAAGCGGACGCACCGACATGGCGGCCATCGCTTCCCGTCGGGCCGCGGAAGTCTATGGCCTGACCATCCTCAAAGCCGGCCTGGAAGACAACCCCGCCAACTTCACCCGCTTCTTGGTCATCGCACGACATCCCTACCAAGGCCCCGAGCCCCCGCAAGGGTATAAGACCTCCATCGTGTTCACGCTGCCCCATCAGCCTGGCGCGCTGTTCAAAGCGTTGAGCGTGTTCGCCCTGCGCGACATCAACCTGACCAAAATCGAATCGCGGCCCCTGCCGGGCCACCCCTGGGAATATCGCTTCTATCTGGACTTCTTGGGTCATGCCCATCAAGGGGCCGGACAGCGCGCGCTGCATCATCTGGCTGAAATCGCGGCGTTCCTGCGCGTGTTGGGTACTTATCCGCGTCATAGCCGCGAGCCTGGTGCCCAGGCAGCGCCGGCCGCGGAGCCCAATTGACCTCGCCGAGAGCCTGCGCGCGGGCCTGGCTTGAACACGGGGCCGCAAATCCGGGGCCTCGCGGGCCCGGCTGGTGCGGTGGACGAGAAGACTTAAGCGTGTTACAATCATACCGACCGGTCGGAATGAAGAAGAGGCCCGCCCGAGGGCCTTCACCAGGAGCACCCCACCATGCCCCCGAAACAACCCCAACGCACCCGAGGCCGCCTGTTGCGCGCGGCCGAAGAGGCCTTTGCCCAGCGCGGATACGATGCCGTCAGCGTGGCCGAAATTTGCCACCGGGCCGGCGTGAGCAAAGGCGCGTTTTACCACCACTTCCCATCCAAACAGGCCATCTTTCAGGCCGTGCTGGAAGCGTGGGTGCAGCGCTTGGAGGACGGCTTGCGCGCCGCCCTCGCCCACGCCGCGGATTGGCGCGCCGCGCGCGCGGCCATGGCCCAGACTTTCGCCCAAGCCCTGCGCGATACGCAAAGCCGCATTCCGCTGCTGCTGACCTTCTGGCACCAAGCCGCGCACGACCCCACCATTCGGCCGCAGGTCATCGCGCCCTTTCGCGGCTTCGAGCACATCTTGGCCGACTATCTGCGGCGGGCCGGCCATCGAAGCCCTGCTCAAACCGCGCGCGCGTTGGTGGCCTTTGCCACGGGTGTGCTACTGCGGGCTACGCTGCACGACCCCGCGGCCCACGACACCGCAGTGCTGCAGACAGGGCTGCAGCGGCTGCTCGCCGACACCGCGCCGGCCGCGGCCGCACCGGAGGGTTCCCCATGAGCACAGTGCTGGTCACCGGCGCGCTGGGCAACATCGGCCAAGCCGTGTTGGACGAACTGCTGCGGCGGGGGCACACCGTGCGCGCACTGGAGCGCCCGACCCGCCGCAACCGCGCCTGGGCCCGACGGCGCTATCCGCGCGTCGCGTTCGTGTGGGGCGATATCCGCGATCCCGCGGCCTTGCACGCAGCCGTGGCCGGCGCCGACGCGGTGGTGCACACGGCCTTCGTCATCCCGCGGCTTTCGGCCACGGGCCGCGGCAGCGAGGAGGAGCCGGTCTGGGCTCGCGCGGTGAACCTGGGCGGCACGCAAAAACTGATCGCCGCGCTGCAGGCTCAGCCGCGCCCCCCGCGCCTGCTGTTTACCTCGTCGTTGCATGTGTACGGCCGGACCATGCACCTCGCGCCGCCCCGCCGGGTCCACGACCTGCCCTCGCCGGTTGAGCACTACGCGCGGCACAAAGTGCTGGCGGAGCGGTTGGTGCGCCAATCTGGCCTGCCGTGGGCCATCTTCCGCCTGGCCGCGGCTTTGCCCGTGCGCCTGATCTTCGACCCCGGCATGTTCGACGTGCCCCTGGACAATCGCATCGAGTTCGTGCATCGCCGCGATGTGGCCCTGGCCGTGGCCCACGCCTTGGAAACCGAAGCCGCGTGGGGCCGAGTATGGCACATCGGCGGCGGGCCGGCCAATCAGATGTATTATCGCGACATGGTGCAAGGGATCATGGACACGTTGGGCCTGGGTATGTTGCCCGCGGCCGCGTTTTCGCCTATACCCTACCCCACAGATTGGTTGGACACCGCAGAAAGTCAGGCCGTGCTGCGTTACCAGACGCGCACATTCACGGACTATCTGGCCGAGTTGGCGCGCGCGGTGCGTTTGTGGCGCCCGTGGTTGCGCGCCTTGCGCCCATGGGTGCGATTCTACCTCTTGCGGCAATCGCCCTATCTGAACCTGCGACAGGCCCGTCGCTGGGCTTGGGGAGGCGTCGGATGAGCCCGTGGGACATGGCCGTCGATGTGCTGGTCGTTGGCGCGGGCGGTGCAGGCATGGTGGCCGCGCTGGTGGCCCACGATTTGGGCGCGCAAACCCTGCTGATCGACAAAGCGCCAGTACTGGGGGGCACCACCGCGATGTCGGGCGGAGCGCTGTGGATTCCCCAGCACCCCCTAATGGCACAGATCGGCGTGGTCGACCATGCCGAGCGCGCGTTGGCCTATCTGCGCAGCCTGCCCGAAGCCGGGCCGTTGGACATGCTCCAGGCGTATGTCACCCACGCGCCGCGTATGGTAGCGTATTTGCTGCGTCGCACCCACTATCGCGCGCGGCCGCTGCCGCACTATCCCGACTACTATCCAGAACGGCCGGGCGGGATGGCGGGTGGTCGCACGCTGGAGCCTGAGCCGTTTCCCTGGCGCGCGCTGGGCCCCGCGGCGCGTCATTTGCGCGCCCCCCATCCGCAAACGCTGGTGTTGGGCCGGGTGATGCTTACCGCGGCCGAGGCGCATCAGGCCGTGGCCGGCGGCTGGCGGGGCGCCTTGACCGTGGCCCGGCAGATGGTGCGCTACACGGTCGGCCCCAAGGGCCCCCAGGGCCGCGACGGGCGCCTGACATTGGGCAACGCGCTGGTGGCCCGCTTGTACGCGTCGCTTCAGGCTCGCGGGGCGCCTGTTTGGCTCGAGACCCGCTTGGAAGAGATCCTCGTCCGTGGCCGCGAGGTGCGCGGTGCAGTGCTGCGGCATCCCGAGGGTGTGTTGCGGGTGCGAGTGCGACGGGGGCTTATCCTCACCGCGGGCGGGTTCGCGCGCAGCCGTGCCCTGCGGCAACGCTTCCATCGCCCACCCTCTGACCCGGCCTGGAGCGCGGCCGCGACCACAGACATGGGCGATGCACTGCAAGCCGCAGAAGCCATTGGCGCGGCCTTAGGCCTGCTGGATCGGCTATGGTGGAACCCGGTGACGCTGGTGCCAGGTTCAGCCTACGCCTGGCTGCTGGTCATCGAAAAAGGGCTTCCGGGGGCGATTTTGGTGGATCGGTGGGGCCAGCGGTTCGTCAACGAGAGCGCGCCGTATTTGGACGTCGGGCGGGCCATGTACACCCCTGACCGACAAGGGCAACCACGCATCCCCGCGTATCTCATCCTCGACGCCCGAGCCCGAAGCGCGTATCCCTTAGGGCCGCTGCTGCCAGGGCGCTATCAGCCGTGGTGGGCTATTCCGTCGCGGCTGCGCGAGACCTGGCTGGTACGCGCGGCCAATGTGCGCGCGTTGGCCCAACAATTGGGCATCGATGCCGAGGGCTTGGCGCGCACCGTGGCCCGCTTCAATGCCCACGCGCAGCAGGGGCAAGACCCTGACTTCGGCCGAGGCCGCAGCGCGTATGATCGCTATTATGCCGACCCGCGCGTCCGGCCCAACCCGGCCCTCGCGGCCTTGGAACGCCCCCCTTTTTACGGCTTGCGGGTGTATCCGGGCGACATGGGAACCCAGGGCGGGCTGGTGATCACCCCGTGGGGCCAAGTGCGTCACCGGCAAGGCGGGGTGATCCAAGGCCTTTATGCGGCCGGCAACACCGCCGCGGCGCCTTTGGGGCCGGTGTATCCTGGCGCGGGTGGCACCCTGGGGCCAGCCTTCACCTTTGCCTATTTGGCCGCCCACCACGCGCTGGGGCACGGTCGCGTGGCATAGACCGCTCGGCGCGGGTATAACCCACGCGCGTTCGGATCGCGAAGGCCCACGGCCGCAAAAGCCCGTCCGCCAAACCAAGCCCGGCTGGCCCCCAGGGCAGGTCCGTCCCGCCCAAGCCCGCAGAATTCTGAGCCGGCTTTAACCTCCTCGCGCGCGCCGGAGTCCAAAATCATGCTAAACTATGGCCTGTGGCATCTCCCCCCAAGGCAAGGGGCGTTTATGGACGAATATGGCATTTTGGCACAGGGCCTGGGCAAACAGTTCGACGATTTTTGGGCTGTGCGCGACGTGCATCTGCAGGTCCCTTATGGCGAAGTGCTGGCCTTACTCGGCCCCAACGGCGCGGGCAAGACCACCACGTTGCGCATGTTGACCGCGGTGCTCACGCCCAGCCGGGGGCGAGCGTGGGTGGCTGGCCACAGCGTAAGACATCAGCCGCAGCAGGTGCGTGCGGCCGTGGGGGTGCTCACCGAACAGCACGGTCTGTACAAACGCATGACCGCGGAAGAGTATTTGTACTTTTTCGGCCGGCTCTATGGCCTGGACGAGCCGGTGCTAAGCCGGCGAGTCGAAAAGTGGTTGCGCTTCTTTGACCTGTGGCCGCATCGTCAACGGCGGGTAGGCGGCTATTCCAAAGGCATGCGCCAAAAATTGGCCCTGGCGCGCGCGCTGATGCACGAGCCGCGTGTGTTGCTGCTGGACGAACCAACCTCGGCCATGGATCCGGCCAGCGCGTATCGGGTGCGGGCGGCAATTCGCGAACTGCGTTCATCCGAGCGGGCCATCGTGGTGTGCACCCACAATTTGACCGAGGCCGAGCAAATCGCGGATCGCATCGCAATCTTGCACCAGGGACGCATCGCAGCCGTAGGCAGCCCCGAAGAACTCAAAGCCCGGCTGGGCCCGCCAGAATTTGAGGTCGTGCTCGGACGCGCCTTGAACGGCACCCTGCCCGACCTGCCGGCCTTTGTCGAGGTCACCCACGTGGGGCCCGACCGCTTTCGCTTTCGTTGGACCCGCGGGCGCAGTGGCCAACTGAACCCGTTGCTGCTCCAAGGCCTGTTGGCCCAGGGCTGGCCCGTGCTCACCCTGGCCCCGGTGCCCCGCAGCCTGGAGCAGGTGTATCTGGAGGTCGTAGGCCATGACGACGCTTGAGGCTCGCGCCCTGCCTGGGCAACGCTTGCGCGCTTACGCGGCCACCCGGTTGGCACGTTGGCGCCAGCGCTGGCAAGCGTTCCGTGCCTGGATGCGCCCGGTTCTGCTCATTGCCCAACGGGAAGTGCAAGACCAGCGTCGTGATTGGCGCATCCTCACCCCGCTGTTGGGCCTGACCCTGTTCTTTCCCTTGCTGGCCAACTTCACGGCCCGCCGCATGGTGGCTTACATGGAGCGCTTCGACGCGGTGCTCATCGCGGAGCGCTTGTACCCCTTCTTGCTGCTGGTGGTGGGCTTCTTTCCCATTTCCATCTCGTTGGTCGTGGCGCTGGAAAGTTTCGCCGGTGAGCGAGAGCGCGGCACCATCGAGCCGCTGCTGGCCGCGCCCCTGAGCGACGCCCAGTTGTATGTGGGCAAACTGTTGGCCGTGCTGTTGTTGCCCCTGGCAGGCAGTTATTTAGGCTTGCTGAGTTATGCAGGGACCATGATTTGGCGGGCCGGGTGGCGTCCTGATCCGCTGCTGATCTTTGTGGTTTGGCTCTTGAGCACCGTCCAAGCCTTGGTCATGGTCAGCGGCGCGGTGGTGGTTTCCACCCAAGCCACTTCGGTGCGGGGCGCGAACCTGCTGGCGTCGGCCATCATCATCCCTGTGGCCCTGTTGCTGCAGTGGGAAAGCGTGCTCATCTTCTGGCGTCAATTCGATGTGCTGTGGACGGTGGTCGCGGGCTTGGTGGTGGTCAGCGTGCTGCTGGTGCGCATGGGGCTGGCCCACTTCAACCGCGAGGGCCTGCTGGGCCGCGACTTAGACCTGCTGGATCTGCGCTGGGCGTGGCGCACCTATTGGCACGCGTTCACCGGCGGCGCGACCAACCTCAAGGAGTGGTACCGCGGGCCGGTGCGCGAGTCCCTGCGCGCGCTGCGCAAACCCATCGTCTTGGCCGCGCTCTTGGCCTTGGCCGCATTCGGCCTGGGCGCGGCTTGGGTCGCGCGCTACCCTTGGCCTGAATTCCAGTTGGACCCCGAGCGCGTGCAGATGCTGCGCGCGCAAGGCGCGACCGAGATGACCGCTTGGGGGCCGTTGACCAACCTGGGCAGTTGGGAAGGTTGGTTAGGGCTGTGGTGGCACAATTTACGGGCCATGTTGTTGCTGGCCTTTTTGGGGTTGTTTTCGTTCGGCGTGGCGGGGTTACTGTACCTCATGGTGCCCTTCGCCATCTTAGGTGGCGGGCTGATTCTGGCGCAACGGGTTTTGGGCTTGGGGCCAGGCTGGTATCTGCTGGGGTTCGTGCTGCCCCACGGCAGTGTGGAAATTCCGGCCATTCTCATCTTCGGCGGGGCCGTGATGCGTCTGGGCGCGTCGTTGGCGACCCCCGCGCGGGGGCAAACGCTGGGCGCGTTTTGGCTGCACGCGCTGGGTGAATGGACGCGGGTCATGGTGGGCGTGGTCGTGCCGCTGCTGGCCGTGGCCGCGGCCTTGGAGGCCTATGTCTCGCCGCGAGTGGCGCAATGGGTGCTGCTGCGCTTGCTGGGCGGAGGCTGACCCAATGCGTCGCGTCGTGGGCTTCCGCGCTCTTCTTTGGCTATACGCTGTGGCCCTGGGGTTGGGCGGCTGCCAAGGCCCGCTGCGCACCAGCCCCCAAGCCTCTGCCCCGGCCTTCGTGCCCCCTACCGCGCCCCCCACGGCCACGGCCCGGCCTCAGGCACCCTCCCCCAGCCCACCCCCGGCCACCCCGGACCAGCCAACCCCCTGCCGGCTCGACCTGCGCTTCGTCGCGGACGAAACCATCCCCGACGGCACCCAAGTGCCGCCCCATGCCACGCTGCTGAAGGTGTGGCGCGTGCGCAACGCGGGCACCTGCCCGTGGGGGCCAGGCTACACCTTGCGCTTCATCGCGGGCGACCCGTTGAACGCGGAGCCCGAGCAGCCCCTCTTTCCCGCGCCGCCCGGCCAAGAGGCGCGCATCGAGGTCCGCTTCCGCGCGCCCGCGGAGCCAGGCGTCTATCAAAGCGTTTGGCAAGCCGCCGATCCCCAAGGCACGCTGTTCGGCGACCCCGTCTTCATCGTCATCGAAGTTGCGTCCCCCAGCCCCACGCCCGGCCCAACCCCGGAGGGGTCCCCCACACCCCAACCATAAGCCGAACGCCCAGGGCTGGTATAATGAGCATGGACCAAGCAGGACGGTTCTCATCCCCTCAGGAGGTTGGCGCCCATGAGCACTTTGCCAAAGTACGCGTTCTTTCGGGGCAAGATGGTGCCCTACACCGAGGCCAAAGTGGGCGTGATGACCCACGCGCTCAATTACGGCACGGCCATCTTTGGCGGATTGCGCGCGTATTGGAACGACGAGCAAGAACAGGCTTATCTCTTTCGGCCGGCGGACCATTTCCGCCGGTTGTTGCTTTCCGCGCGCTTGATGCGCATGGAATTGCCTTACTCGGTGGAGCAACTCATCGACATTGCCAAGCAGGTGGTGGCCGCGGAAGGGCATCGAACCGACGTCTATGTGCGTCCGTTGGTGTACATGTCCGATGAGATCATTGGCGTGCGGCTGCACGGCTTGACGCCCGACCTGACCATGTTCTGCGTGCCTTTCGGCGGCTACATCCAAAACGAGACCGGCGCGCATGTGACCATCTCGGGTTGGCGCCGCATCGACGACAACATGATTCCTGCGCGCGGCAAGATCGCGGGGGCCTACGTGAACACCGCGCTTATCAAGACCGACGCGGCGCTGGCCGGCTTTGACGAAGCCCTGGTGCTCACCCAAGACGGACACATCGCGGAAGGCAGCGCGGAGAACGTGTTCATTGTGCGCGATGGTACGCTCATCACGCCGCCGGTGACCGACAACATCTTGGAAGGCATCACCCGGCGCACGGTGATGAAACTGGCCCAAGACATGGGCATCCCCGTGGTAGAACGCCACATCGACCGCACCGAGGTGTACATCGCGGACGAATTGTTCCTCACGGGCACCGCGGCCCAAATCACCGCGGTCACCCGCGTGGACCATCGACCCATCGGCAGCGGCGAGATGGGGCCGATCACCGCACGCCTGCGGGAGATGTTCTTCCGGGTCGTGCGCGGCCAAGAACCGCGCTATGCGCACTGGCTGGTGCCGGTGTACGACAAGTAGCCCATGCGCAGCGGGTCGGCCTGGAGCCGACCCGCTGGTTTTTTCCTGCCATGGCTGTACCCCCAAGGCAAGGGTGCGGCCGCGCGGCCTCATGCCCGCCCAGGGAGGCCTCCCCGGCTGCCGCGGCTCACCGCGTGGGCGCAACCTCGGGGGCCCAATAATAGATGGTGGTCGTGCCTTGGCGCCACCACACCACCAAATGGCGCTCCCACAAATCGGGCTGCGCCGCGTAGGTCCGCCGCTCCAGATCGCCCAAAGCCACATAGCGAATGCCGTAGCGCTCCAAAATGGCGCGGGCGGTCTCCCAATTGCGGGTGGTGTAAAGGCGCTCGATGTCTTGCGGCCGCGTGCCCACCTCGGCGTAACCTCCCCGCCACTGCCCCTCGTGGCCCAGCCATCCCACCACCGCGGGCTGGCCGCTGTAAGTGCTCAGCCGCGCGTACTCCGAGTAACTCCCCCCTACGGCCTCGGCCAACGTGCCCAAAGGCGCACGAGCCAAGGCTTGTGCCGCGGCCCAATCGTCAGGGTTGGTGCGCTGCAGCCACGCGCTCCCGTCCAACGTCCACCCCTGGGGCGGCCGAAAGTGGGCCGCGCGCTCGGGCAAAGCCAACGCCGGATACACCAGCCCCGCGGCCACGGCCAAGCCGGTCAGCACCCAGGCCCAGCGCTGCCGCGCCAACCACACCCACGCATACGCCGCGGCCACCGCCCACAACTGCCAAGCCTGGTAGTAAAACTTGAACACCGTGTTCATGCGGGTGCCGAAATGGTCCCACAAATACACGAAATTGGGGACCTGCACCAATAGCGCTCCCCAGGCGATCAACAACAGGGGGAAACCCTCCGGTTGGGGCCGGGCCCCGCCGCGTTGCGCGCGCGTCTCACGACCCGCGAGGAGCAGGCCCACGGCCAAGCCGCCCAACAGCAGCAACGTCAACGGCCCGGCCACCGCGCGCGCCTGCCGGGCCAAGGCCTCGCGGGCCAAGGTGGCCATGTCGGCCGCGGCGTACAGGCTGAGATACGCGTCGCCCGCGGGCAAGAGGCCCATGATGCCGGCCATGAGCCACGCCAGCGCGGCCAGGCCCACGGTCACACCCGCGGCCGCGGCGAACCCGCGCCCCAACGCAGCCCAGGAGGCCCGCCGCGCGGCCAAGGCCAACATCAACGCCAGCGGCACCCACAAAGGGCCAAACATCACCCACAAATGCGCGCCCCGAGACGGATTGAGCAAGTTGGGCAAAAAGCCGCGCGCTTGCGAGCCAAAGCCCAGGTAGAAGGGCAAGTACAGCCCCACCCCCAGCAGCCCCACCGTCACAGCCCAACGGGCCGCCTCCTGCGCGGCCGCGCGCCAATAACCACCGCGGTGGCGCACATGCAGCCCCCACGCGGCCGCGGCCAAGGCCACATAAAGAGGAAAGTCCCATGTGTTCAAAAAGGACAGCCCCCCCAACACCACGGCCCAAAACACCAGATGAGGCCACGGATACCCCAGCCGGCCCCGCGCGAAGCCTGTCCCCCGCCGATAGAGGTGCAACGCCAACGCCAACGCAACCATCCCAAAGGGGATGGCCAACACATGAGGGTGCAGATCGCCCAACAGGAACGAAAAGAAGGGGAATTCGTCGATAACTTCTTGGTGCGCGCCGCTCAGGGAGGTGTCGTGCAGCACCCGGCTGGCCCGCCACCACCACCAAAAGCGTGGGGGCCACGATGTGCCGGTCGGCGGTTCGTTCAGGTTGAGAATGTCCAGCCAGGCCCAAAAGGACGAGGTGGTCCCGCGCCAAAACACGCCGCGACGATGGAGCACTTCGAGCAAGCCCTCCCAGTTGCTCACCACCAGCACCATGAGCGGCGTGAGCAGGGCCCACCCGCGCGCGGGGCGCGGACGCAGGCGGGGAGCCAACAGGTCATACCCCAACCCATAGGCACTGCTGGCGGCCAAGCCAAAGGTGAGGGCCACGGCCAAATTGAACGCCACCGGGCCCGGCGTGCCGGCCAGCGTCGCCAGCAGAGCGGTGAGCAAATAGCCGAAGTAATAGTAAGAAATCGCGTACCCCGCAAGCCAAGGGTCGTGCGGCGGAAAGGCCTCGCTGCGCAAAAGGGCCTGAATGAAGGCCAACTCCATGGGCTTTTCGGTGCCCACAATATCGGGCGCGGCCGCGCGCACCAAGGCCCACCCCGCGAAGGCCACCGCGAAGACCACCTCGGTGGTTCCCACCAAGGCCCAATGCGCCCGCAACCAGGCGCGCAAACGGTCGCGCACGCGCGGTCGTGCCAACACGAGGGCCGCGCAGCCCAACAGCAGTCCTCCCGCGGCCCACGCGCCGCCTGCGCCGGGCCGCGCCAAACCCAAGGTGCCCAGCCACCAGTAGACGAACCCCCACAGCAGCCAGCCCACCGGCCGCGCGTACGGATACCCCCGCGAAGGGAGGCCAGGCCACAAGCGCCACACCAGCGGCAGCGCCAACCAGCCGGCCAACGTGATCAGGGCATACCAGGCGAAAAAGTCGGCCATGGCAGCAATTGTAGGCGGGTTCGCCCGTCGGGTCAACGGTTAACGGGGGTGTTCAAGAATTTCACACGGGGCCACGGAGAGCACCGGGGTGAAGAAGAGAAGAAAGGAGGCCCTCCAGGGCCTGGAGGGCCGTTGGGAAAGCAAACCAGCGTGAATCAGCCGCTTTCTTTTTGTGTGCGCGATTTCGGAGGGCCATTCCGCTCAGCGCTGCGGATGGGCCCAGGAGGGCAGGGGGCAAAACCACGGCTCAGGGCGATTCGTCGATTTTTCGAACAGCCCCGCGGTTAGCGCGCCATGGTCGCGCGCCCGCGCGAGCAGACGCCGCCCTGCGCGGACATGGGGGCCCCACCCCGGCCTCGGCGGCATGATGGGCAGGGCCCCACCACGCCCCAGGGCCGCGGTTCGGACCTCGTGCGCGGCAAAGCGCCGCCGGGCAGATTCGGCCACGGCCCAGAGGCGCGACGTGCGGTCAGGCCGCGCCCCCGCGCAAACGGTTGGCCGCGCCCTCAGCCGCGGCGCGGATGAGCAAAGTCACGCCTTCTTGCAACACCCCGCCGACCCGGTTCAAGGCCCGCTGCAGGGCTTGCATTTCGCCGCGTTTCAGCAGGCCTTGCCACTCTTGGGCGGCCAGCCAGGCGGCCAGATCCACCCCTTCGGGCCGCAGCGCGCGGGTTAGCGTTTCAGCCAAGTACCAGACCATGACCTCGGCTTGGGGCGCGTAGCCCACAGCGCGGTCCGGTGCGGGGCGCACAAACCCGCGCTGCTCTAACTTGCGCATTTCAGGCGCCAAGTGAGGCAGGTCGCGCAGCAAGGCCCGAATGTCGAACGAGCGCCCGTCGGGGAGATGCGCGCTCATGTCCTCCAGGCCGACCAAGGTGAAGGCCATTTGCATGTAGGGCGTCCACGAGAGCCAAATGTCTTGCAGCAGCGACTCTGCGACCTCGGCGAAAAACTCTCGGCCAGCCCGTTCGCGGCGCCCCAGGGGGCCGGTTTCGTCCTCATACATGTCCCACAAATAATAGGCCGCGGCCTGCAACAGATACGGATGGCGCCCCGCGATGCGCTTGATAAAGGCTTGGTCGGCCGCGTCCAGGCGGTCTTGGCCGCGGCGCAGCAGCGCGTCGACGGCTCGCATAGGCCAAGGCCGCAATGTGACCTCCGACGCGAAGTTGAAGTAAGGCGAGCCTTGGGCGAAATCGCGCGTGCGCTCGTTGAGTTCGGCAGCCGAATGCCGCGACGACAAAACCAGCGAAAACGACACAAACCGAGACGCCAAAGACCGCAACACGCCATAGAACCGTCCGCGATGCAGCCCAGGCTCGTGCAACAAGGCCTCGAACTCGTCGAGCAGCAAAACCAGGCGCCGCCCCTCGGCTGCGGCCTGCTCGAACAAGGCTTCCAGGGCCGACACATCGTCGGCCGCGGCCAACACGGCCCGATAAGCCCCTTGCAAGGCCGGCGAACACGCGGCCAGCGGTTCCAAGGCCTCACGCCAGAACGCGGCCGTGTCCCAACCGGCCATGGTGTAAGCATCCAAAAAGTGGAAGACCCACCCCTGGGCCGTGGGACCAAAGACGGTCGTACGGGCTTCGTCCAGATACAACAACAACGAGGTCTTGCCCATGCCCGGCGCCGCGGTCACAATGGCCGACGCGCCTCGCAAGATGCGGTCGCGCAAGCGGCGCAGTTCCCGCTCCCGGTCCAGAAAATCGGCTGCGCGGACCGGGTCGCCAAAGATGAACGGATTGGTCATGCTGCCTCCTGTGTTGGGCGGCCTGGGCCGCCTGAGGTGCCCCTCACCCTCGCCCGTGGCAGAAAATCATGGCCACATCGGGCGCACACAACGAAAGCCAATATAACCCCGCTTGGTCGCGGGAGTGTTCCACGAGCGGTTGGCTACACGCAGTTCGAGCGCGTAATTGATGCGGCTGCCCCCGCGCAGCACCCGCGCCACCCCAAACTCAGGCCCCAAAGGTTGCCGCACCGGCGACACCCGATAATAGTCGGCCTGATACCAGTCCATCACCCATTCCCACACGTTGCCGGCCATGTCAAACAGGCCATAACCGTTGGGCCCATACGTCATCACCGGCGCCAACTCCGTGCCACAGGCCCGATACTGCGCGCCGTTGGGCGCATGCGGCGTGCACACCGGCTCCTCATTGCCCCACGGATACATCATCCCCTCCAAGCCCCCGCGCGCCGCGTACTCCCACTCGGCCTCGGTGGGCAACCGCCCACCCATCCACTGACAATACGTTTGCGCGTCATACCACGACACATACGCAACCGGGTAATCCGCGTAGCGTGGGTCCTCGAAGGCCCCGAGCACCGCGGGCTGCTCGCACACCCGCGCGCTCACGCACAGCCGATACATCTCATTGGTCACTTCGTGGCGATCCATCCAAAACGCGTCCAATTGCACCTGATGCAAAGGCCGCTCGTCCGCATCGCCCGACTCGCTGCCCATGAGAAAAGAGCCCGCGGGAATGTACACCATCACCATGCGGTCGCCGGGCCGCGTCCAGCGACTGCCCACGCCCAGGGTTGGGGTTGGCACGGGGGTGGCCGTTGGTGAGGCCGTGGGGGTCAGGGTGTGCGTCGCGGTCGTGGTGGGCGATGCTGTGCTGTGTGCGGCCGCGGCCTTGGCAGTGGGGGACGGGCTCCGCGCGAGGCCATCGCGACTCGCGCTCGATGCCGTCGTCGGGGTCGACCGAACCGCGCGCGGCGCAGACCGCGCCCAGAGCAACCCCCAGACCAGCGCGACCAGGCCCAGGCCCAGCAAGGCCCAAGGCCAGCGGCGGCCGCGGGGCTGGCGCGCTTGGCGCTGAACCGCCTGCGCTAACAGGGCCGCGGCCCACACCGCGCCCTCGCGATAATCAGGGCGGCGGCTCACCACCCAATGCAGCGCGTCGACGGCCTGCTGCCACTCGCGGCGTTGCAACGCGTCGCGGCCTTGGGCAAAGCGCTCGGCCAACTCGGCCTCTTCATTGAGGGCCTGTTGCAACGCCTCTTGGGCCGCGCGCGCGTCGGGGTCATCGGGGAGCAAGGCCAAAATGCGGTCGTACCACGTCATTTGTTCTTCGAGCGTGGCGGCTTGGGCCGCGCGCTTCAGATAGATCTGCTTGAGGCGATAACGGGCGCGGCCGGGGGCCAAGTCAGCCAGACGCTCTAAATAATGCTGGGCAGCATCCAATTCGCCCTGGGCCAAACAAATCTCACCCAACAGTTCCAACGCGCCCATATGCGAAGGGTTCAATTCCAAGGCCTGCTGGAGCAAATCGCGCGCGCGGGGCCAGTCGCCTTGTTCATACAGTCCCCGGCCGGCCTGATAAAGGCTATCGGCCACGGGGTTGAGGCGGTCCAATTCGTCTTGCGTGCGTCCCAAGGGCTTGTTCTCGGCAATCCAACGGCGCAGCAATTCGACCTGAAAACGATAACCGCCGTTGGCCGGGGCCAGAATATCCCACGACTGCAAAATGCGCGGTGCGTCTTGCAGTTCGCGCAACAGAATGCGCACCCCGCTTTCGGCCAAAATGCGACGCAACTGCTCGGCCGAAACCACCCCAGGGCCGGCTTGCGCCAGCGCGGCGGCCACCACCTTCTCGGCCGGACCTAAGCCATCCCACAGCCAGACGAACATGTGCTCGCTACGCTCCAGCGTGCCCGGCACCGCGTCGTCCACGGCTTCCGGCGTCACAGGCGGCGGTTCAGGGCTCGCGTCATAGGCAGCATCCCATACCTCCGCGCACAACGCCTGGGTCAAATAGGGATGGCCGGATGTCCATTCCCACACGCGCGCCACCGCGTCGTCGGTCCAGGTCAGCGAACCCTCGCGCTCAGACAAACGCACCAAGGTCTCGGTCGCGTGACGGTCCAACAACGACACCCGACGGTGCGGCAAGTCCTTAAACAGACCTTGGGCCACAATGTCCAGGTCGTCTAACGAACGGCCCAGCACAAAGACGAATTGCAGCCGGGCAGGGTTCAGTTGGCGCAGGTCGCGCATATAGCGGAAGAAGTCATGCTTGATTTGGCGATCCGTGTCGGGGTCGGCCTGAACGTCGAACTCGTCCATGAGCAGCACCAGCACCTGGTCAGGCGCCAGGGTCTGCAGCGCATGTGGCAACCAAATTTCCCGGAAGGCCCGTTCGGCCGCGTCCCCCAAACGCGGGGGCTGCAAGGCCAACGTGCGGGCAATCGCTTCGGCCAACCCTTGCAAAATCTCGGCCAAGGGTCGGCCGGCCCAACCCATCAGGTCGAAATACACGGGCACATAGGGGCCGTGGGTGGGCAGGTGCACCTCCAACCATTGCAAGATGGACGTTTTGCCAATGCGGCGCTGCCCGAACAGGGTAATGGCGTTCTGAGCGGGGTGGCGGAGGATGTGCAAAATCTCCCGCAGCACATCGTCACGGCCCACGAACGCGGACGTTCGGCCGACCGGCTCGCCAGCGATGTAGGGATTGGACGGCAGAGTCATCGCGGTCTCCCCCTGGGAGTAAAATTCGACAAAACTCGCGTGTCACCTGCGCGCGACCGTCTTAGCCTCCGGAAAACAAACCGAGTTTGCAAAGCCAGTTTTGGGCGCAGAAGCCCTGGCTCCACAGCACCCATCCACCCGCCAGCACCGCGGCACTGCTGAGCACGACCCACAAGGCCGTGTGCAAGGTGCGCCAACGGCTGGGGGCGGCGTCGAAGCGAGCGGGGGGCTCCCAGCCCAACCAACGCAGCCCGGCCGCAACGCGGGGGTAAAGGGGCGCGGCCAAAAACAAGGCCCGCAGCACGCCCAAGAACATGAGCAAAAACGCGCTGCCCAGGCCTACCAACACGGTCACGACGGCGACATACAAGACGACGAAGCGGCGCACAGCCCGTGGGGTCGCGCCCAGCCGCCACAGGGTGCGCAGCGCGTCGGCCAGCAAACGCCAAGGATGCTCCCAGTCAGACGATGGCGTGGTCATAGCACCTCGCACCAGGTCGGATGGGCCGCCGCGCGCCAGCGGCCATGCTGACCCGGCCTGAGCGTCACGACGCCCGCGGCCGCGCCGGCCGGGTCGCGGGATGCGTAGCATTGTACCGCGAGCCACGGGTTTCGTGGTATCATGGGAGGCACTTTTCGCGGCCGAGGAGGTCCATGCGCGTACTCATCGCAGCCCTGGGCAGCCGGGGCGATGTCCAACCGTTCGTCGCGCTGGGTTGGGCGTTGGCACGCCGCGGGCATCAGGTCACCATCGTAGCCGACCAGGTCTTCGTTCCGCTGGTGCAACGCTATGGTTTGCACGCGGCACCATTCGACGCGAAAGTGCAGCGCCATATGGCCTCGTTGGTGCGGGTAGGGCACCGCAACCCCGCGCGTCAATTGCTGGAACTGGCCCGCAGCGGCCGAAGCACGGCCGACACGATCTTCCGACGCATCGAGGCCGAGGCGCGTCACGCGGATGTGGTGGTCTTCTCGCCCTTGGCTATGGTGGCTGCCGACATTGCCGCCCACCGGGGCATTCCGGCCATCACCGCGGCCGTGCAACCCCTGACGCCTACCGCGCAGTTTGCCCATCCCTTGGCCCCAGCCTGGCCGCGGGGCTGGCCGGGGCAACGGCTCTACAACCGCGCCACCTATACCTGGGTCAACGGCGTGCTGGGATGGCTGGCTCGGCCCTTCGTGAACCGCTTTCGCACGCAAGTGTTGGGCTTGCCCCCACGACCTTGGCGCGACTTTGCCTCGGCCGACCCCTTCCCCAAACCCATGCTGTACGCATTCCCCGAGCAGGTGGTGCCCAAACCGCCGGAGTGGGGCGCGGAGGTGCACCTCACGGGCTATTGGCTGTTGCCCCCCGACGAGGCTTGGCAGCCCGACCCCGCGCTGCAGGCCTTTCTCGAAGCCGGTCCGCCGCCCGTCTATATCGGCTTTGGAAGCATGGTAGACCCCGACCCCGAAGGGCTGACGCGGTTGGTGATCCAGGCCTTACGCATGGTGGGCCGCCGGGGCATTCTGCTGGGGGGATGGGCCCGCTTGGGCCGGGGTGCGCGGCCCGAGGACATTTTGGTGGTCGACGATGTGCCCCACACTTGGCTGTTCCCCCGCTGTGCGGCCGTGGTGCACCATGGGGGCGCGGGCACGACGGCCGCGGGGTTGCACGCGGGTGTGCCCGCGGTCGTGGTGCCCTATCTGATGGACCAACCCTTTTGGGGCCGACGGGTGGCTGCGTTAGGCGTCGGCCCTACGCCCATCCCGCGGCGACGGCTCACGGCCCAGGCGCTGGCCCGCGCGCTGGAACAGGCCCTGCACGATGCTGATTTGCGCGCGCGAGCCGCCGCGTTGGGCCAAACCCTGCGCGCGGCCGACGGGCTCACGCGCGCCGCGCAGTTGGTCGAAGCCATTGCCCAGGGTGAAAACACAGAGCCATGAGCCCCTCCTCTTCGTTGGACGCGATCGTGCGCCGGGTCGCCCGCCGCGGCACCATCACCCGCGAAGAAGCCTATGCCCTCAGCCGCGCGCAAGGCCCGGTTCTGGCCGCGCTCATGGCCCTGGCGGCTGAGTGGGCGCACCAAGGCCACGGCCGCACGGTGTCCTTTTCCCGCAATGTGTTCATCCCCCTCACCACGTTGTGCCGCGATCGCTGCGCGTACTGCGCGTTCGTCAAGCACCCTGGCGACCCCGCGGCCCGCTACCTGACGCCCGACGAGGTGCTGGCCTTGGCTCGGGCGGGCGCGGCCCACGGCTGCCGCGAAGCCCTCTTCAGTCTGGGCGACCGGCCCGAAGCCCGGCATCGCGCGGCGCGGCAGGCGCTGGCCCGTTTGGGTTACCCCTCAACAGTGGCTTATCTGCACGCCATGGCCGGACGCGTGCTGGATGAGACCGGCTTGTTGCCCCACCTGAACCCAGGTGTGCTGCACTATGACGAGATGGCCCAACTGCGTGAGGTCAGTGCCAGCATGGGCTTGATGCTGGAATCGGTCAGCGAACGCTTGCTGCAACCCGGAGGGCCGCACTTCGGTTGCCCTGACAAACACCCACGCGTGCGCCTGCGCATGCTCAAAGACGCGGGGCGGCTGCGCATCCCCTTCACCACTGGGCTGCTCATCGGCATCGGCGAAACCCCTGAGGAGCGGGTCGATACCTTGTTCGCCATTGCCGATTTACACCGCCGTTATGGGCACATCCAAGAGGTCATTGTGCAGAACTTTCGGGCCAAACCGGGCACCCGCATGGCCCAGCACCCCGAGCCCACGGTTTGGGAGATGCTCCGCACCTTGGCGCTGGCCCGACTGATTTTAGGTCCGCAGATGAATGTGCAAGCCCCCCCGAACCTGGCGCCCGACGCGTATGGCCTGTATCTGTTGGCCGGGGCCAACGATTGGGGCGGTGTCTCGCCCGTGACCCGCGACCACATCAACCCTGAGGCGCCGTGGCCCAAACTGGACGAGTTGCGTCAAGTCACCGAAGCCGCGGGGTATCGGTTGGTCGAGCGTCTGGCTGTGTATCCGGCCTATCAACGCGACGGCTGGCTCGCGCCGCGCGTGCGGCCTTATGTCGCGGCCCACGCGGCGGATCTCGGCGCCGGCCGGTAGGCGCGTCGGCGGCCCGCGGGGAAGTCATCGCGACGGTGCATCCAGATACACGTCAAAGTCCAGCCAAGTCACCTGCCAGTCACCGGTCGGCGGGGCCACGGCCCACAACCCCACCGCACCGCCGACATAAGGATCGGGGTCTTCGGCCTCGGCCGCGAGCAAGCCATCCACATACAACTGCAGCGTACGACCGCGGCAGACCGCGGTCAGCCGCGCGCGACCTTGGACGCGCGGCAGGCCCGGCGTGGGCGTCACCGTAGGCGTGACCGCAGCCGGCGCGGGCGCGGTGGGCGCTGGCACCACGCCCACGGGCGGCTCGCCCCGCGACCGCTCTGGCTCGGGGAGCCGCCACTGGGTCCAAGGAGCCAATTTGACCGCACCGTCGGGGGTGTGCTTCCAAATGGCGGCCCAGTCATCCCCGCGCACCGTAAAGGCGTAGAAACGCGTCGCGTTTTGGGCGCGGCACACGACCCCCCACACCCCCACGCGCGACAGCCCCTCCCAGCGGAGTTGGGCCCGAATGGTCACATCCGCGCTGGGCGCGCGGCCCCAAGGGGCCAAAAGCAGCGCGGCCTGCAAGGGTTGAGGCACGACGACCTGATACGCCCCGCCGGGTAGGAAGCGGGTGTAGGGCCATTGGGGCTCCGCGGCCACCTCCCAGAACCCCGCGCGCCACCAAGGCATGGCAGGCAAGGGCAGCAGATCCCACGACACCGATTGGGCCAGCCATTCGGGCGCGGCCTCGTGCCACAACCGCTGTTGGGAAGGCAAGGGCGGTTCGGTCGCGCGCGGCGACGGGGGCACCGCGGTGGCGTGCACGGCCCGAGCCCACAAATCCTGCCAAGTCAGACGCGCGAAGAAAAGGGCCGCGGTGGTGCCGCAGGCAATGGTCACTACCAAGAACAGGCCTGCGATCCACAAAGCCTGACGCAACGCGGGGTCTCGGCGAGAATGCCACCACAAGACCGCCAAGAGCAGCGCGGTCAGAATCAGCATCCCTTTCAGTGCGATGTTCGCCCACGGCTCGATGAGGATGACGAAAAGCAGGGCGACCGCGGGGAAGAAGCCGACCACCACCCGCGCGGTCACGCGCAACAACACGCCCAGCCAGCGTCTCATCGCGGCCTCTCCTGCCAGCGGACCCAGTCTTGCGGCGTATCGATGTCCTCGCCGACGGCTTCATCCAGCCAGAGCACGCCATGCGCGGGATAGCGGCGCCACAAGGCGCGTCCGCCCACATCCCCTTGCAGCGTGGCCAGGTCGGTGAATGTGCGCTGGTCGAACAGCACGGGCTGCCCGCGGCGTTGGCCCATGAGCAGCGGTGCCACAATCGGGGCCAGCGTGGCGGCGTGCGCCTCGACCAGGGCCCGGGGTAAGCGCAACGGCAAGTGGGGGTGATCCGCGGGGAAGAAGACCACGGCCCCGGTGGCGGGCGCCGCGTCGACGATGGCCTGCAGCGCGGCCCGCACGGAGGTGGACAAGCCCGCGCGCCAGGCTGGATTGTGCACCACGCGCACCGGCAAATCGGCCACGGCAGCCGTGACGGCGTCCGCGGACGCGCCTACGACGACCACGACCGGCCGTAAGCCGGCTTCCCACGCGACCCGCGCCGCGCGGCGCACCAAGGGCTCGCCCTGCCAGCGCAGCAGCACTTTGGGGCGACCGCCAAAGCGCCGCGCGGCCCCCGCGGCCAAGACCGCCCCCGCGCGCGGCTCTTCCACGGCCACGGGCCGCACCTGCCCGCGAGGGGTGGTGTGCACGACCGCCGCGGCGGTGTAGGGTCCTCGCGAGGCGAGCAACGCGCGAGCCAAACGCCCGGCTCGCGCCTGGGTGAGGGCGTCTTCGCCGCGCAGCACGGCCCGCACCCACGCGCCGCGCGGGACCCCGCGCGTGGGCCCTTGGGGGTGCCGCAAGACGCGCGCGATCGCGTCCACGGTGAGCCGCGCGGCCAAGGGCAGCCCGGCCAACGCGGCAAAACGCTCGGCACGGTGCACCCGCTCGGCCGTGAGGGGCTGTCCTACGGCGGCCGCGTGGGCCAGCACCAACACGCCGTCGGCGTAAGGCGGCCAAGCGGGTTCGTGCGACGCCGGGGCTTTGAGATCACGCCGGGCCGCCCCGTCGGCCTCGATAAGCACGGGCAGGCCGCGAGCGCGGGCCCAAGCCTGCACTGCGGCCAGCGCGGGCGTCGCGGTCCAGCGTGCGGCGTGAGCCGGGCCGGTGACCAGCAACACCCCTTGGCGGGACCACCGATCCAGGGCTTGGCGCGCGGCCACGGCCGAGAGATGGGGGTCCCACACCCAATGGAGGTCGGCCTGTGCGGCTTCCTCGCGCGCCAAGTGGGTCGTGGTCACGACCAGCGCCGGTGCTAACTCTCGGGCCAAAGTGAAGAGGGTGCGCGTCTTGCCGCCCGCGCCGACCAACGCCACGTGCTCGTGGCCTTGCAGGCGCAGCGCATCGGCCAAACGCAAAGGCGAAGAAGGCACCATGGCTCACGCAGCCGCGCACGCGGCAGCATAGAAACATGCCCGCAGCGCGGGAAAACTCAGCACAGCCTCCAGCACACCGCCGCCGATGGCCAAGGCCTTGTCAGACACCAGAAACGCGTAGCGCGGGTCGGCGCGGGGGTCTAAATCGCCCACCTTGAGGCCGCGCGTGACTTGGAGGCCTGAATGCATCAAACCGCGCACCGCGCCCCGAAAAGGCGCGCGCACCACCTCGCCGGCCACCCGCAACAAAGGCGTGCCGGCCTCGACGACCTGGCCGATCTCGACCAACGTCTCGAGGACGCCGTCGGCGGGCGCGCGCAGCACCCGGTCGGCCTGATGTTTGAGCACGGCCTCGGGCAAGCCGGTGTCGGGCAGCGGCGCGCCTTGCCATAAGACCCGGCCCAAGGTATGGCCGCGCATGGTCTCAATGGCCGCGTGGCAATTTTCGCCCGCGATGAAACCTGGGCCCAAGCCGATCACCAGCGCGGCCGCGTCCAGGCCCAGGTCGGGCGGCCGTTTGGTCATGCGGCCGTCGACCAGCACCGCGGGGGCCAGGGCGAGGCGCAGCCGGGCCGGAGGATCAACCACCACGGGCACTTGGCCGCGCTGCCACGCGGCCCGCACTGCGGACAGTTCCGCGGGCACCCGTACGGCGGTCACGCCGTCCACCTGCGTGCGGCCTTGATAGACCGCTTCGGCAAACGAGACCTTGCGCCGCACGACCAAGGGCTGGGGCAACTCGGTCACCACCACAGGCAGGCCGGCCCGCCACAAGCGCAACACCACACCGCTGGCCAAATCGCCACCCCCGCGCACCAATACCGCGGCCGTGCGGCCGCGCAGGTCGGGCTTCCACGATGGCGGCGTTGAGCGCGCCCACAAAGCAGTGGGGTCGAACATGAGAGGCCTCCCGACGAGCAGTTAACTTCGCCACCACGGCGGGAAATGCGTCGGCGCGTGGCGCTCCTCGGTTCCCGGCCGCGGGCGACACGCGAGGGGCGCGTTCGCGTGCCGATCCAACGCGGCCACGGTCTCGTGATACAGTTCTTCGGAGCGCTCATAGGACGGGGCAATGGCCACCACCCCCAGTTTGCCGTATTCAGAGAGCGCGCCCACGATATGGAACACCACGCCCTCGTGCGCCGCGGCGTTGTAATGCAACCCCTCGCACACTACAATGTCCATCAAGTCTTCGGGGGTCAAGCCGCGGTAAAGGTCCTTCTTCAAATTGTCCGAAGCGTAGTAATACAAAGCCTGGCCGCCAGCCGCGTAATAGAGGCCGGTCTCCAGGTCGAAACGCCCATCGGTCAGGAATTTCAAAGTCATGAACGGGTGCGTCGTGCCGCCTTTGCGCAGGTTGATCTCCAGCGCGTAGTGCTTCCATGAGCCATCGGGTTGGGGCACTGACACGAAGTCCACCGCGAACCGCCCCACCGCGCCTTCCGCGCTCAGCACCTCGCCCACCCGGCGGCCGATCTCTTGCAATTGCAGACGATATTCGGGCCGGGCAGGGAACCGCGCGCCCAAGTAGACTTGTCCGGTAGGGCCGCCTAAGATTTGGTCGTGCGTCGAGACAATGGTGCCCTCGCCCAAGGGGTTAATCAGCCCTTGCACCGAGGGCGAGCGCTTGCCCTGGCCCTCGATGAACTCTTCCACAATGCCACCCATTTGCTGGAATTTGGCCATGAACTCGTCGTAAGTCATGTCCTCGGCTTCGAAGCGGAGGCGTGTCGGCAACTCCCGCTGCAGCCAGGCCCGCAAGGCCGATTCCCCCGAGGGCGCGGCCTCGAAGGAAAACAGCGCGTTGCCCTCCCCCGAAAATCCCTCGTTCAATTTGATCACCGCGCGCCGCAAATCGGGAATTTGCGCCTTGAGCGCGGCCAAGGCTTCGATCACCTCGGCCTCTGAGCGCAAGTCCTCGTACCCGCGGGGATAGGTCACCCCCGCGCGCGCGAACACCCGGCGGTTGCCCGTCTTGGTGCCCAGATGAATGAGATCCGGGTCCACGGCATACAAGGGGATGCCCAAACGCACGGCCAGTTCCCGCTCCAGCGGCGTGGAATTGAAGCACTCCAAATAGGCCGCTTGCGGGTAGCGAATGGCCTCGCGAATGCGCCGAATCAACCAAGGGCGTTCGAGGATTTTCTCCGTGAGGGCCCGCGGGCTCGCGTCATGGGCGTCCAACAGGGTCAGACGAGCCCGCGCGTGCGACACGGGCACGCCAGGCAACAGGTTGATGAAATAGTCGATGATGACCGGGTCCACGGCCTGGCTGGTGACAAAGATGACCTGGGTGCGCGGCAGTTGCAACAGGATGAGATAGTAAAGCAAGCGCTCTTCGTAATAGTGCACCCCGGTCACCTTGGACAGCACTTCTTGGTCCAGGCTCAGGCTGGGGACCACCACCACCGTGCGCGGTGCGTGCCAATGCACCAACTCTTCGCGGTAGAGATAGACCAGACGGGCTTTGAGATAGTTGAAACGGCGGCGGATCTCTTCGTCGGACAACGGGCCCAAGTCGGGCACAGGCCAAGGGGATGCAGGCGTTGGCATAGTGCGCCCCTCCGAACGGGCGCGGGAAGACCCCGCCCTGGGATTTGCGGGATTATACCGCAGGCCAGCGCCTGGATGCACCGCCTCGTTCGTTACCGCCAAATATCCGCGTACGGATGTTCCGCGCGCAAGGGGCGCCCCTCGGCAAAGCGCGTCCAGGCGAAGGGCCGAATGTCCACAGTACGCGGCGCGGCGTCCAGCATCCACTCGCTCAGGGCCAAGCCCACCGCGGGCGCGATCTTGAACCCCGTACCGCTGTGGGCCACATTGAGCCACAGCCCCGCGGGGCCGGCGGGGCCCAAGATCGCGCGCTGGTCGTCAGACAAGCCATCATAGCCCCGATGCGCGCTGTGTAGGGAACCGGCCTCCAGCGCGGGCACGCGGCGCAACACGTGGGCGATGGCGCGCTCGACAAACCCTGGGTGCGGATGCTCGGTGGGGGTGTCGGGGTCCTCGCCCAGAGGGTTGCCCACCTCCAAGCCGACCAAGGTCAGATTGCCCCGCTCGGGACGCAGATACATCTCGTTGATGTCGTCAATGAGCGTCAAGTCGGCCGGCGACCACCGGGTGCCCCGCGGACGGCGGACAAACATCACATCATGGCTCCAAGTGGTCATGGGCAACTCGAGGCCTACCGTTGCGGCCAAACGCGGGGCCCATGCACCCGCCGCGAGGACGACCTGGGACGCGGTCCAGACCTGGCCGTCGGCCGTGCGCACCCCGCGCATTGCGCTGCCGTCGGGTGTGGTCAGCATTTGGGTCACGGTGACCCCGGTGTGCAGTTCGGCCCCATAACGCCGCGCGGCCGCCAAGAAGCCCTGGGCCGTGCTCGGCGGGTCCGCGTAGCCCGACTCGGGTTCATAGGCCGCGAGTTCGAAATCGTCGGTGCGCAGATAAGGCGCCAATCGCTGCACGTCGGCTGCGCGCACCAACAGCGTTGGGATGCCCAACTCCTGCTGCATGCGCACGTTGGCCCGCAAAGCGGCCTCGTACGCGGGCGGCACCAGGCGCAAGAAGCCCGTGCGCACGAAGCCACAATCGCCCGCGCCGACGAGATCATCCCAATGCCGAAAGTAAGGGTACGACGCCCAAACCAATTCGGCTTCCAAACGCAGGTCGTAATGCATACGCACCAGGCCACTGGAACGCCCCGTCGCGCCGGCAGCGACGAAATGCCGCTCTAACACCACGACCCGCACGCCACGGCGGGCCAAATGAAAAGCCAAACTGGCGCCGTGCACGCCGGCTCCGATGATGAGCACATCCGCAGTTGGGGTCATGGCTCCTCCAAAAACCAGGGGGAAGGGCTCCGCGCGGGCAGGGCTCCGCGGGTCTTCAATCGTCGCTGGGCGCGGCCAAGTGCGCGTCCAGAATCTCCAACGCCTGCCGCAAGACCTGCGCTTCTGCGGGCGAGAAGCGCCCCAGCAACTCGCGCAACCAGGCCTGATGCCACTGGGTGGCCTGAGCCAGCACGTGGCGGCCGTAAGGGGTCAAGACCACCGACTTGCTGCGTCGATCCGCGGGGTTTTCGCGACGCACCACCAACCCTTGGTCAACCAAGCGGTCCAAGACCTGGCTGGCCGCGGCATTGGTCACGCCCATCCGTTGGGCGATGTCTGAGACGGTGCACGGCCCGCGAAATTGCAACTGCCGCAACACCATGAGTTGGCCCACCGACAGCCCATGCTCACGCGCGAACCGGCGGGACGCGTGCAGCCACAGGTGCATGATTCGCCCCAAGACCCGGCTAAGGGTTTCGGTCAAAGGCTCTCCAGACGCCATGCCACCCGCCTCAAAAGTTAAGATGGCTTAGATGTTAAGACAGGCTTGCCAGGTTGTCAAGGGTGGACAGAGACGGTTTGAAAAATCGACGTATCGCCGTGAGCCGTGGTTTTGCCCCATACCCTGCCGGGCCTATCGGCAGCGCGGAGCGAAACGCTCCCTGGAAGCGCTCGCCAATAGAGAACGCGGCAGATTCGCGCCGGTTTGCTTTTCCAACGGCCCTCCATACCCTCCCCCCTTTCTGCGCTCCTTCCCTCCGTGATCTCCGTGCCCCCGTGTGAAATTGTCGAACACCTCCAGGGTGGACGCCGCGGTTGGCAACAGGCTGGGGCGCGGCTGCGACCCGGCTGGGACGCGCGTCATGGTTCGGCCAGGGCGGCCACGGACGACCGCTTCAGCCGCGGGCTTGCCGCGCGGCTCGACGCAACGCCAATACCCGCCGCGCCAGGCTGGGGTGGTTGTCCAACAGCCGCTCGACCCAAAGGGGCGGTTGGGGCAAGGCCTTGTTCTGGCGGGCCAACACCCGAAAGGCTTCCTCCAACGCGGCCGGGTCTTGGGTTAAGGTCAGCGCGTACGCATCCGCGGCGAATTCGATGCGCCGCATATACGCGTTGAGCAAAATCTGCAAGCCCGCGCCCAACCAAGCCAAAGTCAACCAAAGCAAGGGTAAGGTCGCCACGTCCGCGGGCCCCTGAAGGCCATCCCAATACCCCACGGTGGTCAGCACGCCGTAGCCCAGACTTAGCGCGGCCAGCAGGCTCACACCCAGCACGAGCATCAATTTCAGCATGTCGCGATGCACTTTGTGCCCCAACTCGTGCGCGACGACCGCGGCCAACGCGCGCGGGCTCAACTCGTGCAGCAGGGTGTCGAACACGACCACTTGCGTGCCCGCGCCTTTGGGTACCAACGCGGCGTTGCCGCGCGCGGTTTTCTCGCTGGCCCTGAGCACCGCCAGGCCCGCAAAAGGCACGCCGGCCCGCTCGAAGAGGTCCTTTAGTAGCGCCTGCAAATCGGGGTCGTCCAGCGGCTCGGCTTTGTATTGCAAGCGCAAGAACACGGGCTGCAGCAGATAATACACCACCAGGAAGACCACCACAGCCACGGCGATGCCCACGAACCAATGCTCAGGCCAGCGGCGAAACATGAAGTAAAGGCCCGTCATCAGCAGGCTTTGCACCAGCCCGGCCAGGGCCTCCTGCTTGAGGTGATCACGCAGCCAGCCGCGGAGAGATTGGCGCAAGGTGCCCAAATGCTGCTCGACCCGGAACTCGAACCACCACGCCAAAGGCAAGGATAGGGCCGAAGACATCGCGCCCAGCAGCAGAATGTAAAGCCACGTGCGCCACCCATTGGCGTTGGCCCGCAGCGCGTCCCGCAGGGCAACGGCCCAGCCCGTAGGCAGCCACAGCAGCGCGAGCAGCCCAGCCAGCAGCAGGGTGCTTCCAAACCGCCACACTCGCATGCGCAATTGGTAGCGGGCCTTGGCCAGGTCTTCGGGCCCTAAGGCGGACTCCCATTCTTGAACCAGCGCTTGCAATTCAGAGGTTTCGGTCATGCTGCCTCCTGGCGGACGGGGGCGTCGAACTGCCGTCCTCATGATACATGATAAGGCGCGTTGGGGCCGCGGGCATCGTCCGCGAGTTCGATTTGCGTCGTCTGGGGATGGACAGCGCGCCTTAGGGCACGGGCTCCGCCCCCACGATGCACACATAGAACTCGGGGAAGGGGTACGTGCCCGGCATCAGCAAGCGCACGGTCATCCGGTAGGGCTGCTGTGCGCGTAAGGGCACCGTCGCGGCCGTGGCGATATAGAAGGGGCCAGAACGCGTTTGGCCCGCGTAGTGCACTGCCGCGGGCAGGGGCTCGTCCACCCAGGCCCGCGCGAGCACCAAGGTACGCGTGGCAGGAAGAGGCGCGCGGCCGTAAGCGCCTTCCTCGATGTGCGGGATGTAACGATAGGCCAGGGCTTCGGCCTCGGCCGGCGATGCTGCGGCCTGCACGTGCTGCTGAAGGTCGCGCAAGTAGGCCAAGGCGGCCCGATAGCGCGCGGCATCTTCGGCATTGGCCTGGGCCAGCCAAGTTTGGTAGCGCGCCATCTCCAATTCCAGGGCACGCGTCAGGCCCTCACGACACGCCGCGGTTTGGGGGTCGGGCGTGGTGGCCGTCGGCGATGGTGAAGTCGGTCCACGGCAGCCGGCCACGGCCAAAAGCAAGGCCCAAGCCACCCAGAAACGCCCTATGGCCATGGGAAACCTCCTCGTGTGGGCTGTTTTGATGATGGCCCTGCGCGCGGTGCATGTCAAGTTACAGCGCGCCAAAACCGTAAGTCCTGGCGTGCGAAACCGCCCCGAAAGCAGGGCCAAGCCGGCGCGCGGCGGGGCGCGGCGGCGCGGGCAGGACGGGGGGCGGCCGAACAAGAGAGGCGAGGGCACCGCGCCCAACGCACGCACCGTGGCGGCGTGGCCCACGGTCACCCGCCTTGGCCTGGCTGGCGAAGATATAACTCACAAGGCGCTTTTGTTATGCCTGAATACCCCGGGAAGTCAGCCAATGAACGACGTACTTGCCCACGATATCCGCTTCCAAATTGACCACGGTTCCAATTTGATAGCGCCCTGCCACAGTATGACTCAAGGTATGTGGAATAAAGGCCACAGTAAAACTGTCGTCATCACGTTCAACTACGGTCAAGCTCACGCCATCAATAGCAATAAAGCCCTTGGGAACGACATAACGCATTACATGCTCCGGCGCCGTAAAACGCATCACAACCGACTCACCATCAGGATGTTGTGCCTGGACGACTCCTACGTCGTCCACATGGCCTTGGACGAAATGGCCACCAATACGTCCTCCTACGGCCAGGCTACGCTCCAAATTAACTGAATGCCCGACTTTCAAATACCTCAGATTAGTACGCCGCAAGGTCTCTGGAACAACTTCCACCGTAAAAGTGGTTGGGGAGAGCGAGGTCACGGTCAAGCAAACCCCATTGACGGCAAGACTATCACCTACGTGTGTACCTTTCAAAACGGTGTCGGCGCGAATTTGGAACACGTAAAGTCCATCTCGCGTCTCGATATGAGCCACGCGGCCGACCTCCTCTACGATTCCGCTAAACATTGCATTTCCTCCATGTAAGGTTCTCATCATTGTGTGCAGCAAGAAAAACGCTTGCAAGGCGTCATGCGGTCCATTGCCGTTGCGAACGTGGCCCGGCACCGCTGGCACCAAGCCTTAAACTTTAGCACCCGCTGATGCGCAGCGGGGCTGTGAGCGCGGAACGTGCGGTTAGTCTTCCGGTGATTCTAAAGAAGCAATACGATGATTTAAACAAAAAAGGCGCTAACCAGAAAACAACGGCTATCACGATAAGCGTCAGTGTAATCCCATCAATTGCCAACGATGGCCATTTGACAAGAATCATGGCAATAACAAGGGCTCCAAATGTAATGGCCAATTGCACTTTGAATGGTTTCACCGCGGTTCTCCTGGGTAGGCTAACAAGGGTGTCTGCGCCGCGGCGTGGCCGTCCACGAACACGATTGGCTGGCGAAGCACCTCAGCCCGACTTGCCTACCAGTTGTCGCACTCCATTGCTTAATACGCAGATGGTCTTAGAGATTATTCACGCAAGTTTTATTTCAGCAGAGATGTAATCACCGCAAATATACCACCTATCAAAGCAACCCAAATTGGAATTAGATATGTCCATCTCTCCCGCAGCCTAACTTGCCGATCGTAGAGTTCAATAGCCGACTGCAATAAACGACCTACCAGTTCTTCGGGCAATGGAGGGCGGCGACCAGATTCGTCTTTCGGCAAAACATGCCGCGCAATTAACGAGATAACGTGCAAACCTTTAGGAGCAACTCGAAAAAATTCTGGATGCTCTTTCGCCACTTGTGTCCAAGACGAAGCCGATCGGGGCATCCCTTGCAATTCCTGCTGCAGACCTTGTTCACTTCGATGAGCGGCATCATCCAAGGCCAGCACTTGGATAAGCGCCATAACGTCCGCTAAGCGACCGGTTTTTGTGTACTGTAACATCTTTTGGCTTGAAAGTCGTAGACACATATAACCTCGCTTATTGACTTGGCGAAAAAGATCGGTCTTCGCACACCGAAAATTCTTGAACGCCTTGTGGCAAGAAGAATCTTTTATACCGATGAAAAAAGCGCGTTTGGCCACCGCGCACGGAGTTATACCTTGAGAAAGGCACGATGTCAAAAGGCAGGCCTTGTCGCGATAATGTGTCCCGTCCACCGGGCCGAATACGTTCTTCAATCTTGAAGATAACCTATTTTCTTGGAGAAGTCAAATTTTTTCAGCCCCTCCGCCGCCTGGGCAACGCCCATCGCACCACGCGGGCTAAGTCCACCGGGAACGCGAATGCGCCCTTGCGAAACTGGCCACCACGGTACATCGCGCCACCCGCGGCGAAGTCATGCTGCACCCCAGCGTGACCGCGCGGCTGGTGTAAAAAATCCACACCGTGCGTGCCCGCCATATCGCCGAAACGTCCACCGCGTTCGCGGACCTGACCGAGCGGGAAGGGTAAGGGCCGCGCCTCAGCGTCCAAGGCCTGGGCAACAAGGACATATCGCCTGGCGTTTGCACATCGGCGAGCGCACAGTCACCAGCCACGTAAACCATATTCCGGACAAGTTGCTCTTGGCCGACCGCACCCAAGCCGCGGTCGACGCGTGAAAACAGGCCTCATGCACGGACAGCAGGACGAATGGCGCACGTACGCGGGTCGCAAATCCCGTTCCCCCCAACCCCGCGCTTTGGTCGAGAGAACTTGTGCCCTCGCCAGTGACCCTGGTCCCTTGCCCATGTGACCCCTGCCAGGGATGATAAAAACGGCGGCCCTGAGGGCTGCCCATCCCCTGGCGGAGGCATCGGATGACCACGCCCCTTTTGCACGCGGAAGACTTGCACAAGCGTTACGGCGAG
>CAYUOX010000051.1:0-2680 GCA_964446575.1 uncultured Anaerolineaceae bacterium | reverse complement strand
AGCCGATGCAGGTAGGTTTTGACCGTGCCCACGGCCAGGCCCAACTGGTTCGCGATCTCTTTGTTGCTCAGCCCCTGAGCCAGCAGGGCCCACACTTGCTGCTCCCGAGGCGACAACGCGCCATCGTCGGCCATGGTTCTGCCTCCCCGGCGGTGCTATGCTCAGCATAGCGCGCGGCCCGTTAAGCCCGCGTTAAGGCATCCGACGGGGCAGATGCACCCGCACGCAGGTGCCGCGGCCTGGCTGGCTTTCGACGCGTACCCGGCCGCCGTGGATCTGCACCAACCGCTCCACCACCGCGAGGCCCAAACCTGTACCGGGGTGCTGCTGCGCGCGACGGCCCCGATAAAAGCGCTCGAAGATGCGCGGCAACTCGTCGGCCGGGATGCCCCATCCCGTGTCGCACACCTCGAGGCGGACCTCGGCGGGCGTTGCCTCAATGCGCACCACAACCCGCCCCCCAGGGTCGTTGTAGCGCAGCGCGTTCTCGACCAGGTTGCGCAGCACCACGCGCAAGAGCACCCGATCGCCCGCCACCTGGGCGGGGGCCGGCCCTTGCTGCAATTCCAACGCAATTTGCCGCGCTTGGGCCCAGGGGGCCAATTCGGCCAACACCCGTTGGGCCAACGCGGCCAGGTCAATCGGCGCCCAGGTTTGCGGCTGAGGCTCGCGCAGCAGCAGAAGCAAGCCTTCGACCACCGCGGCCAGGTGTTCCACCATGGCCTGCGCGTCCGCGAGCAGTTGCGCGCGCTCGGCCCGTGTCAGGGTCTCGGGCTGTTGCAGGGCGGCCAGTTGCACCCGCAGCGCGGCCAAAGGCGAACGCAACTCGTGGGCCGCGTCCGCGACGAATTGCTGCTGGGCTTGCAGCAAATGATGCACTTTTTGCAGGAACGCGTTGTAGGCTGCGGTCAGGGCCTGCACCTCGGCCTCGGGACCAAACTCGGGCAGCGCAGCCGGCAAATCGTCCAAAGGAAGGCGGCTCACCGTGCGCTGCAACCGGGTCAGGGAGCCCAGCACGCGGCCGATCACGCCGTAAGTCGCCCCGACGGCCAACAGGGTGAGCAGCACCAGGCCCCCCAGGCCATACAGCCACAGCCGCGTGCGCGCCCGCCACGCGGTCCCGACCACAAGGAGCAGCGTGGGTTTGTCGGCTGGCGGCAAAGCCAAGCCCGCCGGACCGTCGGGCCATGGCCCCGGCTCCAGGGCGAGGTGCTGGCTCAAGGGCGCCGCGACCCAGTACGGCAGACTCATCAAGTAAAGGAAGAGGCTCAGGCCAAACCCTGCCAGCACCAAGCCCACGGCCAACGCCAGCCGCGCGCGCAAACTGCGGGGCGCGAACCTGGAGGGCCTCATGGCGTGGCTCCTGGCGCGCCGAAGCGATAGCCTCGCCCCTTGACGGTCTCAATGTAGCGCGGCTGCTGGGGGGAATCGCCCAACTTGCGGCGCAACGCGTGGATGTGGATGCGCACCACATTGGAAAAGGGGTCCAAATCGTCGCCCCAGATGTGGTCCATGAGTTCCTCGGTCGAAACCACCCGGCCCTGGTGCCGCATGAGATATTCCAAGATGTCGAACTCGCGCGCGGTAAGGTCCAACGGCTGGCCCGCGAGCCAGGCTTGCCGCGCGGCCGGGTCAAGGCGCAGATCGCGCCAAGTTAGCACCGGCCCCTGAGCCGGACGCCGCGCCCGGCGCAGCAACGCGCGCAACCGCGCGGCCAGCACATCCACATCCACGGGCTTGACCACATAATCGTCCGCGCCTGCGTCCAGGCCGCGAACGATGTCCTCGGGCCGGTCCAGCGCGGTGAGGATGAGAATAGGGATGCGCCGGTCGCGGGCGCGCAGCGTGCGGCACAAGCGTAACCCGTCCTCGTCGGGCAAACGCAAGTCCAAGATCACCGCGTCGTAGGGGTACACATCCAGATGGTACGCGCCTTCGGCCGCGGTGGTGGCCACATCCACCACAAAGCCGCGCGGCCGCAAGGCGAAACGCAACGCGCGCGCCAACGAAGCATTGTCTTCGACCAACAATACGCGCATGGCAAGGGCACCCTTGGCTCACCGCGCGGGCAAGAAACAACGTAACTCGACGCGGCGCCCGCGGGGCCGGACGCGCCTCACGTCCCGCGTCGCGCCCTACCCACGCTGGGCCTCGGGCTTAATATAGCAAAAAGCCCTCAGCCATCGCAACGGGCGGTGTGCCAATAAGGCCAAGTGTTCACCATGGAGACCGCGTGATAATCCCAAGCATATTCGCCGCTTGCCACATGGGCGAGCACGCACGACGCGTAGGGGCAATAGCCGTAAGCGACGTAATAGTTCCCCAACCACGAACGGAACCAGGCGTAGAAGTGGCGATACCCCGGCATGGCCCAGGTCGCGCGCACACGTGGCACACGACAAGTCGCATAGATGCCTGCGTAATGGGTATACCACGCGAGCGGCGAGGGCAACGACGAGGAAGGGTCTTCGGGCCCTTGCATGGGAGCGCGGAAGATCTCCTCGAACCACTCGCGCGCCTTTTCGCGCACCGCATCCAAGGGCAGGCCCGCGTCGTGGGCTTGTTGGAGGCGGCGCTCCATCTCCAGGATGCGCGCCACCTCGTCGGGGTCCACGCCCCCGGCCCGCAGCACCGCGGCCAGTTCTTCGGGCGAATGCAAGACCGTGTTGGCCTCGGGCCC
>CAYUOX010000050.1:0-43096 GCA_964446575.1 uncultured Anaerolineaceae bacterium | reverse complement strand
TGGTTGACTTCGGCCTGCAGTTGTGCTATAATGCGGCGTGGCTTGAGCAAGCACTCGTTGCGGGGTGGAGCAGCGGTAGCTCGTCGGGCTCATAACCCGAAGGTCGCCGGTTCGAATCCGGCCCCCGCGACCAGGCAAGAGCCGCAGGTAGCGCCTGCGGCTCTTGTTGTAGGTTCAACCGTACCCCTTTTGTGTGGGAGTGACCAGGATGGCGAAAAGCAGCGAGGTTTTGTTGGCGTTCAACGAGTTGACCCAGAGCCGGGAATTGCCTCCCGAGCGCATCCTGGAAGCCTTGCGGGATGCGCTGGTGGCCGCGTATCGCAAAATCTACAACGCCCCCGCGTCGCAGCAGGTCGATGTGGAGTTCGACTTGCCCAACGGGCGCATTACGTTGCTGGTGGAAAAGGAAGTCGTCGACGAGGTGCAAGACCCGCGCACTGAGATCTCGGTAGAAGAAGCCCGACGCTTTCAGCCCGAGGCTCAAGTCGGCGAAATCGTCATGGTGCCCATGAACCCTTCCACCTTCGGCCGTATTGCTGCCCAGGTGAGCCGACAAGTCATCAAACAGCGCCTGCAAGATGCCGAACGCCAAATGCAATACGAGTTTTACAGCCAACTCAAAGGCGAAATTGTGCACGGCATCATCCAGGCCATCAACCCTGTGGAAATCGTGGTCGGCTTGGACAAACGGGCCGAAGGTCGCTTACCGCGTAAAGAGCAAATCCCTGGCGAGCGGTTTCAAGTGCACGACCGCATTCGGGCCCTGCTGCTGGATGTGGAAATGACCCCGCGCGGGCCGCAGATCACCCTGTCGCGCGCCCACCCCAACTTCCTCAAGCGCCTGCTGGAGGAGGAAGTGCCCGAGATCCATCGGGGCGAGGTGGAGATCCGCGCGGTCGCGCGCGAGGCTGGCCGGCGCTCTAAAGTCGCGGTCTCGGCCATTGCCCCCAACATCGACCCCGTGGGCGCGTGTGTGGGCATTCGGGGCTCCCGCATTCAAACCATCATGCGCGAGTTGCACAACGAAAAGATCGACATCATCCAGTGGGACCCCAACCCCGCGGTGTTCATCGCCAAGGCCCTCAGCCCGGCGCGCGTGTTGGGCGTGTATTTGCAAGAAGGGGACGGTCCGCGCACGGCCATGGTCGTGGTGCCTGAGGACAACTTGAGTTTGGCCATCGGCCGCGAAGGGCAAAATGTACGTTTAGCCGCCAAACTAACCCGCTGGCGCATTGACATCAAAAGCGTGGCCGAGGCAGCCCAAGACGCGCTGGACAAACTCTACCGCTCAGAAGATTTTAGCGAGATCTTGGCCGAAGAGCGCGAGACCTTAGAGCAGGTAGAAGCCATCCTGGAAAAGAAGCAGGCCGGCCGTCCTTTGACCCCCGAAGAGTACAACTTCCTCTTCCAATTCGTCGACCGGGTCGAGCGGGGCATGTTGGCCCAGATGCGTGCCAAGCGCGAAGCCGCCGCGGCGGCCCTGGCCGAACTGCGGCGGGGCATCCCTGAGGCCGCGTTCGAGACCCCGTTGGACATTCTGGGCCTCACCCCGCGGCTGATCATGAGCCTGACCAACGCGGGCTATCACAGCGTGGGGGACCTCATCGTGGCTTTGCGGCAAGATCCTGACGCTATTCTGGGCCTGCAGGGGGTGGGGCCGCGCACGATGGAGGCTTTGCAACAGGCCGTCGAGGCCTATTTGGCCGAACACGCCGCGGAGGCCGCGGCCGAAGAAGCCGCGCGCGCAGCCGAGGCCGAGGCCGAAGCCGGGGCCGAGGCCCAAACCGAGCCCGAAGCGCAACCCCTCGCGGCTGAAGCGTCGTTGGAAGACGAAGCCCCCACGACCGCGCCGGCCCCCGCGGAGCCGGTTCCCACCCCAGAAACGCAAACCGAGCCCGAGCCCCCTCAGCCGCCCGAGCCCGCGGTGGCCGACCTCATCGTGGCCGAGGCCGAACCCCTGCCCCCGGCCCCTGAGGCCCCCACCCAAGAAGAACCCCCCACCGAGGAGGCCGAAGAACGCCCCTTGGAGGAACTGTTCTCCGCGGAACGCTTGTTCCAGGTTCCCGACGAAGTCTTGGCCGAAGAAGCCGAAGCCGAAGAAGAGCCCCCGGTCACCGAGCCGGCCAAGAAGAAAAAGAAGAAGCGCAAGAAGCGGGGGCGCCGTTATGTGGAGTTGGATTTCGACGAAGAAGGCGACTATTTCGTGACCCGCCGCCGCAAACGAGGCGACAGCGACTGGGAAGATTGGTAGGCCGTGAGGCCGCCGGAGGTGGAGCATGGCCAAGCGTCGGCGTGGCAAACACATCCCGCAGCGAACGTGCATCGGCTGCCGGACCACTTCATCCAAGTGGGAGATGATTCGGGTGGTGCGCACGCCCGAGGGCGTCCAAATCGACCCGACCCGACGCTTGCCAGGGCGCGGGGCATACGTCCACGCCCGCCGCGCGTGTTGGGAGGCCGCGCTGAAGCGCAAAGCCTTTGCTCGCGCGCTGCGCACAGAATTGCCCCCCGCGGATGTGGAACGCCTGCGCGCCTTTGCCCAAACCCTGCCTTCCGACGATGCCCATGCCGAGGACTGAAGCGCCACGCCGCACTGCGCGACCACGAGCCGGAGGAACTTTGATGATGGCGAAGCATGAAGTGATTGAACTTCCCCCCACCATCACGGTGCGGGAACTGGCCCAAAAATTAGATGTCACGCCCATCGATCTCATCAAGACCTTGATGAACGTGGGCGTCATGGCGGGCATCAACCAGACCATTGACTTTGAGACGGCCGAGATCGTCGCGGCTGAGTTGGGCAAAGAGGTGCGCTTGGCCGCGCCTGAGGCCGAAGAACAAGAAGAAGAGGTCGGCGAGTTGCCCCTGTGGCGAAAATGGCTATTGGCCGAGCCCCAGGCCAAGTTGCAACCTCGTCCGCCCGTGGTGGCCATCTTGGGGCATGTCGACCACGGCAAAACCACCCTGCTGGACGCGATTCGCAACACCAATGTCGCCGCGCGCGAAGCCGGCGGCATCACCCAACACATCAGCGCGTATCAAATCGAACACGACGGCCGCACCATCACCTTCTTAGACACGCCCGGGCACGCGGCCTTTACCTCCTTGCGGGCGCGTGGCGCCAAGGGTGCGGACATTGTGGTATTGGTCGTGGCCGCAGACGACGGCGTCATGCCGCAAACCCGCGAAGCCATCGCGCACGCGAAGGCCGCGCAAGTGCCCATCGTCGTGGCGATCAACAAGATCGACAAACCCAACGCGCAGCCCGAAAAAGTGCGCCGGCAACTGGCCGACCTGGGCTTGGTGCCGCAAGAGTGGGGCGGCGACATCATCATGGTCGAAATCTCGGCCAAAGAACGGCTCAATCTGGACGAACTGTTGGAGGCCATTCTGTTGGTCGCCGACACCGCCGACATCCGCGCCAACCCTCAAGGGCGGGTTTTCGGCACGGTCATCGAGGCCCAGGTCAAGAAGGGCCAAGGCGTGGTCGCCACATTGCTGGTGCAAAACGGCACCCTGCGAGTGGGCGATGTGTTGGTCGCGGGGACCACATACGGCAAGGTGCGGGCCCTGCTCGACTTCCGGGGCCAACGCATCAAGGAGGCCGGCCCCTCGACCCCGGTAGGCATGTTGGGTTTCCACGATATCCCCCAGGCGGGCAGTTTGTTCTTCAAGGTCAAAAACGAAAAAGAAGCCCGGCAAATCGTGGAAGAGCGCCGGGAGGCCGAGAAACGGGCCACGACCACAGCCCCGCGGATGACCCTGGAAGAATTTTTCCAGCGGCTGCAAGAGGGCGAGGTCAAAGAACTGCGCTTGGTGATCAAAGTGGATGTGCAAGGCTCGTTAGAGCCGGTGGTGCATTCGATCGAAGAGCGGGCCAAGCACAGCCCCGCGCAAGTGCGCGTGCTGCACGCGGATGTGGGCAACATCACCGAGAACGATGTCATGCTCGCGGCCGCGTCGGGCGCGGTGGTGGTGGGTTTCAATGTCAAAGCCGACGCCGCGGCGCGGCGGGTGGCCGAACAAGAAGGCGTGTCCATCCGCACTTATCGGGTGATCTACGAACTGCTGGATGACATCGAAAAGGCCCTCAAAGGCTTGTTGGAGCCTGAAAAGCGCGAAGTGATCTTAGGCGAAGCCGAAGTACTGGCCGTGTTCCCCTCGTCGAAGTTCGGCAAGGTCGCGGGCGCACGCGTGCGCCGCGGGGTCATTCGTCGCAACGGGCGCATTCGGGTGCTGCGGGGCGACGAAAAGGTCTTCGACGGCGAAATCGGCTCCCTCAAGCGCTTTCAAGAAGATGTGCGCGAAGTGCGGGAAGGATACGAGTTTGGCATCGGCCTCAAAGGGTTCAAAGACTACCAAGTGGGCGATCGACTGGTGTGTTACACCATCGAAGAAACGGCCCCCGCGGCCTAAGATGAGCCCCGCGGCGGCTGCTCGGCCCGCGCGGAGCCCATCCCCTTGCGTCTCAGGCCGAGCCGGAGGAGAACCATGGTTGGCGAAATGCGATTGCGGCGCATCGAGGAGCGCATCAAGGAAGAACTGGCCGAAATCTTGCTCTTCGAAGTCGCGGACCCTCGGCTGCAAGGCGTGACCGTGACCGATGTGGATGTGGACCGGGAACTGGCTTACGCGGACATTTTCGTCTCGGCCGTGGAAGGCGCCAGCCGCAAAGACGAAGTGCTGGCGGGTCTGGAACGGGCCAAAGGCTATTTGCGCTCGCTGCTGGCCCAAAGGCTGGACTATCTGCGCACTTTCCCGCGGTTGCGCTTTCATTGGGACCCGACACCTGAACGGGCCGCGCGCTTAGAGCAGTTGTTCGCGCAACTGCGAGCCGAGCGCGAAGCATCCCACGAGGCCTCGGAGCCCGCGGAGGACCAATCGAATGCCGAAGCATGATCTCGCAGCCGCGGTGCGCGCCTTGTGGGCCCAGGCCCAAACCGCGGCCATTGTGTCGCACATCAACCCCGATGGCGACGCGGTGGGGTCGTTGTTGGGCTTGGGCCACATGCTGCGCGACGCGGGCTTGCAAGTGACCTTGGCCTTGGCCGATCCGGTGCCGGATTCGCTGCACTTTCTGCCCGGCGTCACGGACATTGTGCGCCGGATCACCGCCCGGCCCGATGTGCTCATCGCGGTCGATAGCGGCGACCGGGAGCGTTTGGGCGACGCCGTTCCACGGCACTGGACCATCGACCTGAACATCGATCACCACAAGACCAACACTTACTACGGCCGCGTCAACGTGGTTGAGCCCGACGCGCCCTCCACCACCGCGGTGCTGGCCCAGCACGCCGCGGCCTGGGGCTTGCGCATCGGCCCCGCGGCCGCGCAGGCGTTGCTGACCGGCCTGCTGACCGACACCCTGGGGCTGCGCACGGCTTCGGTCACGCCCGACACCCTGCGCCTGGCCGCCAGCCTGATGGAGCGCGGCGCGGATCTGAGCACCGCCTACTACGAGGCCCTGGTCGCCCGTTCACTGGCCGAGATTCGCTACCTGGGCCGCGGGAAGGCCCGCGCCCAAATGGCCGGCGGAGTCATCTGGTCCTACCTGACCCGTGCAGACCGCGACGAAACAGGCTTTGCCATCCCTGACGACGCGGGCCTGGTCAACGCGCTGCTCAACGCGCGTGAGGCCGACATAGCCGTGGTGTTCATCGAAACCGACCAGCCCGACGTGGTGAAAATCAGTTGGCGAGCCAAAGCCGGCTGGGATGTGGGCGAATTGGCGCGCGCCTTCGGCGGCGGGGGCCATGCCGCGGCCGCGGGCGCGCGAGTGCCAGGCTCGTTGGACGCGGTTCGCGAGCAGGTGTTGGCCGCCACCGTCGCCTTCCACCGCACGCGCCAAGTGCCGCAGTCGGTGGGCGCGCGGCGGGGTTCGACCAACCCTTGACTTCGCCCCGTTGGAGGTACAACCCATGACCTGGAACTCGGGTTCTCACACCTCGCGCCCCAGGCGCTCGTCACGCAAAGGGCGCTCCGCGCGCAAAGGGCGCAACAACGCCGCGTGGCGCGCGCCCTTGGGCCGCCGCACTGATCCGGATTTGCTGCGCAACGTGGTCTCGGGCGTACTGGTCGTTGACAAGCCCGTGGGCCTGACCTCCCACGATGTGGTCCAAATCATCCGCCGGGGGACGGGCATTCGGCGCTCGGGCCACGCCGGCACGTTGGACCCGCGCGCGTCCGGGGTGCTGGTGGTTTTGCTGGGCCCCGCGGTGCGGCTCAGCGAGTGGGTGGCCTCGTCAGACAAACGCTATATGGCCACCTTGCGCTTGGGCGCGGCCACCGATACCTACGACGCAGAAGGCCGGGTGACCGACGAGCACCCTTGCCCCGACATCTCCGAAGACGCGTTTCGGGCTCTGCTTAAACAATTCGAAGGCGAAATCGAGCAAGTGCCGCCCCCTTACTCTGCCGTGCGCGTCAAAGGCAAGCGCGCCTACACCTTGGCCCGCAAAGGCCAAAAGGTCGAACTCAAACCGCGCAAGATCACCGTCTACGAACTGGACTTGCTCGAATGGGCCCCGCCCGAAGTGGTGCTGGATGTGCACTGCTCCTCAGGCACGTACATTCGGTCCTTGGCCCACGACATCGGCCGCGCGTTGGGATGCGGCGCGCACCTGGTGGGCTTGCGCCGCACGCAAAGCGGACGCTTTACCCTGCGCGACGCGGTGCCCTTGCAACGCTTGCAAGAGGCCTTCTTGGCTGGGGATTGGTACAAATACTTGTTGCCCGCGGCTGAAGCGCTGCCCGATTGGCCCTTGGTCGAACTCAACGCGGACGAGGTGGACAAAGTGCGTCACGGGCACAGCCTTCCCGCGCGGTGGGAAAACTTGCCCACCGATTCATTGGTCCGTGCCGTGACCGAACAAGGCGATTTGGTGGCCGTAATGGAGTATAATGCCGAAGAAGGCATCTTAAAACCCAAAAAAGTGTTTTTTGTGACGTAGGGGGCGGCCAGGGGGGCCGAAAAGTCGTTGTCCGTCTGTCGTGCTCTCCCTTCCCGCGGGGAGGCCCCCTATTTCTCGTTGAGGAGGTGAAGCGTGGCGAAAAAGCGCATCCAGGACATCGAAGGCATAGGCCCCGTCTATGCCGAAAAACTGGCTTCCATCGGCATCACCACGGTGGAAGCCCTGCTGGAACAGGCGGGTACCCCTCAGGGGCGCCAAAGCATCGCGGAGCGCTTGGAAGTCTCGCCCAAATTGTTGTTAGAGTGGGTCAACCACGCCGACCTCTACCGCATCAAGGGCGTAGGCTCGGAATACGCGGACCTGTTGGAAGCCGCGGGCGTAGACACCGTGGTGGAACTGGCCCGGCGGAATCCCGAGTCGTTACACGCGAAAATGGTCGAGGTCAACCAGAAGAAGAACCTGGTGCGCCGGGTGCCTTCGCTGGCCCAGGTGCGGGACTGGGTCGCCCAGGCGAAGACCCTGCCGCGGAAGGTCTTCTACTAAACGCTCAGGGGGTGGGTCATGCGTCCTCGTCGTGCGCTGCTCTATGTGCCCGGAGACCAAGAGCGCAAAATCGTCAAAGCCACCGGCCTGGCCGTGGACAGCGTCTGTCTGGATTTGGAAGACGGGGTCGCGTGGCCGAACAAAGCAGCCGCGCGGGCACTCACCGCGCGGCTGCTTAGGGAGCGGACCTTTCAGGCCGGCGAGCGTTTGGTGCGCATCCATGCCCCCAGTGGGCCCGATGGCGGGTTGGCCGCGGCAGATTTGGACGCCGTGCTGCCTGCCCGGCCCGACGGTATCGTCATCCCCAAAGTCGAAGCGCCGTGGCAGGTGCAATGGGTGGCCTACCGCCTGCAGCAAGCCGAAGAAGCCCACGGCTGGCCCCCAGGGTCGGTGCGCGTGCTGGCCATCTTGGAAACCGCCCGCGGTCTCGAACAACGCACAGCCATCGCCCGCGCCACCCCCCGACTGGATGCTCTGCTCTTCGGCGCCGAAGACTACACCGCCGACATCGGCGCCCAACGCGACCCCAGCAACCAAGAGGTCCTCTACGCGCGGCAGGCCATCGTGGCCACAGCCAAAGCCCATGATCTGCAGGCCATCGACATCGTCTACATTCGCTATAAAGACTTGGACGGGCTGGCTCGCGAAGCCCAAGAAGCCGCGCGTTGGGGGTTCGATGGCAAGCAGGTCATCCACCCCGCGCAAGTGCCCGTGGTGCAAGCCGCGTTCACGCCCAGCGACGATGAAATCGCCGCGGCCCAGCGGGTGCTCGACGCGTACACGCGCGCCCAAGCGCAAGGGCTCGGCGTCATCAGCCTGGACGGCAAAATGATCGACATGCCCATGGTCAAGGCCGCGCGGCGCGTGTTGGCGCGCGCGGGCAAGTAGACACACACGGGCCGAGATTTACTCCTCCCCGCGGTTCGAGGGGGAAGGGGTTCCAGGGCCGGGCACCGAGCCAACCGCGCGCGCGGGTTCCAACCAACGGCCGACGAACCGTGGCCAACCCCGCCACACCAACACCAGCAACCCCGCCAAAAAGCCCAACTGGCCCCAGCGAGGGTAGAAAGCGAGCGCAAGGCTCCACCAGGCCAAAACGTTGAGCCCCACCATAAAACGCAGCAGGCTCGCGGCGCGGTCGCGCGCGCGCAGCCATTCGTACCAGCCTGCCACCAGCAGCGTCACCGTGGGGAACGCGGCTGGAAACGCGTAGCGAAACCACGTGAGGGAGTGGCTGTCGCGATGTAAATAGCCCAGCACGAACGACACGGCCATTCCCCAAACCACCAGCATGCTCCCTCCCAAGACGACCACCGCGGACCAAAGCACCCGGCCGCGCGCCCGATACAGACCCCGGGCCGCGCCCGCCAGGCCCAGGACGGTGAGCACCAACAAGCCCAGATACGTGCCCTCGTCGCCCAGATAGGGCACTTTAGCGCGCGCGAAAAAACCCCAAAACGTCTTGAACAACGTGCTGACGGCCGGTCGCAAAGCCCGCACCAGCACCGCGGGCTCCTGCCACGCGGCCAGGGCCACGGGGAGGGCCACCGAGCCCGCGGGCAGCACCTTGCCGGCCAGAGGCTTGAGGCGCAACCCCGCCTGCTCGGCCGAACCATTGCGCAGCCAGTTCGTGCCCTCGGGTTCGTGAGCCGCGCGCAGCACAAACGCGTCCGCGTACACCATCCCCACATTCTCGCCGGTGTAGGGGAAGAACTCGAGCCGCGCGAACGAGCCTTCTAACACGGGCAACGTGAGCACAACCTGCTGCGGCTCTGGGCCGATGACCCTGTATTCGGCCGGCGTGCACTGCTCTTGAGGTTTCCAGAGGCCACCGCCCGACACACACAACTGGGGCAAACGCACCTTGCCCGGTCTGTCGCTCCACAGCCAGAAGGTGAGCCGCAGCGTCGCCGTGGGTTCCATTTGCCGATAACGCGCGCGCGGAAGCCATTGGCCCAGTTCGATCTTGCTGGGCGGGATGCGAAACACCCACTGGCCATCGGGCGCGCGGTCCATCGGTGCGCGCAAAGGCACCGATACCACGCGGTCATGGTACCAATGGGCCGGGTCGCCCCACCCTAACAGCGCGCCGCCCGCGGCCACAACCAAGATCGCGGCCACGGCCCACGGCAACCAACGCCACCGACGCGGACGCCACGCCAGCACCAACGCCAACGGCAACACGGCCAGCATCGGCACAGCCGTACGCTTCATTTGGCTGGCGATCCACCCGGCCGCGAGCGCGAACGCCACCGTGCGGAGCGAAAGGCCCCGACGCAACAAGCGCACCACCGCCCATAGAAAGAGCGTTCCCCCAAACGCGGCCCCCACATCATCGTTGAGCAGACTCATGGGCTCCGCGAAGCCGGGCAACAACAGCAAACTCAAAGGCACCAGCCGGGCCAACGGGTGCGCCGCGCCGAAGAGTTCACGCGCGGCCTGCCAAGCCACAACCACCGTCGCCGCGAACATGAGCACCGACATGCCCCGCAACACGCGCAACTGCCAGGCCAAATCCCACTCGGGGGGAATCACCCGCAAAGGCAAGGTGACATAGTACCAATAGTACAGCCGCGTGGAGCGCCCCGAGGCCTCCATGGCCCCCAGGGCTTCCGCGTATTCCTCAAGAGAGACCTGCGCATATTTCGGATAAACCCGAAACCACTCGTATGCCTGCAGCGAGTGCACCAACCGCGGATAAACTTCGTCGGGCACGGGGCCACGCGCGAGGATCCACGCGCGCCAGAAGTGTCGCGGCTCGTCGTAGTTCCACCAGGGCGGAATCAGCGCGGTGTATATCAGGCCTTGTAGCAAGGCCAACGCGAACAGCCATCGGCCGAAGTGTGGCCAAGGTTGGGCGACGAAGCGCCCCATCTTGTGCAGCCAGGCACGTGCTTGAGCCAACATAAGCCTCTCGCGTCAGGGGCAAAGTGGTCATGACGAGGACGATGGGGGCACGCGTTGCGGCAGCCAGCGGATGCCCTCGCGCAGCACACGGGCCGGATGCCCAGCCAAGACCACGCCCCCTTGGGGAAACGCGCGCGTCACCACGGCCCCGGCCGCGACCACGCTGTCGGGGGGCACGCGCGCGCCTTTGAGGAGCATGGCCCGCGCGCCAATCCACACCCGCTCGCCAATGTCGACATCGGCCGCGGGGTTCAGCCGCTGGCCCGTCGCCGCGTCGACAATGCTGTGCGAATCGCCGGTGCGCACTTCGATGTCATAGGCCAGCAGGCTGCCCGCGCCAATGCGCAACCGAGTACCCTCGATGACCGACAAGCGGGCGTGCACAATGGTGGTGTCTGGACCGATGAACAACGTGCCTCCTTGGTCCTCCATCCAGATTTCGCCGCCGCGGGTGAAGCGCACGGCCGACTCCAAAATCAGCCGTTGCCCTTGCCCGCGCAAACGGATGTACACCTGATTGAGCACACAATGGGCCCCAATTTGCACGATGTGGCCCTCCCCTTCGACGTCCAATTCCACATTGCGCAGCACCGCGCCCGGTTGGATGGTGACCTGGTGGCCACGGCCGCGCAGCGCGATGTGCGTTCCGGTGAGGCGCGCGCCGCGCGCGTGAAAGGCGTTGCCCGTGTCGATGTGCCAGCCCCATGGGGCCAAGGGCACGATCCGATTGAGCCCGCGCCACCACCAAGGGCGACTCCGGTTGAGCGCGCGCACAGTTTGACGCAGCCAATGAGGAGGCATAGCCCATTCTCCTGGCGGTCTCGAGGTTGGGCCGATTATAGCAGGCTTCGAGGCCGCGGTACAATGGGCCTGCGCCGCGCGATGAAGGACCGCCAGGCATTGCCCCAGCCCGCGGCCCGCGGCATGACCTGCCCCACCAGCAGCCGCGCGGCGGTGCTGCGGTCCTCGCGGCGGCCGCGGGACGCCGCGGAGGCTGTCCTCAGGAGGTGTGCGATGACCCGCCAAGAACTTTGGAAGCAACCCCTGGACCCGGCCCACACTTTGACCATTGTGCAAGGCGACCTCACCCAAGAGCCCGCGGACGCCATCGTCAACGCGGCCAATGCATATTTGCGCCATGGCGGTGGCTTGGCCGCGGCGATCGTGCGCCGCGGCGGGCGGGTGATTCAAGAAGAAAGCGACGCGTGGGTGCGCCAGCATGGCCCGCTACGTCACGACCAGGCCGCGGTGACTTCCGCCGGCGCGTTGCCGGCCCGGTATGTGATCCACGTAGTCGGCCCTCGTTGGGGCAGCGGCGATGAGGCCGCCAAACTGCGCGCGGCCGTGCACGCGGCCTTGCGCACGGCCCAGGCCCTACGGGTGTCCAGCGTGGCGCTGCCGGCCATCTCTACGGGCATCTTCGGTTATCCGGTAGAGCAGGCCGCGGAGGTCATCCTCGACGCGGTGGCCGACGCGGTGGCAAGGGGGTGGATCCCCCAAGTGCGCGAGGTGCGGGTGGTGCTCTTGGAGCCCGAGGTCGCGCGCGCGTTTGTGCGCGCCGCGCAAGCCCGCTTCGCGGCCCCTTGAGCCCGGTGGAGGATGAACATGCGGCAACGCTGGTCGTGGTGGATCATCATCGGCGTGGCCATCGGGCTGCTGTGGGCCCTGCGTCGGCCCGCGCCCTTGGCCGCGTCGGTGAGCGGGCCAGGCCAAGAGTACACCCTGGCCCGAGTGGAACGCATCGTCGAGCAGGGCACGGTGGCTCACAACGGCCGTGAGCAGCCCTATCAGGTGGTCGAGGTGCGGGTGTTGGAAGGCGAATGGGCCGGCGTGCCTTTGCAAATCGAATACGGCAAATATCAGCCTGGGCAGGCCGACCTGCCACTGCGTCCGGGCGAGCGGGTGTGGATCACCATCACGCGGACGCCCGACGGGTTTGTCCGTGCCTATTTCGTCGACATCGTGCGCACCCCTCGCATCGCGGTACTGGCTGGGCTGTTCGTGCTGGCCATCGTCTTGACCAGCGGCTGGAAGGGCGTGCGCAGCCTATTGGCCATGCTTTACAGCCTGGCCGTGATCGTGTACTACATCATCCCCCAAATTCTCAGCGGCGCGGACCCGGTATGGGTGAGCGTCACGGGCTCGGTGGTGCTCTTGGGCGTGACGCTATATTTCACCTACGGTTGGACGCTGAAGACCCATGCGGCCGTGCTGAGCATGATTGCGGGCTTGACCTTGACCGGCTTGCTGGCCTGGGCCGGGGTGACTTTCACCCGACTGCGCGGCTATGGCGCGGAAGAAGTGCTCTTTTTGGCCCAAACCGCGCCCGTAGCCCTCAACTTGCGTGGACTGCTGTTGGGCGGCATGATCATCGGCGCGCTGGGCGTGTTGGACGACTTGGTCGCCACGCAAGCGGCGGCGGTGTTCGAATTGCACGCGGCCAACCCCGACTTGTCCTTGCGGGAACTCATCCGGCGCGCCATGCACATTGGGCAGGACCATGTCGCGGCCACGGTCAACACGCTGGTATTGGCCTACGCGGGCACCGCGCTGCCCATGCTGCTGCTCTTCTCGTTGGGGTCCGCGCCGTGGTCCGAATTGCTCAATTATGAATTCGTGGCCGAAGAAGTGGTGCGCACCCTGGTCGGTGCGCTGGGGCTCATTCTCACCGTGCCGCTGACCACGGTCATCGCGGGGCTGCTGGCCACCCATCGCCCGCGTCCCCACTCGGCTTGGGCCCGGTGGCTGGGGCCAGTGGGGCCTGGCGGGCATCATCATACCCATGGGTAGGGGGAACCCCTCCGGTGCGGCCCGCGGGCCCTGAAAGGACGCGCGCAAGCGTGCCCGTTGGCAGGTGTGGACACGGCCGCGCGCCGGTATAATCGAAGCAGAACGTTGGGCGCTGCCCCTTGGAGGTGCGACATGGACATCGGCCTGCCCAAAGAACGCCGGCCGTGCGAATATCGGGTCGCGCTGACCCCCGCCGCGGTGCGCGAACTCACCCGCCAAGGCCACCGGGTGTATGTAGAGCACCATGCCGGCGCGGGATCCGGCTTCGCGGACGCCGATTACGAGGCCGCGGGCGCGAGCATTGTCTATTCGCCCGCGGAGGCCTATCGCCGCGGCGAACTGGTGGTCAAAGTGACTCGGCCGCTGCAAGAAGAATTAGAACGGCTATACGAAGGCCAAATTTTGATGGCCTTCTTGCATTTGGCCTCGGCCCATCCCAACAAAGTGCGCACCTTGTTGGCGCACAAAGTCACCGCCATCGCGCTGGAAACCATCCAAGAGGACGACGGCTACAAGCCATTGCTGCACCCCATTGCCAAACTCGCGGGGCGCTTCGCGCCGACCATCGCGGGGTCGTTGCTGCGCAACGACGCGGGCGGCAAGGGCATCTTGTTGGGCGGCGTGCCCGGCGTACCGCCGGCCGAGGTGGTCATCATCGGCGTTGGCTCGGTGGGCAGCGAGGCCGCGCTGGCCTTCGCGGCCCTGGGCGCCTCGGTGTACGCGCTGGACGTGCGCCCTCAAGCCCTGGAGGCCGTGGACCGTTGGTCCCATGGGCGGGTGGTCACCCTGCTGGCCACGCCGCACAATGTGCGCAAAGTGCTGTCCTTCGCCGACGTGGTGGTCTTGGCCGTGAACCAACCCGGCTATCGCGCGCCCGTGGTGGTCACGCGCGAATTGCTGCGCACCATGCGCCCGCGCTCCGTGCTCATGGACTTCGCCATCGACCAAGGCGGCGCGGCCGAAACCAGTCGTCCCACCCAGCATAGCCACCCCACGTTCGTCGAAGAGAACATCATCCACTACTGCGTCCCCAATGTCACCGGGGTGCTGGGCCGCACCGCGACCCATACCATCAGCAACGCCCTGTTGCCGTGGGTGCAAGCCATTGCCGCCCAAGGCTTGGATCACGCGCTGCGCACGTACCCCGCCCTGGCCCGAGGGGTGCAAACGCGCGACGGGCGCATCGTGCATCCGGCCCTGTATCAAGTGTGGAGCCATCACGAGGGAGAGACATGACATGGCCTATTGGGAGCGCATCTATCATCAACGCATGACCACCGCGGAGGAAGCAGTCCAGGCCATTCAGTCGGGGCAGCGTGTCTTCCTCACGGGCAATTGCTCGGTGCCGCAAACCGTGCTCAAGGCCCTGGTGCACCGGGCCCGAGCCGGCGAGATCGAAGATGTAGAAATCGTGCAGGTGCTCACCGTGGGCGATGCCGAATATGTCAGCCCCGAACTGGAAGGGCGCCTGCGGGTCAACACCTTGTTCATCAGCGCCAACGTGCGGCAAGCCGTGCATGAGGGCCGGGCCGACTTCACCCCTGTGTTTTTGAGCGAAGTGCCCAGCCTCTTTCGTCGTGAGTTGCCTTTGGATGTGGCGTTAATTCATGTCTCGCCCCCCGACGAGCATGGTTTTTGCTCTTTCGGCGTTGAGGTGGGCATCACCAAACCCGCGGCCGAGGCCGCGCGCGTGATCATCGCCGAGGTCAACGACCAAATGCCCCGCACTTTGGGCGATTCCTTCATTCATGTGTCCAAGATCGATTACTTCGTGCCGGTGTCATACCCCCTGCCCGAACTGCCACAAGGCCAACCCGGCGAAGTGCAAATGCGCATCGCCCAGCACATCGCGGAACTCATCCCCGACGGCGCCACGCTGCAACTGGGCATCGGCGGCATTCCCGACGCGGTGCTCTACTACTTGAAAGACAAACGCGACCTGGGCATCCACACGGAGTTGTTCTCCGACGGCGTGGTGGAGTTGGTAGAACGGGGGGTGATCACCAACGAGCGCAAAACCCTGCACCGGGGCAAAATCATCGCCGGCTTTGTCTTGGGCACGCAACGGCTCTACGATTTCGTGGACAACAACGCGATGGTCGAATTCCACCCTACCGATTATGTCAACGACCCCTTCGTCATTGCCCAAAACGACAACATGGTGGCCATCAACTCGGCCATCGAGGTGGACCTCACCGGCCAAGTGTGCGCGGACTCCATCGGCCCCAAGTTCTACAGCGGCGTCGGGGGGCAAGTGGACTTCATTCGCGGCGCGGCCCGCAGCAAAGGCGGCAAGCCAATCATCGCGCTGCCCTCGACGGCCAAAGGGGGCACCATTTCCCGCATCGTGGCCACTTTGAAGCCTGGCGCGGGGGTGACCACCACCCGCAACGATGTGCACTATGTCGTCACCGAGTACGGCGTGGCCTATTTGCACGGCAAAACCATTCGCCAGCGCGCGGAAGCCTTGATTGCCATCGCGCACCCCCAATTTCGCAGCGAGTTGCGACGGCAAGCGCGCGCGCTGGGCTTCCTCTAACCCGCGTGGCTGCTCCCGTGGGTCGGCCTCAAGGCCCAGGCCGGGACCAAGGCCCCTGCCTGGGCCGTAGCCTTATATTCATCGCGCCGCGGACGCGCCTTTGCGCATCTGCTCGGGAATGAGCACCGCCACGGTGTACCCGCGCACCGTGGGCTCATCGGCTCCCTCGGGCATCAAGTCGGTCTCAACGATGACCTTGCGCGCGCCAATCTCCACCGGCCGCGAACGCAGCACCAGCATAGGCCCCAAAGGCGTTGGCTTGAGATAATCCACCTTGAGCGACCCGGTCACAAAGCGGGGCGCGGGGTCTTTTTCCAAGTCGATGCCATGGGCTTCGGCCCATGCCGCGGCCGCGGTGCCGATGCTGTGGCAATCGATGAGCGACGCCAGCAAGCCGCCGTACACGAACCCTGGCACCGCGATGTGGTACGGCCGGGGCTGCACGCGGGCCACGCCCACTTCACCGTCCCAGTAAGTCTTGATGTGCAGGCCGTGTTCATTGTGCCGGCCACAGCCGTAACAATGGGCAAAGTCATCCGGATACAAATCTTGAATGGGCACGACGCGCAAGTCCACAGGCATAGGATGACCTCCTGAGAGAAAAGCCGTTCACGACAATGCCGACGGATCGAGGCGAGCGCGAGCCGCGGCCGCGTGCGCGTCCAGGGCTTCTGCGTCGGCCAGCCGCGCGGCCGCGGGGCCCAACGCCCGCGCGGTAGCCGGATCCAGCCCCACCACGCCGATCCACTTGACGAAATCCAACACCGTCAGGCCCGACGCGTAACGAGCCGACCCATCGGTGGGCAAGATGTGATTGGTCCCCGCGACATAATCGCCCAACACTTCATACGAGTGTTCGCCCAAGAACACGCAGCCCGCGTGGCGCACATGGGGCAACCAACGCCACGGGTCAGCCACGGCCAGGGCCAAATGCTCGGGGGCGTACGCGTTGGCCAGGTCCAGGGCTTGGGGCAAATCTTGGGTGAGGACGGCTCCGCTGCGGCCCGCGAGCGCGGCGCGAATGACATCCGCGCGCGCGCGGCGGGGCACCTGGCGCTGCAATTCGGCCTCTACGGCATCCAACAAGGGGGCGGAGGGGGTGAGCAGAATCGCCGCGGCCAAGGGGTCGTGCTCGGCCTGCGCCAGCAGGTCCGCGGCGACCCAAGCCGGGTTGGCCGTGTGGTCGGCCACGATGAGGGTTTCGGTCGGACCGGCCAGGCCGTCGATGCCCACCACACCGTAGACCTGCTTTTTGGCCAGGGTCACGAACAAATTCCCCGGCCCGACGATCTTGTCCACCTGAGGCACGCTCTCGGTGCCATAAGCCAGCGCGGCAATCGCTTGGGCGCCGCCCAACAGATACACCGCGTCCGCGGCGGCCAAGTGCGCTGCCGCCAACAAGGCAGGATGCGCAGGCCACGATGCGCCGTAAATCTCCACCGGCCGCGGCGGCGTGACCACCAACACCTGGGCGACCCCGGCCACCCGCGCCGGCAACACGGCCATGAGCACCGTCGACGGCAGCGGCGCAGAGCCACCAGGAGCGTATACGCCGACCCGCTCCAGCGGGCGGGCCAGCAAGCCCAATGTGCCACCCAAGTCTTGGGTGATCCACGAAGTCACCGGCTGCTGCTCGTGGAAGCGGCGGATGCGGGCCGCGGCCTGCTCCAAGGCCGCGCGCAGGTCCTCGGGCAAAGCGTGCCACGCGGCCTCCAATTGAGCCTGGGGCACTTGAAACTGCGCGAGGGCGACCCCGTCCAGGCGCTGGGTCCACTCGTGCAAGGCCGCGTCGCGGCGCTGGCGCACATCCGCGAGGATGCGGGCCACGGCCTGCTCAGGGGTCAGGGGCTCGCCGAACGTGCGCGCCAGAGCCTCTTGCAAGGGTTGCGGCACAGGGCGTTCGTGAATAGGCACCCGGCGCAACAACGTCGCGCGGGCTTCGGCAGGGGTATATCGAGGCAGGAGCATGGCTGGGCTCCTCACACAGGGTTGGCCGTCCCATCAGGACGCGGTCCCATTGTACCGCGGCCCGCGCTTTTCGGGGATGGCTTCGCGCGCGTCAGCGCCAGGCCCGCGGCCCGCAGTTCCTCATCCCTGGCATAAATGGATGCCCCCTATGGTATACTGAATTTAGACCCATTTCGACTCCTCCCTGCAGGCATTGAGCATTCTCATGAGCACGACCGTCGACCCTTGGGCTGCCGAACGGGAACGCATGGTACGCGAGCAAATCGCCGCGCGCGGCGTGCGGGATCCGCGCGTGTTGGCCGCCATGGCCGCGGTGCCCCGCCATGTGTTCGTGCCGGCTGAGAAGCGCCGTTGGGCGTACGCGGACGGTCCCCTCCCCATTGGCCACGGTCAGACCATCTCGCAACCCTACATTGTGGCCCGCATGAGCGAACTGCTGGGCCTGCAAGGCGACGAGAAGGTGTTGGAAGTGGGCACCGGGTCGGGCTATCAGGCCGCGATTTTGGGGCATCTGGCGCGCGAGGTGCACACAGTGGAACGGGTGCCCGAACTGGCCGAGCAAGCCGCGGCGCGGCTGGCCGAACTGGGCTTGTCGAACGTGCACGTGCACGTGGCCGACGGCACATTGGGCTGGCCACCCGCCGCGCCTTATGACGCCATCTTGGTGGCCGCGGCCGCGCCCGAAGTCCCCGCCTCGCTGTTGGCCCAACTGGCCCAGGGAGGCCGCCTGGTCATTCCGGTGGGCGATCGTTATCAGCAATATTTGGAACGCTGGACTCGGGTGGGCCCGGACGAGTACCGTCGCGAGCGCTTTGAGCCGGTAGCATTCGTGCCCCTGATCGGTCAAGAGGGCTGGCCGCTGGCCTGAGCCACGGCCGGGCGCGGAGCCCATCCCCCAACCCCCAACCACACCGGCCCAGGAGACCCCCATGCCCAATCGCCTGGCACACGCCACTTCACCCTACCTGCGCCAACACGCGCATCACCCCGTGGATTGGTACCCATGGGGCGCCGAAGCCTTTGCCAAGGCCCAACGCGAAGACAAACCCATCTTCCTCAGCATTGGCTATGCCGCGTGTCATTGGTGCCATGTCATGGCGCGCGAATCGTTCGAAGACCCCACCATCGCGGCCGTGCTCAACGCGCATTTCGTGCCCGTCAAGGTGGATCGGGAGGAGCATCCGGATGTGGACAAAGTATACATGGAAGCGGTCACGGCCATGACCGGCCATGGGGGATGGCCGCTGACGGTGTTCTTGACGCCAGAAGGTGAACCGTTCTACGGCGGCACGTACTTTCCGCCCGAGCCGCGGCACAACCTGCCAGGCTTGCGCGATCTGCTGCAAGCCTTGGCCCACGCGTGGCAGCACGATCGCCCGCGGGTGTTGGCCGCGGCCCGCGAGGCCCGCCAACACGTGACCACGGCCTTGCGCGCGCAGGTCCCTGCCGGGCCGCATCGCTATCGCGTGCACCACGGCCTGGCCGAACAAGCCGTGGCCGCGCTACACCAGCGTTACGACGCGCGTTATGGTGGCTGGCAACGCAAAGGCCCCAAATTCCCTCAGGCGGCCGTGATCGAATTTTTGCTGCGGATGGGCCAGCGGGGGCACCCTATGGCCCGCCACATGGCCTTGCACACCCTGGCCCTGATGGCCCGCGGGGGCATGTATGATGTCTTGGGCGGCGGGTTCCATCGCTACAGCGTGGATCACCTCTGGCGGGTGCCCCACTTCGAGAAGATGCTGTATGACAACGCGTTGCTGGCGCGGGTGTATTTGTACGCCTACTTGCTTTCGCGCGAAGAAGGCTTCGGTCGGGTGGCCCAAGCCACCCTTGACTTCCTGCTGCGCGAACTGGCCCATCCTGACGGTGGGTTTTACGCCAGCCTGGACGCGGACAGTCAAGGCCGCGAAGGCGCGTTTTATGTGTGGACACCGGACGAGATCGCGGCTGTGCTGCCCGAAGACGACCTCGCCTTATTCACGGCGGCGTATGGCCTGGATGGCCCACCGCATCTGGATGGCGCGTACGTGCTGCAACGTCAAGCCAACGACAAAGCCCTGGCCGACCGCTTCGGCCTGCCCCCCGAGCATGTGCGGAAGCGGCTGGAGCGGGCCCGCGCGGCGTTGCGGGCCGCGCGCGAACAACGCCCCCGGCCCGCGGTGGACGACAAGATTTTGGTCGGTTGGAACGGCCTGGCCGTATGGGCCTTGGCCGAAGCCGCGTTCTACTTGGGCCGAGACGACTATTTGGCCGCGGCCCAACGCACGGCCCACGCGCTGGAACAGGCCGCAGCCGCCAGCGGTGCCTGGCCACGCGGCTGGCACCAAGGCCGCGCTTTGGCCCGCCCCGCGTATTTGCAAGACCGGGCCGCATGGGGTTTGGGCCTGCTCGCGTTGTATCGCGCGGACGGCGACCCGCGCTGGTTCCACGCCGCGCAGGCCCAAGTGCAAGCCATCCAAGCCGAGTTCGCCGACCCCGCGGGCGGGTGGTTCGACGTGGCCGAGGGCGTTGACACGCCTCTGGTGCGCCCCAAGACATGGGACGACGGCGCTGTGCCCAGCGGCCAAAGCCTGACCGCGACCCTCCTGCTCCAGTGGGCTGCCTACACGGCGCAGCCCGAGCACCAAGCCCAGGTCGAGGGGCTGCTCCAGGGCTTGGCCCCGCTGCTGGCTCGGTTTGCCCAAGGGTATGGGCAATGGCTCAACGTGCTGGACACCTTCTTGGGGCCGGGCTGTGAAATCGCCATCGTGCACCCCGCGGCGCGCGCGGCCGACTCGTTGCTGGACGTGTTGCGACGCCGCTGGCGACCGCGCAGCGTGTGGGCCGTGGCGCCAGAACCCCTGGCACCCCAAGCCGCGCCTCTGTTGCACCACCGCCCCGCGTTGGAAGAGCAGCCCACGGCCTATGTGTGCCAAGGCATGGTCTGCCACCCGCCCGTGCGTGATGCCGAGGCCTTGGCCGTCCTGTTGGCTCAATCGTGCCCCGAACCCCCGCCCGCGACGGCAGGCCTGCCTCACACCCAGCCCAAATAGCGGGCCAACCATTCGCCATTGTAAAGCGCACCGCCGGCCGCGCCGCGCAAGGTGTTGTGCGACAGAATTTCCATCTTGAGGCCTAAAACGGGGTCAGAACGCACGCGGCCGACAACCGTGGTCATGCCGTGACCGGTGTCGCGGTCGAGCCGCGGCTGAGGACGGTCGGGCTCTGAGCGCACCACAATAACCGGGCGCGGGGCCGAGGGCAGGTTCGCGGTCTCAGGCGGTGCCGCGTAACGAGCCAAGACCTCCCTCGCGGCATCCGGATGCGCCGGCTGCCGGGTCTCGACACTCACGGCCAACAAGTGCCCGTCGGTCACAGGCACCCGGTGCACGCTGGCCGAAAGCACCACATCCGCCAAATGAATGGCGTCGCCCTGCAAGCGCCCCAAAAGTTTGCGCGGCTCCCACTCGATCTTGTCCTCTTCGTTGGCGATGTAAGGGATGACATTGTCCATAATCGCCAACGAAGGCACTCCCGGATAGCCCGCGCCCGAGAGCGCCTGCAGGGTGACCACGCTGACCCGACGCACGCCAAACGCTTGCGCCAACGCCTTGAGGGGCGCGACCAAGCCAGTGGTCGAGCAATTGGGGTTGGTGATCACCCCTGCGGGCCAACCCCGCCGCGCGCGTTGCACCTCGACCAAGCCAATATGGTCAGGGTTGACCTCGGGCATGAGCAAGGGCACATCGGGCTCGCGGCGCAACGCCGAAGCATTGGAGCACACCCACACGCCAGCGGCCGCGAGCGCGGGCTCCACCTGCCGCGCCACCCCCGCGGGAAGGGCCGAAAAGGCCAACCGCGCGCCCGCGTCGACGACCGCGCGCGCGGTGGTCGGCCGCACGAGCATCTCCGCGGCCCAGGCGGGCATGGGCGTGTCCAACAGCCAGGTCACGGCCTCGCGGTACGGCCGGCCTGCCGAACGCTCAGAGCCGGTCAGCGCGACCACACGAAACCACGGATGCCGGTCGAGCAGTTGCACCAAGCGTTGGCCCACCATACCAGTGGCCCCCAGCACAGCAACGGGGATGGCAGCAGACATGGAACACCTCCCGCGGCGAAGTCAAAGCCGATGCGCGGCGTGCTCAAGGCCCTTGGCTGACCGCGAACACGGCCTCCCACAACGGCCGGGCCTCTTCGTCGGTCATGCGCACCGGTTTGGCAAAGTCGACGAAACGAAGGGGCACCAAGCGGGTGCTCAGATGCCGATTGTCGTAGAAGTAATGCAACGCGATGAACGATTGATCGCCGTAAGGCGTCGTGCCCTTTTGGTCGAAGAAGAGGTTGCCCAAGCCATAAGTCAGCAGCGCGCCCCGATAAAAGGCCAGCCCATGGGGATGATGGGCCTGGCTGCCGCTGACAATGACCGCGCCGGCCTCGGCCATGCGCCGAAAGTCTTCCTTCATGCTTTCGGGTGGGTCGAAAGTGTAATATTCGTGATGCTGAAACGTGACGATGGGCAAATAACCCTGCTCTCGCAGTTCGCGCACCTGCGCGGTCAAAAAATCCCAATCGCAGGCCGCGGCGCCAGGATAATCGGCCGCGGCGCGGGCATAGCCGCCGCCCTTGGCATTGCACCCCACAAAAGCCAAACGGTTGCCATGATGCTCGAACAACGCGGGACGCCGCGCGTCGTCCAAATTCTCGCCACCGCCATAATAGGCCCAACCGCGCTCGCGATAGAGCGCCACCGTGTAAAACACGGCCTCAGGGCCGCGATCGTTGAAATGATCCCCAGTCAGTTCCACCACATCGGTGCCCACCGCCTCCAGCAGCGCGATGTAACGGGGATCGCTGCAAAACTTGAGCCCCTTCTGCGACGGGTTGGGCGGCGGGCATGTCGGGTCGAAGGGGACTTCGTTGCTAATGTGGGTAATGTCCGCCGAAGCCAAAAGGTCGCCGATGTCTTCCGCGGGGTAGGTCAGGCCTTTGAGTTCCATCGTATACGCGGTGGCCCGTACCAGCGCGGTCACCCCGGTCATGGCCACCACGGTCAAACGGTCGGGGGAAAAATTCCCGCGCGGGCCAGGGGGTGGCCCTGCGACCCCGGGGTTCTGCACGACCACGGTCAGCGGCAACGCCAGAGGGTAATCCGCGTCCCACGGGGCGCGGCCATCCACGGCCAGGGCCTTCCAACGGGGTTCCAGCGCGTCAAAGGGCACCAACGCCCAATGGCCGGTGCGCCAGGTTTGGGGGATCATCTCCGATGCGGCCGTGGGGTGCACCGTGGCCTCGCTGGGTGGGCCCCAAAAGGCCGCGAGGGCGGCCATGGTCTCGGGGGTGGCGCGCAGGCCCGCGGTAGGCAAGGCCGTGGCATCGCCCTGCCAAAACGCGCGCACTTGGGCCAGCGTGACCTGGTGGTCGAGGGTGAAAAAGGGGGCGACCAGCACGTACCGCCAGCGCGCGACCACGGGTTGATCAGGTTGGGTGGCCCAGGTCCAAAGCACATCGGCCGTCGCGGGGTCAGTGGTGCGCGCCCAACCCGGATGGGTCAGGGCTGCGGTCTGGGCCACGGCTTCGGGCACGCGCGCGTCCAGGGCCCAGTGCTGTATCGTGGGCGTCGGGGTGTAGGCGGGCGTAGGGGGTTGCGCCAGCCAGGGCGTGGCTGTCGCGGTGGGCAAAGGGGGCGTCTCTCGTGCGGGGGTCGCGGTAGCGCGCTCTGGACGCGGCGCGGCTGGGCCGTTCGCGGAGCCCGTCCCCCCACAACTCGCGACCAAGAGCGCCCCCAAGCCCAAGGCCACCCACACCCAGCCACGCATGTCACGCCTCCGCGCGTAAAGAGCGGCCATAGCCGGGCGGCACCCGCACTTGCCCGTCCGCGTAGGCCACGCGCCCGCGCAAAGTCACCCGCACCACGCGGCCCCGCACCCGCCAACCCGCGAAGGGCGACCAGTCGGCCCGGCTGTGATAGCCGCGGTCGGGCAGTGTCCACTCGGCTTGCGGGTCGATTTCGACCCAAGTATCGGGTTGCGCGGGCAGGCCAAAGATGCGTCGTGGGTTGGTGTGCAACCGCAGCACCAAGTCGTCATAAGTCAAACGGCCCTCGTGCACCGCGGTCAGCAGCAAAGGCAGCGCGGTTTCCAGGCCAGGGAAGCCCGGCGGCGGGTTGGGCCATGATTTCTCTTCGCGGGTGTGCGGGGCGTGATCCGTGGCGAAGATGTCGCACACGTCCAAGTTGGCCCAAAGCGCGTCGCGGTCCCGCGTCGTGCCCAGCCGCGGGCGCACTTCGCCCCAACCGCCCCGGTCGGCGACATCGGCCGCGGTGAGGAAAAGATGGTGAGGCGTGACTTCGCAAGTTACGGGCCAGCCACGCTCTTTGGCCGCGCGAATGGTGAGGATCTCCTCGCGATAGGCCACGTGCGCGATGTGTACGGGGCGGTCGCACAAGCGGGCGAAGAACAACGCCGCGGCCAAGGTGTGCCGTTCCGCGTGCACGACCAGAGGACGGTGCTTGGGCCACGCGCGAAACAGGGCCGGCCAGAAGGACATGTCCTGCAGCCATAGAAGGCCGTAGGTGTGACTGAGATAGAGTTTGAGGCCCGCGGCTTGGTCGGCCAGGGCTGGCAATTCATCCGCGTTGGTCGCGGTGCCGCCCAGGTACTGGGCGTAGTCCGCGTGGGCTTTGCGGCGGGCTGCGTCCAGGGCCATGTGCAAGGACGCAGCGTTGACGACGGGCGGCTTGGTGTTGGGCATGGCCAAGATGGCCGTGAACCCACCGGCCAATGCGGCCGCGGTAGCCGTGGACCAATCTTCCTTGTGGGTCGCGCCCGGTTCGCGGACGTGCACGTGCACATCCACCAGGCCGGGCCAACGCAGCAGGCTCATGAGCACCTCGGTGCGGGAAAGGGCTTTGGGCCAGGCCCAAAGCGCGTTGGCGCGATTATACCAACATCCGCGCCCCGCGCGCCGAGCGCGGGGGCAGCGGGGAGGGAGAGCAGGCAGCAGGTAGGGGCGAGGCGGCGCCTCGCCCTGGGGTCGCGGGGGCAGGTAGGGGCGACCCGGCGGGTCGCCCGAGGGCGGGCGCAGGTAGGGGTACGCGGCCGCGTGCCCCGAGGGGCGTATCCCGACAACGACACGCGTACCGCCGTTGACGCTACCGTATCGTGGATGTTATGATAGACATGTATTCCGCTAACCGTCATTCATGCCAAATTGCGCAGCGAGGGTAACATGTCATCGACCAAGGAGATTTGGGACTTGAGCCCTTGGGCCAATCTGCAGGCCAAACAAGCCATGGACGCACGCGCGTTGCAAGAACAGCACGAGGTTCGAGCCTTGCAGCGCGATTTGGAAGAGGTGCACGGCCAGGCCGTGCGTGATTTCACCATCTTCCAGCGGCTCATCCGTGCCGCATTTCAATTCCTACACCATCTGCGCTGGCCGCGAAGTCCTCAATGCGTGGCCGTGGACATGGGATCTGGCACCGGCGTGGGCGCGACGATTTTGTCGCACTTACCTTTTGTACACAAAATCTACGCGGTGGAATTCTCCGAACAGTTCGTGGATCACATCATGCCCTTGACATTCGAAAAATTTAAGGCCCAAGCGCACAAGATCGTCCGGGTCGTCGGCGACTTCAACCGCCTACGCTTGGACGATGCGTCGGTGGATATTGTCTTGGACATCGACTCCTTCCATCATTCGGAGAACCTAAGCGCGACCCTGGCCGAATGCTATCGCGTCCTCAAGCCCAACGGTGTCGTCATCGCCATCGATCGAGGCTGGCCAGATCACTACACCCAAGCCCAACTGGACGCGATGCTGGACGTCGAACTCAACGCCAATCTCAAGCGCAAGTACGGCATCCCACCCACCCAGCGATTCACGCGGCGCGATTTCGGTGAGCACGAATACACATTGCGCCAGTGGGAAGAGTTCTTCGTGGCCAGCGGTTTTGAGACGCACCTCTTCCAACAGCGCCATCCGCCCGCGCTCAACCGTCTCTGGCTGCGTTTGCCCACCCTTGAGGCCACCGTCTGGTGGAGCGCGTGGCGGGCGCGGCGTGGTCGGCGGCGGCATGTGCTGTATGGCTGGGGCAAAACCCGCATTCTGCTTGTGGCCACCAAGCGCGGCGTCCTCGCGTCGGTGCCATCATGAACAAAGCCCGCGCGCCTCTCGACGCACGGGCCGCGACCCCATGCATTGCAACCGTGCCAGGTTCACGTCACCCGACGACCGCCCTTCAGGGTGTCTTGCAGCGCGGCCAACTCGTCCCAGCGGCCTTCCGCGGCCAACTTGGCCTGCTCGGGCCAGGTCTCTGGGCTGGTGATGCGCCGCACTCCTGCCGCGTCCAAAATCGCCTGCAGTTCTTCGGGCGTGCGCGCGGCCAACTCCGCGAACGTGAAAATACCGGCCTCGTTGAGCACCCGTTCCATCACCGGGCCAATGCCCTCAATGCGCTTCAAATCGTCTTTGGCCGCAGCGGGTGCCGCCGGGGTTTCGGGCTCGACTTCGGCCGCCGTGCTCACCGGCTCGGCCGTGGTTTCATCTTCGGCAGTCACCGGGGCTTCGTGCTCATCATGATGGTGTTTGTCCGCATCCCACTTCTTGCCCTTGACCTCGGGCAAGATGGGCGCGCTGCTGGCGTCCTCCTCGCGACGAAAGACGGTGTAGATCAGCCACGCCACGGCCAACACGACCATGAGCACGATGGTGTAGGCGACGGTCAACACACCGCGAATCATGAGGACCTCCTCAGGCGGGAATACCAGGCCAACGACATCGACATTATACCATGGCCTGCCCGCACGGTCGCTCGCGTGGCCGCGCCTCCCTACTACGCGGCCACGCGGTCTGGGTTAGCGATATTCGCGAAACACCACCACCGCGTTGTGTCCGCCAAAGCCAAACGAGTTGCTCATCGCGGCGCGCACCCGATGCTCCCGGGCCTGATTGGGCACATAATCCAGGTCGCATTCGGGGTCGGGCTCTTGCAGGTGAATGGTGGGCGGCACGATGTTGTCACGGATGGCCAGAATGCTGAAAACCGCCTCCAGGGCGCCGGTTGCGCCCATCATGTGGCCGGTCATGGACTTGGTCGATGACACCGGAATTTGGTAGGCGCGCTCACCGAACACGCGCTTGATCGCGCGCGTTTCCATTACATCGTTCAATTGGGTGCCGGTGCCGTGCGCGTTGATATAGTCGATTTCATCGGGCGCCATTCCCGCGGTGCGCAAGGCCATGCGCATGGCGCGTGCCGCGCCACTGCCATCTTCGGCCGGGGCCGTGATGTGATACGCGTCGGCGGTCGAGCCATAGCCCGCGAACTCGGCCAGGATGCGCGCGCCACGCTGCCGCGCGTGCTCTTCGGTCTCCAACACCAGCACGGCCGCGCCTTCGCCCATCACAAAGCCGTCGCGGCGCGCGTCGAACGGCCGCGGGGCCTCGAAGTCGGGCGGCTTGCGCAGGGCCATCGCGCCAGCCCGCACAAACGCGGCCACGGCCACTTTGCAAATCGTCGCGTCCGTAGCACCGGCCAGCACCACATCCACCACGCCCGCGCGCAGCAATTGCCAAGCCAAGCCCAGGCTATCGGTGCCCGTCGCGCACGCCGAAGCCACCGACAACGCGGGGCCTTGCAATCCCATGTCGATGCTCACCAAGCCCGACGCGCCATTGGGCATGAGCATCGGCACCACAAAGGGCGTCACTCGCCGCGGCCCCTGGCGATAAGCAATCAGGGTGTTCTTTTCCACCACATCAATGCCCCCCACCGCGGACGAGATCACCACCCCAATGCGGGTCGGGTCCTCGCGGCTCAAATCCAACCCCGCATCGGCCACCGCCTGCCGCGCGGCGATCATCCCGAACTGCTCGAAGCGGCTGGTGCGTCGCGCTTCGCGCGCGTCCAGATAATCACGCGGGCGATAATCCTTCACCTCGGCCGCGATTTGAATGCTCATATCCGACGCATCGAACAGGGTCACCGGGCCGACACCCGATTCCCCCCGCAGGGCTTTCTCCCAGGTCTCGGCCACATTATGGCCCAAAGGGTTGATGGTGCCCATGCCGGTGACGACAATGCGAGGGGCCATAAGGTTTACTCCTTGCGTAGGAAGATGCGCTGCCACCAAGACCGTCGGGTGGATGGGTCTGGGGCAGGCGTTTGGGGAACCGGCTCCGCGGGGGCCGGCGCGGGGGTTTTATGCCCGCTGCCGGTCAACACCAGCACGGCCGGCCGCGGAGCCCAATCGCGCAAGCGCTCATAAGCCGCCCACACCAACGCGGCGGTGGGCTCAATATAAAACCCATGGCGGGCCAGAAAGTCGCGAGCCGCGCGCAGCGCGTCCTCGTCCACCGCGGCGATGGCGCCCTGACTGGCGTGGATGGCCTGCACCACGGCTTGGCCCCATACCGGGTCCTTCACACGCACCCCTTCGGCCGCGGTCTCAGCCTCGTCGCTCACCAACAGCCATGCCTCATAGCCGCCCTGGCTCATCGCCCACAGCGGCGCGCACGCCAACGCCTGCACGCCCACCAGGCGAGGCCGCGCGGTCACCACCGCGGCCCGCTGCAAGGCCTCGAAACCTCGCATCAGCCCGACCAACAGCGCGCCGTGCCCCACGGGCACAAACACCGACCCCGGCGCATCGCCCAGGGCTTCGACGATTTCATACGCAATGGTGGCGTAGCCATCCAAAACCATGGGCAACCACGCGTGGGAGGCGTACACGCCCAAGCCTTGGCGGGCCGCGTCTTCGGCCGCATCGCGCGCCGCGCGCCGCGGCCCCGGCACCGGATGCAAACGCGCGCCCAAGGCCGCGATGTGGGCGCGCTTGGGGCCTGACGCGGAGGCAGGCACGAAGATATGGGCCTCGATGCCGGCCCGCGCGGCATACGCGGCCCAAGCCGCGCCCGCGTTGCCCGACGAATCTTCCACAACGCGGCGCACCCCGCGGGCCTGCAGCCACGTGAAGACCAAACTCGCGGCCCGGTCCTTGTGCGATCCCGTGGGATTTTGATATTCGGCCTTGACCCACACGCCAGGCTCTGGGCCGGGCAGCAGGGGCGTTCCTCCTTCGGCCAGGGTCACAGGCGACGCGTTGTGCGGCACGGGCAGCATTGCCCGGTAGCGCCACATGCCCCACCGCGGCGCGTCGGACTCGGGCGCGCGCCACACAACAGGTTCCGCGCGGTCGAACAGCCCGCCACAACGGGGGCAACGATGGGGCAAGCCCGTGTCTGGATATGCCGCTCCGCAATTGGTGCAACGCCACACCGCAGTGGTGCTCACATCACTCCCCTTTGGTCGGCCGATAGTGGCCCTCGACCCAGGTTTCGCCTTCGGGGCCGACCTCTTTCTTCCATACGGGCACGATCTCCTTCAGGCGGTCGATGCCGTAGCGCGCGGCTTCGAACACCCCACTGTCGCGATGGGCGCCCGTGCACGCGATGAGCACCGTGGGCGTGCCTGGCTCTAAGCGGCCAATGCGCTGCACAATGGCAATACCCTCCACCTCGGGCCAACGGGCCCGAATTTCCGCGGCCACTTGGCGCATTTTGGCCTCGGCCATGGGCACATAGGCCTCATACTCCAGATACTCGGTCTTTCGCACGCCCCCGCGGGTGGTCAGCCCGCGCACCATGCCCGAGAACACGCACGCCGCGCCCGTGGTCGGCCGCGTAATGCGCGCCAGCAGCGCGTTCAGGTCCAACGGCCCTTCGAGCACTTGCACCACCGTGGGCGGCTCGTCGCCCCCGCTCACCGGCGGGAATAACGCCACCTCCGCGCCCTCGGGCAGGGGGTCGTCGTCGGCCGCGTAAGCCTGGTTCACGGCCACCAACGCGCGCGCAATGACCTCCTGCGCATGCGGATAAGCCGCGGCCAGCGCCCGGCGCAAATCAGCCACCGTCGCGCCGTCGGGCAGACGTCGCGTCAGACGAGCCTGCCCGATACGCTCTTTGAGTGTGGCGAACAACAGGACCTGCACTTGGGGCATGGTAGACTCCTTGCATTAGACGGTGGCGCGATTATACTCCAAGCCCGCGGAGGGCCCAACGGGCCGCCGCACGCCTTTGAGAAGGAGCCGCGCGATGCCCCGGAGATGTTGGCTCTGGCTGGTGCTGTTGATGACCCTCGGCTGGGGGATGGGCTGCGTGCGGGCCGGCCCTCGGACCCCGGTCGAACCCGTACCATCGCCCACACCCCCCGCGCCCGGCCCCACCCGGAGGCCGTCCCCCACACCCACGCCCACAGCCCGCGCGGACCTCGCAGCCTGGCAGCGCACCAACCCCGGCGGTGGCGGCGCGTTCCACGCGGTGGCCATCGGCCCCACAGCCGCGTTCCTGGTGGGCAGCGATTTGAGCGGCGCGTACCTCTCGTGGGACCAGGGCCGCTCGTGGCAGCCCATCGGCGCGGCCCAGGGGCTGACCGAAACCCATGTCAGCGGCGTCGGGGTGGACCCTGCCGACCCGGCCATCTTGTACGCAGGCACGGAGCAAGGCATTTTTCGCAGCCCCGATCAGGGGCGTTCATGGCAGCAGGTGCTGGATCACGGCTATGTGACCGACATTGTGTTCGCCGCGGCCGCGCCCCACATCGGGTACGCCGCGGTGCACAGCCGGCACGACGTGGCCGATGGTGCGGTCTATGTCTCGACCGACCGCGGGCAGCATTGGCGCGCCGCGACCAACGCGGGCTTGCCCTCGGGGCTGCACATTCTCAAACTGCGGGTGGCTGCATCAGACCCCGCGCGGGTGTACGCCCTGGCCGGCGAAGGGCGCTTCGCCTGCGGCCCCGCGGCCCTGTTCACCAGCCCCGACGGGGGGCGCACTTGGCACCGCCTGGCCGCGGATTTGGGCCAAATTTTAGACTTCGCCCTCGACCCCCACAACCCGCAGCGCATTTACCTCTCGACTTACGGCGATGTTTGGGATCCAGGCTATCGGTGCCGCCACGATGACCCCAAGGGCGGCTGGGTCTATGTCGGCACCGGGCCGAGCGATGGCCCCTGGCAACGCATCTCCGCGGACTTGGGCGCGCGCAACCTGCTGCTCTGGCCCGATGCCGCCCACGCGGACGCGTTGCGCGTGCTGGACATGGACGCACGCGAACTGTGGGCCACGGCCGATGGGGGCCGCTCGTGGGCCTGGCTGAGCGACATCACCACGTGGGACCCCGGCTGGACTTGGGGCTATGATGCCTATGGCATCACCTTCGCAGGCGACGCCAAGGCCTGGGCCTGGCATCCCGACTTCCCAGACACGGTGGTGTGGATCGACTCGCAGTTCGTGTGGGCCTCGTTCGACGGCGGTCACACCTTCGGCCCGCTGCACACCGAGCCCGCAGGGGAAGGCGGATGGCGCTCACGGGGCGTCGACAACATCGTACCGTTCGACCTGGCGCTGGACGCAGACGGCCGCCATGTGTACGCGGCCCTGGCCGATTTGGGCTGTTGGCGCAGCCCAGACGCGGGCGCATCGTGGCACCTGTGTAACGACCCCGCCTTCACCGGCGATTGGGAAGGCCGTGGCGGCGACAGCCTCACCGTCTTGGCCGACCCCGACCGGCCCGGCGTGGTCTGGATGGCCCAGGCCCCCGCGCTGGATGCTGACCACTCCTTGCTGCGCAGCGACGACCACGCGCGCACTTGGCGCCCGGTAGGACAAGGTTTGCCGCGCGCGATCTTGGCCGGCCTCAGTTTGGATCCACACAGCCCTCCGACCGCGCGGACGTTGTTCGTCACCGCGGGCGGCGATGTCTATCGCAGCACCGACGACGGCCTCACTTGGACGCAGGTTCTGGCCTGCCGCGGGTGCTGGGTCACCGCGGTGGACCCGGAACATCCGGGCCGGGTGTACGCGGGAGGGGCGACCGGGCTGTGGCGCTCCAACGCGGGCGGGGCGCGCGGGTCGTGGTCCCCCCTGGGCCCATGGGACTGGCCTCAGCCCGGCGACGAGGTCATTTGGTCGGCCGACTGGCGCGGTGTGGCCGCGATACGCTTCGCAGCCGGTCAGGTGTGGGTCGCGGTGCATGGTCCGGGGCTGGGTGTGTATCGCAGCGACGACGGAGGCGAAACCTGGGCCTTGGTGTTGCCCCACGACCACGCGTGGGATGTGCTACCGCGCGCGAATGGCCAGGTGTGGGTCGCGGCCAGTAGCGCGCGCTATGCGGGCGGCTATGAACCCGGCCTCCAAGGGGTGTTGTTCAGCCCCGACAGCGGCCGCACTTGGCAGCCGTGGAATCACGGCCTGGCTTGGCCGTTCGCGGTGCGCCTGGTCGGCGACGAAACGCGGCTATGGGCCGCGCTGCCCGGCTTGGGCTACGCGTGGCGGCCATGGCCTTAGCCCCGCGTCCCCATAGCGCGCCACGTCCGGGCGCTTTGTCACAACTCGCGGGCGATGACCCGCGCGGCCAACGCGAGGGCTTGGCGCGCCCGAAGGTCACGACCATCGCCCAGCCCCCAAGCCGCGCCGTAGGCAGGCCAGGTTGGACCAAGGCGCAGCCCGCGCGTCGCGCGGCCGCGAGATCGCGCGGCTGTGCGCCGAAGCCAAGATAACATGATAAAATGAAGATGGCTCGCGCGCCCACCTGGGGCGCGTCCACTCTCAGCCGAGGGAAGCGCCGTGGACCTCTCCTTGGAACAATGGCTGTGGATCGGCCTGGCCGTCACCTTGGGGGTGGGCTATCTGCTGGGCCTGATGCGCAATCGTCGCCTGGGCCAGCGAGCCTATCGTTGGCTGCACGCAGGCTTGCGCGCGGCGTGGGATCGGCCCGTGCAAGGGCGTTGGCTGGGCTCCGCGGCCACGGGCGCGCGCCTCAGCGTGGCGCGTCCACCCGCGCCATGGCGCGCATGGGAGGCCGCGTTCTTGCTCCAAACGCGCGAATTGTGGCCCTTGTGGCTGGTCAACCGCCTGCGCGGCAAGGGGGACGAGTTGGTGCTGCGCGCGACCCTGCGCCATCGCGTGACCACAGAGTGGGAAATGGGCCCCCGGCAGGGCCGGCAAGCCACCGCGCCAGCGCCGGGCTTTGTCTTGGTCACAGACTTGCCCCTGCCCCCCAATTGGGTCGCCTGGGCACGGCCGACCCCGCAGGCCGCGGCACGAGCCGCGTGGGAGCCCTTGCTCACGCGTTACGCTGACGCGCTGCGCGGCGTTTCTCTGCGGCGAGAGGCACCGCACTTGATCGTGCGCCTGGACCTGACGGCCGCCATGCGCGCACCGGCCCAAGACCTCATCCACGCTTGCGAGCAGGCGGCCACGGCCGCGGTAGACACCGAAAAATAATCATCCCTCTCTCATACAAGGAGGTTATGATGGAAAACGAACGCCCCCTTTTGGGCATTATCGGCGGCTCGGGACTTTACCAAATGGAAGGCTTAGAGGATGTCCGGGAGTATGACCTGGACACGCCCTTTGGCAAGCCCAGCGCGCCCATTGTCGTCGGCACCTTGGAAGGGCGCCGGGTGGCGTTTTTGGCCCGGCACGGTTTAGGGCATTGGCTGACCCCCAGCGAAGTGCCTTATCGAGCCAACATCTACGCGCTCAAGGCCTTGGGGGTCCAGCGGGTCATCAGCGTCAACGCGTGTGGTTCGTTGCGGGAAGACTTCGCGCCCGGCCATATTGTCATTCCCGACCAACTTTTTGACTTCACCAAGAACCGGCCGCGCACCTTCTTCGGCGAGGGGCTGGTGGCCCATGTGAGCGTGGCCGACCCCTTCTGCCCTGACCTGTCGGCCCAACTGTATGAGGCCGTCAAGGCCACGGGCGCGACGGTGCACAAGGGCGGCAACTTCATCACCATCGAAGGCCCGCGCTTCTCCACCCGCGCTGAATCCAATGTGTATCGGGCTTGGGGCATGGACATCATCGGCATGACCACGTCTCCTGAGGCCTTTTTGGCGCGCGAGGCCGAGTTGTGCTACGCGGTGATGGCCCACGTGACCGACTATGATGTGTGGCATGTCAGCGAAGAACCCGTGACCGTAGAGATGGTCATTCGCACGCTGATGCGCAACACCCAAATCGCGCAAGAGGCGCTGCGAGTGTTGGCCCGCACCTTGCGCGAAGAGCGAGCCTGTGAGTGCGAACACGCGTTGGCCAACGCGCTCATCACCCGGCCCGAGGTCGTTCCCGCCCAAACCCGCCGCCGACTGGCGCTTTTGGTGGATAAATATCTGGAGGCAGCATCATGAGCGAGGACCAAACCACCCGTCCCTTCATTCTCATTATCGAAGACGATGAAGGCGTGGCCCGTTTCGTCAAGCGGGCGCTGGAGACCGAGGGCTACATCGTGGATGTGGCCCCAGACGGCGAAACCGGCTTGGCCAAAACGTTCCAAAACTTCCCCGACCTCATCATTTTGGACTGGATGCTTCCGGGCATCGACGGCTTGGAAGTGTGTCGCCGCATTCGCACGCGCGACCAGAAAATTCCCATTTTGATGCTCACCGCGAAAGATTCGGTGCCCGACCGGGTCTTGGGCCTGGACTCGGGTGCGGATGACTACTTAGTCAAACCCTTCAGCATCGACGAACTGTTGGCTCGCGTGCGGGTGTTGCTGCGGCGCCGCCGCGCGCAAGTGCCGCCCAAGCCCAAGGAGTACAAGTTCGCTGACTTGGTGCTCGACACCGGCACCCGCCAGGCCCGCCGCGGCGACCGGGTCATCGAATTGACCACCAAAGAATACCAACTGTTGGAAATGTTCATGCGGCACCCGCGCCAAGTGCTCACCCGCGATCAACTGTACGACCAGGTCTGGGGCTACGATTTCGGCCGCGAAAGCAACGTCTTGGATGTGTATGTGCGCTACCTGCGCCGCAAATTGGAAGCCGGCGGTGAGCCGCGCTTGCTGCATACGGTGCGCGGTGTGGGCTATGTGTTGCGCGAGCCCAGCGAGTAACGCGCGCCCCCGCGCGTCGATTCGCCATGTCCAAAGGATTGGAGCCGCTCGCCCGCGGCTCCAATCCATCTCTCGAGGGACTTCATGAGCACCACGGCCTCGCGTCCGCCCCAACACCGATACTCCCTGCGCAGCCGCTTTCTGGGGGTGCTGCTGTTCAGCCTGATCGGGCTGCTCACCATCCACATGGTGGCCATGTATGTGTTCGTCAACCAAGCGGTGGCGTTCTGGGCCGACGACCTGTTGAGCAACCTGGCCGAAGACGCCCAACACTACGTGGCCGCGCAACACGACGGCACCCACACGCCAAAGCAATTCTGGACGGCCCGGCGCTTTCAAGTCCAAATTTGGTACCTCGCGCCCAATGACCGCGCCCTGGTCGCGCGTTCCACCACCGCGTCCGACACCGCGCTGGACCCTATGGCCATGTCCAAACCCGGTGGCAAGCCCATCACCTCGGTTTGGCATCGGAATGGGCGTTGGTGGCGGGTACGCACCGAATTCCGCCCCGCGGGTGAAGGCCGCTGGTGGGTGGTGCAGACCGCGGTGGACATGACCGAATGGTTCGACCGGCGGGTGTGGATCGGCGGGGTCTTCTTCGCGGCCGCGCTCGTCGTGTTGGGGCTCTTCGCCTTCCTGATGGAACGCCTGACCCGCTGGATGCTGTGGCCCATGGAGCAAGTCAGCCAACTGGCGCAAGACATCATCGCCACGCAAGACCTGTCGCGACGCTTGCCCACGAAGTTGCCCGTGCCCGAGATCCAAATCTGGGCGCAGGCCTTCAACGCGGCCCTGGATCGCCTGGAAGATCTCTTCTGGCAACAGCGCCGCTTTCTGGCCGATGTGAGCCACGAACTGCGCACACCTTTGACCATCATTCGCGGCCAAGCCCAATTGATGCAACGCACAGGCCAATTCGATGCCGAAGCCGTGGCCGACATCGAGAAGGAGGCCGAGCGGCTGTCGCGCCTGGTCGAGGACTTGCTCTTTTTGGCGCGCGCCGAGGCCGGTGCCCTGCCCCTGCACTACGAAGATGTGGATCTGGACGCGCTGCTGCTGGAAGTGTTGCGCCAAGGCCAACGCTTGGCCGCGGGGAAGCAGCAAAATCTCGTCTTGGAACACTTAGAGCCCTTGCCAGTACGCGGCGACCCTGACCGCCTGACCCAAGCCATCCTCAACCTGCTTAGCAATGCCGTGCAATACACCCCTGCCGGTGGAACCATTCGCGTCGGCCTGCGCCGTGAGGGCGACCATGCCGCGCTGTGGGTCAGCGATACCGGCCCCGGCATCCCGCCCGAAGACCTGCCCCATGTGTTCGAGCGGTTCTATCGCGCGGACCGTTCGCGCACCCGCCGCGGCAGTAGCGGCTTCGGCCTGGGCCTGTCCATCGTGCGTTGGATCATCGAGGCTCATGGCGGTCATGTGGCGGTCGCGTCGAAAGTGGGCCAAGGCACCACATTCACCCTGTACATCCCCCTGGATCAGGAACGTTGGCTGGAGGAAGAAGAGGCCAGCGAGGACTGACCCCGCGAGGCTACGGCGTGGTCACCCGCACCGCCCGCACCACGCGGCGAAAGGTGTATGTTCCGGCCATGGGATCGTACCCCTGACACGTCACCAAAGTGAGCACATCATCGGAGGCCGGCGCGAAGACCCACGCGACTTGGTCAGGCCCGACCAAACGATTGTCCACCACGTGATACGCGATCGCGGCCTCAGGGGTGTGCACCCACAGCCGATCACCATAACGCAACAGTCGCAGGCCGTAGAACAGGCCAGGCGTGTTGTCCGCATCCCACACGTGCGCGGTGAGCACCGTGTTGCCGGCCCAGGTGGGGAAAGCCGAGCCCTGCAGCCAGCCCACTTGGTCGTGCAGCCATGCCACATCCCAGCCGGCGTCGGTGAGAGGCACGCCGACAATGGGCGCGTCCACGTCCAAGCGCGGGATGCGCAAACGCAGTGCCAAAGCCGAGGCCTCGGCCGGCCGCGCCGCCCAGGGGACCGCGTGCCCCGGCGCGAAACCGGTGCGTGGCAGGGCCGCGGCCAAAACGTGGGCCTCGAGTTCGCTCTCGTCGTCGTCAGGCACACCATCGCCCCAATCGTCAACGCGAAGGTCGGCCATGGGCGTGCTGTCGGGGTCCAGCGCCGCGCTGTGGTCGACCCAGGCCTGAAAACGCGCGGTTCCCGCGGCGGTGGGCTCCAGGGTCAATGTCAAACGCGCCCGGCCCGCCGCGAGAACCGTGCCCACCGTCCACACGCCGGCGCGTGGGTCGAACGCGCCTTGGTCGGGCGTCCCGTGGCGCACCCGCACCGTTGTGGGCAGGGCCACCCGCACCGTAACCCGTTCGGCAGGGTGCGGCCCGCGATTGGCGAGATCAACGGTCAGGGTGAAAGGCTGCCCCACCGACACCGCGGACGCCTGCATCTGTTGCGTGAGTTCCAGGTCGGCCCAACGAGCCGTGGCGCCGTTCACCGTCTCGCCGGCCTCCAACGCGAAGTCCATCACCTTGGTGAACCGAGCCGGGCCTGCCCCGCGCTCGTTGGTGACCCGATACAGGGCCTGGGGTGAAATCGCGTATAAGTTCACCCCATCGCTGACCAGGTCCCACGCGCCCTCAGGGATGCCGTGGCTTTCGACGTCGCCCAAGTTGACATACGAGACAAAATTGCCGTGCGCGTCTTCGGTAATGCGGAGCAGGTAGATGGTATGCGCGTACATGTGGCCTTGGCCCCAAAACGCGTACAAGTGCCCCTGGTGGTGGGCATAGCCGACGGTGTAACCGCCAGCCGGGAAATCGGGCCGCATGTCGTGCCACAACGTCGTCGTGGCTGGGTCGTAACCGGTGAAAATGTAGAAGCCTTCCAAGAGGCGATAGGGGCGCCAACTCTTCAACCCACCGCCAACATAGCCCCGGTCGGAGCGGGGTTCGAAGTAAAGGGAATTGCCCCACTCGAAAGGAAAAGCCCCCTCTGGGGCGACAGCGCCGGTGGTCGGGTCCACTTGATAGAGCCGCGCGGGTGTGCCCAACGTCAACGAAATGCCATAAAGGCGGCCGTTGGCCGCGAACGCGAAGTCGCCCAAGGCCTGATTGTAGGCACCGACAATCGGGTCGTGCTGCAACCGAAAGATTTGCGTGGGCGTGCTATCGACGTCGCGAATGACCAGAATGCGCCGCTGACTGGTTACCAGCCACAAATCCCACGCGCGCGCGGGTGCGGAGGTGAGCAAGGCCAGAACGAAGCCCAACATGCCGCCCAAGAGCCAGCGACGCAGCCCAGGCAACCAGCGCAACATGAACCTACCTCGAAGGAAACCGCCACGAATCTCGCCCAGGGCGCGGCTTTGGCGCGGGGCATCCGGCATATTGTAAGGCCAGTTCTACGGAATACAGGACCCAGAATGAGCATTTTACGCGCCCTGATCTCCTGATTCCCGAGTTCTTCTCCTGATCTGAGGAGATCGGATACAATCAAGTGGACCTGAACGCGATTTCGCCTGCTGTACGCAGAGCCAACCGCCGTGACGGAGACGCCCGCAGATTCCTCGAGGAGAGCCGAGGTAAATGCGGACACGCATTTCAGGATATTCAACAAAACGAATCCTTGACAGGGTCGTACAAGGTGCGCATTGACACCCCCGAGTAAGAATGACTCTTGATATACTGGCTTTACACAAAGCGCCTTCACCCATCGCCCATGCTGAGGAGTGACGATGGTGGCGGTTTCATCGCGTTTTACACTCAGTTTGCAAGACTGGAAACTGTTCACAAGCGCGCTATTCACGTGGGGGGTCATCGGAATTTTGGGGCGTCAGGCATTGCCCGATGCGTCCGGGCCGCGCTGGGCCGCGATTGGGCTGTTCCTGCTTTTTGGGCTGCTGTTTGGGTTGGTGGCGACCCAGCGTCTGCAAAGGGGCGTGGGCTGGGCCATCGCCGTACAGGCTCTCGCCATCGTGGGCATCATCATGCTTACCCGCCAACCCCACCCCTTTGTGCTCCTCTTTTTCATCCTAAGCGCGGAGGCTGCGCTGCTGTATCGTGGCCGCGCGCTGGTGGCGTGGCTGGTGGGCTTTTTCGGGCTGACGTTTTTGGCGGAATGGTACAGCCAAGGCACGCCTACGGTGATATGGGACGCGTTGCTCTTGACCGCGGGGTATGGGTTCTTCGCCGCGTTCGCCGCGGTCATGCGCCAAGTCGAGGAGGCCCGCGCGGAAACCCAGCGCCTGCTGGAAGAGGTCAACGAGGCGCATCGCCGGCTGCAATACTACATGCAGCAGGTCGAAGAACTGGCCGCGGAACGCGAGCGTAACCGCTTGGCGCGGCAATTGCATAGCACACTGGGCCATCGCCTGGGTTTGGCCGAGATGCACATGCAATCGCTTCAGCAATGGCTGCCGCGCGAAGCCACGCGTGACTTTGCCCTCGCGCTGGAGCAAATCCAAGAAGCCCTGAGCGACGTGCGACGCGTGGTGGCGACGCAAGACGAAACAGTGGACGATTTGGCAGCGGCCATTCACAAACTGGTGCAAGAGTTCACCCAGGCCACGGGCATTCCGGTCGATGTGGAATTCGCGCCCCATCTGAACGACCTGCCCCGCGGGGTGCGCCTGCTTCTGTACAGCGCGGTGCAAGAGGGCTTGAGCAACATCCGCCGCCACGCGCACGCGAGTCGGGCCTTGCTCGCGCTGCGCGACGACGGCGGTCGGGTGGTGCTGGTGTTGGAAGACGACGGCGTTGGCCCCTCGCCCGATACCCCTTGGCAAGAGCACGGCTTTGGGCTGCGAGGGCTGGCCGAGCGGCTGGCCCGCTGGAACGGCAGTCTGCAGTTGGAGCGCCGCAAACCCCAAGGCGCGCGACTGGTGATCACCTTGACCCCACCCCACGCGCCCGAGGAGGGCCCAACGCCCCGCGCCTGAGTCCCCCAACCCGCGCGGCCCCAGGCCGTGACCAACACGACGCGACAACGGGAGGCGGGCTTGCTCCGCCTCCCGCCTTGTTGCCAAGGCGCGCCTTCCGCGCGGTCACCACGCGCGCCTCAAATCTTGCCCCCAGGGGGATGCCCGGCCCCCTACGGCCGGGGCCAGGGTGCCATTGCCGCGCGACTGCCTACAGCGGCGCCACGCGCGGCCAAGGCGTGGGCCAAGGGCTCACTGGCATGGCCCGCGCCCCCTCCAATGGGTGGGTATTCGGGATTTGAGGATGAGGATGCGCATCGCGTGCTCTGGGCACGACGGCGAAAGCCGGCCACGGTCAGACGCGCGGGCCGCGGCCCAGCCACCCTCCGCGCGCCGCGTGTCGTGGTCATTGTCCCCCTATTCCCCAGCCGCGTCGAGGATGTCGCGCAACGCTTGCACGTGCTCAGCAAACGCCTGTCGCCCCCGTTCGGTAAGCGCGAGGTATGTGCGCGGCCGCCGCCCCACAAAGGTTTTCCGCACGGCCACATAGCCCGCGTCTTCCAACTTGCGCAAATGGGTGGCCAGATTGCCATCGGTCACGCGCAGCAAATCGCGCAAAGTCAAGAAGTCGATCTCCGCATCCGGCTCCAGCGCGTAGAGGGCGGCCATGATGCGCAAACGCACGGGCTGATGGATGAGTTCGTCGAAACGAGCCATGCTCAACTCCACGCCCAACGGGTATAGAAGCCCGCGGCCAGCAGGCTGCCACCGCCCCAGAAGGCCATCCACAAATTGAAGATGGCCGGGAAAAACACATACCCCACCACGATGAGGCCGGTGACCACCAACCCCAGCAGCACCAAAAAACGGCTGTGGTAGAGCAAGCCACTGGTCACATAGCCCATCATGGCGAACAATGCGATGAGTAACGAAAGTTGGTCGCCGGTTTGTGGCCGCGCGAAATATACGATCAGCGCGGCGTAGGCGGTCCAAGTCAGCCAATATAGGCCGATGCGCCAACCGCGCGGGCTGGGGGTGCGGCGGCCCAAATGCCAGCCCACGCCGAAGGAAGCCACCATGCCCAGCGCGTCAAGCACCGTCCACACGACGCCCACGGTGGGCGAATTCGGACCCAAGAAGTGCGTAGCCGCAAAGCCCAACAGCCACACCGTGCCCCAAATCATGAGGAAGTACGGCATCCCACCGTGGGCGACCGCGCGGCGCATCTGCCGGATGGTGGCGTCGATGAGGTCCAAGGCCTCACGGGCTTCGTCAGGAGAAATCGGCGCATTCATGCTGCCACCTCCTCTTGGGCCGGCGCGTCTTCGCGAGTGAGCATAAGGAAGACGTCTTCCAGCGACACAGGCTGCCAGCGCAAGTTGCGCAGCCGCAAGCCGGCTTGGCGCAACGCGGCGAGCACGGCCTCCAAGCCCGCTTCATCCCGCAAATAGAGGGTGAGCACGCCATCCGCACATTCGCCATACACCACCGCGGGCAAACGCGACCAATCCACCGCCGTCGACTCGTCCACGTCCACTTCCAGCCGAAAACGGGCGCCCAACTGCTCGATCAATGCCATGGGCTGCCCTTGCGCGGCCACGCGCCCTTGGCGCAAAATCACCACCCGGTCGCACAAGGCTTGGGCCTCGTCCAAATAATGGGTGGTAAGCACAATGGTCTTGCCGGCCTGACGCAGTTCCCGCAAAAAACCCCAGATGTGGCGCCGAATGGCCGCGTCCAAACCCGTGGTAATCTCGTCGACGAACACCACCTCCGGGTCGTTAATCAACGCGAGTGCGGCAAAGACCCGCTGCTTTTGCCCGCCCGACAATTGGCCGAACAGAGTCTCGGCTTGTTCCCGTAAGCCCAGGCGGGTCAGCAGCGTGTCCGTGGGCAGGGTGCGCTCGTAAAACGCCGCGAACAGATTCAGAATCTCGCGCACCTTGAGCCGCGGCGGCAGGCTGGCCTCTTGCAATTGTACGCCAATTCGGCGCACCAAGGTCGCGTAATCCCGCTGCGGGTCCAGCCCTAAAACCCGAATCACGCCCTCGTCGGGCGCGCGCAGCCCCTCGAGCATCTCCACCGTGGTGGTCTTGCCCGCGCCATTGGGCCCTAACAGGCCAAAAATCTCCCCTGGCCGGATGTGCAAGTCCAGCCCATCCACAGCCTGCACAGTGGCGTAGCGTTTGCGCAGGCCGCGAGCCCACACGGCTGCTGGCGTTGGGGGGATGGGCTCCGCGTGGGCCAGGCCGCGGCGGTGCCGTGCGCGCGGCTCATCGTCCCAGCGGAAGGTGCGCAGCGCCACGGCCGCGGCGACCACGGTCAAGCCGGCCAAATAGAGCACATTGTCCAAGGGCGTCACCCCTTGCCACCACGAGCGTCCCAGCCATTCCACGCCGAACGTGGGCAACACCTGACGCAGCACCTGCGCCAGCGGGCGCGCGCCTTGGGTCCACAATGTGATCAACAGGTCGTTGGCGTGGCTCAGGGGGCTTAAGTCCGAGATGAACTTGAGCGCGGGGGGCAAATCGGTGCGCGGGCCCACCGAACCGCTCAAGAACAGCAGCGGGAAGAACAACACGCTGCCCAACGCTTGGGCCAAACGCGCGGTTGGTGTGAGCCCCGCGAACGCGAAGCCCAGGGTGAAGAAGGCCGTGTAGGTCAGCAGCAACGCGGCGAGAAAGGCGCCCAGGTGCGCGTCGCTACGCAGGCCGAACAGCACCTGCCCAGCCACGGCCAGCAGCGCCATGGACATGGCCAACATCAATAAACCGACGCTATATTGCGACAACAGCAAATGCCAGGCGCGCACGGGGTGCGTGCGATAATATTTTAGTGCCTTGGATTCACGCAAGGAGGTAAAAACCGGGTACACGCCCATCAACCCCTGCGAGGCCATCACCCACGCCAACGTGCCGGGCAACATAAGGTCGACCACCCGCAGCGCCACCCCGCCAGCGGTCGTGAAGACTTCATCTTGGCCAAAGGTGTACCCGCCAATCACGAACACCAACGAGGGAAAGGCCAACGTAAAGAACACCGCGGCCGGCTCTCGCAGGTAGAGTTTGAGATCGCTCTGAAAAAGGCGCCAAAACCCGCGCATGGGATTCCTCCTGATTGATGCGCACTTGTCTGCAGAGTGTGCTTTGCGATACAAAGTATACACGAGTAAAAAGGAGGCGTCAAGCCAATCATCACCTGGCAGACGAACAGCCCAAAGCCCAGACGCGAGCCCCCCGACACAACCCCGTCTCCCGCTGCCCTGCCCGCGTCACGCGCATCCGCCGGGCGGTGCCGCGAGAGCGTAGGTGAGCGCGGGTGAGCCCGCGTTGCCCTGGTCCGCACCCAGCCCGCGCGGCCGCCACCGCGCCCGGCCGCGCGTGGCCACCACCGCGCCCGGCCGCGCGTGGCCACCACCGCGTCCAGCCCGCGCGGTCACCACCGCGCCCGGCCCGCGCGGTCACCACTGCGCCCGGCCGCGCGCGGCCACCGCCGCGCCCGACCCGCGCGGTCACCACTACGCCCAGCCACGCGCGGTCACCACCGCGCCCGGCCCGCGCGGCCACCACCGCACCCAGCCGCGCGGCAATGGTACAATGATTAGGCCAAAACCAAGAATCTCCAACATCCAACGCAGGAGCGAAACCCCCATGTTCGAAACG
>CAYUOX010000049.1:0-47654 GCA_964446575.1 uncultured Anaerolineaceae bacterium | reverse complement strand
GTGGTTGGAGGTGATGGCGGGGTATGAGGCGATCGTCAAGAAGGGGGGCGGGATGCGGCGGCGGTGGTTTGAGGTGATGGAGGAGGATGTGCGGGCGTGGCGTCAACGGCTGGCGTGGGTGGAGGAGGTAGAGCGCAGGCGGGGTGACCGCAGGCCGTTGGCTGCAAAGCCATCCTAAAGATCACGCTTTATGAAGGAGGTGCTATCATGAATCGAAAGATCACTCGGATTGCGTCCGTGGTGCTCTTGGTGATGGGCGCTTTTGTGGCGCTGGCCGGCGTGTTCTTGGGCGAATGGGGACGGGCAGCGCAGGGTGTGCTGTTCGTAGCGTTGGGGGTGTACTTCTGGCGGTGGAAGCCGAAGGAATGAAGGCATGGGCCTGGGTATTGGTGGGTTTGGGATTGGTGAATGTGGGGCTGGGTTTGCTGAGCCGGCGCTGGGGCTCGCCCCATTGGCGGAGCCGAGTTGGAGTAGGGCTGGCGGTCACCCTGGCGGGCGTGTATGGGGTCTGGGCATGGTGAGGGGAAGGGTCTTGTATCCATAAGTTCGCCAGAAGGAGGATGGAAGGCGCGATGCCCGCACGCGATCTACCTCGCACCACCGTTGATTGGGAGGCGGCGGCCCGGCGGCAAGCGGCGGTGTGGTTGGCGGTGGCCCTGTTGCTGGCGGCCCTGCTTGCGGTGCTGGCCTACCAGGCGTGGCACGGGGCATTGCCGCAAACAGGGCCCCGCCGGCCAGCCGTGTTCGCGGTGCGTCCCCTGGAGCCCGGCACCCTCATTGTGCCGGGTTTGGTGGCTCCCAAAAGCCGTCCCTGGGATTGGGCTTGCACCTCTTGGCCTACCCCAGCCATGCACGCAGGCGCCGCGCGCCCCCGCGAGAGCAAGCCACCACACCCCACGCTGGTTGCTTCGGGGGCCAGGCCTTTGGCTGCTTGGCAGTGGGCCTCGCCCCAATTTTTCCGCGCGCTGACCCACCGTGAGCGTGCCGCGCGCTTGACGCCCGACTTGTGGTGCGTATAATCAAAGACGCAAGGGTTCGGCAAAGGTCGGTCGGGTGGTCGCTGCGCGGGTACGCCCGCGCAGAGGAAAGTCCGCACTCCACAGGGCAGGGCGCCGGGTAACACCCGGGAGGGGGCAACCCCTCGGACAGGGCCACAGAAACAGACCGCCAGCGGCCCGCGCTGAGGCGCGGGTGCGGGCAAGGGTGAAAAGGTGGGGTAAGAGCCCACCGGCGCCGGGGGTAACTCCGGCGGCCAGGCAACCCCCGCCCGGAGCAAGGCCAAACAGGCGCGTGGCGGTTTCACCGCCGGGGTGTGGCCCGCACCCTTGAAGCGCCGGGTAGGCCGCTTGAGCCTGGGGGTGACCTCAGGCCCAGATAGATGACCACCGCCCTGCGGCGCGCGCGACGGCCTGGCCCCGGGCCTACGCGCCGCGTCGCTGGGTACAGAATGCGGCTTACAGACCGGCCTGGCCGAGCCCAGGGGCCCTCTGGAGAATAGGCCTTCATGGCAACGCGCCGCGTCGAATGTCGGCGTCTTTAGTTTGGCGGCCGGAGCGCGGGGGGCTCTGGCCGCTTGATTTTGGGCCCGGCCTCAAAACCGGGGCCTGCTTCCTTTCGTGCTGACATCGCCGTAGCCTCACGGCCAACTCGAACGCGTGGCAGCCCGCACGCGTGATATAATCGTGCCATCCGCCCACGGGCCCGGCCCACGGGCGGTTTCTTCCCCAGGAGGCGATGCTCATGGCCCAGGAGTACTTGTCGTTGCAAGACCGGGTCGCGGTGGTGACCGGCGCGTCGCGCGGCATTGGCCGAGCCATCGCGCTGGTGTTGGCCCGCCGCGGGGCCAAGGTGGTGGTGAACTATCGCCGCTCGGCCGAGGCCGCGCACGATGTGGTGCAAACCATCCGCGATGCCGGCGGCCAGGCTGAGGCCTTCCAAGCCGATGTGGCCGACTTCGAGCAGGCTCAGGCGCTCATTCAGTTCGCACGTGACACGTGGGGACGCATCGACATCTTGGTCAACAACGCGGGCATCACGCGCGACAAACTGTTTATGCAAATGAAGCCCGCGGACTGGGACGAAGTCTTGCGCACCAACTTGTACAGCACCATCCATTGCAGCAAGGCCGCGATTCGACCCATGCTGCGGCAGCGTTACGGCCGCATCATCAACATCACCTCGGTGGCCGGCATCATCGGCAACGCGGGGCAGGTCAATTATTCTGCGTCCAAGGCCGGGCAGATCGGCTTCACCAAGGCCTTGGCCCGCGAGGTGGCTTCCCGCGACATCACCGTCAACGCGGTCGCGCCGGGCTACATCGAAACCGACATCTGGGCCGATGTGCCCGAAGAGGCCAAGGCGCAAATTTTGGCCATGATTCCCATGGGGCGCAAAGGCACGCCCGAAGACGTGGCCCATGTGGTCGCGTTTTTGGCCTCGGAACAAGCCGCGTACATTACGGGGCAGGTCATCGCGGTCGACGGTGGCATGACCTGAGCCGCGCGGACGAGGAGGTTCGTATGACCGAACAAGTGACGCCGGGCAAGACGACCATTGCCCCCGAAGTGCTGCTGGCCATCGTGCGCTTGGAGACGCAAAAAGTGCCGGGCGTGCACGCGTTGGCTCCTGTGCCGGGCGCGGTGAACCGCTTTTTGCGGCGCAGTGAGCCCGGTGTGCGCTTGCAAGTACACGACGATGTGGTGGACGCGGACATCTACGTGGTGCTCGAAGGCCATACCAACATCCGCCGGGTGAGCCGCGAGGTGCAAAAGGCCGTGGCCCAGGCGCTGGAGCGCATGGTGGGCATGACCCCAGGCCGCATTAACGTGCACATTGAGGACCTGTACTACCCCGAGGCCGGAGACGAAGGGGCATGAAAGCCCGCACCCGAGCCCGCGCGCTGGCCTTGAAGGCGCTCTATGAAATCGACTTGACCGGGCACCCGCCCGGTGCCGTGCTGGAAGCGCGCTTGGCCGAGGAAGATTTGGAGCCCCGCCTGGCCGCCTTTGCCCGCCGTTTGGTCGAGGGCGTGCTGCCCATGCGTCCATGGCTGGATCAATACATCGCCCAACACGCGCCCGAGTGGCCTGTGGAGCAATTGCCCGTCATCGACCGCAACATCTTGCGCCTGGCCTTATGGGAAATGAGTTTGGACCCTGAAAACACCCCGGCCAAGGTGGTCATCAACGAAGCCGTGGAACTGGCCAAGACGTACGGCGGCGCGAGTTCGCCCCGCTTCGTCAACGGCGTGCTGGGCAGCCTGGCCCGGCACCTGGACGCGATTCGAGAACACCTGCGGCGGTTGCAGCCCCAGGTTCCGTGAGAGGCCACCATGTTCAATATCGGCGGCTGGGAAGTCGTCTTTATTTTGTTGCTCGTGTTGCTGTTGTGGAAGCCCGAGGAATTGGAAGACCGGGCCCGGCAGTTGGGCCGCTGGTGGGCCCGCCTGACCCATTCGCCGTGGTGGCGCGAGATGAACCAATTGCGCTATCGGGCCGAGCAATTCATGCGCGACGCCGCGCGCGAGGCCAATTTGGAAGAGGTTCAGCAGACGCTGCAACAGCAAGGGCGCGTCCTTTGGCCGCCCGAGGATGAACCGCGGGCCACGCGCGCGTGGCAACCCCCGCCGGTGCACCCCGACTCGACGGCCGCACCCCCAGCACCCGCGACGCAACCGGAGGATGACGCCGCGGCGGCGCGCGCGTCCGCGCCTACCCGGCCGGCCGCAACGGAGTCCGTCCCCCCACCCACCCCCTCGGCTGAATCGGACCAGCACCCATGACGACCGCGCTGCGACGCCTCATTTGGTGGCTGAGCGCGCCGGTGCGCCTGCCGTGGCGTGCCTGGCACGCGGCCGCGCGCGCGCTGTATCGCACCCGCAAACGGGTGGTGCACTTCTTCACCGCGCCCGCCGAAGAACACGACCTGGGCACCATCATCGAAACCGCGGCGCAAAATCCGCGCACCTTGGCCGAACACATCGAAGCCTTCCGGCCGCATCTGTTTCGCGCGTTGTTGGTCTACTTGCTGGCCGTGGCCGTGGCCTTCGCGTTTTTGCCCCAATTGCTCGCCTTCCTCACCCAACCCATCGGCGGTTTGGACCGTTTGCAGGCCATCGAGGTTACCGAGCCCCTGGGCGTGACCATGCGGGTGGCGATGCTGGCCGGCTTCGTGGTGGCCTTGCCCTACATTTATTTAGAACTCTATTTGTTCGCCGCGCCTGGCCTGCACCCGCGCACGCGCGTGTGGGGGCTGCTGGCCATGCCTGTGGTCCTGGCCTTTTTCGTCATGGGCATGGCCTTTGCCTACTTCGTCATGTTGCCGGTGGCGCTGCCTTTCCTGCTCAACTTCATGGGCATTCCTACCGCGCCACGGCCGGCTTCCTACATCCGCTTCGTCACCGGCATGCTGTTTTGGGTCGGCTTGGCCTTCGAGACCCCGCTCATCCTTTACATGCTGGCCCGCTTGGGCTGGGTGCGTTATCGCCCCTTGCGCGATAACGCTCGCGGGGTCATCGTCGCGTTGGCCATTTTGGCCGCGGTCATTACCCCCACCCCCGACCCGGTGAACATGCTCTTGGTCTTGGCCCCGTTGGTGGCGTTGTTCTACTTGGGCTTGTTGTTGGTGCGCTTGGCCGAGCGCGGCCGCGCATCCCATGCTTGACCGCCGGGAGGTTGTCATGCCGCCCCTCCGCGTTTGGCCCCGCCTGTGGTGGGTGGGGATCTGGCTTTTGGGGGCCGTGGCCGCTTGTCAAGGCTTGCCCTTGTCGCCTGCCCCAACCGCGACCGCGGGCCCACCCCCGCCCCCTCAACCGACCCCCTACCCCCGTGGCCAAGTCCATTGGCAGGTGCGCGTGCCCCCCAACACGCCGGCCGAGGCTACGGTGGTGTTGGTCCTGTTGGACGAGGTCACCGGCCTGGACGCGGTGCCCCAACGCTACCCTTTGCAGCCCCAAGAGCCGGGCCTCTTCACCCTGGCTTTGGTCACCGAGACGCCCCAACGCCTGACTTATCGCTATGAGATGCACCTCGAAGGCCAGACCTACCGCGAAGTCACTCCCACGGGTGAACCGGTGCGCTATCGCAGCGCGCTGGCCCTGCCCGAAGGGGTCCTCACCGACCAAGTGGCCCGTTGGGAGGGTTGGGACTACGCGCTCACCCCGCCGGGGCGCCTGCAGGGCCGGTTGGTGGATGCGGCTACCGGCGCGGCCATCACCGATATGTTTGTGTTCGCCGGTGGGCAGCGCGCGCTCACCGACGCGCGGGGCGAGTTCTTGCTCGAGGGGCTGCCACCCGGCCTGCACACGGTGCTGTTATGGCACCCCGACGGACGCTATCGGCCTTTTCAGCAGCAAGCGCAAGTGGCCTCTGAGGCCACCACGCCGGTGGATGTGGCTCTGGAGGCCAGCCAAGAGGTGCCGGTCAAGTTCATTTTGACCCCGCCCGACGATACCATCCCCGGTTCACCGGTGCGTTTGATTGGGGACCTCTACCGTTTGGGCAACACGTATGCGGATTTGCCCGGCGGTCAGAGTGTGTTGGCCGGTCGCGCGCCTCAGTTGCAGCCGCGTGACGATGGGCGCTATGAGGTGCTGCTTCGGCTGCCTTTGCAGGTGCCGGTGCGCTACAAATATACCCTGGGCGACGGCTTGACCAATGCGGAGCGCACCGACCAGGGGTTGCACGGGCGGCATTTGTGGCTGCAGGCCCCCGCGGTGCTGGAGGAACGGGTCGTCACTTGGCGTTGGCCTGGCGTGGCCCCCGTCTGGCTGGAGGTGGAAACGCCGGCCTTGCCCGCGGGGGAGCGGGTGAGTGTCCAATTTCGCCCTGTGGCCGAGACCCAGTGGCACAGCGCGCTGCCCATGTGGCCCCTGGCCAATGGGCGTTGGGGATTTTTGTTCTACGGCCCGATGCATCCGGTGCAGGCCACGGCCTATCGCTACTGCCGCAACGAGCAGTGTGAGGTCGCGGCCGAAGGTGGCGCGTTGGGGCAGACAGGGCGCTTGTTGCGCAGCAGCGCGTTGCCTCAAAGCCGGCACGAGCGCGTTGACGCGTGGCAGTGGTATCGCCCGCCCACCCGAGCGCCCGAAGTCATCGCGCCCGACATCCCGGCGCGCGCCGCGGCGTTCGTCACAGGTGTGGCGTGGGTGCCCGACTATGCCCCCCACTGGCAGCCACATCTGCCCGCCGCGTTGGACGCGGCGCGCGCCATGCACGCGCGCGCGGTGGTGTTGCAACCGCGTTGGACCGCGACCGCGCGGCAGCCGTATCCGGTGTTTGGCTTGGTGGTGGGGGAAGACCCGCTGACTTTGGACGTGCTGGACTGGATGGCGTGGAGCCGGGCGCGTGAGATGCAGCCTTGGCTGTACCCGCGGCTGCGGTTGGCGCCCGACCCGACTGCTTGGTGGCAAGGCGCGGGGGTGGACACTTTCGCCTGGTGGCAGGCCTGGTTCGAGCGCTATCGGCGTTGGGTGTTGCACTTTGCGCAGGTGGCGCAGCAGGGGCAAGCCGCGGCGCTGGTGCTGGGCGGGCCTGAGGTCGCCCCCGCCTTGCCGGGTGGTCAATTGGCCGATGGACGCCCCGCCCAGATGCTGGGCGACGCGGACGCGCGCTGGCGCGCGCTGCTGGCCGAGGTGCGAACCGTGTACTCGGGCCCGCTGTGGTGGGCGGTTGACGGCCAAGCCGAACCCGCGGCCCCCCCCTTCGCGGATCTGCTCGACGGCCTTTATGTGCGCTGGGAACCACCGCGGCTCGAGGCCGAGGCACCAACGCTTGAGGACTTGGCCCAGGCCCAAGCCGCCGCGCTGGACGCGTGGCAGCCGGTGGCCCAGGAGTCGGGCTTGCCCGTGGTGTTGGCCGTGGCCTTTCCATCGGCCCGTGGCGCGGTTCGCGGCTGCCCTGCCGCGGGCGGGGGGGCGTGCTTGCGCGCGTCGGCCTTGCGCCCCGGCTCGGTGCAGGCCTCTGCCGTGCCCGTGGACTTGGACGCCCAAATGGCCTTGTATCAGGCCCTCTTGCCCGCGCTGGAGACGCGGCCGTGGGTTCAAGGCGTGTTGGCCGCGGACTTCTATCCACCGGTGGCGTTGCAAGACCCGTCGGCTTCGGTGTATGGCAAGCCCGCGTACGCGGTCTTGTGGTATTGGTTCGGCCGATGGACCGGCGCGTCGGTTCCATGAAGGGACTCTGCAGAATCCTGGATGCTTGCCCAGTGTAATACCGAAAAATCTTTGGTTTTTCAGACGAATAAAGGGGGATTGAGGCATGCAAGGCGGGTTTCTCCCCAAATGAGGAGAGGATAACCTTGACTTAAAAATGAGAGAATGGTAAAAAACGCTTTAGCGCTTTTATCGTCGTGCCATCTGCTGCCGGGAGGGACCCATGTCCTCATTTACCGCTCGCCGGAAGTGGTTCTTTTTCGCGTTTTTGATGGTAGGACTCGGCCTGGTGCTAAGCCAGGCGTTTCCTGCCTACGCCGAGGATGTGCAACCTCGGCCTATGGCGAATCCGGATCCGGATTGTCAACCCGTTTCCTTTACGGATGATCCACCGGATCCGGTCGCGGAGACCCAGATTTTCTGGCTTAAAGTCGAAATGAAGAACAATAGCGGTATTGCGGGGGACAATGTCACGGGCGGGATCTTGCGCATCACGTTGCCGGAAAACTTTACTTACACGGGGAATTATACGGCAACCCACGGTACATGCACATTTGTGGGGACGAATCCCGGCGATGGCGGTAACGATGATTACTTAGAATGCACGGGCATCAACTTGGGTCCATTGGAGTCTGCTTTCATTGATATGGAAGTACAGGCTCCGACAGGCAATTTAGGTACATATACTTCGTATGCCACGACGATTTGCAGCCCTGACGCGAACTCGGCGAACGATACGGAGAGCAACCAAATTACGGTGCGTCGTGGTGCGGACATCCAATTGACGAAAACGGTAAACCCTACCTATGTAGCGGACTCGGGCATTGTGACGTATACCATCCAGGTGACCAACGCGGGGCCCAGCCCGGCCCCCGATCTGGAATTCCAGGATACGTTGCCTTCGGGTTTGGAATTCTTCGCAGACGATGCGAACCCGCCTGCGGATGACGATAATCTATGGACGTGCTCGGCTTCGGGGAGTACGGTCACCTGTACTTATGCGGAAGGTACCGGCGGCGAGGTGGCCAGCGGCGATACTATGACCTTTCATTTTCGGGCCAAGGCCAACGCTGGCGTGGATGGCACCGTGGTCAACAACGCGGTCATGAACATCCTCTCACCACCTTTCGACCAGACGTTAGACCCGGATCCCAATAACAACTTGTCCAGCGCGACCTTAGAGATCGGACCGGGTACAGATTTGAGCATTACCAAGACAGTGAGCCCAGATCCGGTCTTGGGTGGTACGACGGCGACCTTTACCTTGGATGTGGAAAATTTGGGCCCACGCGCGGCCACCGATGTGACTGTGCAAGATACGCTGCCAACGGGGTATACCATTGACAATGTTACGGCTCCGTCGGGCTGGACGTGCACCACGTCAGGGACCACGGTTACATGCACAAAGGCCACCATGGGGGTAGGAGAGACAGGCCAGTTTATTATTGAGGCCACGCCCCCGAATCCCAGCAATGTCGAATCGCATACCAACACGGCCACCATCGCTGCTGACGCGCCACCTGATCCTCTTCCGGACAACAACACAGCGAGCGTAACTTATGATGTCAGCCCCAGCGCACCGAACCTGGTTTTGGAAAAAGACAAGGCTCCCAATCCTGTGGCTGTGGGCGGTCAGATCACGAACTCTATTCGCGTGCGCAACGATGGCCCCGTGCAGGCCGATGCTCCTATTGTGGTGGTGGATCGGCTTTCGGGCTTGGAGGACTTTGATAGCGCGCCCACAGGGGCACCATGGAATTGTTCGTACGATTCTGGTAATCATTGGGTAACTTGTACCCTGGTTGATTCGAGCCTCAATCCCATCCCCTTGGCCCCAGGGGCAGAAGCGCCTTTGCTGGAGATCCATACCATTGCGCAGAGCAATGGGCCGATTACCAATACTTCCACCGTGTCTGATGGCGCGAATGCCGATTTCGACACCACAAACAATACGGACCAGGCTACAGTTAACGGTACCAATGAGAACGCGGATTTGGAGGTCACTAAAACGGTTGACGATACTTTTTTAGATGCCACCGAAACCACCCTGACGTTTACCATTACCATCACCAACAATGGCCCTGATGCGGCTTCGGCCATTTCCTTCGATGATGTCATCCCCTTTTATATGCCCGCCGGCAGCGGGCGCCCCGAGACACCCATTACAGTGCTTAGCCACCCGAGCGGAAGCAGTTGTAATGTTACCGACGATACCTTGCACTGTGATGATATTACTTTGAACCCCGGGGATACCGCCACGGTGGTCTATACGGTCGAACGCCCCATGCGAGATGGGACCTTTGTCAATGACGTTTGCGCGTATTCAGGCGCAATTGGGGACCTTGTACGAACCAACAACTGCGATAATGCCCCGGCTGTGACCGTGGCCCCCATCGCGGATGTGGAAGTGACGCAGAAGACCGCCACTTTTTATGATGACGGTTCGGGCAAGGCTTTGGCTGGAACCTCCATTGTGTATACAATTCAGGTCCGCAACAACGGCCCCTCAACCGCGACGAATGTGGAGTTGACGGACGTGTTCTCTGGCGAACCGGCGCCCTATCCGGCCTTTACGTTCCTTTCGGGCTCTGTCTCGGGAGGTGGTTCATGCACCTTCAATGGAACGGACACCGTGACGTGTACCCTGGGTGATATGGACGTCGATCAAGTCAAAACGGTCACGATTGAAATTCGTCCCACCCATGTCGTACCTGAACCGGACCCATGGCATATGGATAACCTCGCGACAGTGACCACGAATACCGACGAGTCCGATACTACGAACAACAGTCAATCGAAAAGGGTGCTCATTAAGGGTGGTTTGGTGGATGTCACCATTGAGAAGAACGAATCACCCGATTTTGTGGAACCGGTAGGATATGATCCGGGTGGAAGCGGGAATTATATCGTGTACGAGGTCGTCGTAACCAACTTTGGTCCCTCATACGCGACGGACGTGACCGTGACCGACCGCGTGGACTGGGTATCCCCTGCTCACGGTGACGAGCAGATGCGCTTTGTCGGTGACACAGCAAACAGTGATGGTTCGGGCGCTACGCAAGATTGGTGCACCATCCCCGCGGCATCGAATCCTTTCGCCGTTGACGGCGTGGATAATGATAGCGAACCCCTGGTGACCTGCTCCTTCCCTGATCTGGCTCCCGGAGCTTCGGCCACCCGTTATTTGGTATTTGAGGTCTTAACGGCCCCGCATCCTACCCAGGGGGATGTGTATAAGAACGAATCGTACGTCACCGTAGCGGAGAGGGAGACCGACGATACGAACAACGCGGAGGACGAACGGACGACTGTGCGCGTGTATGCGGATATCGCGGTGACCAAGTCCAGTCCGTCCCCCGTGGAGATCTACACGCCATTCAACATGACCATTGAGGTCACCAACTATGGTCCTGGGATTGCTCCTAATGCCCGTCTGAGCGATACTTTGCCCAGCGGCATGGTGTTGACAGGCCCACCTACCGCGGTCTCCGATTGGGGCGATACGGATATCTCTTGCACAGGCAGTGCGGGGGATGGGGCGTTTACGTGCACTTTGGGCCATGTGGGTTACGATACGACGCATACCCCGCAACGAGAGACCATTACGATCACAGTGCCGGTGATGATTACGGATCCTGGCTTTGGCACTCAAACGAACACGGCTACAGCCACCAGTGACGCTCCAGAGAAAGATCCCGATCCGCATGCCAACAGCGGATCAGCTTCCATTACTCTGAACGACCCCCTCAAATTGGGCGACTTCGTCTGGTATGACCAGGATCAGGATGGCATTCAGGACAGTGGCGAACCGGGCATCAACGGGGTAGAGGTCACTTTGTATAACACCCCCGATTGCTCTGGCTCGCCGTACGCCCCCGATGTCGGCTTTGCCAACCCCGTGACCACCGGGCAGGGTACCTGGCCCGACGGTTACTACGAGTTCTACCCCCTGCCGCCGGGTACCTACTGTGTGAAGTTCGACTTCACGCGCAATAATGTGCTCCCGGGTCACATCTTGTCGCCCGCGGATCAGGGCAGTGACGACACGGTGGATTCGGATGCTACAGGTTCGAGCGGCGTGTACACCATCCAGAACATCGATCTCACCGGCTTGGCTCCGGGCACGGCCGACATGACCAACGACATGGGCGTCTATGTCGAAGGCACCATCGGCGATCGGGTCTGGTGCGAAAGCCCCACCAATGTCAACGCGACCTTCGACCCAGCCGATGGGGACACCGGCATCAACGATGTGACCGTGACCTTGTACGAGGACTTCGATTGTGATGGCGCGCCAGACGGAGGACCGCTGGGCACGACCACAACCACCACGGGCGGGACCCCCAGCGCGGATGGGTTCTATCAGTTCACCGGCTTGCAAGTGGCCATGGCCGGTTCCAGCAGCCAGACTTGCTATGTGGTCGAGGTCGACACGAACGACCCCGACTTGGGCAATTGCTTCTTGCCCGATACGCCCGATGATGGCGAGTGGAACGAGGGCGAGAAAAGCAGTCTGGATTTGGATACGGACAATCCCAACGCGGACGATGTAGACTTCTCCTTCCGCTGGGGTGATTTCGGCGACCTGCCCGACAGTGGCAGCGGCTCCTTCCTCACCACGCTGGCCGACAATGGGCCCTACCATCTGCTCGACGAGGATTTGTATCTGGGCGACTGCGCGGACGCGGAGAACGACGGCCAGCCCGACGACCCCGACGCGGGTATGAACACTGGCGGTGACGACGGTGTGTTCTCCACTTCGAACCGGGTCGGCACGTGCAGTGACACCGATGACGAAGATGGCATTGTCTTCGTCAGGCCCTTCATCCCCGGCCAGCAATCCTGCATTGAGGTCACGGCCCACAACGCCACCGGCCATGCCATCTATCTCTACGGCTGGGCCGACTGGAATGGCGATGGCGTCTTCACCGCGAGCGAGCGCTTGAGCGGTGGCGACTTCGGCACCGGCCGTGCCAGCATCCCCAACGGTGGCGTGAGTGACGCAGAATACTGCTTCGATGTACCCAACACCGCGTCCTTCCAGAATGGCGACATCCATTTCCGCTTCCGCTTGACCACTGAAAGCCTGAGTGCGGGCGCGTTTGACGGCCCCGCCAGCAATGGCGAGGTCGAGGACTACTGGCTGCCTTTGGCCTGCGTCGGCAACTATGTGTGGGACGACGGCAGTCTGCCCTCCAACAGCGTGCAAGACGGTAGCGACACGGGCCTGAGCGGCGTCCCTGTGCGTTTGGTCTGGGCCGGGCCGAATGACACCATCGAGACCGGGGCGGGCGACGCCTCGGCCGCGGGTGACGATGTCATTGCCGGCTCCACAACCACCGACGCCAACGGCCGCTACATGTTCTGCGGCATCGCGCCGCCTTCTCAGACTTCCGAAAGTTATACCTTCCAGGTGCAGGTTCCGTCCTTTACGGGCTTGCGTTCCGTGACCGCGGACACCGGCGGTGACGACGCACTTGATTCCGACGCCACCCCGTCCGATACCTTGGGCGCGGGCTGGACCGACGCGGCCTTCACCATCGCGCCTGACTTCTCGCCGGAGGTGCCCGGGTTCACCATCAACGGCAGCGCGCCGCCCACGGGCGAGGCTGGTAACGAAGACGCCAACAGCGAAGCCAGTGATAACGGCTACCCGGATGAGCGTACCGATTGGACCCACGACTTTGGCTTCACGGTCTTCAAAGATTACGGCGACTTGCCCGAATCGGGCGCCGGCAGCTTCCACACCACCAGCGGGGCCGGTGGCCCCTGGCACTGGGTGACGCCGGATCTGTATTTGGGCCGCTGCGTGGACGTGGAGACCGATGGCCAGCCCGACGACCCCGACGCGGGCATCTTCTCGGGCGGCGATGATGGCACCACCGGTTTCGGCATCATCGGCACCTCCTGCACTCTGGGCGACGACGATGAGGACGGCGTGACTCTGACCACGCCCCTCATCCCCGGCCAGCAAGCGTGCGTGCGGGTCACGGCCCACAACGCGACGGGCAACACCGCGTACCTGTACGCTTGGTTCGACTGGAACGGCAACGGCACCTTCGACGCGGGCGAACAGCTCAACACCGGCGACTTCAGCGGTGGTTCCTACGCGTTCACCGGTGACCTCACGAACGCCGAACTGTGCTTCACTGTGCCCAGCAGCGCGACCTTCGACGGTGGCGAGATTCACTACCGCTTCCGCTTGACCACCGATAGCACCCTGTCCTCGCCCGATGGTGGCGCCGCGGACGGCGAGGTCGAGGACTACTGGACCCCCATCACCTGTGTGGGTTCTCATGTGTGGGAAGACCGCGATATGGCCGGCGACCAAGACACGGGCGAGCCGTCTTTCGTGGGCATGACCGTGCGCTTGGTCTTCGCTGGTGATGACGATACGATTGACACCCAAGCGACCGATTCCGCGGCGCAGAACGATGACACCATCTACACCACCACCACCGACGGAAACGGCAACTACATGTTCTGTGGCCTAACGGCCACCACGTCCAATGGCCAGAAGTATCAGGTCCAAATCCCCAGCGACGGTAGCGGCCTGTATGCCACCGACGCCGACGCTACGGGCGTACCTGACGACCAAGACTCCGACGGCGCTCCCGAGCACACCGTAGACAACGGCTGGGCCGCGCCGGAGTTCGTCCTGACCCTGGACGATGCCCAGCCCGGCGATGTGGCCAAGGACGGTGGCGCGATGCCCACCGGTGAGGCCGGTTTGGGTGATGGAACCGTCGATGCCGCGGATCACAACACCCCTGATGCGCGCGATGATTGGACCCAAGACTTCGGCTTTATGCTCTACCACGACTATGGCGACCTGCCCGAGAGCGGCAATGGCGTCTTCCCCACTACCTTGGCCAACGACGGGCCCTACCATCGGGTGATCCCCGACCTCTATCTGGGCGATTGCGTAGATGTGGAGACCGACGGCCAGCCGGGCGCGCGTGCGGGCGCAGGCGGCAGCCCGGGCGATGATTCCAGCGTTGGCTTTGCCACCGAAGGCTCGTGCCTGGTCGCGGGCAATGACGAAGACGGCCTGACCAGCGCCATTACCCCCGCGGCGCCGGGCGGCCGGGCTTGCTTCCAGGTCAAGGCTTACAACAACACCGGTGTCGACGCCCGCCTGTACGCTTGGATGGATTGGGACGGCGATGGCCAGTTCCAGAGCGACGAGCAGCTCACGGGTGAGGACTTTGCCAGCGGTTACGCGACCATTACCGATGGCACCAACGGCAATGTCACCGTGTGCTTCACCATGCCCGCGGCCAGTGACCTGGTCTTTGAAGGCGGCGAGATCCACACCCGCTTGCGCCTGACCACCGAAGACCTGAGCGCGCGCGGCGGTGGCTATGAATTGTGGGAAGGCCCCGCGGCCGACGGCGAGGTGGAAGACTACTGGGCTCCGCTGGCCTGCGTGGGCAACTACCTGTGGCTCGACACCGGCGCCACCCCCAGCCAGCAAGACGGCGGCGATTCGCCCTTCGCCAACGTCCCTGTGCGCTTGGTCTGGGCGGGGCCGAATGGCACGGTCGATACTCAACCCTACGATGCCTCAGCCGGTGGTGACGATGTCATCATCCTGACCACCACCACCGATGCCAACGGCCGCTACATGTTCTGCGGCCTGGGCCCGGGCATCGGAAGCGACGCAGTTTACCAGGTCCAGGTGCCGCCGATCCCTGGTTACTTGTCGGTCGCCAAAGACAGTGGCTCCGACGACGCGCTGGACTCGGACGCGGCACCGGGGAACAGCTTGGCCAGCGGTTGGGCCGGCGACGCGTTTGGCCTGCGGCTCGACTACACGGCCGCGCCAGGCTACATCCTCAAGGATGGCTCGGTGTTGCCCACCAGCGAGGGCGGCAATGAGGACGCCAACAGCGAGGCCAACGACAACGGCTTCCCCGATGAGCGCACCGATTGGACCCAGGACTTTGGCTTTATCCAATACGACGATTACGGCGACCTGCCCGCGTCCTTCGAAGGCGGCAACCCCGCGGTGCATCCCATGCGGCCCGACCTTTACCTGGGTAGCTGCGTGGACGCGGAGACGACCAACGCGCCCGACAACGAGGCCGGTATGGACGCCACCGGCGGCGACGACAACACCGCGGGCGACTACACCGTGGGCTCTTGCACGGCCGACGACGAGGACGGCGTGACTCTGACGACGCCCCTCATCCCCAACCACCAAGCATGCGTGCGGGTCACGGCTCGCAACGGGACGGGCAGCACCGCGTACCTGTACGCTTGGTTCGACTGGAACGGCAACGGCACCTTCGACGCGGGCGAACAGCTCAACACCGGCGACTTCAGCGGTGGTTCCTACGCTCTCACCGGTGACCTCACGAACGCCGAACTGTGCTTCACTGTGCCCAGCAGCGCGACCTTCGACGGTGGCGAGATTCACTACCGCTTCCGCCTGACCACGCAAAGCGACTTGGCCAGCGCAACCGGTCCCGCCACCGATGGCGAAGTCGAAGACTACTGGACCCGTGTGGCCTGTGTGGGCAACCTGGTGTGGAACGACAGCACCGGTACCGCGCAGGACGTGCAGGATGCCGCTGACACGGGCGTGAGTGGCCAAGAAATGCGCTTGGTCTGGGCCGGAGCCAACGACACCATCGACACGCAACCCCAGCACTCGTCGGCCCAGGGCGATGACCGCTTGTATACCGTGACCACCGATGCTAACGGCGTGTACGCCTTCTGCGGCGTGCTGCCCGGCACATATCAGGTGCAGATCGTGGGCGCGCCCAGCGGTTTGCCCCAGGCTGTCATGCCCGATGTGGGCGCCGACGACACGGCCGACTCGGACGGCGCACCTGTGGTCGGTGGCGTCACCAGCCCCGCGTTCACCATTACTGACGTGACCGCCTTGCCCACGGGCGAGAGCAGCAACCAAGACGCGGGCAACGCTTACCCGAACAACTTCCCCGACCAGCAGGTGGATGAGACCATCGACTTTGGCTTCCGCCCCGTGCCTGTGGACTACGGCGACCTGCCCAACTCCTACGGCACTGACAGCGCCAGCAACGGCCCGGCGCACACCATCGACCCGAACCTGTACTTGGGCGGTTGCGTGGACGCGGAGTTGGACGGCCAACCCTCGACCGACGCCACGGGCGACGACGCGAATGCCGGTTACTACACCGAGGGCTCGTGCACGCCGGCCGGTGACGACGAAGATGGCGTCGAACTCGTCACGCCCCTCGTCCCCGGTGCCCAGGCCTGCATCAAGGTCACCGCGCGCAACGCCATTCTGCCCGCCACCAACGCGTACCTGTACGCCTGGTTCGACTGGAACAACGATGGCGACTTCCTCGACGCGGACGAAATGCTCAACACTGGCGACTTTGCCACGGGCAGCCGGGTCACGATCCCCAGCGGCGGCGTGTCCAATGCGGTCTACTGCTTCGATGTGCCTACCACCGCGACCTTTGACGGCGGCGAAGTGCACATGCGCTTCCGCCTGACCACCGACACGCTCACCGCCCCCACCGGTACCGCGACCGACGGCGAGGTCGAGGACTACTACGAGCCTCTGTACTGCGTGGGCAACTTTGTCTGGAACGATGGCGGTAGCCCGACGCCGGATATCCAGGACGGCTCGGAACCGGGTATCGGAAGCGTCACCTTGACCCTGCGCTGGGACGGCAACGACGACGGCGACTTCGCGGATGCCGAAGACCGCACATACACCACCACGACCGACAGCAACGGCTTCTACACCTTCTGCGGCCTGGTGCGCGACGCCACGCGCGATGGCAACGCGGACGCCTATCGCGTCGATGTCACCCCACCGGCGGGCCTGACGCCCGTGGCGCAAGACCAGGGCACCAACGAGGCCCTGGATAGCGACGGGGATGCCTCCGGCGTGGGGCCGACCTTCACCCTGCCGCCCAGCCCCGATGTCGACACCGCGAGCAACGATGCCGATCCCAACAGTTATCCGGATGCGCGCACGCATCTGGCGGTGGACTTCGGCTTCGCGGCCTACGACTTCGGTGACCTGCCCAGCCCGTACGCCACCACCTTGGCCGACAACGGCCCGCGGCATGTCATCCTGCCCAGCGGCAACCCGACCCTGGGCGCCGCGGTTGACCCTGAGACCGACGGCCAGCCCAATGCTTCGGCTACGGGCGATGACACGAACGGCTCAGACGACGAAGACGGCGTCACCTTGCCCACCACCTTTGTGGCCGGTCAGACCTACACCATCACCTGTACCGCGACCAATGCTGGCCCGTCCACGGTGGTCAGCGCCTGGATCGACTGGAATGGCGATGGTGACTTCGCCGATCCCGGCGAGCAGGTGCTCAGCAACGCCTCGGCCAGTTCGGGGTGCCCGTCGGTCACCGTGACCGTGCCGCTGGATGTGGCCCCGAACGTGGGCGTGCGCTACCGCATCGCCAACGAAAGCCTCACCAGCCCCACCGGCGCGGCCGGCAGCGGCGAGGTGGAGGACTACCGGGTCACCGGCCAACTGACCTATGACTTTGGCGACGCGCCCGATACCTTCGACACCACCGACGCCGCGGGTGGTCCCAAGCACCAACTGAATGCGAATCTGTACCTGGGCGGATGTGTCGACGGCGACGATGACGGCCAACCCGACCCCGACGCGGGCGTCTTGGGCGGCGGCGATGACACCGGCGACGCGAGCGACACCGGTGATGTTGAAATCGGCCCCTCGTGCACTGGCGGCGACGACGAAGACGGCGTCACCCTGCTCACATCGCTGTTGCCTGGCGCGCAAGCCTGCATCGAAGTGGATGCCGTCAACAACCTGGGGACCGACGCGTACCTGTACGCCTGGATCGACTGGAACGGCGATGGCGCCTTTGACGCGAGCGAACGGGTTGATACCGGTGACTTCAGCGGAGGTTCGTACACGGTCACCGGCAATCTCACCGATCAACGACTGTGCTTCACTGTGCCCACCACCGCGACCTTTGACGGTGGCGAAGTGCACATGCGCTTCCGCCTGACCACCGACACCCTGGCCGCGGGCGACTGGGGCGGCACCGCGGGCGACGGTGAGGTGGAAGACTACTGGACGCCGCTGGCCTGCGCGGGCAACTATGTCTGGGACGACACCACCAGCACGACCATCAACGAGCAGGATGCCAGCGATGTGCCGCTGGAGAACGTCACGGTCGAGTTGACCACGCCGGGCGTTGACGGCACCTTGGGCACCGCGGACGACATCACGGTCTCCACCACCACCGACGCGAATGGCCGATATGTGTTCTGCGGCCTGCGGCCCGGCATCCAGGCGCAACTGCGCATTCCCACCTTGCCCGCGGGCTTGAACCAGCCTGTGGTGCCCGACCAGGGCGCGGATGACACCGACAGCGACGCGACCCAGCCTGGCGGCCTGGGCGCGCCGGTGGAGATTGGACCCTTCGACGTGCCCGCCTTGACCGACCTCGCGGCCAACAACTGGGTGACCGGCGAAGGCGGCAACGAAGACGCGGCCACCCAGGGCGATCCGGCCCTGACCCACAACTATCCCGATGGCCGGGTGAACCTGACCTTCGACTTCGGCCTGCGGAACGTGCCCACCACCGCGACCAAGACGCTGGTCGATACCGACCAGACCTTCACCAGCGGTTCCGACGTGGCCATTGGCGAAATCGTGACCTACCAGGTCACCCTGACCTTGGAACCCGGCATCGTGGACAATCTGACCCTGACCGATATCCTCGACCAGGGCTTGGCCTTCGTGGCCTGCGACAGCATCACCGTCACGGGCAGCCTGACAGCCACCGCGGGCTCGTGGAGCGACATCTGCAACAACGCCACGGTGAGCGAAGAGCCCGCGGGCAGCACCGAGCCTGTGGACCAAGGCCGCCGGGTGACCTGGTCCTTCGGCACGGTGACCAACAGTGGCGTGACCGATGCCACCATCACCGTGACCTATCGGGCTGTGGTGCTCGACAGCGCGGACAATGTGAGCGGGCAAACTCTGGATAACCAGGCCACCTGGACTTGGGACGCGGGCAGCCAAACGGCCTCGGCCGACCCCGTGACCATCGTCGAACCCGACCTGGTGTTGACCAAGGCGGCGGATCCGCAAGTGGCCATGCCCGATGAACCCATTCGCTTCACCTTGACGGTGACCCATTCGCCTACCAGCGAAGTGATCGCTTACGATGTGGTGCTTCACGACGAATTGCCCGACCGGCTGCAGTATGTGGATGGCACCCTGGTCGCGACCTCGGGCCCCGCGCCGGTGAGCCTTACCTACGACCCCGCGACCCACACCATCGAGGCCCGCTGGGATGAATTCCCCATGGGGGCCACCACGGTCATTGAGTTCGAGGCACTCATCGTCAACACGCCCGACAATACGCCGGTCACCAACACGGCCTGGCTCGGCTGGACCAGCCTGCCTTGCGACAACTGCTATCCGGGCGATCCGGGCTACACGCCGCTGTCGCCGTACAACGACCTGGCCCACGAGCGGGCCTACGACCCGCCCGATTCGGGCTACGTGCGCACCGCGGACATCGATGTCTACTGGGTGCTGCCCGAGACAGGCTTCGCTCCGGGCCGGGTGACCGTGCTGCCCGACATGCCGCAGGGCTATGCGTACCAAGACCTGGGCGACCTGTGGCTCGAGATCCCGCGGTTGGGCGTCCAACTGCCCATCATCGGCATCCCGCGCACGGCCCAAGGTTGGGACCTGACCTGGCTGGGCCGCGACGCCGCGGGCCACTTGCAGGGCACCACCTTCCCCACCTGGGAGGGCAACGCGGTCATCACCGCGCATGTGTTCCAAGCCGACGGCTTGCCTGGGCCGTTCCATGGCCTGGGTCGGCTCCAGTGGGGTGACCGCATCCTGGTGCACTTCCAGGGCCGGGTGTATGTGTACGAAGTGCGCGAGGCCTTCCGCACCGACCCGTACAGCACCAAGCCCTTCCGGGCGCCCAGCGAAGGCTACTCGTGGCTGACGCTGTTCACCTGCCAGGGCTATGACGATGCGCTGGGCGGCTATCGCTGGCGGGTGGTGGTGCAAGCCGTGCTGGTGGATGTTTACGACGAATAGCCGCACCTCTCCCTTGCTGCGGTGAGAGGACAAAGGGCCCGGTCAGGCGACCGGGCCCTTGCTTTTGCGGCCGGCGGGGCGTTTGCTGCGCATCGCCAATGATACGCCCAGAGAGGGAATGAGACCCCAGGGCGCTCCCGAAAGCGGTCGGGGGGCTGTTTGTCTGCGCGTCGCGCTCAAAAGGTGGCCGGCGCGCTCGCGCGAACGGTCTCGCCGCGGCGCTCCATGGCCGCCCGAGCCACATCCACCACATAATCGACGATGCGCCCGGCAATGTCAACGCCCGTGGTGGGTTGCGCGGTGTGGAATTCCATGGTGTGGTTGATTTCGTTGACCAAGTAGCCCCGCTGCGGATGTTCCAGAATGTCGACGGCCAAGACCCCGCGGCCGACCGCCCGCACCGCGCGTTGCACGATGTCGACCAAGTCATCCGTCAGCGGGCAGACCTCGCCACTCCCGCCCCGGGCGGTGTTGGTGATCCAGTGGGGCGAGCGGCGGTAGATGGCCGCAATGGGCTCGTCCCCCACTACCAACACCCGGATGTCGCGGTCGGGCTTGGGGATGTATTCTTGGATGTAAAACACCGAGTGCTGCACTGAACCCAACGTGGCGCGGTGTTCCAAAATGGCCTCGGCCGCGTCGCGATCGTTGATTTTGGCCAACAGGCGCCCCCACGAGCCTACCACGGGCTTGAGCACTACGGGGTAGCCCAGATCTTCGATAGCCTCGAGCGCGGCCTCGGGCGTGAAGGCCACGCGGGTGCGCGGCTGGGGCACGCCGGCCATGGCCAGCGCGGTGCTGGTGGCCAGTTTGTCGCCGCAAATTTCCGCCACGCGCGCCGTGTTCACCGTGGGGATGCCCCACCCATTGAGCACTCGCAGCGCGTACAGCCCTCGCGTGTAACTGATGTTGCGGGCTAAAATCGCGTCAAAACGCTGCCAAGGCCGGGGGTCATCCAGGTCGAAGAACAATTTGCCGTCGTGCAGGCGCTCGTAATCCACGCCCCGCTGTTCCAGCGCGGCGAAGATCCACTTTTCTTCCACGCGCACCCGGGAATAGAGCACGCCGATGCGGGGCCGACGGTTCATGATGGGCCTCCTATGGATGGTCGGATGGGCGGCCCGACCGCGCGCGGCCACGCGGCCAAGCCAGGACGGGCACGGCCGCGCCACGCCATGCGGACGCCGTGCCCGTCCCTGGGCTCCTCCGGCTGCGCCCTCAACGCAGCCTCGCTATTCTCCCCAGTCTTCCTCTTCCATGGGCGCGAGTTCCACCTGCGGCGGGTCCAGCGAAACCACTTCCAGATCCACGCCGCAGTCGGGGCAGACAACGATTTCGTTGACTTCGGTGCCGGGTTCCAACTCGAACTCGGCGCCACATTCGGGGCAGGTGACGGTCAACATGGCATGACCTCCTTAGAGATTGTGTGGGATGGACGAAACCGTACTCAGGCCGGGCCGCGCAGCGTGGCACGCGCGTACTCCAGTTGTTCGCGCACGCGCGCGGGGGCCGTGCCCCCGGGGACATCGCGGCGGGCCACCGCGGCCCAGGGGTCCAAGGCCGTGCGCACGTCGGGGCCAAAAGCGGGGTGCACGGCCCGAAAATCTTCCACCGACCATTGGGTGATGGGCACGCCTCGGGCCGCGGCCCGCTGCACCACTTGGCCGACAATGTGATGCGCCTCTCGGAAGGGGATGCCCTTGCGCACCAGATAATCGGCCAAGTCCGTGGCCAGCGTATCGGGGTCCAGCGCCGCGGCCGCGCGCTCGGGATGCACGGTGAGGGTGCGCAGGCTATCGGCCAGCACGGGCAACAGCGCGCGCAGATCGTCGTAGGCCCGGAACACGGGGGCCTTGTCTTCTTGCAGGTCTTTGTCGTAGGCCGAGGGCAGGGCCTTGAGGGTGGTCAGCAGGCCCGTAAGCGCACCGATGAGCGCGCCGCTTTTGCCGCGCGCCAACTCAAAGCCGTCGGGGTTCTTCTTTTGCGGCATCAGACTGGAGCCGCTGCTGAACGCGTCGTCCAGGCTGAGGAAGCCAAACTCGCGGGTCGAGAAGAGGATCACGCCTTCGGCCAGGCGGCTGAGGTGGACGCCCACCAGCGCGGCCCAAAAGAGGAATTCGGCCGCGAAATCCCGGTCCGAGACTGCATCCCAACTGTTGGGGGTGATGTCGGCGAAGCCCAGGTCTTGGGCCAAGGCGGTGCGGTCCACAGGCACGGTGGTGCCGGCCAGAGCGCCCGAGCCTAAGGGCAGCACGTTGAGGCGGGCGCGCAGTTGGGCCAAACGCTGGCGGTCTCGGTGGAGGGGCCAGAAGTGGGCCAGCCACCAGTGGCTGAGCAAGATGGGCTGGGCCTGCTGCAAGTGCGTATAGCCAGGGATGAGGACCTCCAGGTCGGCTTCCGCCCGTTGCACCAGCGCGGTCTGCAGGTCGCGTACGAGGTCATCCAGTTCGTCCGTCGCGTCGCGCAGCCATAGGCGAAACGCAGTGACCACTTGGTCGTTGCGGCTGCGTCCGGTGTGGACTTTGAGCGCGGGTTCGCCCACCATCTCTTTGAGGCGGCGTTCGATGGCTGTGTGGATGTCTTCGTCGGTGGCCGCGAATGAGAAGGTGCCTGCGCGGAATTCGGCCTCGATGCGCGCGAGACCAGCGAGCAATTGCTCGCGTTCGGCCGCGGTGAGCACGCCCGCGTTGGCCAGGGCGCGCACCCACGCCGCGGTGCCACGCACATCGTGCAGGGCCAAGCGCTGGTCGACGGGCAACGACGCGTTCAGGGCCCAAAACCGTGGGTCCGGCCCGCTCTGAAAGCGTCCACCCCAAAGCATGTGGCTCGAAGACGCTTCGGCGCTCATGGCATTAGTCCCGTTTGAAGCGTGAGTAGTCGGGCTTGGGCAGATCCAGGCCGGCCACGGGCAGGTTGTTCAGGGCCCGCACTTTGAGGGGCAGCCCGAACAGGCGGATGAAGCCGGCCGCGTCGGCCTGGTCGTACACATCGTCGTAGCCGAATGTGGCGAAGTCCTCGCGGTAGAGGCTGAAGGGGCTCTTGCGCCCCGCGGGGATGACATTGCCCTTGTACAACTTCAGGCGCACCACGCCGGTCACCGGTCCTTGGGTGTTGTCGATGAAGGCATCCAGGGCCTCGCGCAAGGGGCTGAACCACAGGCCTTGATAGACCAACTCGGCATATTTGAGCGCAACCAGGTCTTTGAACTGCATGGTCGCATGGTCGAGCACCAAGGACTCCAATTCCTTGTGGGCCGCGGCCAGGATGGTGCCGCCTGGGGTTTCGTACAACCCGCGGGATTTCATGCCCACCAGGCGGTTTTCTACCATGTCGACTCGGCCGATGCCGTGCGCGCTGCCCACCGCGTTGAGGTACTCGATGAGTTTGGCGGGGCTCATGCGTTGGCCATTGACGGCCACCGGTGTGCCGCTCTCGAACTCGATTTCCACATACTCGGGCTCGTCGGGTGCGTTCAAGGGTGAGACGGTGCGCAACCATACCGACTCGTCTGGCTCATGCCACGGGTCCTCCAAGGGCCCGCCTTCGTGCGAGAGGTGCCACAGGTTGCTGTCGCGGCTGTAGATGGTCTTTTCCGTCGCGGTCACCGGCACCCCTTTGGCCCGCGCGTACTCCAACGCGTCGAGGCGGGAGCGAATGTCCCATTCGCGCCAGGGCGCGATGACCTTGAGCCGGGGGTCCAAGGCCATGTAGGTCAGTTCAAAGCGCACCTGGTCGTTGCCCTTGCCCGTGGCGCCGTGCGCGACCGCATCCGCGCCCACTTGATGGGCGATTTCGACTTGGTGCTTGGCGATGAGGGGCCGAGCGATGGAGGTGCCCAGCAGGTACTTGCGTTCGTACACCGCGCCGCTGCGCAATAGACGGAAGAGGTATTCTTCGGCGAATTCCTCCCGCAAGTCTTTGAGGATGAACTGGCTGGCCCCGCTGGCCAGGGCTTTCTCTTCCAGGCCGTCCAATTCTTCCCCTTGGCCCAAATCCGCGGTAAAGGCCACCACTTCGCAGCCGTAGTGCTCTTTGAGCCACGGCACGATGATGGAGGTGTCCAGACCGCCGGAGTAGGCCAGCACGACTTTTTTGACGGTAGGTTTTTCGGGAGACATGGGGGCACTCCTTGAGGTGGGATGCAACGGGCGGGCAATGAAAAAGGCCCTTCCGGGGAAGGGCCTGGCGTGTGTCTCACAGGGTGCGTGCGTTACGCGCGCCTCATCGCCCGCCCAACCCCGGTTGGGGGCGCTTAGGACGACGAGGGCGACGAGGGGCGCGCTTCATGCTCATCATGGAGGCCTTTATACCCGCCTTGGCCCAGGATGTCAAGGGTTGCGCGGGGCTGTTCGAAAATTTCGCACAGAGACGCGGAGAGCACAGAGGGAAGGAGCGCCGAAAGGGGATTTTAGGGCCTGGAGGGCCGTTGGAAAAGCAAACCAGGGCGAATCGGCCGCTTGCTCTATTCGCGCGCGCGATTCCGGGGGGCGTTCTGCTCCGCGCTGCGGATGGGCCGGGGAGGGCCGGGGGCAAAACCACGCCTCATGGCGATACGTCGATTTTGCGAACAGCCCCAGGGTCGCGCGGGCGTTGGCGAGGGTGTTCAGGAGGCCCCCCAGGCTCTGGTGCGCGCGCATGGCGCCTGGGCACTTCGGCCTGCTGCGCCGCGGAGCCTCGGCTTTGGCTTGTGGCGCGGCTTGTGTTAGGTCCACGCGGCCCAGGCCGTGCCAGGGGCGGGTGTGGTCGCTGTTCGTGCTCGTGCCGCCCGTGCCTCTAAGCCCACCACGGCTTGAGAATGGGCCCGCGCCATTCGCGCGGCCCGCGCGCCATCCTCACAAGCCCGCGCGCGGGCGGGCCATGCGGCCGCGCGTCTTCGCCAGGGGGCGGGTGTTTTCCCTTGTGCCGGCGCTGGGGGCCGCGGCCTTCCGGCGAATGGGCGGGCGGGGGTGTTGCGCGGTGCTACCGCGACGGCACCCTGCGGCAGCGCGGGCGGGGCCATGCTGCGGTACAATAGGACCGGGGCATCTTCATCGCGAGGCAAGGACCATGTTCGACGACCTCTATCGCGAGCAGATCATCGAGCGCTATAAGCGCCCCCGTTTTCGCGGGGCACTGGCCAACGCCGACGCGCGCTATGAGGACGAAAATCCCCTGTGCGGCGACCATGTGGTGGTCTATCTGAAGTTCAACGCCGACGGCACGGTGACAGCCCGTTTCGAGGGGGAGGGCTGCGCCATTTCCATGGCTTCGGCCGACTTGCTCATGGAATACGCGACCGGCAAGACGGTGGAGGCGCTGCGCCATCTGACCAAGGACGAAGTGCTGGATCTGCTCGGCTTGAAACTCAGCCCGGCACGCCTCAAGTGTGCCTTGCTGCCTTACAAGGCCCTCAAGGCCGCGTTGTACGGCCTTACGCCGCCCACGGCCAAAGCCCAGGAGGCGTGACCATGCCCGTGGAGTATCGCCGTTACGCACCCGAAGAATGCACGTTCGTGACCGTGGCCCCCGTCGAAGAAGTCCCCCCAGGGGAGCGGCTGTTCGTCACTGTGGGCGATTTGGACTTGGTCATTTTCAACATCGCGGGCCAATATTTCGCCATCGAAGACCGCTGCACCCATGACGACGGCCCTATTGGCGAAGGTGAACTGGACGGCTACATCATCGTGTGCCCGCGGCATGGGGCGCGTTTCGATGTGCGCACCGGCGCGGTGGTAGCGCCACCGGCACCGGTGCCGGTGCCCGCCTTCCCCGTGCAAGTGCGAGATGGACAGATTCAGGTGGGCATTCCTCAGAATTCATAGGCCTATAATGTGGTAAAATCGTAACCACCCCTTAGGCCAGGGAGCAAATTGTATGGCCAATGCTCAAGATGTGCACCGTAAACGCTTGATCCTGCGCGCCAAGCGCTTGGGGTTGCTCATGCGCGACGCCCGCCTGGCAGCGGGGCGCAGCCTCAAAGAGACCGCGGAAGCACTGCGCATTTCACCGCGAACTTTGCGGGCTTATGAAGAAGGGCGCAAGTCGCCCTCGTTGCCCGAACTGGCTGCCCTGGCCTATTTTCTACAAGTGCCGTTGGAGCATTTTTGGGGCCACGACATCATCTCCGACGATACGCCCCCCATTCTCAAGTTGCCGTTGGAAGACCTGCTGGCCGCGCACCGGGCGCACATTGCCCGGCGCTTGCGTGCCGCGCGCGAGCGCGAGGGCCTGTCGCTCAAAGACCTGGCCGCTCGCACCGGCATTTCAGCCAGCCGCCTCGCGGCCTATGAAAAAGGCGAGCGCCCGGCCCCCGCGGTGGAACTGGAAATCATCGCCGAGGAGTTGGGCCTCAAACTGCGCGATTTCTTGCCCGCGGACGATCCCTTGGGCGCGTGGCTGCACCAACAGCAGCAAATTCAAGGCTTCTTGGAACTGCCGCCCGACTTGCGGGAGTTTGTCTCCAGCCCGCGGCACGTGCCCTACCTGGAAGTCGCGCGCAAACTGAGCCAGATGCCCGTCGATCGGCTGCGCACCGTGGCCGAAGTGCTGCTGGACATCACCTTCTAACCCGCGGACGGGGGCGTGGTCATGTCGCAAGGCCAACACTGGGCCCAAGAGGGGGAAGCGCACTTCGCGGCCGGGCGCTATGGGCAGGCCGCCCAGGCCTTTGCCCAAGCCGAAGCGTGGTTCACCGACCACGGCGATCCCTTGCGGGCCGCTGAGATGCGGGCCAACCGGGGTGTCGCGTTGCTTCAGCAAGGCGACGCGCAGGCCGCGTATGAGGTCTTGCATGACTTGCCCGCCTTTTTCTCCCAACAGCACGACACCCGTCGGGCTGGGCTGGCCTGGGGCAATGTGGCCGCCGCGCTCGAAGCCTTAGGCCGCACCGAAGAGGCCGCAGAGGCTTATCGCACCGCATGGCGCTTGCTCGAAGAAGCCGGCGATGGCGAAGCCGTGGCCTACGTTGCCCAAGCCCTCTCGCGATTGCAACTGCGTGCCAAGCGCCCCCTTGAGGCCTTGGTCACGTACGACCAAGGCCTGGCCGCCTCACCGCGCGGCTTGCACCGCTGGCTGCGGCGCTTGCTGCGCGCCCCGTTCCGTTGGTCAGGTCGCTGACTGCCCCACTCCCACACCGGGAGGCCCCCCATGGACTTGCAGCGTTCGGCCCTGTGGCCCCGTCCTCTGACCCCCGAGGACCGTTGGTGGTTGTTGGAGGCCATTTATCACGACCCCCGCACTTATTACTACCCTGGTTGGACCTCGCTCAAGGAGTGGTTGGCCCAAGGCCTGGGTTGGGGTTTGATGTCCGACGCGTCCTTGGTGGCCGCGCTGGTGGTCGTGCCCGAGGCCGATACACGCGCCTGGCTGCGCTTGTTCATGGCCCGCGGGGATGTCCCCCAGGACTTGGCTTGGCGGCTGCTGTGGCGCTCGGCCGCGCCGGTTTTGCGCGCGGAAGGCATCACCCATGTGGCTGGTCTGGGTGGTCGGGCGTGGGTGGACCGCTTCTTGCGGCAACGGGGCTTTCGCCATGAGGCCGACTTGCGTTTGCTGCTTTGGCGTGCTCGTGTCGCCGCGTTGCCCGCGGTTGCTGCGCCTGCAGGTGTGCGGCTGGAACCCATGACCGCCGCGGACCTCGGGGCCGCGGCCGCGGTGGATCGCGAGGCCTTTCCCGCGACGTGGCGCTTGCGGCCTGAGTTGGTCCGTTATGCGTGCCAGCAAGCCCGCTTGGCCTTGGTGGCCCGTTCAGACGCGGATGGTGGCGCGGTGGTGGGCTACGCGTTGTTCACGCCGTCACCGCAAGGCGCGCACCTGGCCCGCCTGGCTGTGCATCCCGCATGGCAAGGCCGCGGGTTGGGTCGAGCGTTGGTCGCGACCGGCCTGCGGCGTTTGACCGCCGACGAACCAGGCCTGTGGGTCAGCGTCAACACCGAGGCCGACAATCATCCTGCCTTGCGTCTTTACGCGGCCTTGGGGTTCGAAGCCCAATCTCCGGATGTGCCCGTGTGGGTGGGCGGTTTGCCCACCGAAGTCGCCGCGGCCCGAGTGGCCGCGTGGGCCGCGCGCTGAAGCGCCGTCTTGACACGCCCATGTCGCCGCCGGTCTTTCGCCTGGGTCTCGATCTTATCGACATCGCCCGTTTCGCGCGCGCGCTGGAGCGGCACGGCGCGCGCTTGCTGCAGCGGGTGTTCACGCCCGCGGAGCAAGCGTTGGCCCAAGGCCGGGTCGAGCGCTTGGCGGCCCGGTTCGCGGCCAAAGAAGCCGCAGCCAAAGCCTTGGGAACGGGCATTGGGCCCATCGCGTGGGTGGACATCGAGGTGCTGTCAACCCCTCAAGGCGAGCCCTTGCTGCGCCTGCATCGGGCGGCAGCCCAGCGGGCTGCCGCGTTGGGGCTGACCGTTTGGACCGTGAGCCTGAGCCATAGCCGCTATACCGCGGCCGCAGTCGTGTTGGCCTGGGGGCCATCCCCCGCGGAGGACGAGCCATGCGCTTGAGCACCTGCCCTTGTTTCACATTGCGCCGCGCGCCCGCCGACGCCCCATCCGCGGGCGCGGCTCTGCTCATGCGCGCGGGCTATTGGTTGCCATCGCGCGGCGAAACCCCTTTGGGCGCGGCCTGGCGCCGCCGCCTGCGCGCTTATTTGAGTCGCGCGCTGGCCCTGACGCCCTCGGCCTGGGCCCAGCAGCCTTGCTCCGACGCGCCCCTGGCCCCCGATCACGGCCCAGGCACCCCGCGCTTGGCCGCGGTATGGCAGTGGGCGCGCACGTTTCTGACCACGCCCAAACGGGTGCCCACGCGTTTGGCCTGGATCTGGCCGCGGCCCGCAGGGCCCTTGTGGGGCCTTTACACATGGCAGTGGGACGCTGCCGCCGCGCCCCCTCTGCCCGATTGGCAAGCGCCCTCGTTGGTGGAAGTCCCGTTGGGGCCGGGCTGGTCAGGAAAGGCGTGGCTGTGGCCCACGCCCCAGGGCGAGGAGGGCTTTACGCGGCGCGCGGCAGACGGCGCGATGTGGGCTCGGGTGGCTGCGACCGCGGGCACAGCCGCGCCGCGCGCGGAGCCCGTTCCCCCTGAACCGCGGCCCGAAACGGTGCCCACGCCCAACGCGGCAACGGTGGACGCGGTAGCCCAGCAGTTGGGCGTGTCGCCAGACCAGGTGCTGAAGACCCTGTTTTGGACGGCGCGCGTGCCCGGCCCCAACGGTTGGACCACGCGCTTGGTGGCCGCGTTGGTGCCGGGTCATCGGCGCTTGAGCCCGTGGGCGTTGGCGGCCGCGCTGCAAGCCGTCGCGCTGCGCCCCGCGACCGACGAAGAGATCCGGCGGGTGGGCGCGGTGCCCGGCTATGCCTCGCCCGTGGGATTGGATCCGCGGCAAGTGTGGGTCGTGCTCGATGCGGCCGCGGCCGGCCGTGGGCCGTGGATTATGGGCGCCAACCGGCCCGAGATGCATTTGCGGTTCGTGTGGCCCGAACGCGATTTTGCTGTGTCGCAGGTGACCGCGCTTAGTCTGGCTCCTGAGCGCGGGCAGGCCGCGCGCTTGGTGGCTTGGTCGGGCCGTGTGCCAACCGCCTGGCTGCGGGCCGCGGGGGTGCGCTTGAGCGACCCCGCTCACACGTCGCGGCTGGACCTGTTTTGGCTGGAGGTCGATGTGGGCGCCTGGGCCGAAGCATTGGCCGAAGCCCATCACGACGAGCGGGGGTTGCGCTGGCCACGGGCCATCGCGCCCGCGGATGTGCATGTGGTGCGTTTGCGGCCTCGCCGCGCCGGGGCTGAGGCCGCTGCGGTGGACGCGCTGGCCGATGAGGTGGTGCGCCGTTTGCACCAGGCCGGCTGGGAAGTGGTGGACGATGATCGCGATGCCAGCCCGGGGGTCAAGTTCACCGACGCGGACCTGATGGGCTTGCCTTGGCGCGTGGTCGTCTCCGCGCGGCACATCTCGACACGGCACGTCGAGGTGCGTAGCCGGCGCGCGGCCAACAGCCAACTTTGGCCCTTAGAGGAATTGCCCGCCCGTTTGGCGGAGGCCGCAGGGTGAACCCTCCACGCACCACGCTGCCGGCTTCGTTGCGTGCCGACTGGTGGCGCGGCCTGTTGGCTACCAGCCTCTTGCCCGCGGTGGTCGCGGCCGCAGCCGCGACGGGGGCGGTGTCCTTTTCGTGGCGTTGGTGGCTGGCCGCGTGGCTGGGCATCGCGTATGTGTCTTGGCGGGTTTGGCAATGGCTCCCGTGGAATCACCCGCCCGCGGGGGGTGCGGTGTACCCGCGCCTGGGGCGGGGCAACGCGGTGTCGTGGATGCGGGGCGCTCTGCTGGCCTTGGTGGCAGCCGCGGTGTTGACGCACGAGGGGATGACCCGGCCGGGTTTGGGCGTGACCGCGGCGGTGTACGCGCTGGCCGCGATGCTGGATTTCGTGGACGGCTGGTTGGCCCGGCATGATGGCCAGGTCACCCGTTTGGGCCAACGCCTGGATCTACATCTGGATGGTTGGGGGGTGTTTTGGGCTGCCGCGGCCGCGGTACAGAGCGGGCAGATGCCCCCGTGGTTTTGCGCCGTGGGTTTGGCTCGGCCAGCCTATGTGCTCTATGAAGCCGCGTTGACCGCGCGCGGCTATCGCCCTGGCCCTTGGCCGCGTAGCCGGTGGCGGCGTTGGCTGGCCGGCGCGATGATGGTGTTTTTGGCCGGCGTGCTCATGCCTTGGTTTGCGCCTCCGCTGACGACATGGATCGGCGCGGTGCTCACGGTCCCCTTTTTGGCCCACTTCGTCCTCGACGCGGTGGTGATCACGCGGCGAGCCCAGCCGCGCGTACCTGCTTGACGAGAACGCGCCACCCCGTGCTTGGGCGCGGGCTGCGCCGCACCTGCGCGGGCCGTGTCCCCTGGGGGACGGTGCCTTTACGGCCGTGGCCTTGGCCTGGCTGTTCGCGCGTGGCCGCGTGTGCCGCTGGTTGGGCCGCTCGCACCGGGGCGCGAAGGCGACCGCCGGCCTGTCGAGCGTGAAGAACAAGACGCATTCGCACCTTGCCCCCAGGTCTGGCGTTCGGTATACTGAAAGCAGCCCCATCCATCCCCCAACGCGTAAGGAGGCGTCATCATGTCCATTAAGTTGACCTGGTACGGCCATGCCACTTTGGGCCTGGAAGTCGACGGGTATAAAATCTTGGTCGACCCCTTCTTCACTGGCAATCCCGCGGCCAGCACCACGGCCGACGCGGTCGAGGCCGACTTCATTCTCGTGAGCCATGGCCACGGCGATCACATCGGTGATACGGTCAGCATTGCCAAGCGCACGGGCGCGCTGGTGATCGCGAACTACGAGATCACCAACTGGCTGAGCAACCAAGGGGTGGAAAAGGTGCATCCCCAACACATCGGCGGCGGATATCATCACCCCTTTGGTTATCTCAAACTCACCTTCGCGATCCACGGTTCAGGGCTGCCCGATGGCTCCTACGGTGGCAATCCCGCGGGCTTTTTGCTGACCACCAAGGACGGCAAGACCATTTACATGGCCCAAGACACGGGCTTGTTCGGCGATATGCGCCTCATCGGTGAGGAAGGCCTGGATTTGGCCGTGCTGCCCATTGGCGACAACTTCACCATGGGGCCCAAAGACGCGCTGCGCGCGGTCAAGTTGCTGCAGCCTAAGAATGTCATCCCCATTCACTATGGCACTTGGCCCCTCATCGACCAAGATCCCCACGCGTGGGCCAAGCAGGTGGAAGCCGAAACCGGCGTGGCCGTGCACGTGCTGAAGCCCGGCGAGACGTTCGAGTTGGTGTAATGCGCGTTGACGCTTGCAGCACACGAGCGGGGCTGCGCGTGCCCCGCTCGTGCGTTTAAGGCCTACGGCGAGGTTGGTTCAAACCAAACGCCGGCCGCAGCGTTGGCATACCGTTTGACCGGGCTGCACCGGCGTGCCACAGCCGCCGCAGATGACCAGCCCGTCGCGCAGGTTCGTGCCGCATTTGCCGCAAAAGCCCATGTTCGCGTTCCACACCGTGCGGCATTTGGGGCACACGCGGCCCGTCGGCGTGGCCAGCCCGCGTTGCTGGCGCACTTGGCTCTCCGCGGGCAGATAGCCCTGGGCCAACGTGCGATAGTCCCCGGCCAGAATGCGCTTGTAGTGCTCTGATTCGGCCCAGTCGAGAATCGCTTTGACCCGCACCACGGTGAACGGGTGTGTGCGTTCCAGCATCATGTTGAGTTTGATGATTTTGTTGAAGAGCGAATCATCGTCCAGTTCTTCGAAATCCTCGGCTTGGTCGTACACGGCCTGAATGCTGAGGGGTTCATCTTGGGCGTAGGGCAGATAGCCGGCCAGTTTGGAGAGCGCGCCCGCGATGGCATCGGGGTTTTGGGTGGCCAGCAGGCCGGCTCGATCCGACGAGAATTCGGCCTTGCGGCTCCATTCCAACAAGGCCAATTTGAAGCCGATGAGCATCATTTGGGCAATGCCGGGCACCAGCGCATCCAAGATGCCCGCGCCATATTTGAACATCAGCACCACCATGTTGCGATAGAGCATGTGCTCGCACTTGATGTGCCCCAGTTCGTGGCCGATGATGGCCAAGACCTCGTCCTCGGTGAGCAAATCCATCAGGCCCGTGGTGACCACGACGAAATAGTTCTCCATGCCCATGGCATAGGCGTTGATGGTGGGGGAAGTTTCCAAGTACAGCGCAGGCAGTTTGGGCATGTCCAAGACTTGCGCCATGCGCACATATTGGCGGTACAACGACGGATACTGCTCCGCGCTGACGCGCAAGTTGTTGGCGATGTGGTCCATGTGCAGCGCCCGCTCGGTGACCATCTCAGACCATTTGCGCACCAGCCGGGGCACCAGGGGGATGGCCTCTAAGGCCTTGCGGGCTTCGCGATCCAAGGGATGCTGAAAGGCCAAGTACGACAGTTCAGGAAAGGTCTTCAGGTCGGCTCGTAACGGCATGGAACGACTCCTGGCAAAGATGGCCCTGGGTGCACGCGCCGGGTTCGGCGAGCATGGTCGCGGTGGCGCGCGGCAGTGGGGGCGTGTGCCTTCAAAAATAGTCGCAGCGCGTCAGGGCAGCGTCAGAAGCGCAGGGCCGTGGCGTCTCCATTGGCGCTGGTCTGGGCTATCGCCCGCCATAGACAAAGATCTCTTGCTCGACGCGATAGTCTTGCTTCCAAGGGCGGTCGACCAGCCCGTGCAGCATCCAGGTGATGGAGCCCCCTTCGCCGCACGCGGTGCACGAAGGCTTGTTCAACCGAGGCACGGTCAGACGGAAGGGAACCACCCGCGTTTCGCCGGCCTGCATGCGAAACGGCGCGGCCAGTTCCGCCTCGGCCACGATGTCGCGCGTCTCGAGATATTCGGGGATGTCCTCGTCCCAGTCGTCAATCTCCAACCCCGGCATGCTGGTCGAATCCAGGGGGATGAATTCGCGCACGGCCAGGGTGACACGCAGCCGCCGTCCCTCGATGGCCTGCTGGGCCCGCAGGTGCAACTCGCCTTCCAGCGTGTCGCCTTCGACAAACTCCAACCCCGGCAAACGCCAGCGCATGTCCACCGTTTGGGGATGGGTGGCTTGGCCGTAAAAGCGGGTCTGGGTCTGCACCCCGGGGGGTGGCACCAGCAGGCGCAAACCCGCGTCGTGCTCGTCGTCGAAAGTGAGTGGCCGGTCGGCAACCACTTTCAATCGCCAGCGCGCCTGGCAAATGCGGCCTTCATGCGCGGGGGGCACATCCAAGGGGATAGTCAAAGTGCCCCGATAGACCTTCTCGAAATGCTTGGGCAAGGGGTCGGGCAAGGGCAATTGCGCCTGCACCACCCACTGCTCCCGTTCTTTCCAGGTCATGTAATAGTCGGGGGTGCCGTCCTCTTTCTTCTCGTCCCAGTCGGGGTAACGAAACCGCTGCCAGAAGACCAACCCCACCCGCAGCCCGCGAACTTTGGGCCGTCCCTCCATACGTACGTGCACTTGCAGCGGAATGGTATCGCCGGGGCGATATGTCCGCTCCCGGGGCCACGCCAGCCGCATGCGGATTTTGCCCCGAAAAAGGCCGAAAACCATAAGCGCCTCCTGACGGTGGTGAGATGCGGCCTTAGCATAACCGGCCAGCGTCAGGAGAGGGTCAGCAGCCGTTGGGCTGGATGGGAGAGGGCGGAGGAAAAGGGAGCCCGCGCGGGCCAAGGCCGCCCGGCGCGGCGGGGGCAAGGGCTATGGCAGTGGCTGCCGGACGCGGTAGATCACCGTCGCGCCGTCGCGGTAGACTTCATCCCACAAGTCGCCTTCCCACAGGCGGAACTTTTCCAGGCCAGGGCCAGGGTAAAGTTGCCGTTCCAGTTGGCCGACGATGATGTATTCCACCTGATGGCGGCGGAGGAAATCGACCACAGGCGCGCGCTCGGTGCCCAAGTAGAACGCGCCGACTTCGGCAATGCGGTTGGTCACCCAATCCGCGGGCACGATGACGCCCCGCTGCTGCCGCTGATGCCAGTTCCATCCCACCACCGCGGGCAAGCCGGTGTTGATGCTGATGCGGTTGCCCCACTGATATTCCACCGTGTTGGCCTCGACGATGACGGGGCTACCCTGCACGTGGGTCTGAAGCCAGCGGATGGCCCGATAATCCTCGGCCAGGTTCAAAGGCCCGCCGGGCGCGTAGTATTGCGCGTAGGCCATGTAGGCTTGACCGTCCAGCGTGTGGGGCGCGTCAGGGGCCATGCGGTCGCGCACTTTGTCCAAGGTGCCCATGTAGGTGAACAGCAGCGCGGCAAAGACCAGGCTGGCCAAGACCGTGCTCCACGCGTTTTGCCAACGCCAAGGCCACGAACGCATGTGGTCCCACACTTGGGCCAGGGCTACGGCTGAGGCCGCGGCCCACAGCACCCAGGCTTGCAAATAAAACTTGAAGACCGTGTTCATGCGCTCCAGGTCGCCCACCAGGACGATAATTTCCACCATGAGGGTGAGGCCCAGCGCGGCGGCCAGCATGGTGAGCGCGAAGCGGGTCGCGTCGTCTTGGTCCACGCGCAGCAGAAGCGCGGCGATGAGCACCAAAGGCGGCACAGTGACCCAGCCCACAGGGGTGCGATAAAGGGCTTGGATCAGGACGGGGCCGAGCAGGGCAAGCCCCAGCCCGGCGAACACGGCCCATCGCCCTCCAGCCCGCCACCAGCGCAGGCCGCGCGCGGCTGGGGTCTCGGCCAACCATCGATGCAGCAGCACCAGCAGCCACGTGAAGGTGACGAAGACGAACAAGCCCCAGTGCCAGAAGTACGCGCTCAATGGCGTGGTGGGTCCCCACCATGTGGTGACCCGAGCATAGCCTTGGGCATACCAGTTCAGATAAGGCCGCCAGAGCAGCACGGTGAGCCCATACAGGGCCAGGGCTCCAGCCAGCGCGCCCGCAGCACGGCGCAGCCAAGCCTGGCGTTGGGCACGGCTCGGCCGAGGCTGTCGCGCCCAGAGCCACGCGTAGGCCCACGCCAGCGCGGTCAGCAGCAGATAGGTGGGGTAGTCCCAGGTGTTGATAGCCCGCAGCGCGCCCACAATGAGCCCGCCCCAAAACAGCGTGGCGCCGATGGCCCAGGCCGGCCGTTCGCGGAGCCGGTCCCCTTGCCCCCCTGCGCGCGCCCAGCGCACCACGGCCCAGCCCCACAACAGCGCCAGCAGGGTCACGCCCAGCGCAATCATGTGCGCGTGCAAGTCCGCGTACAAAAAGGTGAAGTAGGGGAATTCGGTGATGGGCTCAATGCTGCCCGGTGCAGGGATGATGCGGCTGGGGAGCCAATACCAATCGCCGGTGATATAAGGAAGCGGGTCGCCCGCGAGCAGGCGCATGGCGCCATGCAGCATCAGGGGGAGGCGTTCGAGCCAGCCCAAGTCGTCGGGCAGGGGCGCGCCGCCCACGCCCAAGCGCATGATGCCGTGCCAGATCATGCGCACAGTGCCCAAGTTGCCCAGCAAGACCGTGCCCACGGCTCCGGCCAGCCCCGCGGCCGTGGCGTAACCGCGGCGGGCCCACGGCCAGGCCGCGACCAACCCTCGGGCCAACGCGAAGGCACCCGCCGCCACCCCCGCGAACAACGTGGGCAAAATCAGGTTATACGCCACCGCGGGATGCAAGCCCAAGGCTTTGACGGGCATGCCTACCAGGGCAAACCCCCAGTAATAGTAATTAATGAAGCCCTTGGCGAACCACGGGTCATAGGGCGGCACGCGTGTGCTTTTGAGCACCGCGTTGAAATAGGCGAAGTCCATGGGCTTTTCGCCGCCCTTCCACGGGTGCCACAGATCCGGGTTGCCGTAGCGCACCAACAGGTCGAAGGCGAAGAAGGCCAAGTAGAGCAGTTCCACCCGCAGCAAGGAGGGCCACGCCCGACGCCACCAGGCGCGCCAATCGGACCAGGCACGGGCGTAGAGGGCCAGGCTGCCCGCGGCCAAGACCCCGAGCAAGGCCCATAACACCGCGCGCGTCAATGGCAGACCCGCGTCGCCCAGCCACCAGGCAGCCCAGGCGAAGAGCAACATGCCGGCCAAGCGGGCCACGGGCCAACCACGGTCGGGCAGCGCGGCCAAGGGGTAGCGCAGATAAGGCAGGGCCACCACCCCCAACAGGGCGATGAAGCCATACCAGGCCACCACGGCCAGCCCTTGGGCCCACCAGGGATAGGTCGCGGCCCCAGCGCCCGCGTTTTGGCTTGGGCTCGGCGCGTCGCCGTTCGTGCGCGGGAGCGCGTAGCGGGGGTTGAGCGGGCTGTCGGGCGGGAAGAGCGCGCGGAACGTGCCGCCTGCGCGCTGTTGTTCCCACAAATGGGGTGGGAGCAGCAAATTTTCGGGGTAGGGCTTGGCCCGACCGGGTAGCACATGCATCACATAGGTCAAGTCCACCGCGCCCAGCAACGCCCGTACCTGTTGGGGGTCGTAATCGGGTCGCTTGCGAAAGACGAACACCTTGGGATGGTCGTAGACGGTAAAGGCCTCGTCCGCGGGTTGATCGTTGATGTGCCACGGCCCGATGGTGGGATCCGACTGGAACACGGCCACCAAATCGAACCCCAAGCGGCCTTGGAACATGCCCACTTGGGCCCGGTTGTAGCAGGGCTCAATGGCTTCGGTGGGCGGGCAGCCCATGAGATGGCTGTAGTACGCGGTCACCAAGGGGTAGCGCTCGGGCAGGCGGGGCAGGCTGCCCCATTGCCGGCTGGACGTGATGAACAACACATCGGCTTGGTCCAGGAGTTCATAAAAGCGCTGGCGTTTTTCCTCGTTGTCGTCCCAATACATTTCCAGCGACGGCAGGGGTGGGTACAAACCGCCGAAGGGGTCATATCCATCGACGCGCAGGGGCAACCCATCGTCCCACGAGGTCTCGTTGACCACGCGAGTGCCTTCCAGCACCACCTGGCCCTGGCTCAGTTCGAGCGCGAGGGTGTAGCGCTGGCCTGGCTGCACTTGGGGCGCGGGTTGCCATGGCACCCGGTGAGGGGTGGGGGGCCGTGGGCTGGGGTCGTTGGGGGAAATCTCCGTTTGGGCCGTGGCTACTGTTTGGCCCGCGGCATTGGTCAGCGTGGCCCGCAGGGTCGCGCCCAAGGCCTCGGCGTTGGGGAGGATGCGCCAAAAGACCAGCGCGCGCGCTTGCCCTGGGTGTCGCGGTTCCCAAGAAGTGCGCCAAGGCGTGACTGGTGTCAGCGCGCTGTCATAAGGGTAGGGGAGGGGCTCCAGCACGACTTGGCCGTCCGCGGTAGCGATTTCCACCGAGAGCGCCGCGGGCTGATGTGCGAAGAACCAGCGGCTGGCCGCGATGCGGGTGTGGGGTCGGGTGTAAATGCGGGTAAAGCCCCAGGCCCACGCGGCCGTGGCCAGCAAGGTCACGGCCAGGCCCAACCAGGCCCAAACGCGGCCGCGGTCAGGGGCGGGGTCCTTGGTGGCCCGGCGCAGTGCCCGCCACCAAAACCAAGCGGCCAACACCACCAGCGCGGGGTACGCGGGGAGGAAGTAGCGCATGGTGGGATTCCACAGGGTGGATTGCCACACAAAGTACCCCACGCCCCACAGCCATAGGAGGGCATCGCGGCGGGCGGGCTGGCGAAGCAACCGCCGTGCCAGCCCCACCGCACCGGCCAGTACGCTCAGCCCCAAAGGCCAGCCCACGCCCCAGCGCACGAAGTTCGTCAGGCCATACCATTTCGGGCGCCGCGCCCATTGCATGGCCGGCGGAAAATCAGCCTCGCCGCTGGCCTGCACCTTCAGGGCTTGCAGGTTGGCGATCCAGTTGGGGTTCGGCTGGATATGCCACACACGGGGACCGCGAAAAGCATACGGTTGCAGCACCCGAAACACGACGAAAGCCACGACACCAGCCAGCAAGAGGCCTCGCAAGCCGCGCTCGGCCAAGGGGCCGCGCACCGCGCGCGGCGCGCGCCACCAGCGCAGCCCCAGCGCGAGCACCACCAGCCCAGCCACCGGCGCGGCGCTGACCTTAGAGGCCATGGCCATGCCTACCGCGAGACCGAACAGCGCCAGGTCGGCCCAGGGTTCCCGTTCCCATGAAGCCGCTTGCACCCGCAGGGCCAGGGCCAGCGCGGCAAAGGTGAAGAAAGTGACATAATTGTCAAAGGTCAAGAAGTGCGATTGCTGGATGGGCATCACGGCCAGCGCGTAGAAGGCCGCGGCCGTCAAACCCACCGCCTGGCCGTACAAGCGGCGTCCCACCGCAAAGACCAGCACCACGGTGCCCAAGTCGACCAGGGTCGAGAGCAAACGCCCCACCTCATACATCGACGGCGCGGGCGGTGCCCACGCGTTCCACAGGTCGTACACCGCACGAATGAGGAACAACGGCAGCGTGCCGTAGACATAGAAGCCAAAACCGCGGTTTTCGGGGTTGAGGGGGGAAGTCGCGGTGTCGAAATAGGTGCCCAGGTCATCAGGAAACTGGATGCTGTACAGCACGCTGGTCAAGAAGCGCTCGTCAGGGTGCAGGCCTTGGTTGGCTGCATCCCAGTTGCGGCCCACACTGCGCAGGCCATAGCCGACCACCAGGATCAAAGTCAGGGCCAAGGCCACGCGCCAGGGGAACCGGCGCCGCGTGGGGCCGGGCTGCGTTACGGGCGATGCCGTCGAAGCGTGCGCTGCGGGTGAGGTTGCCATGGCCTTGCTCAGGGCAGAGATGGCGCGCGAGCGCCGCGCGCTCGCGGGATTGTACCACCGATTCGGGTCAGGCGCGCGTGCGCCACCAGGCATACAGCCGGTAGAGCCAGCCGTGGGCCGCGTAGTCCCACGCGCCCAGGGTGCGCACCACCTGGCCACCGAACCCGCGTTTGAAGCGCCATACGCCCCACAAGGGGTCGTCTTCGGTGAACACGGTGGGCGCGCCCCACATGTCATACACTTGACAGCCCGCGGCCTTGGCCCGTCGCATGGCCTCCCACTGCACCAGATAGGTGGGCATGCGGTTGCGGTGCACGGGCCGCGACATGCCGTGAAAATACCACGCCCGGCCCGCAAATCGGGGGATGAACGCGCCCGCCACGGCCTCGCCATCGACCTCGGCCAGCAGCCCTTCCCCCAGGCCTGCCGCGGTGAAAGTGTGCCACACCCGCAGGTAATAGTCGCGCGGCCGAATGATAAAACCATCCCGCCGCGCGGTCTCCGCGTACATGGCGTACAGCGTCTCCCAGTCCGCGGGGCCTTGAGCCGGGCGCACTGTGACCCCGCGCCGCATGGCCAAGCGGATGTTGTAGCGGGTCTTTTGCTTCATGCGGGCCAGCAGCGCGTCTTCGTCAGGGGTCAAGTCGACCCACACGGTGTTGGGGAATTGCACCTGCTCGGGGCTATAGCGCCAGCCTCGGGCGGCCAGCGCCTCTTGCACCCTTTGGCCGACGGGGTCGCGGCGGTCGTCGGTGGTGCCGGGCACGCCATAGGCCGTGGGCAGGTCAGGGTCGATTTTAAGCCACAGCGCGCGCCGACGCCGGGCCCAGGCTTGCAAGTCGTCCAGCACCTGGGCGCGCAGCGACGCGTTGGCCCAGGCCAACAGCGGGCCTTTGACCGCGTAAAACGCGCGCCAACCGCCCGGCAGAGGACGCTCCAAAAGCAGCGCCGCGGCGGCCGGGCCCCCGCGGGCCCACCACAGCAGCGGCCGGGGCTGCCAGCCATACGCGGCTTTGATTTGGCCCCATTGCCAAGTTTGCAGGAAGTGGGCGCCGGGCAGCGCGGCCACGATCGCGTTCCACTCGTCGCCCGAGCCGGCAAACGCCTGCATCATACGCACCCCTCGTCCAGTTGCCCCGCGGCCCAGGCCCGAATGACCACATCGTGCGCGCCGCCAGCCAATCGGCTGGGGATTTCATCTCGCGCGAAAAAGCGTGCCGCGCGAGCCTCGGTGCTGGTGGTGAGGGCGCCGCCGATGACGCGCGCCCGATAGACAATGAGCAACCCATTGCCCCGCGGGTCGTCGTCAAAGGCCCACACGCCGACCAGGGGGCCCACCTCCACATCCAAGCCACACTCTTCGCGGGCCTCGCGCGCGGCGGCTTGGCGGGGCGTCTCATCGATTTCCACATACCCCGCGGGGAGGTTCCACGCGCCGGCCCATGGCTCGTGCCCGCGTTGCAGCAGCAACAGGCGGCCGTTTTGTTCAATGAGCACCCCCGCGCCCACCTTGCGATGCGGGTAGAAAATCCAACCGCAGCGGGGGCATACGTGCCGTGGCCGTGGTTCATGGGGCAGCGCGCGCACTTGGGTGCGCGCGCCGCACTGCAGGCAGAAAATGGGCTCGGGCCATGCTTGGGTCATGAGGACGCCCTCCGGGCAGGGCCGGCCATGCCGTGGGCGTCGACCAAGGCGTGCAGCCGTGGGTCGTCGAAAGCGATGAACTCGCCGCTCCATTCGGGGGGCGCGTGCAGCGCCAAGGCCAACAACAGCCGGGCAATCTCCTCGGGTGGGCGCAAACGGCCTTCGCGATGATAGGCCACGAAGCGCGCGTGCTCTTCGGGCGGCATCACCCCCGCGCCGTGTTCGCGAATCACGGCTTGCATGTCCGTATCCACGATGCCCGGCCGAAAAGCCACCGTCGTAACCTCGGGCTCTTCCACGGCCAAAATGCGGGTCAGATGATTGAGCCCGGCCTTGGCCGTGGCATACGCGCCCCAAGTGGGCACCGGACGCACAGCCGCGCCGGTGGACACGTTCACGATGCGGCCGCGAGTGCGCCGCAAATAGGGCAGTGCGGCCGCGCTGAGCAACACCGGCCCCAATAGATTCGTGCGCCAGTTAGCCTCCCAGGCCGCGGCGTCGGCCTGGGCCACCCGCGCGATGGGTTGTAAGACGCCCGCGTTGTTGATCACACTGTGAACAGTGCCGAAGTGGTGCACCGCAGTTTCCACCAACCGGGCCGCGGTCTCGGGCTGACCGATGTCGCCGACCACGATGTGTACGGCTGAACCCATGCCCCGGCAACGCGCCGCGACCTGGGCCAAACGGGTGCCATCGCGCGCGTTGAGCACCAAGGGCAGCCCGCGGCGGGCCGCTTCCAGGGCCACCGCCGCGCCCAGCCCGCGTGAAGCACCGGTTACCAGCACGACAGGAAGTTCCGACATACGCTCTCCTTTCACTCTCATTCTCAGGTCCGGCCCCTCGGCCTTAACCCAGGCCCGTGCGCGCTTGATTTTTGCCGTATGGATTTGCTATTGTACTAAAAAACGCGCGCCAGACACAAAACCTCGGAGGACAACATGAACGCGACCAAGGCCGAATACCTCACTCCCCCTGAACAGCGCGCCCTGCTGCGCCTGGCCCGCGACGCTTTGGAACGCGGGGTGCGCGGGTTGCCGCCCCACGAGCCGGATTGGGCGCAATTGCCTCCGCGCTTGCGCGAGCCCGGTGCGACCTTCGTCACCCTCACCAAGCACGGGCAACTGCGAGGCTGCATTGGTTCGTTGGAGCCGGTGCGCCCTTTGGCCCTGGATGTGCAAGAAAACGCGATCGCGGCCGCGCTGCGTGACCCCCGTTTTTGGCCGGTCCAACCCGATGAACTGCCCGACATCCGGGTGGAGGTGTCATACTTGACCCCTCTGCGTCCATTGCCCTATACTTCGCCGGAGGAACTGATCCGTCACCTGCGCCCCGGCGTTGACGGCGTGGTGCTGGTGGATCCCGAAACCGGCCGCCGCGCCACATTCTTGCCCCAGGTGTGGGAGCAGTTGCCCGACCCAGTGGCCTTTCTTAGTCATTTGAGCCTCAAAATGGGTGCACCGCCCGACCTGTGGCAGCGCAAGCCTTTGCAAGTCTACACCTACGAAGTCCAGAAGTTTGCCGAACCCCAACCATAGACCTTCAGCCGTCGGCCGCGGTGAGCGCGTAGATGGTGACCTGCCCTTGGCGAAAGACAGGCTGCACACCCGGCGGGAGATGCACACCTTGAGGGCATAGGGCGCGCTCGCGAGGCCCGACGAAGACGTAGTCGGTCCCGCGCGCCTGCAGGGCTTTTGTGTCGCTGGGCTGACACAGGTGCTCGCGCACAAATTCGACCTCGTCGGTCGCGTGGGCCGTCTCCAGGGGGTGGCCGACGAACACGCGGCGGCCAGTGAACGCGACCAAACGCGCACCGCTCTCGTGGCTGCTCAGGAAGAGCGCGTCGGCCGGCGTGTGCGTCCGAATCCAGGCGAAGGCTGCGTGCTCGTCCGCGGTGAGGTAGATGACGGGCGACCCTTGGACGATCATCAGCCCATAGCCGGCCAGCAACAGCGCGGGCGTGGGCAAGCCCAGCATCCAGATCGCCAAACCCCAGCGCCGCCGCACCCGAGGGGCCAGGTCTTTGAGCGCCTGGGTCGCACTCAGCGCCGCCGCGAGATACGCACCCACGAAGAAACGCCGTTGCAATGCCAAGGGCACTTGCGAAAGCGGGACGCTGAAAAGGGCCCAAGCCCACGTCGGGGCCTGGGCACGGTTGGGCAAACGCCCTTGGCCCCACTGGCGCCATCCCCAATACGCGGCTACCACCAACGCGGGGCTCACGGCCAGCAACATTTGCCACCACGGGTTGCTGGTCGTCACGTTCTGGGCGTTCCATACCACCAAAGTCGGATCCTGCCGAATGGCCCATAGGGCGTACAAGGGGTAAGGCAGTCCGCCTGCCGCAATCCAGACCGCCCGTTGCCACGACGAAGGCCAAAGGGTGGCCGGCGCGGTAGCGCCCAGCCGACGGCTTAGCCGGTTCCACCACCACACGGGAAGGCCGCCCATGGCCAGCGCCGCCAGCGCGACCACCACGCCAAAGGGATACACCACGCTCAGCAGTGCGGCCAACCCGGCCCACTGCGCGCGACGCCTCGCGGTAGTGGGGCCAGACCAAGGCCAAGCAACGAGCATCACCAACAGGGCCAACGCCAACGGGAAGTGTGGGTTGGTCAGCGCCGCGAGGTAAGGGTACGCTTCAGGAACGCCCATATCGGGCGGAATATCGTTGGGTAGCAGGGGGAAGTACGTCCAACCCATGCCGCTGCCGAAGAGCGCCAGGCCCAATCCAAAACGTTGGGGCCAAGGTTGACGCGGGAACCAAACGCGCACGGTTCGCCACAAGACCGCGAAGAGCAAGATGCTGTTGATCAAGCGGGCTGCATGATACACGGCGAGCAAAGGTGCGTGAAGCAGCCGGGCCACGTGCCCCAGGGCCAAGTAGAACAAAAAGATGGGCGCGCCAGGGCCGGGTTCTGCGGTGAAGGCCAACCGGTAGACCCAGGCGCCTTGAAACCCTTGGCGCATTTTGGCCAGGTAGGTGAAGTTGTCATAAGGGTTGTGGAGGAAGCCCGCGAACACCAAGCCTTGGCGTTGCCCCCACCACCAAGCCAGCAGGAAGGGCAAAGTCAGCCAGGCCAACCACAAGCCGGCCAAGGGGAGCCAAGCAGCGTAGGCCGAGGGTCGCGCGGTGTCATTGCGTGTAGCCATTGTCTCCTTCCGCATACGAGGTCGAGCAAGCCCGCTCAAGCCACACCGGGCTCGCGCGTACCGTCGAGCCCGAGGGCCTGCCATCTACAGACCGCACCCCGAGGGCGTTGGAGCACGCGCCTCGGATTTCAAATCACTTGGCCGCTGAAGGGCTGCCGGGCCAAATAGCGGCCTTGGCCGGCCTGCCCCCGCCATTCCCCATGGTCAACGATGAGCCGACCGCGCAAATACACCTGCACCGGGAAGCCCGTCAATTCCCAGCCCTCGTAGAGGTTGTAGTCGGTGCGGTGCTGGGCCACCCGCACCCCATAGGTCACCTTGAGGTCAGGGTCCCATACCACCACATCCGCGTCCGCGCCAGGGGCCAATGTGCCCTTGCGGGGGTACAGGCCGAAGATCTTGGCCGGGTTGGTCGCGGTCAAGGCCACGAACTGCTGGGGCGTCAAACGGCCTTCCACCACCCCCTTGGTCCACAGCACGGGCAGCCGGTCGCCCACCCCTGGCACGCCGTTGGGGATCTTGGTGAAATCGTCCCGGCCCAATTCTTTGCCCGGAATGGCCACCATCTCCCCTTCGTACTCGATGGGCGTGGTGCCGTCGAAAAAGAAGGGGCAGTGATCCGTGCCCACGGTTTGCAAGATGTCCAACTCCAGGCCCCGCCATAGCCCCGCGTTGTCGGCTGGCGTGCGCATAGGCGGCGAGCAAATCCACTTGGCGCCATCGGGCCGAGCCAGATGCTCTTCGGTGAAGAACAGATATTGGGGGCAAGTCTCGCCCATGACGGGCAGGCCCTTTTCCCGGGCGTAGCGCAGCATGTCCACCTCGCCCGCGGTGTTCATGTGCACAATGTAGAGCGGCGCGGCGGCTTGTTGTGCCAAGGCCGCGCCGCGCAGCGCGGCCTCTACGGCCCCCCATGCGGGGCGGGTGCGCGCGTGCCACACGGGCTCAGTATGGCCCTGGGCCAAGGCCTCGGCCACCAGCACCTCGATGACATCGCCGTTCTCCGCGTGCAGCATCGTCAGCAGGCCCAACTCGCGCGCCCGGCGCATGGCCTGAAAGATTTCCCCATCCTGCAATCGCAAACGTCCGTTGTAGGCCATGAATACCTTGATGCTGGTGATGCCCATTTCGGGCAACTGGGCCATCTCGGCCCAAATCGCGTCATCCCAGCGGGTGATGTTCATGTGCAAACCATAATCGACGGCCACCTTGGGGTCGGCCTTGGCCCGCCAGTGCTGCACCGATTCCCGCAGGGTGGGGTAATCCAGCGGCACGAAGTCAAGCACCGTGGTCGTGCCGCCGAACGCGGCCGCCTTAGTGCCCGTGTAGTGGTCATCCGACGACACCGTGCCGAACATGGGCAAATCCAGGTGCACGTGGGGGTCGATGCCTCCTGGCAGCACGAACTTGCCAGCGACGTCCACCACCTGCGCGTCGGGGACGACCAAATCTTGCCCCAAGGCCACAATGCGTTCGCCCTCGATGAGCAGGTCAGCCGGCCACATATCGCTCGCGGTCACCACCGTGCCGCCACGCAACAAAATCTTTTGGGTCATGGGGAACCTCCTCCGGTAAGGGCCGTGCGGTCCCGCGCGGGCACAGGCTGCTCGTCGCGCCCGCGCGCGCGAGCCAGACTGCGGATGAGTTGCGGTATCCAACCAGGGCCACGGTAAACCAAGCCTGTGAAGACTTGGACCAACACCGCGCCCGCGTCGAGTTTGGCTTGCGCGTCCTCAGGGCTCATGATGCCCCCTACGCCGATGATGGGCACCCGACCTTGGGTGAGCCGGGCCAAGCGCATGATGAGGCGCGTGCTGAGTTCTCGCAATGGTGCGCCGCTCAGGCCGCCGGGCACCTCGCGCCAGCGCGGACCCAGGCCGGGGCGTTGGGTGGTGGTGTTGGTGGCAATGAAACCCTCCGCGCCGCCCAGTAGCGCGCCTTCGACCGTGCTCTCCAATTGGCCGGGACCGAAGTCAGGGGCCAGTTTGACGAACACTGGCAGAGGCCGCGCACCGCCAGATTGGGCTTGCCATGCGTTGCGGGTCGCGACCACCGCGCGCACCAAACGCTGCACGGCGCGCCGGTTTTGCAAGGCCCGAAAATCTTCCATGTTGGGGCAACTGACATTGACCACCAAATAGTCGGCCACAGGCGCGAAGACGCGGGTGAGCAGGATGTAATCCACCTCCGCGCGCGCGTTGGGCGTGGCATGGTTCTTGCCCAGGTTCACCCCCAGTACCAGGCCCGAAGGCCTTTCCCCCTGCAATTGGCGCAACACAAAAGCCGCGCCCCGACTGGGAAAGCCGAGGTGGTTGATGAGCGCCTGGCGCTCGGGCACCCGCCACATGCGGGGCCGCGGGTTGCCCGGCTGGGCCCGGGGGGTGACCGTGCCGATCTCGATGTGACCGAAGCCCAACGCGGCCAGTCCCCGCCACGCCAGGCCGTCTTTGTCGTAACCCGCGGCCAGACCAACCCGATTGCGGAAGCGTACCCCGGCCACCACCACCGGGTCCTCGGGGAGATCGCCCGCGGCCGTAGCCCGAACGACCAGCCGCGTCAGCCAGGGCCAGCGCCCGACCGCGCGCCAAAAGCCCAGTGCCCAATGATGGGCGCGCTCCGGATCAATCCGCTGTAGCAAAGGCCAGAGCATGGAGTACCCCGACGGCATGGCGCGCCTCACGGTGCAGGGGTGGGGGTGGGAGGCAAAGGCAGCGCGGGCAGGCCGCTGTCATCTAAGCCCAGCGCGTCGCACTTGGTGCCCTTTTCGCCTGTGGCCGCGACCATCCAGGTCGAGCCGGGCAGCACTGCGTCGCACGGGATGCGCAAGAGCAAGCGCCCTTGGTCGTCCACCTCGCCGGTGTAGCCCACGATGGTCTTGGTCTTCAGCCAACGACCTTGGAAGACTTTTTCGGGCCAGGTGTTCAACTCGCGCGTCGAGGGCGGCCACAAAAAGTTGAAACTCACATAGGCGATGTTGTCGAAGAACCAGGTGGTGGATGGGGGCCGTCGTCGCGGCGCATCGGGATGGTAGAACTCCACCCCGCCGGCCAAGCGTGTTTCACCGATGGGCTCCGCGAACAAAATGGTGACGATGTAAAAACAGCGGTCGTCTTGCTCAGGGTCAATTTCCGCGTGCATGGCCGCGTGCCACAAGTCCAGCCCCGGGGGGAGCATGTGGAGCGCGGGTTTGCCCGTTTGGCAATAGATGGGGTCGCCTAAGGCGTCGGTCTGCCCCACAGCATCGGCGGCCACGGTGGGCGTCGGTCGTGGGGTGGGCGAGGGGGCGCGTGTAGGCGTAGGAGGCGGTGTAGGCGACGGGGTGCGCGTCGGCGTGGCTTGCGGCGTGGGGGTGGTGGGACTTTGGGGCGCGGCCGGGGTGGTCGTGGCTGGGCCTCTGGTCGCCTCGGGCGTGGTGCCCGCCGCGGCAGGGGACGTATGACGACCGCAGGCGGCCGCGCTCATGGCCAACACCAACAGCAATCCCAACCACGGCAACCGAAGCCAGCGCATGCCTTTTGCTCCTGAGAAGAATGCCT
>CAYUOX010000048.1:0-2532 GCA_964446575.1 uncultured Anaerolineaceae bacterium | reverse complement strand
TCCAAGGGGGCGGCATGTTCAACTACCAAGGGAGCAGCCCTACCCTGCAGGAAGTGGTGTTCGAGCACAACACCAGCGGCCGCGGCGCAGGAATGCACAACCACACCAGCAGCAACCCTCAATTGACCGATGTGGTCTTCCAAAACAATTCGGCGGAGTATTGGGGAGGAGGGGTGTATAACTACTACAGCAGCCCTCGTTTCGAAAGGGTGACCTTCGAGCACAACACCGCCCAAAGCGGGGCGGGGGGGCTCAACAATAACAACGCCAATCCAATTCTGCTCAATGTGACCTTGGATTCCAACACCACCCCTGGCCTGGGCGGGGGAATAGCCAACTACGCCAGCAACCCCATCCTCACCAATGTCACCCTGACGCGGAACTCGGCGGACGGCCAGGGCGGTGGGATGTACAGTTGGAACGGCAGCCAGCCCACCCTAATCAACACCCTCATCGCCCAGAGCACCGGCGGCGACTGCGTCAACGATGGCACTTCGCTGAATGCCAACTCCCACAACAACCTCATCGAAGACGACACCCACGCCTGCGGCCTGACCGACGGCGCCAACGGCAACATCGTGGGGCACCCCGCCCAAGTGGGCGCTTTGGGCGACTACGGCGGCCAAACCAAGACCGTGCCGCTCCTGCCCGGCTCGCCCGCTATTGACACCGGCGACGACGCGGCTTGCCCGGCCACAGACCAGCGCGGCGTGGCCCGCCCCCAAGGCAGCCATTGCGACATCGGCGCTTATGAACGGGATGAGCCACGGTGACCTCCACCACCCGCGCTGGCGGGGAGCCCACCAACGCGGCGAAGGTGCGCTTTGCGATGCCTTTTCCGAGGTGATGAGCAAGATGGGCGCGGCCAACGGCCTGAGCGGCCTGCCCTGCACCGATGACGAGGCTTCATCCTTCTTTACATTTGACAAATTCTTCTCTTTGGCTATAATTTTGCTTTAACCAAGGCTTCTCGCGGGGAAACCGCTTTCACGATTGCGGGAGGAAGAGATGTCGAAAAAAGGATTATGGTATGGGGCCGTGGCCCTTGTGCTCCTGGCAGGCTTGCTCCTGCCCAGGGTGTCCGTTCACGCTGGCGGCGTGCTCTACGCCGCGCCCACGGCTCAAGGGGCGGGGGACTGCTCTTCGTGGGCGAACGCCTGCACCCTCTCGCAGGCGCTGAACCAAGCCCAAAGCGGCGACGAGATTTGGGTCAAGGAGGGCACCCACAAGCCCGATCCGAGCGGCCTGGCCGACCCGCGCGACGCCACCTTCCAATTGAAGTCAGGCGTGGCGGTGTACGGCGGCTTTGCGGGGAACGAAACCTCCCGCGACCAGCGCGACTGGCAGACCCACCCCACCATCCTCAGCGGCGACATCGGCAACGTGGGCCTCAGCTGGGACAATACCTACCATGTAGTGACCGGCGCCGACGACGCCACCCTGGACGGCTTCACCGTGACCGGCGGGAGCGCAAACGGGGGAGGAGCTCGCAGCCAGGGTGGCGGGATGTACAACGACCACAGCAGCCCTAAACTAACGAATGTGGCTTTTGAACACAACTGGGCCTACGACTACGGCGGTGGGATGTACAACGGCCACAGCAGCCCCACGCTGACCCATGTGACCTTCGACCACAACTCGGCCGGCGATGGCGGCGGGATGTACAACGACCACAGCAGCCCCACGCTGACCCATGTGACCTTCGAGTACAACTGGGCTGCCGGCGTTGGCGGCGGGATGGCCAACAGCCAGAGCAGCCCCACGCTGACGAATGTGACCTTCGAGAACAACTGGACCAACGGCGGCTTCGGCGGCGGGATGTACAACGAGAATCACAGCAGCCCCACCCTGACCAATGTGACTTTCGAGAACAACACAAGCGCCGACTCCGGCGGCGGGATGTACAACACTTCCAGCAGCCCCACGCTGACCAATGTGACCTTCGAGCACAACTCGGCCTCCTGGCTCGGCGGCGGGATGTACAACGCTTACAGCAGCCCCACACTGACCAATGTCACCCTGACGCGGAACTCAGCGGATGACCAGGGCGGCGGTATCTACAACACCAGCAACAGCCAGCCCTTGCTGGTCAACACCCTCATCGCCCAAAGCACCAACGGCGGCGACTGCGTCAACAACGGCGTCTCGCTGAATGCCAACTCTCGCCACAACCTCATCGAAGACGGCGCCCACGCCTGCGGCCTGACCGACGGCACCAACGGCAACCTCGTAGGCCACGCCGCCAATGTGGGCACCCTGGGCGACTACGGCGGCCAGACCAAGACCGTTCCCTTGAACGCCGGCTCGCCCGCCATCGATGCCGGCGACGACGCGGCCTGCCCGGCCACAGACCAGCGCGGCGTGGCCCGCCCCCAGCCGTCGGGAGGCCACTGCGACATCGGCGCCTACGAGCGGAGCCAAACGCCGCCCACCGTGCTCAACACAAGCGCCATGCTCAACGCAGGCAACACTGCGGTGACCGAGGGGGCCGTCTTCCACCAGAGTTTTGCCCAACTCATCGTGCGCTTCAGC
>CAYUOX010000047.1:0-99472 GCA_964446575.1 uncultured Anaerolineaceae bacterium | reverse complement strand
CCGGTTGACCTTGGCCACCCGCTCGGGGTTGCGTTCGATGCCCAAAACCTGAAACCCGGCCTGGGCTGCTTCCAGGGCAAAGGGCAGGCCCACATAGCCCAAGCCAACCACGCCCACCCGAGCCGTGCGGTCGCGCAGGCGTTCGAGAAGCGCCTCTTGCTCTGCCATGGGTCAATCTCCTGCTCGCGCACTTTCTTCCGTGGCTGCGGGCTCACCCCAGTGGACGACCAACAGCACGCCCAGCGTGCTGAGCAGCCAGCCCGCGAAACCGGCCAAGACGGCGTTGACCAGGGGCCGCGGTGAGATGGGCTTTTCGGGCGGCACGGCGTGCATGCCAATGTCGGCTAAGGGGCGATCGGCCGCGCGCAGGATCGCCAAGGTTTGCTCTCGCGTCGCGATTTCGACGTAGTGCTTCCAGGCCCAATCGCGCAAACGGCGGGCTTCGTCTTGCCGCGCGTCCTCCATCCGCCATTCGATAGACAGCTTGGCAATTTGCGCTTCCAAATCATCGTGATGGGCTTGCAGGCGCTTCCCTTGCGTTTCGAGCAAGGTCTCTAAACTCTGCAACGAAGCCAACCCTTCGGCCGCCGAAAGCGCCGGACCGTCCGCAGTGATTTGCAGCTGCAGCGGGACCGTCTCCAGCCCACACAGGCTCATGAGCCAGCCTTGCTGCATAAGGTTCAGCAACAGCAAGCCATCTTGAATGGGGACCTGTTCCTCGGGCGGCAGTTCCTCCCACCGGGCGCGCAGTTCGCGAACAGCGCTGCGGAGGTTGTCAATGTTGTTCAAGCGCTGGAGCACGCACGCGTGTTGGGCCTTGAGCGCGTTTAGACGGGCCTGAAGCAGGGTGGCCTGCTCGTCGCGCAATACCGCCATGTAGTCTTGATGGGCCTGCTGATAGGCTTGCCACGCTTGTTCACGGCTGCGCGCGAGATTGGCCTGCAGGTCCTCCAGATTGTACAGCGCGTTGATCTTCTCGATGGTGATTTCGGCCCAGCGGTTGGCCAACCACGCCGCGTCGTCGGGGGAAGGCGCGACCACGGTCAAGCGCAAGCCATCGGCGTCGATCAGTTTAACCCGCCATGACATCAGCACGTCTTTGGAACGCCCTTGGCGAACGGCCTCTTGTTGCAATCGAAAGAGCAAGCCGTCTTCTTGCGCCAACGAGGCCAACGACGACGCATCCGGCGGTGGGGGCAGGGGGAGGGCATTCCATGCTTGGGTTGGCCAAGGATGCAGGACCACATACGCGGACGCTTCATAGCGCTTGGGCAACACAAAAGCACTGAGCAACCATGCCGCGAGGGCCGACGCCAAGGTCACACCCACAATGATCCAACGGAAGCGCCAAAGGGCACGTGCCACTTCGCGCAGGTCGATTTCGTCGTCCCAGGCCGCGGGCGGAGGTGGTGAGGAAGCAACAGAACTCATGCGCGGACAACCTCCCTTCCTCGGGCCGCTGAGCGCGGAGGGCGAATTCCGGCGGCGTCATTGTACTATAGGAGGCCGCAAAGTTCAACGCGCGCTCCAACGCGATTGCCGAGGCGGGCAGCCCCCCCGCGGGTTGGGCGCATTCGGCGCAGGGCGCGCTACTTTTGGGCCCAAGCGCGATGGCCGGCTTCCAGACTGTACAGGATGCCTCCCAGCAGGCCCAACCCCAGGCTGGTGCCGCGCAGAAGCAACGCGGCCCAGAGCACTTGTTCTTGGGTGAGCCCTGTGGGCGTCAACGCCAGCACCAGCGCGGCCTCGGTGAGGCCCAAGCCGTTGAGCGTGATCGGCAGAGCCCCCAACACCGCGGCCAGGGTCGAGGCATAGACTGCGGGCCACCAAGATATGGCCGCGCCCACGACTTGCAAATAAGCCCACAGCATCAGGCCGTTGACCAGCACAAAGAGGGCTGAGTATGCCAGCGCACCCACGACCATGGACCGGCTGCGGGTGAGGGCCAAATTCCACAAGTGTTGGGCTCGCGCCAGCCAAGGTCGCAGCCACGCAGGCCCCCAGTTCGTCCGCCCTCCGTGGCGCATCCAAACCCAACCCAGGGCGAGCCCCAACAGCGTGCCCGCACCGATGGCGGCTTCGACCCAAACCAAGAGCCGTGGCCCTTCCCGGAGGAGGTCCCCCACCCCCAACAGGAGGACGCCGTGCACGGCCAACAGCGCCAGGTAGCCGTATAAGCGGTCGAGAAAGATGCTGGTGAAAATCGCGGCCCGGCGGTCTGGGTGCCGCGTCTGGGCGCGCCAGAACCGATAGCCGTCACCGCCCACCGTGGTGGGCAAGAACTGCTTCCAAAAGGCGCTGAGCAGAATCCAATACAGCAGCCGCGGTGCTGGCTCGGCAATGCCCAAATCGCGCAGCACCCATTGCCAGCGCAGGGCCGAAAGCCCAAACCCGGCCGCTTGCAACACCCACGCCACGACCAGCCATCCCCAGCGTGCGCGAGGGGCCACGGCCCAAAAGGCCGACCAGTCCATTTGGCGCACCAGCCAAGCCAGCAAGGCCAGTGAGACGAGGGCGTGCAAGACCGCGCGCACGCGCGGCGATCGCGCCAGCGAGGACCACGACATGGGCGTCTCCTCTCAGGGGCCGGCCGGGGCGGCCGTGGGGCTGGGGGTGGGCGTCAAGGTAACGACCGCGGCCAGGCGCAGCCATCCAACGCGGCCTTGGTCGTCGCGGGCCAACGTCCACACGTAGGGCCCGACCACTTGAGTGGGGTACAGCAATTGCACGCGCGCACCGGGCCACAGCCAGCCGATGGGCGGGCCTGTGGGCGCGTCTTGGTGCAACCGCGCGGCCTCGACCACGCGCGCGAGGGCTGGGGTGGGGGTGGGCGTGGGCGTGAATGTGGGCGTCGGCGTTGCGGTGGCGGTGGCCGTCGCCGTAGGCGTCGGCGTCGCGGTGGGCGTGGCTGTGGGTGTGGCCGTGGGCGTGGGCGAGGGCCCTGGTGTGGGGGTGAACGTTGGCGTGGGCGGGATGTGCGGGTCCAAAGTGACCACTTTGATTTGGATGAACTCCGAGGCCACAGGGCGTTGCAGCCGGGCCGCGATGCGTTCTTGCAAGGCCTTGCCTTGTTCGTGGCGCAGGGGTTCTGAAGTGCGCACCGTGATCTCCAAATCCAGCACACCGGTGGCCGGGTCTTCTTGATAGCGCAAGCGTTCCAAGTCCAACCCCAAGCGTTCGACCTCTTCTTGCACCACTCGGTGGATGCGGTTCTCTTCGGCCACGGCTTGGGCATATTGGGTGCTGGTGTACACCAAAATGGCCCCCAGGGCCAACGTCAGCACGCCGCCGATGCGCAGGGCCCGGGGGGCGTCGCCCCAGTTGGGCACATAGGCTGGCCACGGCGCGCCAAAGCCCAAGAACAAGAAAACGGCCATGGACGCGAAACTAATGGCAATGACATTGGTGAGGAAAAGCACCAGCGCGCCCAGGGCCACCTCCCAGCGGCCCAGCACACCGGCCAGGCCCGAGGCGCAAAGGGGCGGCATCAGCGCGGTCGCAATGGCCACGCCGGGCAAGATGGGCGACAAATCGGGCGCGGCCAGCGCGAACGCGGCGGCCATGCCACCGGCCAGCGCGACGACCAAATCCAAGGGGTTGGGGCGCCCGCGCAGCAGGATCTCGCGCGGCAGTTGGCCGTCTTGGAGGGCAAAAGGCACTGCCACATAGACCAACCCCACCAACGCCGCCACGCCCAACGCCAAGATCGCGCCTTGTCCCAGCGTTACCGCGGAGTTACGCAGCAGGTGGCGATCGTCGACCAGCGCGGCAAAACCTACGCCCAAGACCGACGACATCAAGGGCGCCACCAACATCGCGCCGATGATCGTGGGCACGCTGTCTTGCAGCAGCCCTAAGGAGGCGATGACCGCCGAGAGCACCACCAGCACGTAATAACTGGCCTTGGGCCGGGCGTTCTCTCGCAAATAGACCTGCACCCGGGCCCGATCGTCTTGGCTTAGGCGCAAGGCCAGCCGCATCCGAGCCCAGCGTTGCCGCAGCCAGGTGCGTACCCGCTGGGGCAGGCCCAGGCGCGAGGAATCGGCGTCTGGCGTGGGGTGGTGCGTCATGGGAACTCCCTGGCCTTAGGGCTGCGCGAACACCCGTCGATACAGGTCGGTCTGGAGCAGATCGTCGGGGTCCCACGCGCGTTTGAGGGCTAAGAACCGTTCCACCGTGGCGTCGCCCAAGAACGCGCGCGCGGTCGCGGCCGACAGGGTCGCGTCTTTGGCGAAGTAAAATCGCCCTCCCGCGTCCAACACCAAGCGATCCAGTTCGGCCAACACCTCCAGCAGGGTGGATACTGTCTTGGGTCGCACCGGGAAGTCCAAGGCCAGCGAAAAACCATCCACCGCGTGCGACAGCCAAAAGCGATCAGGCCGGTGTCGTTTAATCACGGCCAAATATGAAGGCACGCCGCGGCTTTGGGTGCGGCGCAGCACCTCATCGAACACCCGTTCCGCGGCCTCGGTGGGCACGAAGATTTGATATTGCATCAACCCGCCTGGCCCATAGGCTCGTTCCCAATGGGGCACATAATCGAGCAGAAAGTTGAACGCGACCAACGATTGGCGATAAGTCTTTTCGTGGCCCAGGGTGCGCGAGGCCCAATATTTGGCCATGTTGACCAGCCGCACGCCGGGGTTGTGCATGAAGGGGCGCATGAAGCGCCACAAAACAGCCTTGGGCACCACGCCGAAAAACGTATCGGGCAGCACTTGGTAGGCCGGGTCCAGGGTGCGGTGGGGGAAGGGCTCCGCGTCGGCCGGCACATGCCGCGCGGCGTGCAACTGGCCCCGGCCCCGGTGCCGGCCGCGCGCGGTGGCGTCGACCCAAGCGACCACGTACTCATACGCATCCTTGGCCGCGTCCAGGTCGGCCAGGGTGCGGCTCAGATCCGGCGTGGCCCACGCGCGCACTTCCAGATCGCCCGAGGCGATGGGCTTGAGTTGCAAGGTCATTTGGGTGATGACGCCCAAAACGCCCAGCCCGCCCAGCACGGCCCAAAAGGCATCGTCCTCAGGGGTGAGGTCATGGACATGGCCGGTTGGCGTCAGCACCCGCATGTGCAGAACGTGTTCGCCCCAGGTGCCGGCCTGCCAATTGTTCTTGCCATGCACGTTCATGGCCGCGCAGCCCCCCGCGGTGGGCCGCATGGTGCCCGGGACCACCGCCGGCCACCAGCCATCGGCCAATGTGTAGCGCCAAATGTCTTCGATGGTGACGCCGGGCTCGACCGTGAGGCGGCCCTGTTGCGGATCCCACGCCAAGATGCGGTTCATGCGGCGCAGATCCAGCACCCAGTGCCCCGCGGCCATGGCCGCGTCGCCATAACTGCGGCCACTGCCCCGCAGCGCGAGACGATAGCCGTGCCGTTGGGCCTGGGTCAGAATATCGTGCACTTGCGCTTCGTTGACGGGCTGAAACACAAAACCCGGCACGCGCAGCGAATGGCCGAAGTTTTCGACCAAGCGCAGCCGGTCCCAACCGGGGGTTGCCGATGCAAGGCTCGTCGCGGTCATGGTCGTCTCCCCAAAAAAGGGCCCAAAGCGGGTTCTGGCCCAAATCTTACCACGGATGCCGTCGCCAGCCATGAGCGAGCGTGGGCTGTGCGATGGTCGCGCGGCTCAGGGCTTGGGGGCCCGTGCTGCAGTGAGCCAGCGATTTTGGACGAACCGCCGGCCCTGGCGCGCCTGATTCGCGCGACTCCCCGCGGCCGGCAAATTCTGTTACACTATAGAAGAGGAAGCCATCGCCCTCCCGCGATCGCAGACCCGGCCAAGGAGCCTTGCCATGCACATCACCCTGGAAGTCAACGGCCACGAGCACTCGCTGGATGTATCGCCCAACACCACGCTGTTGCAGGCGTTGCGGCAATTGGGCTACTATAGCGTCAAGCACGGCTGCGAAGACGGCTCGTGCGGCGCGTGCACGGTGCTGATCGATGGCGAACCCCGTTTGGCCTGCGTCACCCCCGCGGCCGCCGCGCAGGGGCATACCATCACCACAACCGAAGCCATCGGCGAGCATCCCCAAAAGGGTTGGCGTGAAAGCCGGGGCTTGGATCCCATCCAACAGGCGTTCGTGGTCACCGGCGCGATTCAGTGCGGCTATTGCACGCCCGCGTATGTCATGGCCACCGAAGCCCTGTTGGCGCGCAATCCTGACCCCGACGAGGCCGAGATTCGTGACGCGCTGGGCGGCATTTTGTGCCGTTGCACCGGCTACAAGAAGATCGTTGAAGCCGTGCGGCTGGCCGCGGCCTGGAAGCGAGGCGAAGAGGTCGCGCTGCCGGACGAGCCGCCCGTGGTGCGCGCGGAAGACGTGTACGCCGCGGACCAACCCGCGCCTGAACCCCCCGCGGGGCCAGCCGGGCCAGCCGGGCCCGCGGTGCAGGTCCGCCCCGCGGTGGATGTGTTGCCCAAGATCCGTCCGGTCCCCCAAGTCGAAACCTATCGCCGAGTGGGCAAGCCCGACCCCAAGGTGGATGCGGTCAAATTGGTGCAAGGCAAGCCCGCGTTCGCCGCGGACCTCGACCTGCGGGGAATGCTTTACGCCAAGGTGCTGTTCAGCCCCGTGCCCCACGCGCGCATCAAACGCATCGATGTGAGCAAAGCGCGCGCGCTGCCCGGCGTGCACGCGGTGTTGACTTACAAAGACATCCCGCGGGTGGCTTATTCCACCGCGGGCCAGTCCGACCCCATCCCAGGGCCGCTGGACAGTTTCTCGCTGCCCCGCAAGGTGCGTTTTGTGGGCGATCGGGTGGCCATGGTGGCCGCCGAGACGCCCGAACTCGCGGAGCAAGCCTTGCGGCTCATCGAGGTGGAATACGAAGAACTGCCGGCCGTGCTGGATCCGCGGCAGGCCATGCAGCCTGACGCGCCCATCATCCACGATGAGCCCGACTATGTGCCCTTTGCAGACAGCGACCCCAACCGCAACTTGGCGGCCCAAATCCGCATCGACATCGGCGATGTGGAACAGGGCTTCGCGGAGGCCGACTACATTTTCGAGGCCGAGTACACGGTCCACAAAGTGCAGCAAGCCCACCTCGAGCCTCATGTGGCCATCACTTGGTGGGATGAAGACGACCGCCTGGTCATTCGCACCAGCACCCAAGTGCCCTTCCATGTGCGCCGCCAACTCGCGCCCGTGCTGGGCCTGCCCATCAAGCGCATTCGGGTCATCAAGCCCCGCATCGGCGGCGGCTTTGGCGGCAAGCAAGAAGTCCTCATCGAGGATGTGCCCGCGCATCTCACCATCGCCACCGGCCGGCCGGTGTATTACGAATACACCCGTGAGGAAGAATTTTTGGCCGCGCGGTCGCGGCATCCGATGATCATTCGCATGAAGACGGGCGTGAAAAAGGACGGCACCATCACGGCCAACGAGATGTATTTGATTTCCGACACCGGCGCGTATGGCGGCCACGCGCTCACCGTCGCGGGCAACACGGGCCACAAGGCTATGGCCTTGTATGTGGGCGACGGCCCTTATCGGCAGTCCCCCAACATTCGCTTCTACGCGGATGTGGTGTACACCAACACGCCGCCGTCCGGCGCGTTTCGCGGCTATGGCGTGCCCCAGGGCTTTTGGCCCGTCGAACGCCACATGGAAAAAATCGCGCACGCGCTGGGGTTGGACCCTATCGAGTTCCGCCTCAAGAACGCGCTGCGGCCTGGCGAACTGCATCCCTTCAGCACCGCGTGGTCTGAAGGGCGGGAACCGCGGCCCGAGACCATTGAGACCAACGCGCTGGCCGAGGCCGTGGCCTTGGGCAAGCGTCTGATCGATTGGGATGCCAAGTATGGCAACCCTGAGTGGCACACGGTGCCGGGCCAGCCGCATTTGCGACGGGGCATTGGTGTCGCGCTGGTGATGCAAGGCACGGCCATCCCCTATTTAGATATGGGCGGCGCGAGCATCAAACTCAACGAAGATGGCTCGTTCAACCTGCTGGTCGGCGCGACCGACCTGGGCACCGGGTCCGACACGGTGTTGGCCCAAATGGCCGCGGAGATTTTGGGCGTGCCCTTGGACGACATCATCGTCTACTCGTCCGACACCGACTTCACGCCCTTCGACAAAGGCGCGTATGCGTCCAGCACCACCTACATCAGCGGCGCGGCCGTGGTCAAGGCCGCGGAGCAGGTCGCCGCGCGCCTCCGGGAGCGGGCCGCGGCCATGCTCAACGCGCGCGGGGATGGGCCCGAGGTGCGGCCCGACGACATTCTGCTCGAAGACCGCAAGGCCATCGCGCCCGACGGTCGGTTCGTCACCCTGGCCGAGATCGGCCACCACGCGCTGCACCACGCGGACCAAGAGCAGATCATGGCCGTCGCGTCGCACATGTCGCCCGTCGCGCCGCCGCCCTTTGCCGCCCAATTCGCGGAGGTCACTGTCGACACCCAAACCGGCGCGTTCACCGTGGACCGGCTTCTCATGGTCGTCGACGCGGGGGTCATTGTCAACCCCGTGACCGCATCGGGGCAAATCGAGGGCGGCATGACCCAAGCCTTGGGGTATGCTACCAGCGAGGCCATGACCTTTGACGAGCGCGGCCGGGTACGCGAGCGCAGTTTCCGCGATTACCACATTTACCAAGCCCACGAGATGCCCGAACTGGAAGTCGCGTTCGTCGAGACCTTCGAGCCCAGCCATCCCTTTGGCGTCAAGGCCGTGGCTGAGATTCCCATGGATGGTGTCGCGCCCGCGGTGGGCAACGCCATTTACGACGCGGTGGGCGTGCACATTGACGATTTGCCCATCACACCCGAAAAGGTGTGGCAGGCCCTGCAATCGCAAAAGGGCCAACGCCCGCCCACCGATCCAGAATGAACCGCTGCGCTTCGCGGCCCCGGTGTACACGCCGGGGCCGTGGCTTTTGGCATGGCCGCAGGAGGTCGTCATGGGACCCAAACCGCGGTTGCGGGTCGCGGTGGGGCGCGCTGCCGCGGTGGCGAGCGTGCTCGTTGCCACCGCGTGGACGTTTTGGGGCTGGGCCGAGTTCTATTACGAGGCCTGGGGGTTGCCCTGGCCCGAGCCTCTGTATTACTTTGCCCCCGCGGGCATTAGCCTCGCGCTGGCGCTGGTGGCATTGCGTTGGCCGCGCGGGGGTGGTCTCTTGAGCGTGATCGCGGCGGGCCTGTTCAGCCTGTGGGTGTTCGCCTCGCGCTGGGGGCGGGTGCCGCCCGCGCGCCTGTTGGCTTGGCTGCCCTTGACCTTGGGCCCGGTGCTGCTGGGCGGGGCCTTGACCTGGGGCGGCCCCGTCGCGTGGGACCCTTCGCCCGCGGCGGCCCGCCGGCGCTGGGGCTGGGCCCTGCTGCCGCCGGTTTTGGTCTCGCTGGCCGTGAGTGCGGTCATGCTGCCGCGGGTGCTGCGCCGGGTCGACGATGGCGACCGGGGCGCGCGGGTCATCGTGCCCGCCATAGGCCCGGCCTTGCGCTGGGCGCCCGCGGGGCCGGGTTGGAATTGGCAACAGCCGTGGGGCGGCTACCCCAGTTGGGACGCGCTGGCCTGGTATGGTCGCCCGCCCGTGGGGCTGAAGGCAGGCGCGGCCCTACCCGCCGGCCACGCGCAGCAGGCCGACATGCTGCGCACCGGCTTGTGCCGCTACTTAGACGCAACCGGCACCCGCTTGTTGCCCACGCGGCAGGACTTCTGGCGCATGCCCACCACGGCCGAGTTGGTCGCGGCTTTGGTGCACCACGGCCAACCCGCGGGCTGCGTGTGGAACGGCCTGCCGGGGCGGGCCGAGTGCCTGCTACGGCCAGACAAAGAAACGCCCCTCTGGGCGCCTGACCAGCCGCCCATCTACTATTGGTCCGGCGAAGCATTCGACGCAACCCGCGCGTGGTATGTGGGCTACAGCGGGCAGGTCAACGCTCGGCCTAAGGATTGGGGCAACCCCCGCCATGGCTATCGCTGCGTGCAGGAACTCGCCGAGCCAACACCGTCGCGGTGACGCCGGCCGGCCGCGGCGGAGCCGGTTCCCCCAGGCAAAGAAAAAGCCGCGCGTCACGCGCGGCAAAGGCGCGGGCTCAGAAGGCGTCAGGCGCGCGCCGTGGCCTGCAAGCGAGGCCGGAACTTGTAGCCATACAAGATCACCCCCCGCGCGCCCTGGTCGGTGCGCAGACGCCGGGTGACCATCTCCACGGGCATGCCGATGTAAGGCTCTTGGTCGCCCAAGTCGGTGAGTTGCGCGGTCAGCATAGGGCCTTCTTCCAGCCGCACCAGCGCAATCACATACGGCGCCTGCGCGGCGAACTCCGCGGGCGGTTGGGTCACCGTCGTGAACGAGACGACCTCGCCCCGGCCCGAAAACCGATACAGGGTCTTGGCTTCGGCCTGGCAGGTCGGGCACACGTCCCGCGGGGGGAAGAGTTTGGCCCCGCACGAGGGGCATACCTCGCCGATCAGCGCGTAACGCTGGCGCTTCAACCGCCAATGTCGAGGGACTTCCATCGCTCACCTCCTGCGCGGCTCTCCGCGCAGCCTGGTTATAGGCGCGCGCTTCTCTCAAAAACTCTCAAGTTGCGAGTGAGGGGGAGGTTGGCGGTTGGTGGTTGGGCGCTATGCCGCAGGGGCCAAGGGCAGGGGTTGGGGGACGGGCTCCGCTTCGGCCACGAGATGAGGTCGGGGGATGTCGCTCAACCACACCGCGGTGTACCGCTGATAGGCGAAGTAGCGTCGGCCCCACCAGTCCAAGAGCGTGGCCGTGGGCCAGCGTGCGAACATGGGCTGCGGCCGATAGGGCAGAGGGTAGCCGGGGTCCAACAAGTACCACTGGTCTGTGAGGGGGTCATAGCCCGCGAGCACTACCGCGTGGGGCATCCCGTCGGGCCAGACGCCGTAGAGGATGGTGGGGTGGCCGAGGCGCAGCCGTTCCACCAGATCCGCGAGGCGCAGGCGCCCCTGCACCTTCACCCGCCACGGCCGCGGGTAGCCGTGGGCCACGAACGCGCGGGCCAAACAACGCAGCGCGGCCGCGGCCCGGCCGGGGGGGACCGCGCCCACGAACGGCACCCGGTAGAAGCCCAAGCCGAAGAAGGGCGCGAGGTCCATGGCCCGAGCCAGGTCGGGGTAGGGCACATGGACGCGGTGGTACCCCGCGAGCAGCAAGGCCTGATGGATGACCATGGCCATGCTGACCACCGCGCAATCATTGGGGGTGGTTTGGCGGCCATCGCGTTGATGCTGATGCGTGGCGAGCAGTTGGGCCGGGGTGAGGCCTGCCAGCCACAAAGCCGTTGAGACCGTATCCAGCACCGCGACCGTGTCTTCGGCCGCGGGCTCACCATACCACCATTTATCCATCCAACGGCGCACGCGCGCGGGCAAAAATTCCAGCGTCATGATGACGAGGCCTCAGCAGACGGTGGAGCAGGCGCTTCTGCGGCCTTGTCTGGGGCATCGTCCGGCGGCGATGGCGGGCTCGTTTGCTCCAACACCTCGTCCAAGGTCAGGTCTTCACGGCGCATGCCGGGCACGGGGGTGCCGCAATAGGGGCACAGATTCCAGGGCAGTTCCAGCAGTCGGCCACAGTGGTGACAGGTCTTGCGCAGTTTGGTGTGGCAATGAGGGCATACGATCCAATCGGGCTCGACCCGACGCGCACAGCCAGGGCAGCGTCGCGCCTCGTCCAAGGTTTGCAGCAAGGCCTCTTCCTCCAGCGCGCGGCGGTAGTCTTCTTCCAAGGTCAAAGGGGGGCGCAAGAGCCAATAGACCACCACCCCAGGCAGGAAGAGCACCGCCACGACCAGAACGGCCAAAAGGCGCAAAAAGGGGTCTCGCGTGCGGCTGCGGATGTCGCGAAACGTCCACACCAAGGTCGATACCCACAGCGCGACGCCAAAGGCCACGGCCCAAGCCGACGCGAGCATGGCCACGAGGCGCAGCGTTTCGGGCGCGAGATTGCCGAGCATGACCCTGTCCTTGCCGAAGATGCGAGGATTATACCGCATCCCTCGGCCGGGTGCGCCGCGCGGAGGACCCGCCGCGGCTTTTGACACCCCCCGCCATCTGTGATACACTGCGGGGCGGCGCGCGATGCGGGCGCCGCATTTTCTTCGCGAGGCAAGGCCATGCGCAGCGTTGAATGGGATTTCGCCCACGGCCAATTGCTGCTGATCGACCAAAGGCTGCTGCCGGCGGAATTCCGCCGGGTGCGGCTGGGTACCTATCAGGAGGTCGCCGCGGCTATTCGTGACATGGTGGTGCGCGGCGCGCCAGCCATTGGCGCGGCCGCGGCCTTTGGCATGGCGTTGGCAGCCCAACAGGCCCGAGGCGCGCGGCAAGACGTCATGGCCACGCTGCACCAGGCCGCGGAGGTGCTCAAAGCCGCACGCCCTACCGCGGTGAACTTGGCGTGGGCTGTGGACCGGGTGCTCCGGGTGGCTGAAAGCGTATCAGGCGGCGCCGACGACATCCGGGCCGCGGTGTTGGAGGAGGCCCAGCGCATCGCGGACGAGGACGTGGCCCTCAACAAGCGCATGGCCGAGTTCGGCGCGGCGTTGATTCAAGATGGCGACACCGTCCTCCACCATTGCAACACGGGCGCGCTGGCCACGGTGGATTGGGGCACCGCGCTGGGGGTCATTCGCATGGCCCACGAGCAAGGCAAGCGCATTCACGTGCTGGTCGACGAGACCCGGCCTCGCCTGCAAGGCGCGCGCCTGACCGCGTGGGAACTGGAGCAATACGGCATTCCCTACGACATCATCACCGACAACGCGGCCGGTTTCTTCCTCAGCCGCGGGGAAGTGCAAAAAGTGTTCGTGGGCGCGGATCGTGTGGCCGCCAATGGCGATGTGGCCAACAAGATCGGCACCTACATGTTGGCCTTGGCCGCACACGACAATGGCGTGCCCTTCTATCCGGTGGTGCCCACCTCGACGTTCGACCTGAGCCTCGCCCATGGCGGGCTCATTCCCATTGAGATGCGCGACCCCGTGGAAGTGCTGGACATCCAATATCGGGGGCGTCCGGCCACGCCAGCGCAAGCCTCGGCCCGCAACCCGGCCTTTGATGTCACACCGCACCGCCTCATCACGGCCATCGTCACCGATCGGGGGATCATCTACCCCCCCTTCGAGCAGAACATCGCTCGGATCATTGGAGCGGCCTGACCAACCCCTTGGGGAGGGAGCCCATGGCGCGCGTGGTGATTTCTGGCTCGGTCGCGTTTGACTTCTTGATGCGCTTTCCGGGCGATTTCCACGATTTTCTGCCCCGCAATCACGATGAGCCGTTCGCGCTCTCCTTTTTGGTGGACGGTATGGTGCGCCGTCGGGGCGGCACTGCGCCCAACATCGCTTACACCTTGGCCCTGCTCGGAGAGCGTCCCCAAGTGTTGGCCGCCGTGGGTGAAGATTTTGACGAGTATCGCGAGTGGCTCGAGGCCCACAATGTGGATACCTCGGCCATTCGGGTCATCCCCGGTGAGCACACCGCGGCCTTCTTTGGCGTGACCGATTTGCGTCAGTCCCAACTGGGGATGTTCTACCCCGGGGCCATGACCCACGCGCGTGATCTGTCGTTGTTTGACCTGCCCCAACGGCCGGATGTGGTCGTCATCTCGCCCGAAGACCCCGAGACCATGCGCAAACGGGTGCGGGAGGCTAAGGCCATGGGGGTGGACTTCTGTTATGACCCCGGTCAGCAGGTGGTGCGTTTGTCAGGGGACGATTTGCGGGAAGGGATCGAGCGCGCGCGGGCCGTGTGTTTCAACGAATTCGAGTATGGCATTGTGCAGCAGAAAACCGGTTGGGATGTCTCGGCCATGCGCCGCCGCGCCCACATGGTGGTCATCACCAAGGGGGAGTTGGGATCGCACATCTACACGGCCGAGGACGAGTATCAGGTGCCCATCGCGCCCATTCGCCACATGGCCGACCCGACCGGCGCGGGGGACGCGTATCGGGGCGGGTTCATCAAGGGCATGCTGCTGGGCCTCACGCCGGCTCAGGCCGGACGGATGGGCGCGCTCGCGGCCTCGTTTTGTGTTGAGGCGCGCGGGCCGCAAAGTCACACCTTCACCTGGGAGATGTTCACCGCCCGCTATGAAGAGGCCTTTGGCGAGCCTTTCCCCCACTCCATACGGACGTGATCCCCAACCTCGTGCTTCTTCCTCTCGCTTTTGGTTGTCTGCTATCTTTCTTCCTCAAGGAGCCCCCCATGAAGTTCCATGTCAAAGATCTCCAACTGGCCGACGACGGCAAACTGCGCATTGAGTGGGCGGATCGCGACATGCCGGTCTTGCGCATGATTCGCGAGCGCTTTGAGCGGGAAAAACCCTTGGCCGGCAGACGCATTGCCGCGTGCTTGCATGTGACCACCGAAACGGCCAATCTTATGCGCACCCTCAAGGCCGGTGGTGCAGAGGTGGTGCTGACGGCGTCCAACCCGCTGTCGACGCAAGACGACGTCGCGGCCGCGCTGGTCAAGCACTACGACATTCCTGTCTTTGCCATCAAGGGCGAAGACACCGAGACCTACTACAGCCACTTGCGGGCCGCCCTGGATCTGGCCCCCCACATCACGATGGACGACGGCGCGGATCTGGTGAGCACGCTGCACAAAGAGCGCCGTGATCTGTTGCCCAACATCATCGGCGGCACCGAAGAGACCACCACCGGCGTCATTCGGCTGCGCGCCATGGCCGAAGATGGGGCCTTGGCCTACCCCGTCATCGCGGTCAACGACGCGCTCACCAAGCACTTGTTCGACAACCGCTATGGCACGGGCCAATCTACCATCGACGGCTTGTTGCGGGCGACCAACATTCTGCTCGCGGGTCGCACGGTCGTGGTCGCGGGCTATGGCTGGTGCGGGCGAGGCGTGGCCATGCGGGCCGCGGGCATGGGCGCGCAGGTCATCGTTACCGAGGTCGACCCCCTCAAGGCCCTGGAAGCCGCGATGGATGGCTATCGGGTCATGCCCATGGCCGACGCGGCGCGTGAGGGCGATGTGTTCATCACCGTCACCGGGGACCTGCACGTCATTGACCGCCCTCATTTCGAAGTGATGAAAGACGGCGCGATGGTGGCCAACTCGGGGCACTTCAACGTGGAAATCAACATTCCCGCGCTGGAAGAGTTGGCCGTGCGCAAGCGGCGGGTGCGGCCTTTTGTGGATGAGTACACGTTGGCCGATGGCCGCCGCATCTACTTGCTGGCGGAGGGGCGCTTGCTCAACCTGGCCGCGGCCGAGGGGCACCCCGCCAGCGTCATGGACATGTCGTTTGCCAATCAGGCCCTGAGCGCGGAGTATTTGGTCCAACACGGGGCTGAGTTGCAGCCGCGCGTGTATTCGGTGCCGCGCGAAATCGACTTGAACATCGCTCGCCTCAAGTTAGATGCCATGGGCGTGCGCATCGACTCCCTGACCGAAGAGCAGGAGCGCTACCTGCACTCGTGGGAAGAGGGTACCTGAGCCTCGCGCGTGGTTCCCCAATCGACGCCGAAGCAACGGAGGCGCGCGACGCGCCTCCGTTTGCCTTGGGGGCTCAGGCAGCCGCGGCCGAGGACCGGGCGGCCGCGGCCATCTCCAGCAGCCAGCGCGCGGCTTGGCCCATGCTTTCATCCCACGTGGGCAGTTGTTCGTAGCGCGCGCGAGCCGCAATGGCCTGCGTGGCCAGACGGTCCCGCTGGGACGCCCATGCGGCCAGATGCCGGGCAATGGCGGCTGCGTCGTCCACCGCGACCAGCGCGCCTTCGCGGCCGGGGGTGATGATCTCGTGGGCCGCGCCCGCGCGACTGGCCAGCACGGGCAGCCCAAAGCCCAGGGCTTCCGCGTAGACAATGCCGTAGCCTTCATACTGCGAGGGCAAGACGAACACCTGCGCGCGACGGTACAGCCCGGCCAACGCGGAGCCGTCCACCCGGCCGTGAAACCGCACGACTTGGCCCAGCCCCCACCGTCGCACTTGGGCGCGCAGGCGCCGCGCGTAGCCCGGGTGCACATCATCACGGCCCACGATGTCCACCGTGACGGTGCCGAGGGGCAAACGGCGCAGCGCGTCCAACAGCACGTGCAGCCCCTTGCGGGGGATGAGGTTGCCAACGGCCAGGGCGCGTAGCGGGCCAGGTTCATGGGCGCGCGTCCACAAGGTCGCGGCATCCAGGCGGGGGGTGGGCAGGCTATCCTTGCCCGGGTAGGCTACCAAGCCGGGTAGGGGGGCACCGCGCAAGGCTGTGACCGCGTCTCGGGTGGTGCGACTGTTGTAGACGGCCGCGGTCAACGTGCGTAAATAGGTGCGCTCAACCGCACGATAGAGCCCACGCACGGGCCAGGGGTGGCGTTCTTGCACGCGCAAGTGATGGACGATGGCCACCCGGGGGACATGGGGCTGGGTGCGGGCCAAGGTGCGGTTGAGCCAGAAGAGCGAGGGATGGTTGAGTTCGTCCTGAAGCCACAGGTCCACCCGCGCGTGCAGCAGGGCGCGGCGCCATTGGGGCACGAAGTGGTCGGCCAAGTGGGCGGCGTAGTGCCGCCAGGGCCGCGCAAACACGGTCACGCGGGCGCCCAAAGACCGTAAACGCGCCACCAAGTGCCGGTCGTAGAGATAGCCGCCTGAGAGGGTTTCCAGGCTGCCGTAAATGACCAAGCCGATGTGCATGGCCGGCTTAGGAGGCCGGGCGTTCCCAAGTATAGGCAGCCCAAGCCTGGTCGTGTTCCCACAACACCACGGTAAGGCGCTGCACCGTGGGCAAAGCCAAGCGCTGCACCAAGGCCTCGGCCCAAATGCGGGCAAAGTGCTCCAGGCTGGGGTTGAGCCCCGCGAATTCAGGCAAGTCGTTCAAAGTGCGGTCGCGATAGCGCGCCACGAGGGCGTCCAGGGCCTGCTCAATGGCCACAATGTCCACCAAATACCCATGCTGGTCCAGGGTGGGGCCTTCCAGGCGCACTTCGACCACATAGTGGTGGGAGTGTTTCTCGTTTTCAGGGCCCCAATCGCCGCCGATGAGATAATGCTGGGCGATGAAGTCCCGCCGTACGGCCACGGTGTACATGCGCTTGCCTCCGCAGAACGGGGTAGAAAGAAAAAGCCCCCATCAGGGGGCGTTGGCTGGGGGCGGTGGACTCGAACCACCACGTACGGATCCAAAGTCCGCTGTCCTGCCGCTTAGACGAGCCCCCAGCGCCACTCCCAATTGTACCAAACGCGCGGCAAATTGCAAGGCTTGGGGGCTATTGCGTGGTCGATTTAGAACGCTTTTTGGTATGATTAGCCTACCCGACAAGGCTCATTCCCCGGCAACAGGAGGTGCTTATGTCCCCGACGCGTTACAGCCGAGCCATGATTTGGTTGCACTGGCTCACGGCCGCGGCCCTCTTGGGCCTGTTCGTGATCGGCTTGATCATGACCCGATTGGATTTCAACGCCCCCCTCAAGCAACCCCTCTTTCGGCTCCACGCGGTTTTGGGGTATGCAGTGCTCATCATGACCGTGCTGCGCCTGTACTTCAAATTCCGCACGCCCCAGCCCGCGCCGCCGGAGGGCATGAGTGGTCCGCGGCTGCTGCTCTACAAAGCGGTGCACGCGCTGCTGTACTTGTTCATTCTGGTCATGGTCGTGACGGGCGTGGGCATTCTGACCCAGAGCGGCTTGGGCCTGTCACCGTTCTTCGACATTCGGGGTTTGAACTTTGAGGTGCGGGCCGTGGGTTCGCATCTCACGTTCAAGTTCGTCTTGGCTGCCTTGGTGCTCATTCACGTGGTGGGCGTGTTCTCTTACCAGGCCACCAAGGGCGATGTGCTGAGCCGCATGGGGTTGGGCAAGGGGGACTAACCCTCTTCGGCCCGCGGAGCGCGGGAATCATGATCGCACTTCGTCGCCGACTCCGCGAGGGTGGGCCCAGGGCCTTGGCCGATGCCATTTGGGCCCTGGGCCTGATCGTCTTGGGTGGCCTGTTCTTCGCGCCTTTGGAACGGGTCGCGGCCATTGAGGTGTGGGATGAGTCCGCCTACATGTGGCGGGGATTGCGGCTGGCGTGGCACGCGCTGCCGCCGGAGTATGCCCCCCTGTACGCGTTGTTCTACCGCCTGCTGGCTTGGGTGGAACCCGAACCCTTGCGGCTGTATTACATGGCTTATCGGGCCGTCGCGCTGCTGGTGGCCCTGTCTGCCTATTGGGCCTTGCGCCGCGCAGGCGTGTGGGCGTGGGTCGCGGGACTGAGCGCGTGGTGGGTGCTCACCGCACGCGGGAACGCGCTGGTCTGGCCGCGTGTTTCGTCCTTCGCGGTGGCTTGGATCCTGGCCGGTCTGGGGGCCGTATGGGGCGCGCGCGGCCGGCCGCTGGGTTGGCGCTGGGCGGCCGCGGGCGTGGTGCTGTGGACCGCGGCCTACATTCGTCCCGAGATGGCGTTGGCAGCCGGGCTGACTTGGCTGGTGGCTTTCGTCTTGGTTTGGCGTGACCGTCGCGCCGGTCGCGGGCCGGCCTGGCGGGCGGACTGGCTGGGTTTGGCGGCTGTGGCCTTGTTCCCGCTGCTGGTGTGGGGCTCGCCTTTGCAGCCCGGTCGCTCGTGGAACGCCTTTGCCCAACACTTCACCGTGCGCCGCGCGGCGCTGGGTGACGACATCCCCGATCCGTGGCGTGGCACAGGCATTCAGCCGACCATTGCCCGCTATTTCGGCCCTGACACGCATACCATTTGGGACGCTTTGCGGGCCAACCCTGCCGCGATTTGGGCCCATATCCAAGCCAACGCGCACGCCGCGGCGCAAGACGCTGGGCTGCTGGACTTGTTCGACGGCGTGGGCGCGGGCCTGTGGGCCGCAACTCGGGCGCGACTTTTGTTCGGCGTCGCGCTGGGCTCGGTGGTCTGGCTTTGGCGTTGGCGTCGTGGTCGGGCCCGGTCAGTGCTGCGCCGTTTGGGCGCGGGGCCATGGCCTTGGCCGGGATTGGCCATGACGCCCGCGTTGGGTGCCATGCTGTTCATCTTCCCCCACAGTCATTATGCCTGGATCGCGGGCCTTTTGGGCGGCGTGGCCGGCGTGTTAGCCGTGGCTCCGCAAGAGGCCGATGTGCCCTCCGCACATCAACGTGCGGGGGCCTGGGCCAACCTGGGGCTGAGCGTGCTGCTGGTGCTCGGCCTCGCGCGCTACGGCCAGAACCACCGGGTGGACGTCTGGCTGCACGCGTCCGCGGAACGGGTGGTGCCCGCCTTGGCCGCGTTCGCCCGCGACCTCCCCTTGGCCGGGACGGTGCCAGTGCTGGGCGCGGAAGGGGCTTTGGATGTGTATTTGGGGCCCAACTTCATCGCGGTGGACGAGCAATGGGCTCACAGCCAGGGTTCGTTGTTGGCCTTTCTGCGTCAGCAGCGGGTGCGTATGCTCATCTTCCGAGGCCCAGAGCCCACGGCCACCCATTTCTGTCGCAACCACCAGGAGGAATGCGCGGCCTTGGTGGCCCGGCCGCACGAGTTTGGCTTTCGTGCCCGGTGGCTTTCCGTAGCCGGTGGGGAGTTCCTCATTTTGATTGCAGACCCCAAATAGCGCGGCCCGCGTATGGTCGCATAGGCCATTTGGCCTATCCCGCGCGCCTCACGCGGGGTACAATGCGTTTAAGAGAATTCGTGCCATTCTGCAGGAGGTCCCTATGCCCACGGTCAAGTATCTGGTGCCCAACATTTCATGCCATCATTGCGTGATGACCATCGAGCGGGAGTTGCGCGCGCTGGACGGGGTGCTGGATGTGTACGCGGAAGTGCCCGGCAAAACGGTGGAAGTGACCTTTGAGGCACCGGCGACGGAAGAGCAAATCCGTCAGCGTTTGGCCGAAATTCACTATCCGGCTGCGCAGCGGCTGAACTAAGCCCGCGCGGAGCCTTTCCCCAACCCAAGGAGCCCTATGACTCGCCAAATTACGTTGCCCGTGCAGGGCATGACCTGCGCGAATTGTGTGTTGAGCGTTGAGCGCAGTTTGAAAAAAGCGCCCGGCGTGCGAGAGGTGGTGGTCAACCTGACCACCGAGCGCGCGACCGTGGTGCTCGACGACCCCGAAGCGGCCCGGCTGGAGGTGTTGGTCCGGCAAGTCGAGCAGGCCGGTTATCAGGTGCCTTTGGGCGAGGTGGATCTGCTGGTGCGGGGCCTGAGCGACGACAACGACGCCCGAGCCTTGGAAGAGCGCCTGCGCGCGGTGGATGGGGTGGTCGAGGCCCAAGTGAATTTTGTCAATGAACGGGCGCGAGTGCGTTACCTGCCCACATTGGCCCAGCCGGCCGATATCCAGCGGGCCATTCGGCGCGCGGGGTTCAAGGCGATTCTGCTCACCGACGAAGCCGTCGACATCGAAGCCCAGGCCCGCCAGGCCGAAGCCGCACGGCAACGGCGCTTGTTGCTTTTGGGCGTGCTCTTCACGGGGCCGCTGTTCGTGCTTTCTATGGGGAGCGATTTAGGCCTTTGGCCTCTTGCGTGGCGCCAAGCCCCTTGGTTTGGCTGGCTTTTGGCCGCGTTGGCCACGCCCGTGCAGTTTATCGTGGGGGGGCCTTACTACACCGGCGCGTATAAGGCCTTGCGCAACCGCGCCGCAAATATGGATGTGCTGGTCGCGCTGGGCTCGTCCATGGCCTATGGTTATTCTTTGGCCGTGCTGTTGGGTTGGCTGCCTGGTCATCTCTATTTCGAGACCGCGGCGGTCATCATCACCCTCATTCGGGTGGGCAAGTTCTTAGAAGCCCGGGCCAAAGGGCACACCAGCGATGCCATTCGCAAACTGCTGCGCCTGCAAGTGCGCACCGCGCGGGTGCTGCGCGCGGGCCAAGAGGTTGAGGTCCCCGTCGAAGAGGTGCAAGTGGGGGACGTGCTGCTGATTCGGCCGGGCGAGCAGATTCCGACCGACGGGGTGGTGCTCGAAGGCCGCTCGTCGGTAGACGAATCGATGCTTACGGGCGAATCCATGCCAGTGGACAAAGGCCCGGGCGATGAGGTCATTGGCGCGACGCTAAACCGGCTGGGCGCGCTCAAGGTTCGGGCCACCCGGGTGGGCAAAGACACGGTGCTGGCCCAAATCGTCAAGATGGTGGAAGACGCGCAGGGCTCCAAAGCGCCCATTCAGCAATGGGCTGATCGCATCGCGGCCGTGTTTGTGCCCGTGGTGGTGGCCATCGCGGGGTTGACCTTTGTGGCGTGGTATTGGATTTTGCCCGCGTTCATCGCAGTGCCCGACCCGCTCACCCGTGCCGTGGTGAACGCGGTGGCCGTGCTGGTCATCGCGTGTCCGTGCGCGATGGGCCTGGCCACGCCCACCGCGGTGATGGTGGGCACGGGCCGGGGCGCGGAGATGGGCGTGCTCTTCAAGTCGGCCGCGGTGCTGGAGCGCGCGGGCGAGATGGACACCGTCGTGCTTGACAAGACCGGGACCATCACCCGGGGCGAACCCCGGCTGGTCGCGTGGCAGACCCTCGACGCGTGGCCCGAAGACGAAGTTTTGGCCTGGGCCGCCGCGGTCGAGCGTTTGAGCGAGCACCCGGTGGCGCAAGCCGTGGTGCAGGCGGCACAAGCGCGCGGGCTGTCTCTGCCTGAGCCGGTGCGCGATTTCCAAGCCTACGCGGGCAAAGGCGTCGGCGCGCGCGTGCAAGGCCAATGGGTGGTCGTGGGCACGCCTGAGTTTGTGCGCGAACAGGGCTTTGTGGTGCCCGAGGCGGTGACTCAGGCCGTGGCCGAGCAGCAGGCATTGGGGCGCACCGTGATGTTGGTTGGCATGGCCGACCGGGTGGTGGGGCTGTTGGCCGTGGCCGACACCCTCAAGCCCGAGGCGCGCGAGGCCGTGGCCGCGCTCAAGGCGCTGGGACTGCGGGTCGTCCTCCTCACAGGCGACAACCAACGCACCGCGCAGGCCATCGCGCGCGAAGTAGGCATCGACGAAGTCTATGCCGAAGTGCTGCCCGGTCAGAAGCGTCGCGTTGTGCAGCAGTTGCAGCGGGAAGGCCGGGTGGTGGGCATGGTCGGCGACGGCATCAACGACGCGCCGGCTTTGGCCCAGGCCGATGTGGGCATTGCCATTGGCACCGGCACCGACGTGGCCATCGCGACGGCCGACGTGGTGTTGGTGGGCGGCGATCCGCGCGGGGTGCCCCGCGCGGTGGAACTGGCTCGGGCCACGCTGCGCACCATCAAGCAAAACCTGTTCTGGGCCTTCATTTACAACGTTTTGCTTATTCCCGCGGCTGCGGCCGGGCTGCTGCATCCAATGTTGGCCGCGGGCGCCATGGGCTTGAGCAGCGTGTTCGTGGTCACCAACAGCCTGCGGTTGCACCGTTTTCGGCCCCGGGTGGCTTTGTGAGGGCCGACGCGACACGGGGCTGATGCGGGCGGCACCTTGCGCCTGGGCTCGCCTTGGCATGACGGAGGCCCAGCGTGAAAATTGCAGCGGGGCGCGTCGACGCGCCCCGCTGTTTGGTCGGCCAGGGGTGTTGTCCGCCGCGGGGGCGGTGTGCTCACGGTACCATGGCCGACTACTTCTTGCGCAGGCCAGGCTCGGTCAACTTGCGCGGGTCCAATACCTGCTCGGCCTCTTCAGGCGTGAGCAAGCCCATTTCGACAACCACCTCTTTGACCGTGCGGCCCTCTTTCAAGGCCTTCTTGACCACCTCCGCAGCCTTGTCATAGCCGATAATGGGGTTGAGCGCCGTGCCCAAGATGGGGTTGCGGCCTACCAGTTCTTGGATGTGGGCCTCATTGACCGTGAAGCCGGTGAGGGCCTTGTCCGCGAACACCCGGGCCACGTTGCCCAAAATGGTGATGGACTGGAGCAGGTTGTGGGCGATGACGGGCAGCATGACGTTCAGTTGGAAATCGCCCAAGGCGCCGCCCCAGGTGATGGCCACGTCGTTGCCAAAGACCTGGGCCGCGACCATGCGCACGGCCTCAGAGATCACGGGGTTGACTTTGCCCGGCATGATGGACGAACCCGGTTGCAACGCCTTAAGGCGAATTTCGCCCAGGCCCGCGATGGGGCCGCTGTTCATCCAGCGAAGGTCGTTGGCCATCTTCATCAGGCTGGCCGCCACGGTCTTGAGCGCGCCGCTCAGTTCCACGGCCGCGTCTTGGGCCGATTGAGCCTCGAAGTGGTTGACCGCCTCCCGCAGGGGCAGGCCTGTGAGTCGGCTCAGTTCCTCGGCCATGCGGCGCCCGAATTCGGGATGGGTGTTGATGCCCGTGCCTACAGCCGTACCGCCAATGGCCAACTCAGCCAAACGCGGCAGCGCGGCCTTCACCCGTTCGATGCCCAACTCGATCTGCCGGGTCCAACCAGAGAATTCCTGCCCCAGCCGAATGGGCATGGCGTCCATCAAATGGGTGCGGCCGGTCTTGACCAGATGGTCCCAATCTTCGGCCCGGGCCCGCAGCACGTCCCGCAGGTGCTCCAGCGCGGGCAGCAGCACTTGGTCAACTTCAATGTAGGCCGCCACGTGAATGGCCGTAGGGATGACATCGTTGGACGATTGCCCCATGTTCACATGATCGTTGGGGTGAACGGGATGTTTGGTGCCCAAAGGCTGGCCCAGGAGTTCGTTGGCCCGGTTGGCAATCACCTCGTTCGCGTTCATGTTGGTGCTGGTGCCCGAACCCGTCTGGAAGATGTCCAGGGGGAAGTGCGCATCCCACTTGCCTGCGGCCACCTCTTCTGCGGCCCGCATGATGGCCTGGGCCCGCTCTTCGTCCAGCAGCCCCAAGTCGCGGTTCACCTTAGCCGCGGCATACTTGATGAGCCCCAACGCTTGAATGAAAACCCGGGGGAAACGAATGCCGCTGATGGGGAAGTTCTCGATGGCGCGTTGCGTTTGGGCACCCCAATACGCGTCCGCGGGCACGCGTACCTCGCCCAGCGAGTCTTTCTCAATGCGATAGTCGCTCATGCGACGCCTCCTCATGCGGTTGTTTTGTGATCCGATAGGGCTATCTTTCAGCATACCCCGAGTCGTCTGGCTTGCCAAGGGACAATCCTCACTGGGCCGGGGTGGGGCGCGTCGTGCCGTCGTGGGCCTGGGCGCGAGGCTGATGGGGCGTGGTACACTTTGGCCCATGAGGCAAGGCACGTCCTACCGTTCTCCTTTGGCCTGGCGCGGGGTCTTGGCCGTGGCGTTCTTGGCGGGTTGGGCCACTTTGGTGGTCGAACTGACGGCGGGGCGTTTGTTGGGGCAACATTTCGGCGTGACGAACATCGTCTGGGCCACGGTCATTGGCCTGATTTTGGTGTATCTGTCTGCTGGTTACACATGGGGCGGACGTTTGGCCGACGCACGGCCCGATCCCGGGGTGCTGGGATGGGCGCTGGTCGTGGCAGGCGCGGCCTTGATGGTGGTGCCCATGGTGGCCCGGCCGCTGCTGCGCTGGGCCGACGCGGCTTTCGCGTCTTGGGCGGTTGGGGTCCTGGCGGCCGCGTTCGTGGCCGTGCTGCTGTTGTTCGCCTTGCCCATCACCTTGCTCGGCATGGTGTCGCCTTACCTCATCCGGTTAGCGTTGCGTGACGCAACCATCGCTGGCCAAGTGAGCGGGCGCATCTACGCGGCCTCGACGTGGGGCTCGGTGCTGGGCTCGTTCAGCGCGGTGTTGGTGTTGATACCTTGGGTGGGCACGGCCCGCACGTTTGTATTGGCCGGCTTGGTGGCCGGTGGCTTGGGCGTGTTGCTGCTGCCGCGCGGCCGCACGCGCGGGTTGACTGCGGTGGTGTTGTTGGGTTTGGCCGCGGGGGTGTGGTTCTGGGGAGCACGCGGCCCCATCAAGGCTCGCGCGGGATTGTTGTATGAGACCGAATCGGCCTACAATTACATCCAAGTCGTTGAGACGCCCGACGGGTGGCGATGGCTGTTGCTCAACGAAGGGCAGGGCGTGCAGTCGGTATATCATCCGCAGCATTTGGCCTTGGGTGGCACGTGGGTGCATTTTCACGCCGCGCCCTTCCTCTGGCCCGCGATGACGCCTGACCAGGTGCGTCGGGTGGCCATTGTGGGCTTGGCAGGCGGCACCGCGGCCCGCCAAGCGGCCGCGTTCTTCCCCGGCGTGCAGGTGGATGGCTGGGAGGTGGACCCAGCCGTGGTCGAGGTGGGGCGGCGTTTCTTTGGTTTGGATGCCATCCCCGGCTTGCGGGTGTGGGTGGACGATGGACGGCGGGGCCTGCGCAACACGGCCGCGCGTTATGACCTCATCATTTTGGACGCGTACCGGCCGCCCTACATCCCGCCCCATTTGACCACGGTGGAATTCTTCGACCTGGTGCGGCAGCGGTTGGCGCCTCGCGGCGCGGTCGCGCTGAATGTGGTACGCACGCCCGACGACCGCCGCTTGGTCGACGCGTTCGTCGCCACGTTGCGGCAGGTCTTCCCCACGGTGTATGGCATGGATGTGCCGGGCTCGTGGAACACGCTGCTATATGCGACGGCCGAGCCCGTGCCTGCGCCGCAGCACGCGTTGGCCGCCAATGCCGAGGCCTTGGCCCAAGCGGATGCGCATCCCTGGTTGGTGCAAGCCGTGCGGCACGCGGCCGCCTACCCCGCGCCACGGCCGGGCCCCGGCCTGGTGTTCACCGATGACCGCGCGCCGGTGGATTGGCTGACCGATGCCATCGCGGTGCGGTATTTGCTGGCCCCCAAACCTTCCCCCTGACAAGGAGCCCTTATGCGCCTCACACCTTGGTGGACCCTCTTGGTGACTGGCTTGGTGCCTGTGGCCTTGGTCTTGGCCGCGGTGCGTTTGTTGCTCACGCCGCTGTTCATCCAAATCGAGTATCGCCTGCCCCTGTTTCCCCCTGACCCTTATGGCTTCACCACCGCGGAGCGGCTCTATTGGGCCGAGCAGGCGCGTCAATATCTGCTCAACGATGCGGATCGTTCGTTCTTGACCGCGTTGCGTTTTGCCGACCATCGGCCCGTGTTCAACGAGCGGGAGATCCGCCACCTGGAGGATGTCAAGGCGGTGGTGCAGGCTGCGTTGCGGGTGGGCTATGGCGCGTGGGGTGTCTTGGGGCTGATGGGCGGGCTTGCTTGGCGGCGTGGGGGTGAGGCGTGGGACGCCTATCGGCGGGCTGTGGCGCGTGGTGGGTGGCTGACATTGGGGTTGATGGTGGCCATTGGGGTGACCGTGGTGGTGGCTTTTGGCCCGTTCTTCGTGTTCTTCCACCGCCTGTTTTTCGAGGGTGATTCGTGGCTCTTTCCGGTTAGTGATACGTTGATTCGCTTGTTCCCCGAGCGGTTTTGGATCGACGCGTTTTTGGCCGTGGCCGGGCTGAGCGGAGTGGCCGCGTGGCTGCTGGCCCGCTACGCGGGGCCTTCGGCAGACCGTCAGGCTTAGGCCGTGACCCAATCCCGCGCGCCGCGGGCAAAGGCGTCCCCTGGCAGGGGGCGTTTGCCCGGTGGTTGCACCTGGTCGAGCACCAGCAAGCCGTCGCTGGTGCCCACAGCCGGCCATCCGCGGTACAGGACCCGCACGCCCGGGCCCGGGCTGGGCTCGTCTTCCACAGGATGGGCGGCCAGCACCTTGAGGCGCCCGCCGCGCCAGGGCAAGAAGGTGCCAGGCCAAGGGTAGAAGGCCCGCACTTGGCGCGCCAAATAGGCCGCGCTGCGGGTGAAGTCCAGCGCGCCGTCCGAGCGTTTGAGCCGAGGCGCGTAGGTGGCCAGGCTTTCGTCTTGGGGGCGGGGCTCCAACTCGCCTTCCAAGTAGGGGGGCAACGTGTCGAGGAGCAGTTCCGCGCCCATTTGGGCCAGGCGTTGGCTCAGGCTGGCCGCGGTATCGTCGGGCAAGATGGTGGTGGCCCGCTGGCTGAGAATCGGGCCGGTGTCCAGCCCTTCGTCCATCTGCATGATGGTGACGCCGGTTTGCGCGTCGCCGTGCAACAGCGCGTACTGAATCGGCGCCGCGCCGCGCCAGCGCGGGAGCAGTGACGCGTGCACATTCAGGCAGCCAAAGCGGGGCAGGCGCAGCACCTCGGGTTTGAGAATTTGCCCAAACGCCGCGACTACGATCAAGTCCGGGTTCCACGCGCGCAGCGTGGCCATGGCCTGCGGATCGCTCAGGCGCCGCGGCTGCATCACGGGCAGGCCCAATTCGGTGGCCCGCACTTTGACCGGCGGGGGCTTCAGCCGATTGCCCCGTCCTGCGGGTTTGTCGGGCTGGGTGACCACGCCCACGACCGGATAGTGGCGTACCAGGGCTTCCAGCGTGGGCAGTGCGAATTCGGGCGATCCCATGAACACGATCCGAGGACGACGGACCGCGGAGCGCAGCAGCATCAGGGGCCTCCCTACTCGGGTAGCAGACCGGGCAACAAGCGCACGATGATCCGCCCGGCCTCGAAGTCCAGTTTGCGAATCACTTCATCAATGACTGGCAGCAGGATGGGCGGCCCTTGTTCGGGTTCGACGACGAAGACATCGTTGGCGCCGGTTTCCAAGATCTCGACCAACGAGCCCAAGACGCGGCCTTCTTCGGTCACCACCTCTAAGCCCAGCACTTCGAAGTCGTAATATTCGTCTTCGCTTTCGGGCGCGGCCACTTCCTCTGCGGGGATGGTGACCCACTGGTTGCGGAAGATTTCCACCGCGCTGCGGTCGGGGTAGCCTTCGAAGGCCACCAGGAGCCCTTCGCGAAAAGGGCGCACGCTGCGCAAGGTGAGGGGCACGTGCCGCGGGCCGACGAAGATCACCGCGCCCGGATAAAAGCGGGCCTCGGGATGGTCGGTGAGCACCTCCAGGGTCATCTCCCCGCGGATGCCGTGGGGCTTGCGCAAGCGGCCGATGATGACCCGCCCGCGCGCCCGACGGGCATCGTCCACGTGGATGCGACGACCGCCGCGACGACGTCCCGATGCGCCGCGCGCACGAGGGCTCATGGCGTCACCTCTCCCGCGTCCAAGGGGCGGGCCGCATCGACGATCTCCAACTCGTACATGCGGCCTTCTTGCAGGGTGAGGATTTGGAGCAGCGCGCGAATCGAGTCTGCCACGCGGCCATTGCGACCGATGAGCCGGCCCAGGTCCTCTTTGGCCACTTCCAGTTCGATCAGGTTGGCTGGCCCACCGGCCACTTCCACCACGAACACTTGCTCGGGCTGGGAGGCCAGGTTGCGGGCGATGAACTGCACCAAGGCCTTGGCTCGGCTACTTTGACCGCGCATGGTTGCTTCCCTCCAAACGACCGGCCGTGCCAGGCAAAAAAGCGGGGCTGGAGGCCCCGCTTCGGTTTCGCAAGCGACTCATTCGCTGCTGGTGACCATGGCCGCGGCGCTGGTCTTGCGACCGGGCACATAGGGCGCTTGGGCCTCCTGCGCCTCGGCCAGCAGCGTTTCAAGGTCTTCGCCGGCCTTGAAGCGCTGGTAGCGTTCCCACAGGCCGATCATGCGAAAGATCCGGTCGACCGACTCGCTGGGTTGCGCGCCGTGCGACAGCCAGCGGTAGACTTTGTCTTCGTGCACCACCACCGTGGGCGGGTCGGTGCGAGGGTTGTAAAAGCCCAAATTTTCCAAATATTTGCCGTCCCGCTTTACCCGGCTGTCGACCGCGACGATGCGAAAACTGGGCTGATTGCGGGCGCCCACCCGTCGTAACCGAATGCGCACCATGAGAGCGTTCCTCCTGAGAAGCCAATCTTGCGCGGGAGCGCGTTCCCGCGGGGGTGTATCACAGCAAAACCGCCCAGGGCATGGCTCGACGCCCTCGGCGGGAGCCTATTGTACCACAAACTGACGCGCTTCTGCACAGAAAGTTGGCCGCGGTGGTCGGGGTGTGCTTCGGGCTCGACAGCGCACCCGACGCGCACCCGCTGGGACGGCCGGGCGCGCAGCCGCGCGGTTGGACCGCAAAGGCGCGGCGGTGGGCCTTCTCCACCCTCGGCACGCCCGTTCACCCTTGCCGAAACCGGGGCAAGTGTGCTAAACTTGGCCTTGTGTTGCGCTTCGGCGTGCCTTTCCGCTCCCGACGGTGATCGGGGGCTATCTATCCGTGGAAAGGAGGTCTCTCCATGTCATCCATCCCGCTCCCTATTCCCACTCCCGCGCGCGTCCGGCCCTACGAATTGGTCTTCATTGCCCACCCCGATTTGGACGAAGCCGCGTTCCAAAGCGTGGTTGAACGGGTGAAAGAGGCCATTACCAAGGCCGGCGGCACCATTACCAAGGTCGAGATTTGGGGCAAGAAGACGTTGGCTTATCCCATTCGCAAGCGCCGCGAGGGCTACTATGTGCTGTTGCATATGGACATGCCGGCTGCGGCTTTGCCCCAATTGGAGCGGTTTTTGCGTTTGCAAGAGCCGGTGATGCGCTTCCTCTTCGTGCGTCGTGACGAACACTAAGCAGCGTCTCACCATGTAGGAGTTGGTCGGTTCTCTCGTGCCTGTTTGTAAGGAGAAAGTACGATGCGGCGAGGGCTGAACAAAGTCATGATCATCGGCCGGTTGGGCCGCGATCCCGATTTGCGCTATACGCCTTCGGGCCAGGCCGTGGCGACCTTTCCCGTTGCTACGACGCGCTATTGGAACACCGCGGCAGGCGAACGGCGCAGTGAAACCGAATGGTTCAATGTGGTGGCCTGGGGCAGCCTGGCCGAAATTTGCAAGCAATTCCTGAGCAAGGGCGAACAGGTCTACATCGAAGGCCGGCTGAAGACCCGACGGTGGGAAGACGCCAACGGGCAGCGCCGCTATTCGGTGGAGATCGTCGCCAGCGAAATGATCATCCTCGGCGACCGACGCCGCTTCACCGGGCACACCGACGACTTGCAACGCGGCGACGGGCACGACGAGCAATCTACTTACGATTCCTCGGCCGAGGCGTCGATGTCGACCGACGGCGAGGAAGAACCGGGCTTCTGACCCGGCACCCGGCAGTGACTTAGGAGGTGAATGGTGGCCAGTCAAAGTTCTTCGCGGCGGCGTTTCTACGCCCGCCCGCGCGTGTGCTACTTCTGCGTCGAGAAAATCGAGCACATCGATTATAAGAATGTGGACCTGCTCAAGCGGTATCTGACCGACGACGCCAAAATCAAAAGCCGCAAGCAAACCGGCACATGCGCCAAGCATCAGCGGCAATTGGCTCGGGCGATCAAGCGGGCCCGCCATCTGGCGCTGCTGCCGTTTGTGGCCGAAGTCCGCTTGCGTTGAGCGCGGCCGGGTCCGCGCCTTCGTTGGACCGAATCCTCCCAGGGGCGACCGCGCGCGGTCGCCCCTGGCCAGTCATCCCCCAGGTGAGGCGTCTTCATGGGCAAGCATGGCAAAGTCTTGGAGCAAGGCCGAAAATACCAATACTTCAACCGACGAGTGCAAGCCCAGCAGCGGCTCCTGCACATCATCATCGGCAGCATCGTGGGCATCGTGCTCTTGTTGCTGCTTGCGGGCCTGGTGTGGCAGTACGTCCTGTTGCCTGACCGGGCCGTGGCCCGAGTCAACGGTGAGCCTATTACCTTGCACGAGTTTCAGGTGCGGGTGCGCATCGAACGCATGACCCTAATTAACCAGGTCAATTATTACTTGACCTTCTTCCAGATCTTCGGCGACCAGCCCGAGATGCTCAATCAGTTCCTCACGCCGCTGCAAAGCATCTTGAGCCGTTTGCAGGACACAGAGACGCTCGGCCAGCAAGTGTTGGATGCCATGGTCGACGAGCGCCTTATCGTGCAAGAGGCCCAGCGGCGGGGCATCCAGGTGACCGAGGCCGAGGTCGACAAGGCCATCCAAGAGGCCTTTGGCTACTACGCCGCGGGAACGCCGACGCCTGCGCCCAGCCCAACCCCGTGGCCGACTTCCACCTTGTCGCCCACGCAGCAGGCGTTGCTGGGGCCCTCGCCCACGCCCAGCCCCACCGCGACCCTGGCCGCGACGGCCACGCCCACGACCGAGGCCGAACCCACGGCCAGCCCTACGCCCAAGCCCACCGCCACCCCCTTCACCGAAGAGGCCTATCGCCAACGCTTGGACGAATGGCTGGCCCAAGCCGGCATTTCTTACGACGACTTGCGCGCGGTGATTCGCGTGCAACTGTATCGCCAGAAATTGGCCGAGCAGGTGACCGCGAACGTGCCCACCACCGAAGAGCAAGTCTGGGCGCGGCACATTCTGGTCCAGGACGAAGCCACCGCGCGCGAGGTGCGGGAGAAACTGCAGGCCGGCGAGGATTTCGCGGCTTTGGCCGAAACATATTCCCAAGACCCTGGCAGCGCGGCCCGAGGGGGTGATTTGGGCTGGTTTGGGCGCGGCATGATGGTGCAACCGTTCGAAGACGCGGCCTTCAGCCTCGACATTGGCGAGATCAGCGAACCGGTGCAAACCGATTTTGGCTGGCACATCATCCAGGTGTTGGGGCACGAAGAGCGCCCCATGCCCGCGGACCGGCTGGAGGCGGCTAAAGAGCAGGCCTTTCGCGAGTGGTTGCGCCAAGTGCGGGCCGAGGCCGAGGTTGAGATCTACGACTGGTGGAAAGACCACGTGCCCACCGAGCCGGACCTGGATCCGCAATTGAAGTTGCAATTACAGCAGTTGCTGCTCACCATGCAACAGCCCGCCATTACGCCATCGCCGCCCGCGTCGGGCAACGATGGCTCGTGACCCACGAACCGGACACGCAGGCGCCGACCGCCAAGGTCGGCGCTTTTTTGGCTCTCGCCACGGCTGTGCAGCGCTCGTTTTCGGCCGGTTCGAGCGCCCCTTTGGTATAATCCGAGCGTATGGACGCCCAACGCGCCACCTCCTCTTCTGCGGACTGGCCCTTTTGGGCCGGCGTCTTCCTGTTGGCCGCGCTGATTCGTTTGGTCGGGCTGGGCCAAACGCCTTTGGGCGCGCTGGAAGCCGATATGGCCGTGCGCGCCTGGCATGCGGTGCAGGGGCTCAATCCCGACCCGGCCGCGGGGGGATGGCTCACCGCGTGGATGGCCAGCGTGTTCTTTTTGGCCGGTCCGCACGCGTTTTGGGCGCGGCTGTTGCCCGCGCTGTTCGGCGCGGGGTTGCCGCTGTTGGCCCGCGCGTGGCAGCCGGTTTGGGGCCGTCGGGTGGCCCGTTTTGTCGCGGTGCTTTGGGCGGTGGACCCCATGCTGGTGGCGGCCGCGCGCTTGGCCTGGGGCCCAGCCGTGGCCATCACCCTGACCTGGGCCGCGTGGACGGTCTATCGCCGCGGGCAGTGGGCTTGGGCCGCAGGCCTGGCCTTGGCCGCGCTCGCGGCCGGCCCTACCGCGGGGTGGGCCGCGCTGGCCTTGTTGGCCATCGTCGTGTGGGAGCCGCGGCCGCTGACTCGCACGCGCGGCCGTATTGGCCTCGTCGCGCTGGGGTTGGCGTTGGTGCTGGTCACGACCTTGGGCTTAGGATATCCGGCCGGGCTGCTGAACGGGTGGGCCGGGGGCTTGGTCGCTTGGGCGCAAGGTTGGGGCCAAACAGGTGGCGTGCCCGCGGTCGCGGGGCTGTGGTATGCCGCCGCAGGGCTCCTTTGGGCTGCGTGGGGCGCGTGGCTGCGTCCGCGGTGGGGCTCGCGAACGGCCACGGGCGGGGCCTTGACCGCGGCTGGCCTCATCGCGGGCTTGTGGTTGGCCTACCCCGCGCGGCAGGCCGCGGACTTGGCGTGGGTGAGCGCGTTCATCATGCCTTGGGCCGCGCAACCGTGGGCGCGATTTGCCCAGCGGACGCGCGCGTGGGTTGCGGCCGGAACTCTGGCCGCAGGGTTGTTGGTGCTGACCTTGTTTGGCTTGCTCACCCTGGCCGCCGACGGCTTGGGCGCGGTGCCCTGGTGGTTGCGTCTGAGCCTGGCCGGGCTCGCGGGGTTGGCCGCGGGCCTGCTCGTGGTGGTGGCCCGTGGGTTGGCCAGCACCACCGCGGTGCACCGGGGGCTTGCCTGGGCCTTGTTGGGCTTGACCGCGCTGTGGGCCGGACGCAGTGGCGTGCACGCTTGGCACGCGGCTGCAAGCGATGAGTTTTGGCAGCACGACGCCAGCGCCGCGGACGTGCGGGCCCTGGAAGCCAGCCTGACTTGGTGGGGCAACCGCCTGACCCGCGGCGCGGCGCAAGATTTGCCCGCGGTCCGTCTGTACGATCATCCAACCTTGGCTTGGCTACAGGCGCGCCGTTTTCCGGGCCTGATTTCGCGCCCCGCGCTGCTGCCCGGCGAACAACCCCCGGTCGTGTTGACCGCCTTAGGCCAAGACCCCGGCCCCGGCTATCGGGGACAAGCCTACCGCTTGACCGAACGACTTCGGCTGCAGGGCTGGCGGGCGTGGAGCCGCTGGTTCGTTTATCGCCAAGCCGACCTCCAGGCCACCGCGGTTGTCCTTTGGCTGCGCGACGATGTGTTCGCGGCCCATACCAACACGGTTCCGTGACGCGCCTCGGCCCGCGCGGAGCCCATCCCCCAGCAAACCCAACTTTGGGCACAGGAGGCTCTTGGATGAGCAAGCCGTTGACCATTGCCATTGATGGCCCGGCCGCGTCGGGCAAGAGCACTTTGGCCCGCCGTTTAGCGCGTGCCCTGAATTATCTCTATTTCGACACGGGCGTGCTCTATCGGGCCGTGACATGGGCCGCGTTGCAGCGGGGGCTTTCGCCCGCGGATGAGCCAGCCATGACGCGGCTGGCTGAGACGCTGGACATTGCCGTGCGTCCGCCCAGCCGCAACGACGGCCGCAGCAACGATGTGTGGGTGGACGGGCAGGACGTGACTTGGGCCGTGCGCACGCCCGAGGTCGATGCTTGGGTGTCGGTGGTGGCCGCGCATCCGGGCGTGCGGCGGGCCTTGGTGGATGTGCAACGCCGCATCGGTCAGGCGGGGCGCGTGGTCATGGTGGGCCGTGATATCGGAACGGTGATCTTGCCCGATGCGGATTTGAAGATCTACCTCGACGCGTCGGCCGAGGAGCGGGCCCGCCGCCGCTATTTGGAGGCCAAAGCCCGAGGGCAAGACGCGGACTACGACGCCATCTTGGCCGCGCTGCGCGAGCGAGATCAGATGGACGCGTCGCGCGCGGTGGCGCCGTTGCGTCCGGCCCCCGACGCGGTGGTCATCCACAGCGATGGCCTGGACGCAGACCAAGTGTTCGCGCGGGTGATGGATCTGATTCGCCAGCGCAACTCGGCCCCCGCGGAGCGGGTCCCATGAGCACAACCGCGCGTTATCGCCCGACTTGGTGGAACTTAGCGGCTCGCAAAAGTTTGCGTCCGGTGTTTCGGGCGGTGTTTCGGGCCGCGTATCGAGTGCGGCTGCAGGGGTTGGAACACATTCCCCCGCGTGGGCCATATGTGGTGGTGTACAATCACGTCTCTGCCGTGGACCCGCCTTTCATTCTGGCGTTCTGGCCCACCCACCGCATTGAGACGGTGGCCGCGGTAGAGGTGTTTCGCCGGGGCAAAGGGCAAAATGTGATCACCTGGCTGTATGGGGCCTTGCCCATCGACCGGGGTAAACCCAATCGGGCCCAGTTGGACCGCCTGGTCACGGTATTGCGCAGTGGGTGGCCGTTGTTGCTGGCTCCGGAGGGCACCCGTTCGCACACGCCCGGTATGCGCCAGGGTTGGACGGGGTTGGCGTATGTGCTGGACCAAGTGGACGCGGTGCCGGTGGTGCCGGTGGGGGTGGTGGGCAGCACCGACGCGGCGCTGCAGGCCGCGCGGCGGGGCCAACGCCCGCGGCTGGAGATGCGCGTGGGCAAGCCATTCACGCTGCCGCGGCTGCATACTTGGCCGGGCCCTCGCAAGCGCGCCCGCCGGTTGAACACGGATTTGATGATGTATCGCCTCGCGGCCTTGCTGCCGCCTGAATATCGGGGCGTGTACGCGGCCGAGCCGCCGGCTGAGTTGCGGCCTTATTTGGAGGACATCGAATGACCGGGCGCACGCCGTTGGTTCCGGAGGGCGCGCCGCTCCCGCCCAAGCCGGTGACGCAGGGCTATTGGCCCGAGCGCACCCGCTTGCCGCGCCTGAGCCGGGGGTTGCGGTGGCGTCGGCGGTTGTTGCAGGCCGTGGCCCGGACCGCGGTCCGCACCCTCACCCGGTGCGAGGTGCGCGGCTTGGAGCACGTGCCCGCGCACGGCCCCTTGTTGCTCACGGTGAACCACTTGGGCGACGCGGACGCGTTGGTGGTCTTGGCTCATTTGCCTTGGCAACCCGAGGTGTTGGCCGCGATGGAGTTGTACGACATCCTGCCTGTGCGCTGGTTGATGAACCTGTATGGCGCGATCTGGGTGCATCGGGGGCGCCCGGACCGCCGGGCGTTGAAGGCCGCGCTGCAGGCGTTGCGCGAGGGTCGCGTGGTGGCCCTGGCCCCGGAGGGGCGCCAGAGCGTGACCCGCTCGCTGGAGGAAGGCACCGAAGGCGCGGCGTTCTTGGCCCTCAAGGCGCGCGTGCCGGTGCTGCCCGTGGCCCTCACCGGCACGGAGGACGAAAACGTCTTCGGCCACCTCAAGCGCGGACGCCGGCCGCGGGTGAGCATCACTTTTGGGCCACCGTTTACCTTGGATGATTTGCCCGCGTCGGGTCCGGGCTTTCGCGCGGCTTTGCAGGAGGGCACCGAGCGCATCATGCTGGCCATCGCCCGTCTGCTGCCGCCTCGCTATCGTGGCGTGTATCGGGAACGCGTCGCCGCAGTCGAAGGCGGGGAGGACCAACACGAAATTGGATGAACGACGCCCCGGCTCGCTCGGGCCAAACGAGGGGGCCGCATCGCCTTATGGAGGAGTTGGTACCATGACTCACAGCACCTTTGTCTCCACGCATTCGTCATGGCGAGAACGGGTCATCGGCCGTTTGGGCTCTCCGGCGATGTTGTTTCGTCTTTCGTTGATGGCCATGGTCATTGGCTTGACCACGGGCTACGGCGCGGTGCTGTTCATTCGCCTGCTGGAAGGAGTGCAAGCCGCGGCGACTGCGTTGCGTTCGCAGTGGGGCGCGGTGGGGCTGTTCGGCTCCATGTTGGTCGGTGGCGTGATTACCGGCCTGATCGTGACTTACATCGCGCAGGAGGCCAAAGGGCACGGCGTGCCCGAAGTGATGCAGGCCTTGGCCCTGAACGGCGGGCGCATTCGTCCCGCGGTGGTGGTGGCAAAGGCGTTGGGCTCGGCTGTGACCATCGGCGTGGGCGGGTCCGCGGGACGCGAAGGCCCCATCGTGCAGATCGGCGCGGCCTTGGGCTCGGTGATCGGGCAGGCTTTGAAGGTCTCGACCGAGCGGCTGAAGATCTTGGTGGCCGCGGGGGCGGCCAGCGGTATCGCGGCCACGTTCAACGCGCCCATTGCGGGCGTGCTTTTCGCGCTGGAAGTCATTTTGGGCGAGTTTGAGATGGCCAACTTTGGCATCGTGGTCATTGCCGCGGTCACGGCCAGCATTGTCAGCCACACCTACCTGGGCAGCGCGCCCGCGTTCCATGTGCCGGCCTACGGGCTCAACGCGCCCGTGGAGATTGCGTTCTACACCGTGCTGGGCCTGCTCAGCGCATTGTTGGCCGTGCTGTTCATCAAGATGCTGTACGCGCTCGAGGATGTGTTCGACCATTGGCGCATTGCCGAGTGGATCAAGCCGGCCGTTGGTATGTTGTTGACCGCGGTGGTGGGGTTGTTCTTCCCTGAGGTGTTGGGCCCGGGCCTGCACTTCATCGGCGAGGTCATCGCCGCCAACGTGCCTCTGACTTTGGGCGCGCTGCTGCTCTTGGCCATTGTCAAGTTGATCGCGACCAGTTTCACATTGGGCGCGGGCAACTCGGGCGGCGTGTTCGCCCCCGCGCTGTTTTCGGGCGCGGCGCTGGGGGGCGCGGTGGGGCTGCTGTTGCAAAACGCCCTGCCAGGGTTGGACATCAACCCCGGCGCCTACGCGCTGGTGGGCATGGCCGCGACCTTCGCGGGCGCGGCCCGCGCGCCCATGACCGCTATCCTCATTGTGTTCGAGATGTCCAACGACTATCGGCTGATCCTGCCCCTCATGTTCGCCACGGTAATCAGCACGTTCATTGCCCAAATTCTGCATCCCGAGTCCATTTACACCCTCAAACTGGCCCGTCGCGGCATTGTGTTGCGCCAGGGCCGCGAAGTGGACGTGATGGAAAGCGTGACCGTGGCCGAAGCCATGGATCCCCATCCTGAGACCGTGCCCGAAGATATGCCCATTACCCTGCTGGGCAAGGCTTTCGAAGAGGCCCATGTGCACGGCTTCCCAGTGGTGGATGCGGCCGGGCGACTGGTGGGCATTGTCTCGTTGGGCGATTACCAACGCGCGTTGCAGCAGCCGGGCGGCGAAACCCTGCGGGTGCGCGACATCATGACCCGCGACGTGGTCGTTGCCTACCCCGACGAGACTTTGTGGCAGGTCATGCGTAAGATGGGGTTGCGCGATGTCAGCCGTTTGCCCGTGGTGGCGCGCGAAGACCCGCGGCGCCTGTTGGGCATCATCCGCCGGCGAGACATCATCTCGGCATACAACGTGGCCTTGGCCCGCCGCGAAGAGGAACGACAGCGCCGCCAGATCATGGCCCGAGCCCAAGACGAAGGCCTGGAGTTCGTGCAGGTCGAACTGCCGCGCGATGCCTGGGCCGTGAACAAATATGTGCGCGAACTGCAGTTGCCGCATGAGTGCTTGTTGGTTTCGGTGCGCCGGGGCCGCAAAGTGTGGTTCCCCCATGGGGATACGTTGCTGCAAGCCGGTGATCGCTTGACCGTGTACACCCAACACGGCAACGCCCAACGCGTGGAGCGTCTCTTGCTGCACGGTCCTGAACCCCAGGAGTGAGCCATGTCCGAGCCACTGAACATCCCGGCCGAAGTGCCTGCGGTGGAAATGCAAGCGGTGGAAGTGCGCTTGCAGGGCCGGGTGATCTTGCAAGATGTGAACCTGCGCATCGAACAAGGGTCGTTTTGGGCCTTGTTGGGCCCCAATGGCGCGGGCAAAACCACGTTGCTGCGGGTGATCTTGGGCCTTATCCGGCCCAGTCGTGGCACGGTGCGCGTGTTTGGTCGTGAGCCATGGCATTTGGGGCCCTGGCGGCGGGCGATCGGTTATGTGCCCCAGTTCCACAATGTGGACTTGCGTTTTCCGGTGCGGGTCAAGGATGTGGTCATGATGGGGCGTTATGGCGTGCTGGGGCTGTTTCGGCGTCCTGGCCGCGAGGATTGGCGTCTGGTGGCCGAGGCCTTGGAGCGGGTGGGCATCGCGCATTTGGCCGAGCGGCCGCTGCGTGCGCTGTCGGGCGGTGAGCGGCAACGGGTCTTCTTGGCGCGCGCGCTGGTGACCCGGCCCCGCCTGTTGCTGCTGGACGAGCCCACCGCGGCCGTGGATGTGGCCGCGTCGCAAAGCCTGTACGACTTGCTGCGGCAGTTGCATCGTGAAGGCATGACCGTGGTCATGGTCTCGCACGATGTCGGCGTCGTGGCCCAATTCGTCGACAGCGTGGCGTGCCTCAACCGGCGGCTGGTGGCCCACGGCCGCCCCGATGTGGTGCTGACCAACGACACCCTGGACGAAATGTACGGTTGCCAAGCCGTGTTCTTCCACCACATGCCGGGCGCGACGCCCCACATGGTGGTGCGTCCTGACGACGCGGAGGAAGGGTCATGAACTGGTGGGAATACGCCTTTATGCAGCGGGCCATGTTGGGTGGCATCATGGTCGGCGTGCTCACCGCGGTCATCGGCGTGTATGTCGTGCTGCGGGGCATGTCGTTCATGGGTACGGGCATCGCGCATGCGGCCTTCGGCGGCGTCGCTTTGGGCCTGCTCTTGGGCATCGACCCGGTGTTGGCCGCGCTGGCCTTCTGCTTGGCCGTGGCTTGGGGTATTGGTGCGGTCACTCGTCGCGGCGCGCTGAAAGAGGACACGGCCATTGGCATTTTCTTTGCGGCCACCATGGCCTTGGGTGCGCTGCTCATGGGGTTGCGTCAAGGCTACAATGTCGATCTGTTCGCGTATTTGTTCGGCAGCGTGCTGGCCATCTCGACCACGGATCTGTATTGGATTTTCGGCGTTGGCCTGCTGGTGCTGCTGACTGTGTTCGCGCTGTACAAAGAATTCGTTTTCATCGCTTTCGACCCTGAAGGGGCTCGGGTGGCAGGGCTGCCCGAAGCCGCGTTGTACTATTTGCTGTTGACCCTTGTCGCGGTGACCGTGGTGGTGGCGCTCAAGGTAGTGGGGATCGTGTTGGTGTCGGCCTTGTTGGTGACCCCCGCGGCCGCGGCCTATCGCCTGAGCGACACCGTGGGCGGGATGATGGCGTGGGCCGTGGCCCTGAGCGTGACCAGCGTGGTGGTGGGGCTGCTGCTGGCCTATGGGCTGAACACGGCTTCGGGCGCGACCATCGTGTTGACCGCGACCCTCTTCTTCGGCTTGACCCTGTTGGTAAGCGCGCGGGACTGATCGCGCCCGGCCGGGTCGAGTGGCTGCCCCGTCGATGGGTTTGCGCCCTCGTCTCCTGAAATTAGGAGGCGAGGGCGCTTGTTTGCTGAGGCAGATATACGCTGATTCGTGTGCGCGATGGAGAAAAGTCGCAACTAATTTTTGAGGTTCGCGCCTTGACAATGATCGAATGTTTCGTATACTAAGGCAAAGCACATCTTTCTGAGGAGGTCACTCATGCGTGCGAAACTGTTCTACCTGGCCGTGGCTGTGATGATGGTTCTGGCGTTGGCCGCTTGTGGCGGCATGCAATAGTCCGGTTGAACCCTCCCTTCGCCTTCGACAGGGGCCGTCGCCGCGACGGCCCCTGTCGCGTGTTGCGGATTTTCCCTTAAGATGAACGTGCTTTGGGCAAAAACGTGATACAATTGCCGCAGTTTGCCGCTTCATGGTCGCAACCGTGCACAAGGAGGGAGGGATGCCGGCGACGCCGCGCATGTTGATCTTGGAGGACGAACAGCGTTTGGCCGCGCTGTACCGTCGGGCGCTGGCGCCTTTGGACCTGCATATCGACATGGCGCATTCGCTGGCCGAAGCGCGCGCGTTGCTGCAGCAGGGGCCCTACGATCTCTTCCTGGTCGATTTGCGCTTGCCCGACGGCAACGCGGTGGAGTTGCTGCAAGAGTGGGGGCCGCGCCTGCGCGCCGCGGGAACCGAGGTCATCGTCCTCACGGCCGAGGCGCGTCAGCGCGATGAAGTCCAGGCCTTGGGCTTCGACTATTATTTCGAGAAGCCCGTTTCGTTGGCCATGCTGGCCCAGTTCGTGCAACGATTGCTCAACGCACGGGCGGCTTCGTAGGAACGAAACGATGGATTGGATTCCCCTTCTGGCCGTGCTGGCTTGGCTTTCGTCGGTGGTTTCGTTGGCCATCGCCTGGGTGGGGTGGCGGCGCCGCTATTTGTTATTGTCGGAGGGGGTGTGGTTCGTCTTGGCCAATCTGAGCGCGGCTTTGTGGACATGGGCCTATGGGGCCACGTTGTTGGTCCATGACCCGCGCGCTTTCTACCCCTTGTTGATCTTGCGCAACAACGCGGCTTCGCTGACCGCGTTGTTCTTTTTCGCGACCGTGCTAAGCGCGTCGCGGCCTCACCTGCGCCGTCATCTGTATGTGTTCACGGCCCTTTCCGCGGCCATACAACTGACCAGCGAGTGGCTGACCTGGCCCTACTGGGCGCTGCAGCCCATGCTGTTCAACCAACGGCGGGTATGGGTCGCGGTCTTGCGCGATCCCCCGTGGTATTTGTCGTTGCTGGGTACGTGGTGGCCGATGCTCCTCTTTTTGATCGGCCTGGTGCTCATGGTGGCCTATGTGCGGCCCCTGTTCCGCCAGATGCCGTGGTGGCGCAAACTCGCCGCGTCCTTGTGGATATTGTTGGTGCTGGGCATCCAGGTATGGACGCTGGTCCCCGGCTCGCCCTTGGAACTCAAGGTCGTCCAGGTGCTGCCTTTGTCCATGTGGTTGCTGAGCCTGCTGCTCAGCACGGGGCTACTGCGCTTGCGTTTTGGCTTCCTGGGGGCTTTTACGCCCGAAGGGGTGCTGGGCCAAGTGCGGGAAGGGGTCGTGGTCGTGACCACCGACGGCATGATGACCTGGTGGAACGACATCGCGGCCCGCGAACTGGGCTTGCGCCCCGAAGACCGTGGCCTGCCATTGCGCGAGCGTTTGGCCGGGCATCCCTTGTCCGAGTGGCTGCAGCGCGAGGACCGCTTGCGCGCGGAGCCGTTGACTTTTACCGACGCTCAAGGGCAAATTCGAGATTGGCTGGTTTCGTGGGCGCCCATGGAAGACGCGGGGGGCGCGGTGTTGGGCCATGTGCTCATTTTCGACGATTTGACCGCGGAGCGGGCCATGCAGCGCACCTTGCACATGCGCTTGCAAATCCAAAACCTGCTGCGCGACCTGTTTGCTTTGCTGCTGGAAGACATGCCCCCCGCGGCTTTGACCGCGCAGGCCTTGGCTTACATTATGCGCCCGTTGGGCGCGACGCAGCCGGTGCAAGGGGCCGTGTATTTGGTCGTCGACGATCCGCGCGTCGAGAGCGGGCGCGGGTGGCGGCGTTATGCCTGGAGCGGCAACTTGACGCCACCGCCCGAGACCTTGCCTTACCCGACCGGCGAACCGTGGAACGAAGCCCATTTTTGGGCCGCGTACGTGCAAGCCGGCGGTATACCCGACACCCAAGAGATGCGCTCGCACGTTTGGCCCTTGGAGGACGAGGGCCGTCTGTTGGGCGCGTTGTGCTTGACGTATCCGCGTGCGCAAGCGTTGCCCTTGGAAGTACAGCGGGCCTTGGAAACCGCCGTGCAGATCTTGACGCACTTGGTGCAGCATCAGCGCAGTCAAGCCCGGCTGCTGCAAATGCAGCAAGTGTATGAGAGCATGCAAGAGGCGGTGCTGATTCATGACGCGCGGGGCCGCATCTTGGACTGCAACCCCGCGGCCGAAGAACTGCTGGGCTTCGCGTACGATCGGCTGCTCGGCCATCTACCTGACAGTTTGGGCCTGGTTCTCCTCGAGCCCGACGGCGCCACCTTGGCCCAACACATGGCCCGCTTTCCCATGTGGCGTGGCCGGGTGCGCATGCGCGACACGCGCGCCGGCCGCGAACGTATCTTCGCCACCAGCATCGTGCGCATTCGAACCCCTTACAGCGAACCCCAACTGCGCATGGTTTCTGTGCTGCGCGAGGTTACCGAAGAGGTGCGATTGCAACGCGCGCTGCAGCGCGAACGGGAATACTTTGCCCAGTTGGTAGAAGTCAGCCGCATGATGTTGAGCGCGGCGTTGACTTACGACCAGGTGCTGCACCACGCACTTCAGGTCACTGTTCGCTTGTCGGATGCCGACGGCGCTACCTTGATCGTGGTCAATGAGGATTTGTCCGCCCGCGCGGTGTACTCCTTGGAAGGGGTGCGAGAGGATCACGCGGATTTGGCGCAGGCCGTGTTGACGCGCGGCGCGGCTGGCCATGCCTTGCGCTCCAAGCGCACGCTGAGGCTCTTAGACACCCACGAATCCGAGGTGTGGCTGCAAGACGACCGCGTGACCCAGTGGCGTTCCGCGCTGGTGGTGCCTCTCTTCCACCAAGAGCGGGCTTTGGGCGTGCTCACACTGACCCATCGCCAGCCAGGGCACTTCACGGACGAACACGAGCGTCTGGTGACCGGGGCGGCCGAACTGGTCGCGCTGGCATTGCACAACGCGCTGCTTTACGAAGAGCAATTCCGCTTGGGACAAGAACTGTTGGAGGCCAAGGAGCGGGCTGAAACTTTGCAGCGCCGGCAAGAGCAGTTCTTCGCCAATTTGAGCCATGAAATGCGTACCCCGTTACAGGCCATTTTAGGCTATGTCGACGTGTTGCGGATGGAGCACCCTGAGTGGGCCGCGTCCTTTAGCGATTTGGATGCCATTGCCGAGGCCGCGCGCGAACTGCTCGATCTGGTCAATCAGATGTTGGACTTCCAACGCAGCCGTTATCACGGCATGGAAGTCTACGTGCGCGACGTGTCTGTGCCTGAGGTGGTTTCCTCGGTGACGGGTGTGCTCAAACCCCTGCTTACCCGCAATCGCAATCGCTTGAGCCTGCAGATTCAACCGCCGAACTTGGCCATGCGCACCGACCCTGACAAACTGCGGCGCATTTTGCTCAATTTGCTCAGCAACGCGGCCAAGTTTACCGAAGCCGGCGAAATCACCTTAGACATCGCCCAAGTCACGCGCGATGGCGAAGAGTGGGTGCGCATCCAGGTGCGTGATACCGGTGTGGGCATCCCCGAAGATAAGTTAGAAACCATTTTCGAGCCTTTTGAGCAAGCCGCGCCCTTCCGCGCGGGGGGCACTGGCCTGGGGCTGTATTTGGTCAAAGATTTTGCCACCCGCCTGGGCGGTTGGGTCGAGGTGGAGAGCCAGGTGGGCCAAGGGAGCGTGTTCACCGTGTGGCTGCCGCGCGAGACCGAAGCCGAGGTCCACGAAACCGCCCATTTGCGCTCGTCAGACTGATTCTTGGGGATTTTGCCGCCTCCGGCCGATTTGGTGAGGGAAGGCCATTGGCATAAAAACCGTCGCTGCCCACATCACGGGCAGCGACGGCCTACCGGGGAGGGGGGGAGCGAAGCGGTTATTTCCCTTTAGTCATCATCGTCGTCATCGTCGTCATCATCGTCGTGGTCGCTTCCCGAAGAACCACCGCTGGAAGAATCGTCGCTGCTGGACGAATTGTCGCTCGAGCGATCATCGTCATCATCGTGCGAGTCGTCATCGTCATAGTAGTCGTCGTCATCGTAATCATCGTCGCTGCTATCGTCGCGGTAAGCATCGTCGGAGGAGTCATCGTCCGCGCGTTCGATCTCATCGGCCAGCAGGGAGCCGTCGGTCTGGATGTAGGCCTCGACCTTGACCACGTCGCCCACCTGGATGTTGCCCTTGATCTCAGCGCCCGTGACGAAGATGGTTTGTCCAGCCACCACCCAGGTATCGCCGTCCATGCTCTCCACGGTGCCGGTGAATTCCACCTTGCCGTAGTAGGGTTCCTCTGTGGGCGAAGGCGTGGCGTCGTCGTCGCTCAGCGGCTTGATCTCATCAGCCAGCAGGGAGCCGTCGGCCTGGATGTAGGCCTCGACCTTGACCACGTCGCCCACCTGGATGTTGCCCTTGATCTCAGCGAAGGTCACCACAACGGCTTGACCGTCCACCATCCAGGTGGTGCCATCCATGCTTTCCACGATGCCCACGAATTCCACTTTGCCAGGGGCGGGCGAGGGTTGCGCGGTAGGCGTGGCCGGCCCGGGCGTGGGCGTCAACGCGGGGTCAGGCGTGACAGTGGGCGCGGGTGAAGCCGTCGCCGTGGGGGTTACCGCGGCCACAGGGACATCCACCGGCACGGTGACGGGCAGTTCCTGCAGGGTGCTTTGGGCCTGTTGGGCCACTTGCTGCATCTGCTGCACCATGTCCGGTTGGCCGGCCTGCTGGACGGCCTGTTGGGCCGCGGCCAGGTGTTGCTCCAAGTTCTGGGCCGCTTGCATAACCGCCTCGATGTTGCCCTGTTGGGCCAGAACTTGGATCTCGGCCAAGCGCTCCTGCGCGAAGCGCAAGTGCAGTTCGGCCTCTGTGGCGGGGTCGGTGGCCAAGGTCAGTTGCAATTGCTCTACGGCCACATCGACCGCGTAAAGGGGTTCGCCTGGCACAGCCTGGTCCGCGGCGTAGACCGTGGCTGCGGTGCCGCCGGTGAAAACGGCCAAAGCCAGGATAAGGATCGCGAGCGTTGGCATGGTTCGTACCTCCTGCCATAGGGATTTCGTCGTGTGTCCCTTAAGACGGGGCAGGAAGGGAAACGATACGGGCAAAATGCCAAACCCGCGCTGCTTGCGGGCCGCGGCTTCGTGTTCGGCCTTGAGTCGGGCCACTTCGGCCAAAAACGCGGCTTTGCCTTGCGCGGCTCGGCGGGCCGACCGTGGGGGAACTTCTTCCAAAGCCTGCAGGGCCGCGCGCACGCGCGGATCCAACCGTTCGTCAGACATAGTGCGCCTCCCAGTGGCTCAGCAATTGCCGTAGCCGAGCCAAGGCTCGATGTTGCAGGGCCTTGACCGCGCCCACGGGTTTTTCCAATGCTTCGGCAATTTCGGCATTGGACCAACCTTCCAAGAATTTCAACACGATGACCTGCCGTTGTTCGGGTGTGAGTTGCCGCAGCATCGCCCGCACTTGCTCTTGTTGCCAGCGATGCGTAGCAAATTCTTCGGGATTGAGGCCCTTTTCGGGCAAGGTGCGTTCGTGATCGTCCAGATCTTCGTGCGGACGATGTTGCCGATAGAAGTCTGTAATCCAATTGTGGGCAATGCGATACAAATAAGCCTGAAGCGCGCGCTGGGGCCCTTTGCCGTTGTGCAGCGCGTGCAAAAAGCGCGAGAACGTTTCGGCCACGCATTCTTCGGCCGCGTCCTCGTCGCCCAAAAGGCGCATCGCATACCGATACAGCCGTGGGCTATAGATGTCGTAAATCTGCGCCAGGGCGTGGGTATCCCACTCCCGGGCTCGGGCCAACAGCGTTCGTTCATCCATCATGCGCGCTTTCCCCGGTACTGGTTAAGACGGATTCGCGTCGCGTTCGATACGCACATTTAAGAGAAATTCATGCGTTCTCACAGGGGGGCGCGAGTATAATGCTCTTGCGTGAGGATAGAATGAAGGGGACTTGGACGTTCACGTTGTTGCGTCATGCAGAATCGGTGGGCAACGCCCAAGGCATTCGGCAGGGGCAAGGCGACCTGCCTTTGACGGCGGCGGGCCGGGCCGCGGCTCAAGCCCTGGGGCAGCGATGGCGTGCGGCGGGCCTCGCTTTTGATGCGGTCATCACCAGCCCGCTGCGGCGGGCCGCGGAAACCGCGGTGTTGGTGGCCCAGGCCCTGGATTTGCCCGCGCCCGAGGTCGATCCCCTGTTCATGGAGCGCGCCATTGGCGACTTCACGCTGCGCCCGGCCGACGAGGTGCGCGCGGCCGAGCCCGATTTTTGGCCTTTATACGTGCCGGTCGGCGGCACGGGTGAGAGCATTTGGGATTTGTACGTGCGCGCGGGGCAAGCCGTGGCCGGGCTACTGCGTCGTCCTCCCGCACGGTATTTGGTCGTGGCCCATGGCATGTTGCTCAACATGGTGTTGCACGCCATGCTGGGCATCGCCCCCCAGCCCAATTTTTATGGCGCACGGTTCGCGTTGCCCAATTTAGGCGCGGCCGTGGTGGAATATCACGCTGACGCGGCCCGACACCGTTGGCTGTTGAAGCACCTGGCGGGACCTGAGTATCCGCCCCCCGCGGTTTGACAACTCGTTATACTTTTCGTACAATACCCAGGCGGTCGGCTCGACCCCTTATGCGAGCCGAACCTTGTCTTGTGCCTCTCCCCCGGGCTTGGCCCTGGCATATCCGTCCCCAGGAGCGTGACCATGAAGGAATATCCGACCGAAGCCATTCGCAATATTGCCTTGGTGTCGCACAGCAGCGCGGGCAAGACCATCTTGGCCGAGGCTTTCCTCTATTACCTCGGTGTGACCACCCGCATGGGCTCGATCGCCGACGGGAACACGGTCTCGGATTTCGAGGAAGAAGAGATTCGGCGTGGCTTGTCCTTGTCGACCGCGATCATTCCTTTAGAGTACAACGACCACAAGGTCAACTTGCTGGACACCCCCGGCTATACCGATTTCATCGGCGAGGTGATCTCTGCGTTGTGGGTTTCGGAAGCCACGTTGGTGGTGGTGGACGCGGTTTCGGGCCCCGCGGTGGGCACGGAGGTGGCTTGGAGTTATGCCACCAAGTTCCGCGTCCCGCGCATGGTGCTCATCAACAAGATGGATCGGGATACGGCCAACTTTGAGAAAACCCTCAACGCCCTGCGGGAGACCTTCGAAGCGCGCTTTTTGCCCCTGCAGTTGCCCATTGGCCAAGGCGCGGACTTCCAAGGCGTGGTGGACTTGCTCACGATGAAGGCCTATCTCGGCCCCGAGAACGCGGAAGCCGACATCCCGGCCGATTTGGCCGACGCGGTGGAAGAGGCCCGCACTGCGGTCATCGAGGCCGCCGCGGAAGGTGACGAAGAGTTGCTGGAAAAGTACTTTGCGGACGAGGAACTCACACCTGCGGAGATCATGGCTGGCCTCAAAGCCGTGTTCACCGCGGGCGATTATGTGCCTGTGTTTGTGGCCGCGGGCGAGAAACGCATCGGCCTCAAGCCCCTGTTGGACGCCTTCGTGGCCCTGGTGCCGCATCCGGGCGAGAAGGAGCCCATCGAGGTGGAAGGCCCCGACGGCCCCGAGACGCTGGCCGTAAGCGACGATGGACCCCTGGCCGCGTATGTATGGAAGACCACCGCGGACCCCTTCGTGGGCAAAATCACCTATTTGAAGGTGGTCTCGGGTGTGCTGCGGGTCGACAGCCGGGTGTGGAATGTGCAAAAAGGGGCCGAGGAGCGCATCGGCAACCTGTATGTCATGCGGGGCAAGGAACAGTTGCCTGTCAAGGCCTTGCACGCGGGCGACATCGGCACAGTGCCCAAGTTGAGCGTCACAGGCACGGGCGATACCCTGGCCGACAAGAGCCATCCTGTGCGTTTGCCCCAGCCTGAATATCCCGAAGCCCTCTATCGGGTCGCGGTGGTGCCCCAATCCCAGTCCGACTCGACCAAACTGGGCCCCACACTGACCCGCCTCTGCGAAGAAGACATGACCCTGTCGTGGTATCAGGACGGCTCCACCAAGCAGACCATTTTGCAGGGCATGGGCGATCAGCACATCGATGTGGCCATTCGCAAGGCCAAAAGCAAGTTCCAACTCAATCTGAGCACAGAGCCGCCCAAAGTGCCTTATCGGGAGACCATCACCAAGCAGGGCATGGGCAAATATCGCCACAAGAAGCAAACCGGCGGCGCGGGCCAGTTCGCCGAGGTCCATATGCGGGTGGAGCCCAACCCGGAAGAGAACTACACGTTCGTGTGGGAGGTCTTCGGCGGCGCAATTTCGTCCAGTTTCCAACCGGCCATTGAAAAGGGCATCAAGAATGTGATGAAGGAAGGGATTTTGGCCGGCTATCCGGTGGTGAATGTCAAAATCGCGGTCTTTGACGGCAAAGAGCACCCGGTGGACTCGAAGCCTATCGCGTTCGAGATCGCTTCGCGCGAGGCTTTCAAGTTGGCCTTTCAAGACGCTGGGCCGGTGTTGTTGGAGCCGATTTACAATGTGCGCATCATCGTGCCCGAAGAGAACATGGGTGATGTGCTCAGCGATTTGAACACCCGGCGGGCTCGGGTGCAAGGCATGGACAGCGAAAAAGGGCGCAGCATCATTCGGGCCCAGGTGCCGTTGGCCGAGATGCTGCGTTATGTGACCGACTTGCGCTCGCTCACCGGCGGCCGGGGCGTGTTCGAGATGGAGTTTTCGCATTACGAGCAAGTGCCCGCGCACATTCAGCAGCAAATCATCGAAGAGCGGCGGCGCGCTTCTTCGAAAGCGTGAACGGAGCAGCCCAGGGCGCAGGTATCTGACGCCGTAAGATGCAAGGCGCGGCTTTCGGACGCGACAACGGTTTCCGAGCGAGCGATGCTGGCCGTTGCTTTTTGGGCGCGCGCTTCTCCAACCCTGGCCGTCCCCTTGAAGCCAACGCCGAGGGGGCGGCCAGGGTGAGGGCTCCCAAGGGATGACAACCCAAAGACGCACGTTCATCACCATCGCCGTCTTACTGACGTTGCTTCTTTTCCAGTTGGGTCATACCAAGAAGCGCGTGTATTGGGGATGGCGCACTGCTTTGCGGGTCCTCCCGCGGCATGGCATCTGGCGTAGCGTCCGCTTTTCTGCCGGTGCTTATACCGCGGACTTTACAATGTTCTTGCGCGCCTATGTCCCCCGTGATGCCGATGTCACGCTGCCGCCTCCGGAAGATGACGTGCCTCCTTATTATCGGCACCCCAGCCTTGTGAGTTGGGTCATTTTGCCACGCAGGCTTTTGCTCAACTGCGCCACCGAGGCCTGCGTCGCGCGGCAGGTGCGCTACAAGTCAACCTATGTGCCGTGGTTTCGCCCCCAACTCCCCGCGGGTTTGACACCGGATTTTTGGCTCCCTTACAACCACGAACGGGGGCTTTTGGTCCCCGCAGGCGCTTCCTTGAGGGCTGTGCCCGAGGCCGAAGGGTGGCCCGTCCTAATCTGGCGTCTTTTGTTGGCCGGCGGAATACTTTTGGGCTGGTGGTTGGCCGGGGGGACGCTGCTACGTTGGTTTTCCCGACCGCGCTTTCTCCCCCTTGAGGCGCAAGGGGCCTTGGCTTGGGTCATCGGAGCGGCGTTCGCGGCCGTGGTGTTCCTCGCGGGTTTGGCCTTGAATGTCGCGCCGCGCGCTGCCGCCGTCGGAGTGATTCTGCTTTCTTGGGGGCTCGGTTGGTCAACGGCCCGTCGTCTGGTGATTCACGCACCTGGCTGGCTTCAGCAGCACGGACGCACGGCGGGGTTTTGGCTGGGTTTGGGGTTGGCTGCTTATCTGTTTGGACTTGCCTTTTTGGGCTGGGCCAAAGGTTATCATACCGCCGATGCCATTAGCATTTGGGCGTGTAAAGGATATGCCTTAGTGGATGTTGGGTGGGAGGGCCTTCGTCTGTGTTTGTATCGAGATTATCCTGTGTTGATTCCGGCTTTGATCGGCATATTTCGGGCGCTGGCCCAAGACAGCATGGTAGAGTCCAAATGGATTTTTGGCCTCTTCGCGCTGGCGTTGGGTTTGTGGATATATGGGCGTCTACGGCGTAACGTGGGGGCCAGATGGGCTGCGCTGGGTACGGCCCTTGCCATTACAACGCCGTGGTATACGCGGCATGCCATGATTGGTTACGCCAACCTTCCCTTCGCTCTTTTGGTGGTGATGGCCGCCTCGTGGCCCTTGTCCAGCCCGCTGCATCTTCCCGCCCTGTTGTTGGCCTTGGCCGTTTGGGTTCGCCCTGAGGGGCTCTATGTGGCTGGTCTGGTGGCCATGGCGCGCCTCTTGGCCCTGCGCGGAGCGCCGTTCGCTCGAACTCAAAAAATAGTGTGGTTTGTGCCCTATGTTCTTTCGGCCGGGCTATGGAAATGGGCGCATCATTGGCTTTATCCAAACCGTCGTATCTCGGAGGAGATGTTGCGTCTCATTGCCGAACACTGGGGGGATATTCGGCCTCTGATCCCCGCTTTGGGCCAAGTATTGTCTTTTGCTTGGCATAGCCTATGGGTTGGGAAATGGGGCTATTTGGGCCCGGCCATGTTGTTTTTGCTTTTTCTTGCTTCTCTGCAACGCGGGTGGACGCGCGAAGCGTTATGGATCACCGCAACCGGCCTGATGATTATTTCAACATATGCCCTGCTTTACGCTTTCTTCTTTTTCGACGGAGGCGAAGAGGCACTTCATTGGTGGTTGTCCACGGGTTTTGAGCGCATGATATCCTCAGGGGTGTTGGCGATGTGGCTTGGGTTAGGGCTTGCATTGAGACCTGCTGCACGGCCCGACTCTCTTGGGATGACCCAGTAGCCTGTGCATGGTCAGCCCTCAACAGGCCCGAAGCCGCCTCAAAGTACCGCCTGCGCCCGGCCCGTATGGTCGGGCCGTTTGTTTTGACGCTAAGCCGACGCTGGGAGGCTATCATGACGCCATCCTCATCCCAAGGAGGCCGTGATGTTGACCATCGGTGTCGGTCTATTCGGTGTCGCTGCCAGTTTTGGCTTAGCGTGGCTGTACGCGGGCTTGTTGTATTGGGCCGACCGCCACGAGAAAGAGCCCAAACTCCTGCTGCTCGGCATGTTCCTCTGGGGGGCGATCGTGGCGACGTTTGGATCGATGATTTTCTCCATGGCCATCGACGCGGGGTTGAGTTGGGCCTTGGGCTCAATGGGCGCCATGCGCGATGTGTTCGACACGGCCGTGATTGCGCCGCTGGTGGAAGAGACCTTCAAGGCCGTCGCGTTGCTGCTGCTCTTCTGGTGGGCGCGGCACGAGGTCGACAGCCTGTTCGACGGCATTGTCTACGGCGCGTTGGTGGGTTTGGGCTTCGAGGCCGTGGAAAACGCGTTGTATTTCGTGGTTTCGTTGGCCCAAGATGGCGTTGGCCAATCGTTGCTCGTGGCTGCGCTGCGTTTGGGCCTGTTCGGCTTCACCCACGCCTTCTACACCGCGCTCACTGGCTTGGGCTTGGCTGTATGGCGGTTGTATTCCCGGCGGTGGTGGGCTTGGTTCGCGCCCGTGGCTGGATGGATGCTGGCCGTGTTGGCTCACGGTTTGCACAACGCCAGCATGAGCCTGGGCGTGCCCGCGTGCGTGGTGGGCGTGGGCAGCGATTGGCTGGGCCTGGCCGCGCTGATCGCCATTTTAGTGTGGTCGCTGCGTCGTGAGGCCCGATGGCTGCGCGACCACTTGCGCGGAGAAGTGGAAGCCGGCCGCATCTCCATGGCGCAATATCGCACCGCGTGTTCGGTCACGGCCCGCTCGCGCGCGCTGCGTCGGGCGCGACGACGGGGCCGGGCGCACGCGCAGGCCACGCGCGCGTTCTACCAGCACCTCACCGACTTGGCCTTTGTCTTGGCCCACATCGGCCGTGGGCATCGCGATGCCCACTTCCAGCGCCGGGCCGCGGAATTGCGCACCCAGATCGCGCGTCTGGCCCCCCGAGCAGAAGTGGCTTGACCTTCGGGCGTTGGTTTGGGCCCCAAGGGCGCGCGGGGCGGCGGCCGCGACCGCGGCCGCGCGGCCTGCCCTGCTGGTCGCGCCCCGCGCCCCGCGTCCCGCGCGGAACCCGGCCTCGCCCCCCTGTTCTCACCGCGCCGCGCCTTTCGGGAACCGGCCCGGGGCTTCCGTCGCCGTGGGCACTCATGGTATCATCTTCACGACCCTGGCGTTGCGACCATCCGAGCCGGACGCCGAGAGGTGGAGATCATGTCCCCTGTGTTTGGGCCCCAGTTCTCGTGGACCGAGGACGGCTTGCCGCCGTCGATGAGCCACGCGTTGACTTTTCGCCTGTTCGAAGCCGAAGCCCAGCACTTGCAACACATTCCCGATGCCGAGCCCGACGAACAGGGGCGGGTGTTGTTGCCTGTGCTGCCGCTGCGTGACTTGGCCCTCTATCCTGGCATGGTGTTGCCCATTCGCATTGGTCGGCCGTTCACCCTACGGGCCGTGGAATACGCGTTGGCGCGGGGCTCCACTTTGGTGGGGCTCATGCAGAAGGACCCGTTGGTCGACGAGCCTTTGCCCGACGATTTCTATCCCATCGGCGTGGAGATCGCGGTCAGCGAACCTTGGCAAGAGGACGAGGAGGAGGTGTATTCGGTTCTGATTCAGGCGCGGCGGCGGCTGCAGGTCGTGGAATGGGTTCAGACCGAGCCCTTCTTCATGGTGCGCGCCCAAGTGCTGGAAGACGAACCGGTCGACCCGCGCGCACCTCGCATCCAAGCCTTGATGCGCCGGGCGCGCGGGTTGTTCCGCCAAGTGACCGAGTTGGCCCGCATGCCCATGGAAGTCAACCACGCGGTGGCCCAGGTCTCCGACCCTGGTTTGCTGGCCGACATGTTGGCCGCGGCCATCAAACTCGATCCTGAAGAAACCGTGGCTTTTTTGGCGCAGACATCGCCCGAAGCCCGCTTGCAGCAGGTCATCTCGTGGCTGGCCCGCGAGATTTCGATCCTGCAAATCGAAGACCAGATCCAACATCGGGTGCAAGAGGAAATGGATCGCTTCCAGCGGGAGACCTACCTGCGGGAGCAGATCAAAGCCATTCAGCACGAATTGGGCGAGGGCGACCTGTGGAGCCGCGAGATTCGGGAGTTGCGGGAGCGGATCGAGAAGAAAGCCCTACCCGAAGAGGCCCGTAAAGTGGCCTTGCGGGAAGTGGAACGTTTGGGCCATCTTCCGCCCATGTCGCCTGAGGTGGGTATCCTGCGCAATTACATCGAATGGTTGCTGGATCTGCCGTGGCAAGAGCGCACCGAGGACAACCTGGATTTGCAGCACGCGGCCCAGGTGCTGGACGCCGAACACTATGGCCTACAGCGGGCCAAAGAGCGCATTTTGGAGTATATTGCGGTGCTGTCGCTCAAGCCCAAGCGCCGGCGTCAGCCCATCTTGTGTTTCGTTGGACCGCCGGGTACGGGCAAGACCTCGCTGGGGCGTTCCATCGCCAAAGCCCTGGGCCGGGAATTCGTGCGCGTGTCGCTGGGCGGCGTGCGCGACGAGGCCGAGATCCGCGGCCATCGGCGCACGTATGTCGGCGCATTGCCCGGCCGCATCTTGCAGACCATGAAGCGCGCCGGCACGGTCAACCCTGTCTTCATGCTCGACGAGATCGACAAACTGGGCGCGGATTTCCGCGGCGATCCCGCGGCCGCGCTGCTCGAAGTCCTGGACCCTGAGCAAAACGTGGCCTTCTCCGACCACTACTTGGAAATTCCCTACGACTTGTCGCAGGTCTTCTTCATTACTACGGCCAACACGTTACACACCATCCCGCCCGCGTTGGCCGATCGCATGGAGGTCATTGAGTTCCCCGGTTATGTGGAAGAGGAGAAGGTCGAGATTGCCCGCCGCTTTCTCATCCCGCGGCAAATCGAAGAAAGCGGCCTGCAACCCGATGAGATCCGCTTCACCGAGCCCGCGCTGCGGCACATCATTCGCGCGTACACCGACGAGGCGGGCGTGCGCGCCCTGGAGCGCCAGATCGGTCGGGTGTGCCGCAAAGTGGCGCGGCTGAAGGCCGAGGGCAAGCGTTTCCCCAGTCGCATCACGCCCAAGGTGGTGGAACGCTTCTTAGGCCCACCCGAGTTTTTCACCAACGAGGCCGAGAAGCAAGACGAGGTCGGTGTGGCTACGGCCTTGGCCTGGACATACACCGGCGGCGAGATCATGCCTGTGGAAGTGCTGTTGATGGAAGGCAAGGGCAACCTGACCATCACCGGCCAAATCGGCCAGGTGATGCAAGAGTCGGCCCAAGCCGCGGTGTCATACTTGCGGGCCCACGCGCGCGACTGGGATCTGGACCCGCGGGTTTTCGACCGCACCGACATCCACATCCATGTGCCCGAAGGCGCCGTGCCCAAAGACGGCCCCAGCGCGGGCGTGACCATTATGACCGCGCTGGTGTCCGCGTTCACTGGCCGCAAAGTGCGCCACGACGTGGGGTTGACGGGGGAAATCACCCTTCGGGGCAAGGTCTTGCCCATTGGCGGCGTGCGCGAGAAGGTCCTGGCCGCGCACCGCGCCGGGCTCAAAGTGGTGCTTTTGCCGCGGCGTAACCTCAAAGACCTGGTCGAGGTGCCCAAGAGCGTGCGTGAGGCGCTGCGCATCGTGGGCGTGCAGCACGTGGACGAAGTATTGCGCATCGCGCTGCGTCCGCCCGGCCCCGACACCAAGCCCTGGCAGGTCGCGGTGGAGGAGGACGACGAGGAAGACGAGGCCGACGATGAGCCGCGCGCCGCTTCTGATGCGAATTCCAGCGGAGCCACATCATGAGCCAAACGCGGGTTTCTCCTGAATCGGCATCTGTGCCGCGGGTGAGGAGCGCCTACCCGGCGCGCGGGTTGGCCTGGGCCTTGGGCTTTGGCGTGCTCGCCCAGGGGCTGGTGTGGGACGCCCGCGGCCTGGGCCTGAACTTCTTCCTGCTCACGGTGCTGGCCTTGGGCGGATGGTGGTTCGCGCTGCGCGGCGCGCACTCACGGCCGGCCAGCACGGGGCGGTTGTTTCTCTTGGCCGGTGCTTGGGCTGCGGTTTTCGTGGTGCGCGCAGATGCCGCCACGCGCGTCGTGGCCTTTTGGGCCTGGCTGTTCACCGTGACCCTGGCTTTGGGCACGTTCTTCCGGGGGCGTCCAGCGCGACTCACCGGCTGGGATTGGGCCCGCCTGCTGGTCGCGGGTGGGATCGCCCTTGGGTTGCGGCCATGGCCCTATCTCTTCCACCACAGTCGCGCCTTGTGGGCCCGCACGCGGGGCCGCTGGTTGCCGCTGCTGTTGGGCTGGGTGCTCTTCTTGCCCATTGGTTTTTGCTTTTTGGGGTTGTTGAGCAGCGTGGATCCGATATTGGCCCACTGGGTCACCGAGGGGATCTCGTGGCCCATGGTGGCGGACCTCATCGGCCGCGGGCTGGTGAGCCTCGCTTTCGCGTGGCTGTGGCTGGCCGGGCTGTTGTATGCTTGGTTCTCACGGCCGCCATCGCGCGCCACCGCGTCGGCGTTCCCTGGGCAAGGTATTTTGCCTTGGCCGGCCGCGGCGGTGATCCTGGGTGGGGTGTTGACCCTGTTCGTTGTTTTCTTGGCGTTGCAGGCGCGTTATCTCGGCGGTGGCGACGCGGCGTTGGCCCGTTTTGGCTTGACCTATGCCGAATATGCCCGCCGGGGCTTCGGCGAATTGGTCGTCGTGGCTGTGCTCAGCCTGGGGTTGCTCATCGCGTTGGACGCGTTTACCGAGCGTTCGGCCCCTGGCTACTTCGTCGGGATGGGGGCCGGGATGTTGGGGGCCGTGCTGCTCATGCTGGCCTCGGCCGCGTATCGCCTGGCCTTGTATGTGCGCGCGTTCGGATGGACCACGACCCGTTTTTTGGTGGCCGTGTTTATGGCCTGGCTGGCTGTGGTCCTGTTTGCCGCGGCCCGAACGTGGCTGCAGCCCGCGCGCCGCTTGTGGCCGCGGGTGCTGCTGCTCCCCTTTTTTGGCTTTGCCCTGAGCCTGGTCGTCTTCAACCCCAGCATGTGGGTGCCCCGCCTCAACTTGCAGCGCGCAGCCTCGCCGGCTGATTTCGATCTGGGCTATGTGCTTCACCACGCGGATTTGGGCCCCGAGCGTTGGATCGCCTTGGCGGAGCAATACCCCCATTTGCCCCCCGAATTGCGCACCGCGGTGGGCGCCCGGCTCGCCTGCCAAATGGGGCTCGATGACAACGGCGGGCCGTGGGAATTGTGGTGGGACGATTGGCGCTCATGGAACTGGGGCCTGGCCCGCGCCCGTGCCGCGTATGCCCGCCTCAAAGCCCAGGTGCTGCCCGCGTTCCCTTTGCGCGTGATGCCTGCCGATGCCGACATTCCCCCTTCGCACTACCGCACTTTGCAGGTGCAAATCCAAGGCCGGTGGGTGTGGTGCGCGCATTTGCTTCCCTGACCGGCCGCATTCGGAGTACAATACCTAAGGTTACCCCAGGAGGTCCTGCATGGCGCGCGCGGAAATCGTCACCATTGGCACCGAATTGCTGTTGGGCGAGATCGTGGACACCAACTCTGCCTATCTTGCCCGTCGCCTGCGGGACTTGGGGTTGGATCTGTACCGTATGACCACCGTGGGCGACAACCCCGAGCGCATCGCCCAAGCCGTGCGTGAAGCCTTGCAGCGGGCCGATGTGGTCATCACCACCGGCGGCCTGGGCCCCACGGTGGATGATCCCACCCGGCAGGCCATTGCCCAAGCGGTAGGGCGTCCCCTGGTGTTTTCGCCCCAGGCCTGGCACATGGTGCAGGAACGCTACCGCGCCCGGCAGTGCCCCATTGGCGCGAACGCGCGGCAACAAGCCTATGTGCCCCAAGGCGCGCGCTTGATTGCCAATCCGGTGGGTACCGCGCCGGGCTTCATTGTCGAAACCCCTGAAGGGGTGGTGGTCACCCTGCCTGGGGTGCCGCGTGAGATGGAAGCCATGTTCGTGCAGGGCGTAGAGCCATATCTGCGTCGGCGTTTTCCGCAGTCGGGCGTGCTGCGGGTGCGCCACTTGGTGGTGGAGGGCGTGCCCGAGGCCGAGATCGACGTTCGCATTGCGGACCTGGAAGCGCGCGGCAATCCCACCTTGGGCCTGATGGCCAAGCCCAACCGGGTGACCCTGCGCTTGGCTGCCAAGGCGGCCACGCCCGAAGAGGCCGAAGCCATGTTGGACGCGCTGGAAGCCGAGGTGCGCGCGCGTTTGGAACCGCATTGGCCCGTCCGGCGGGCCTCGTCTTCTGAGGAGCCATCGCCATGACCGCGCCGTTGGCTTTGGACGTTCGTGGCTTGCATAAGCGCTTTGGCCCGGTGCACGCAGTGCAAGATTTGCACCTGCAGGTTGCCCCGGGCGAGATCTACGTGCTGGTCGGCCCCGACGGCGCGGGCAAAACCACGACTTTGCGCTTGCTGTGCGGGGCCTTGCGGGCCGACGCGGGCCACATTTCCATTTTGGGCCACGACTTGCAGCGTGACCCTGATCGGGCTCGCGACGAACTGGGCTATCTATCGCAACGGTTTTCGCTCTACGAAGAACTTACTGTGTTGGAAAATCTGCGCTTTTTTGCCGAAGTACGGGGCGTGCCCCAGCAGCAGTGGTTCCGCCGCAGCATGGAGATTTTGGAGTTCGTAGGCCTGGCGCCCTTTGTGCATCGCCGAGCCGGGCACCTGTCGGGCGGGATGAAGCAAAAACTGGGCTTGGCCACCGCGTTGGTCCACACCCCGCGTGTGTTGCTGCTCGATGAGCCCACCAACGGCGTCGACCCCATCACCCGGCAGGAGTTTTGGCAATTGATCTTGCGCCTGGCCCATCAAGAGGGTGTAGCCGCGTTGGTGACCACATCGTACATGGACGAGGCCGTGCGCGGCCATCGGGTGGGGTTCATGCAGCAAGGGCGCCTGTTCATGGAAGGCCCGCCCGATGAATTGCGCGGCCGTTTCCCCTACCGGGTGCTGGCCGTGCGTGGGGAACCGCTCCGCGCGTGGCGGGACGCCGCGCGCGAACTGCCCGGCGTGCACGACGCCCAACTCTTCGGCGATCGTCTGCACTTGTGGGTCGAGCCCGGCCAAGCCCGCACGGTCGGCCGGGCGTTGCAGCGCGTGGCCCAGGCCCGAGGGTGGACCCGCCCCCAAGTGCGCGCCGTAGACCCCACGTTGGAGGACGTCTTCTTGGCCCACGCCCCGCGCGGTTTCGCCACCCCGGGGAGGCGCGCCGCACCCGCATAGACGCGGCCCGGTCGTCTCAACGCGGTAGCGCCCTTCAAAGCCTCGCGCCCCTGCCTTCAAGCCCCTTGGCGTTGGCCTTGCCTGCTGCGGCTCACGCGGCGCTGCCGTTTCCCTTTCTCGAGGCCGTTCTTTGTGCCTTGCGCGGCGACCTTGCCGGGCCCCGTGACTTGCACGCGCGTTTATGTTATAATCTTGTAGACCGCACGATGCCCGGCGGTGGTTTTGTCCGATCAAGGATTGCGGGCCATGGGCGACGCCAAGCGTGAGCCGAAAGTCACCGCGGACCATTTCATTCGCGCGGGGGTGAATCTCCAGAAGGAAGATCCCGAACTGCGCACGGTCGTGCAATGGTCCAAGGACACCTTGCGGCAGCGCTGGCACACCCCCACCGGCCGCGCGATTCTGGCCGCGTGGAAGGCGAGCGGGTTTGACCGGGCAACGATCGAACAGCACATTGGCAAATATTACGACCATTTGGATTTGCGCGGCATTCCCTTGGCTGGCGAGGACTTGTCTGACCGGGATGTGAGTTTTGTGGATTTCTACGCGGCCGATTTGCGAAACACGGATTTTCGCCGGGCGAATTTGACCGAGAGTTGGCTGTCTGAGGCCGACATTCGGGGCGCTAAATTCGATTGGGCCAAGATGGACGGCGTGCTATTGGATGGTGTGGAGTTTGACCATGATACGCGCTTTGTTGGGGTGAATTTGAACGCCGTCAACTTCACGTTGGCCGCGTTGCTGCAAGACTTGGCCCTGTATCAACAGCGCATCGCCCACCTGGAGCAACGCCACCCTTGGTTGGCGTTCTTCCTCCGGGTGACCAGCGATTATGGGCGTTCGTTGTGGCGGTTCACGGCGTGGTGCGCGCTCATCGTTATCCTGTTCGCTGGGCTGTATGCGCACCTGTGGGCCTTGGACCTGTCCGAGGCGTTGTATGTATCGCTGATGTTGTTTTTGACCATTGGCGTGGAAACGCCCGCGCTGCCCGCCACCGCGGGGGCCCGGGTCGCCTTGGTGGTGGAAGCCTTGTTGGGTTATGTCATGATGAGCCTGTTGATCGCTATCTTGGTCCGCCGTACCATCGGCGATTGAGCGTACCCGAGCAAGGGGTTGCCATGCGTCTGCTACAAACTGCCTTGGTGCTGGGCCTGGGATTGCTGGTGCTGGCCATGTACTTCTTCCCGGTGGGGCCGCTGGCCGCGTTGCAGTGGGCTTTTTACGATTGGGCCGCGACGCTGCTGGCGGCCGCGTGGGTGCTGGGCTTGCTCTATCTGACCCAGCATCATTGGCGCGGCATGATTCGCCGCGGTCGCGAGCGCGGCAGTCGCGCCATCCTACTCCTCGCGCTGATGGTGACGTTCGCGTTGACTTTGCTGGTCGGTCCCACCGCCCCTTTGGGCCGTTGGCTGTTGGAGTTCGCGTTGATCCCTGCCGCGGCGGCTTTGTTCGCTGTGGCTGGCGTTGTGCTCACCTATCGCGGCCTGTGGCTCTTGCAGCGACGCCGCGACCCCTTGACCTGGTCCTTTGCCCTTGGCGTGGTCCTCTTTTTGGGCGCAGATGCGGTGCGATTTTTCACCGGCTCTGCTCGCCTGGCCCAGGGCATTCAGGGGCTACAGCGTTGGCTGGTGGTGCCCGCGCTGCGTGGGTTGTTGTTGGGCCTGACCTTAGGCTTGATCACCACGGCCTGGCGTTTGCTGCTGGGCGTGGATCGGCCGTATGAGGATGAATAGCCCTTTGGGAAGAAGGCGATGACGAACGAACGACGCTGTCCGATGTGTGGCCGCCCCAACCCCGCCGACGCGGAAGTGTGTCGGCACTGCGGCGCGCGTCTCACTTTGCTGGGGGCAGGGGAAGAGGCCGGCGGGCCGGAGGTTGAAGCCTTTGGCACCGAATGGTTCGAGAAGCCCGAAACCGCACCTCCAGAGCGCCCACCCAGCACGGACGAGACGGCTTGGCTGCGGGGCTTCTTCGCCACTCATGCCGAAGAAGGCGCAGCGGACGAAAATTGGGCCTTGTCGGACGAGGACGCGGCCGAGGCCTTGCCCGAATCGGGGGAACTGAAGGCTCGGCTCGATGCCTGGGTGCGGGCAGAGGCCGAGGCAGGAGCAGAGCCGGCCGAGCCCGAGGCCGCAGCCCCGGCCGAGACCGATTGGGTGCCGCCGTGGGCAGGGGCTGAGACCGGCCCCACCGGCCGCGAAGCGCAGCCCCCGGCCGAGGCCGAGGCCGAGGCTCCGAGCAGCGATACGGGCTGGTTGCCCCCGTGGTTGGACCAAGAAACCGCCAGCCTGGCCACCGACGCCCAGGTCCCGGCCGAATTGGAGCCAGAACCTCCCTCGCCCGCGGCTCCAGCCGAAGCCGAGGCTGAGGCTGAGCCGGAGCCTGCGCCTGAGGCCGCTCCCGAACCTCCGCGTTTAGCGCGGCAAACGGGCGAACTGGCCCTGTCGGTCGAAGAGATCGAAGAACTCTTGGGCAGCGTCGACGAAGGGGAGCCGCCGCCTCCTCCAGAAGATCTCTTGGTCGAGCCTGAGACCACGGCCGAAGAAGAGCCCGCGCCTGAGTTGGATCGGGCCCAAGTGCCCGAGTGGTTGCGGCAGGCTGCCCCTGTGACCGCGGAGCCCAGCGCGCCCTCGGTGGTGGAAGAGATCTTGGAAGGCCCAGCCGGCACCGGGGAGGACACCGCGCCCGAGGCTTTGGTCGGCATTCCCGACGTATTGCCCGCGGTGCCCGATGTGGCCCGCCCGCGAGTGCGCAGCCGCGCGCCGCTGACCTTGCGCCTCACCCGCCGCCAGGAACAGCGGGCCCAATGGCTGCAAGAGTTGCTGCAAGCCGAAAAACAACCGCGCACCATGGGCGCGCCGTGGTCGACGTTGCGCTTTGGTTGGCTACGCGCCTTGGTTGGTGTGCTGCTGATGCTGGTTGTGGCCTTGTGGGCCGCGGCGCCCTGGCCTTTGCAGGCCGCGCCCGCGCCGCATCCCGCGTGGCAGGGGGTGTACGCGGCCATTGAGGCTTTGCCGCCGCAAGCGCCGGTGTTGTTGGTGGTGGATGGATCGTGGGCGACCGCGCCCGAGGTGCGCCCGATCGCACAGCCGGTGTTGACCCATTTGGCCCGCAAGCAGGCCCAAGTGCTCCAGGTGAGCACCGTGCCTTGGGGCGTAGGGGTGCTCACGCCCCCTGCCGAGGGCGGCGAGGGATGGCAGGACTTGGGCTACATGCCCGGCGGGGCAGTGTGGATGGCCCAACTGGTCCAGGCCTTGCCTTACGCGTTGACCGGCGGCGCGAACACCTGGCCGCCCGCGGGCACAACCGCATGGCAAGGGGTGCAGCAAGCACGCCAGACCGCGTTGATCGTCGTGGTTACCGACGCGCCCGAACAAGCGCGTTTGTGGGCCGAACAAGTCGCGCCCGCATTGGAACCGTCATCCGGCCTGGCGTTCGTGTTGAGCGCGCAAGCCGGTCCGTGGACCGAGCCGTACTTGGCTGCTGCCGGGGTGCGCGGGGCCGTCATTGGCGTGGAGGGTGGCTTGGCTTACGGCCAGGTGCTGGGCCTTGACATGGGGCCTACCCAAGACTTATGGTCGCGCTATCAGGCCGCGTGGCTGTTAGCCACCCTGCTCCTGGTGGTCGCTGGCATCGCGGCTGGCTTGCTGCAGCGGGTGGCGCGACGCGAGCGGCGCAAATCCCAGGCCGGCTAAGAAGAGGTTGCCATGAGCATTCCCTTGTCGTTGCAGGAGTGGCTGGGAGAAGGCTTGGCCTTTCTGATAACCGTGGGCCTGCTGAGTTATATCCTTTTCGGCGGGCACGACCTCTTTCGCCTGATGGTCTATGGTTTCATTGGCGCCGCGGCGGGTTACTTGGCCGCGGTGGTCGTGCGGGATGTGTTCTTGCAGCGCCTGGGGTTGGCCGCGTTGCAAGGTTTGTGGCCCGCGTGGTTGGCCTTGGCGTTGGCCCTGTTGTTGTGGATGCAACCTTTTGGCCGTGCTGGGCGGAGGCTAAGCGGCCTGAGTCTGGCCGTGCTGACCGGCGTGTCGGCCGCGGTGCTGTTGGGCGGCGCCGCGCGCGGCACGTTGGTGCCATTGGCCCAGAGCACGGTGCAGGGCACCACCGCGCACAGCGTGTTGGAGCACGTGGTCGGTTTGCTGGTCACCGTGGCCGTGCTCGGAGCCTTCCACTTTGGACAACCGACCTCACGCCGTGGGCAAGCCTTGGTCGTGCGGTTACGTCAAGGGGGACAGGTCTTCTTGGGCCTGGCCCTGGCCGCGGTCTTTGTGGCCGTGTTTCGCACCGCGCTGTTCATCTTGACCGAGCGCGTGGTGGCGTTGGGCCGCCTGCTGCACTTCATCGTCTTTGGCGGTTGAACCCCACACCGCACGGCAACGCGAAATCGAGGGGCATATGCAGGGATCCCTGGTCGAAACCGATGTCTACTTGGCCCTGGATGTGGGCTCGGCCTTCACGCGAGCGTTCTTGTTCGACGGCGTCGAAGGCCAATATCGGCTGATCGCGGTGGGGCAAGCGCCGACCACCGCGGGCCCGCCTGTGCGTGATGCCCTGGTCGGCGCAGAGCAGGCCATTGTGGACCTGCAAAACCTGGCCGGCGTTCACTTGTTGGACGAAGACGGGGGCCTCATCGTGCCCACTTCGTCCACTGGCGAAGGGGTGGACACGGTGGTGGGCACGGTCTCGTGCGGCCGGCCTTTGCGGGTCGTGGTGATGGGCGTGTTGCCCGAATTGTCGGTGGCCAGCGCGCGGCGCATCGTCGCCGGAGCCTATGTGGATGTGGTCGAAGTCTTCACCGCCACCGACGCGGCCACCCCCGAAGAACAGGTCGAGCGTCTGGTTGAGGCCTACCCCGACATCGTGATCTTGGCCGGTGGCACCGACCAGGGCGCGCGGCACGCGGTCGCAGCGCATGTGGACCTGCTCTTGTGGGCCGTGCGCTTGTGGCCCTTGGTCCAACGGCCGTGGATTTTGTTCGCAGGCAACCAAGCCTTGGGCGAGGCGGTACAAAAGCGCTTGGGCGCGCATTACGAGGTGCGCTTGGCCCCGAATGTGCGGCCTTCCATCACCCAAGAAAACCTCACCCCCGCGCGCGAAGCCTTTTTGGACATTTTCCGCCTTTTGTGGGCCGCGCGCACCCCAGGCTTGGAGGACCTGCATTTGCTGACTCGCGGGCGCTTTACCCTGAGCACGTATGGCTTCGCGCGCTTGGCCCGCTACATGCATCGCTTGTACGCACCGCGCGGCACCATGCTGGCCGTGGATTTGGGCGCCGCGTATACCACCGCGGTTTGGGGACGGTTAGATTCGCCCCGACATGAAACCTGGCCCTGGGGCCTGGGCCGCGGCCTGGCCCCTTGGGAGGGCCGCCAGGACTTCATCGACGCGGTGACCGCTTGGGCGCCCCTGGAGCGTGTTGGGGGCAAAGAAGGCTCGGTGGCCGATTTCGTCCACTGGAAGCGCTGGCACCCGCACACCCTCCCCATGGATGAAGCCGGTGTGGATTTGGAAGAGACATTGGCCCGGGTGCTCTTGCAGCAAGTGCGTCAGCGCACCATCGGCCGTGGCGGTCGGGTGGACTTCGTCTTGGCCGCGGGCGGGGTGCTTTCGTCCGCGCCCACACCCCAGCGCGCGTTGCTCACCCTGCTCGACGGCCTGCAGCCCGTGGGGCTGACCACCGTGGTGGTGGATTATGCCCAAATGGCCAGCGTGTTAGGCGTGCTGGCCGAGGTGAACGAATATGTGGTGGTGCAAGTGGTGGGCTCCGCGGCTTTTACCCCCTTGGCCACCACGTTGGCGCCGGTGTGGCGCGGGCGCGTGGCTGCCGACCGACCTATCGCGGAAGTCACCTTGGCGTACAGCAACGGAGAAGAGACTACCGCTTCTCTCTTGCCGGGAACCCTGACCCGTCTCCCCCTGGCACCTGGGCGGCGGGCAGAGTTGCGGGTCCAGCCCGCGCGCGGCGTGGATGTCGGCGCGGGTCCTGGCGAACCCCTGCGGCGGGATGTCATCGGCAGTTTGTTGGGCGTTGTGTTGGACGCGCGCGGCCGCCCGTGGACACCGCCCACGACGGCCGGGGAACGGGCCCGCTCGCGCACGCGCGCCTTGCAAGCCATCCAGATCGCGCCCCAGGAGAAGGTGGCATGACCCAGAGCACCCAGGAACTCACCCCCGGCCCAGCCCGCCCCGCGGTGAACATCGCCCCCCTGGCGTCGGTGGAGCGCGAACGCCGCCTGCCGCGGCCAGGGCAAGTGCGCGTTGCGGAGGGCCGCGAGGTCACCTTCGCCGAGGTGGTCGCAGCCACGCCGCGCAAGCATCGCATCCTCATCTTGGACATCGCGCGTGCGCTGGATGTGCCACCCCAAAAGGCGCGGCAGGCCTTGCGGGTGCGGGCCAAAGATCGGGTTGAAAAGGGCGACATCTTGGCCGAATTACGGCGTGGCTTGACCCGCCGCCGCGTCGTGGCGCCGCAGCGCGGCCGGGTCATGGGGGTCGACGCTCAAGCCCGCTTGTTGTTGCGCGTCGGCATCGAGTGGGACGAGATTCGGGCCGGCCTCAACGGCCGCGTCGCCCGGGTGATCGAGCCGTGGGGCGTGGTCATCCGGGCCGAAGGCTCGTACATCGAAGGCGTCTGGGGCAACGGCCTGGTCGCCGCGGGGTTGCTGCGCCCCCTCACCTCCCGCCGCACCGCGCCCGTGGACGAAGAAGACCTGGGCTTGGAGCATCGCGGCGTGGTGGGCGTGGCGGGCTATTGTGTAGAGCCCCGGGTGTTGGCCCGGGCCGAAGACCTGTCCTTTCGGGGCCTGATCGTGGGAGGCCTGACCCACGCTTGCCTGGAGCAGGCCCGCCGGGTGTCCTTCCCCGTGTTGGTGACCGACGGGTTCGGCCCGGTGCCCATGAACGAAGACGCGTTCCGGCTGCTCTCGTCGGCCGAGGGGCGCAGCGTGGTCGTGCTGGCCGAGCCGTGGGATCAGGACCTGGGCGCGCGGCCGTGCGCCATGCTGGATCTGCCGCACATCACCCAGGCCGAACGGGCTATTGGAGGGGAGCCCCTGCTGGCTGGCCAGACGGTGCGCATTCTCAACGCGACCAAGCCCGGCCAGGTGGGCACTTTGCTTTCTTCCAACCCCCGTTGGGCGCGCCTGGCCAATGGCATCAAGGCCCTGGTGGTGGATGTGCGCCTGCGCACTGGCCAACACGTCGTCGTGCCGATTGTCAACATAGAAATTTTACGATAAAATAGGAGCAGTTTGCCGATTCCGTCCGCACAGGAGGCTGCTATGCCGGACGAACGCTTCGAATTTGATGACGATTACGGCGGTATGTTCGACGACGAAGAACTGCCTCAAGACCAAGATGAGGTGGAAACGGCCAAGTTGGGCGAAGAAGACTTTGCCGCAGAAGAGGAGGGGGAAGCGGGCGAAGCCACCGAGAGCAATCGGGCCTTCATCTTTGCGGTCGCGGGCCTGGGGTTGCTGGTCTTGCTCACCTTGTGCCTGATTGGGGGTTGGGCCTTGGTGCTCAAACCGCGGCAGGAGGCGCAGCGCAGCGCGCAGGCGACGCAGATTATGCTCACCAACACCGCGTTGGCCGCCACGCTGACCCAGACCGCGCAGGCCGCCGCGCCCGAAGCCGCGGGGCCGGCCCAGGCCACCGCCACGGCCCAGGCCGAGGCCGGAGGCGTTGGCGTCGCGGCAGAAACGCCCACGGCCACACCAACGCCCATCCCGCCGACGGTGACGCCGACCCCGCCCGCGCCCACGGCCACCCCGGTGGTCTTCGAACCTTCGCCCACGCCCGTCGTCGCGGCCGGCGCTGGTGGGTCCCCCACGCCGTTGGTGAACCCGACCAGCATCGCGGCCACCGCGACGGCCATCGCGCGGGCTGCCGCGGCCACCCAGCAGGCAGCGGCCACGGCCGCGCTGCCCGATACTGGCGTCGGCGATGGCCTGTGGGGTTCACCCGTCGCGCTGGTGGCCATCACGGTGGTGTTGGTGCTCATCATCGTCTTGGCCCGCCGAGCCCGCCGGGCCTAACCACCTCAAGGAGGCCGGCCCATGCGGTTGGCCGCGCGTTTGTACCGTTTGCAGCAGTTGGACTTGGACCTGGACGCGCGGCGCGCCCGCCGGGATGCCTTGCGCTGGGATCTGCAAGGCGACCCCGCGGTGGATCGGGCCCAGGCCCAGTGGGAATCTGCTGACCAAGCCTGGCGCGCGGCCGAGGCTGCTTTGCGCCGCGCGGAAGACGAAAGCCGCCGCGTGCGCGACAAACTCCAACGCGAAGAGGCCCGCCTCTACAGCGGCGAGGTGACCAACCCCAAGGAACTGCAGGCCCTGCAAATGGAAGTGCACAGCCTGCGGCGCCGCTTGGACGCGTTGGAGGACCGTGCCGTGGCTTTGCTGCTGGAAGCCGAAGAGGCCGAAGCCGCTCGCGCAGCGGCCCAAGCCGCTCTGGCTCAGGCCCAACAAGCCTGGGAGCAACGCCGCCGCGCGGGCGAGCAAGAGTTGGCCCAACTGGAGGCCGAGATCCAAACCTTGGAAGCCCGCCGCGCAGCGTGGCTGGAGGAATTGCCCGCGGACGCGCGCACCCTCTACTTGACCTTGCGGGAGCGGCGTCGCGGGGTCGCGGTAGCCGGGGTGCGGGAGGGGAGTTGCTTGGCTTGCGGCGCGACGCTGAGCACCGCGGTGCTGCAGCAGGCCCGCATGGCCGTGCACGATTTGGTCCGTTGCCCCGCTTGTGGGCGCATTCTGAACCCACTGGATTGACTCCATGCGCTGGCCATCGTTCCAATGGTTCTGGTTCGTCGTCGGATACATCGCAGGCGTGGCCTCGGTGCTGGTCGGCCGGCTCGTCCGCCAACTCTTCACGCAGTGGAAGACCCGCTGGGCCCAGCGGCACGAGCGCCAGCGTGAGAGCCGGCTGAGCATCGCCCGCAGGCGTTGGCGCCAGCAATGGATTCGCTACTTGCAAGGCCTGCACGTGGCCGCCCCCCTCTTCCCCTTGGACGACGTGGTGCAAGAGCCGCGACTGCTGGCCTGGCCCACCTTGGTTCCGCCCGATGACAGCCCCTTGGTCTCCCAAGTGCATCAAGAATGGCCCTACACCCCCGACGAGCCCGTGCTGGCTACTGCCTATCGGGCCCCAACTTTGACGCTTCCGCAAGCCTTGCACTCCGGCGCGTCGGTGTTGGTGGTGGGCCCTGCTGGCAGTGGCAAGAGCGTGGCCCTGGCTTGGTTGGCCTTACGCTTGCTGCAGGCTCGGCCCGGCGACGAGGTGTTGGGGGATTTGGCCGGCTTGTGGCCGTGGTGGGTGCATGTCGACGCGCTGGAATTGCCGCCACCCGAGGACGGCGATGTGCTGACCCCGGTGTGGGCCGCGCTGACCCGCGATCTGCCCGCGTCCGACGCGCAATTGCTCGTCCAGCGCTGGCAGCGTGACGCGCGCAAAGGCAAGGCCCTGCTGTTGGTCGACGGCTTGGACGAGGTGCCCCCCGCGCGGCGCCCCCGCATCGTGGCCTTCTTGGAGCAGGTGCGCCAGGCCTATCCGGATCTGCCCATGGTGGTGGCGGGCGCACCCGACGCGTGGGGCCGTCTGACCGCCATGGGCTTGGTGCCCTTGGGCTTGCAGATTTGGGACGAACACCGGGCGCGCGCGTTCGCAGAGCGCTGGTTGCATCTGTGGCGCGAGCGGGTCGCGCCTCGCTTGGGCGCGGAGGCTCCGCCCGACGACATTCTGTTGCGCTGGTTTTTGGCCGCGCCTTATGGCGTTCAAACGCCTTTGTATTGGACTTGGCGTTTGTGGCAACTGTGCGCCGGCGACGCGGCGGGAGAGCATTGGGCCGACTTGGTGGCCGGCTATGTGCGCCGTATGGCCGCGTTGACGCCCGATGCGGCTAAACCCGAACGCTTGCAAGCCGCGTGGGAAGATCTGGCCTATCGCCGTCTGTGGCCCTTGGGCAGCAAAAGCAGCGACATCGACGCACCCCAAGGCGACAAAGACGCGTCTGCCGCACTGGAGGCCGGCGCCCGCAGTGGCTTGTTGTTGGTCCATCGACCGGGCGTGTATGGCTTCTTGCAGCCTGTGGCCCAAGCCTACTTGGCCGCGCAGGTGGTGGCCCAAGGCCGCGGGGAATGGCTCACCGGTCCTTGGTGGCACTTGTTGACCTGGACGCTGGGCTTCTGGGCGCAGCACGGGCAGGGCAGCGAGGCCGCCCAGCCTTTGCTGCGCGACGGGCGTTTGCCTCTCATCCCCGGCTTGTGGGATGCCGCGCGCGCGGTGGCCCTCGCCCCCCGAGTGGGGTGGGGCAAGGTGGTGTATCAGGCCCTGGCCAAGTACGTCCAGGCCGTAGGATGGCCTTGGTCCCAGCGCTTGCGCGCGGTGGTTGCGCTGGTGCAAGCGCGCCCCCCGCGGCTGGGCACATTCTTCCGCTCGCTGCTGCGGCACAAAGACCCTTCGGTGCAGGCCGCGGCCGTGATCGGCCTGGGGCTGCTGCGGGACGAGGTCGCGTTGCCGTTGTTGCGAGAGATGCTGGCCCAAGAGGGCCTGTCCCCCTTCTTGCGGCGGATGCTGTTTTTGGCTTTGGCCCGTTATGACACCCGGGTGGTGAGTGAAGAGTTGGCGGCTTGGCTGCTGGAAGACGACGACGCGGCCCGCCGTGAAGTGGCCGAGGCTTTGACCCTGGCGCCCCAGTGGGGGTATGAGGTACTGCGCGAAGCCGCGACCTATGAGGACGACTTGCTGGTGCGACGGGCCGCGGTGTATGGCTTGGCCCATGTGAACGAGCCCTGGGCCCGCGACTTGTTGGAGCATTTGCGCTCAGAAGACCCCGAATGGCTGGTGAGCAACGCGGCCGGCCAGGTGTTGGACGCGACCAACGAGCCCTCGCCCTACGCCCCTGAGCCGCCCAAGCCGCTGCACGAAGAAACGTGGCTGTTGGCCTTTGCCGCGCGCTTGGGCCTGAGCATCGCGGCCGGGCCGCCCGCGCAAGAAACCTTGCGCCGTGTGCTCACCGAAGGCTCAGACGAAGAAAAGCGCCGCGCGCTGCGTCGCTTGGTCCACTTGCCCGATGAGCGCTGGCTGCCTGAGGTGGGAAGCCTGTTGGGCCACGCCTCGACGCCGGTCGAAAACGACGCCATTGCCACCTTGTGGTGCTTTTACTGGAGTGGCGTGAGTTTGCCGTTGACCCTGGGTTGACCGGGGCCGCCGCATCCTTGTCTCGGGAGGGTGTGCTATGACGTCTTCAGCCCCTCTGCCCACTTCCGCGGCCGCGCCAACGCCCGCCATCCCGCGCGTGGCAGCCGAGCCGGTGTTGCTCACCCCCGAACGCCGGGCCGAAGCGGTGCAGGCCTTGGGTGCGGCCTTTGCCCAAGACCCGCTCATCTTGTGGATGTCGCGGCATCCCGAGTATCCTTACACCGCGTTCGACCAGGTGATCGACCCCTATTTGCACACCGGCGCGAGTTGGATTTTGGACAACGGCGCGGGCGCGCTGCTGGGCGCGCCACCCGGCATGCCCAAACCCAAGGCCGATATCGACGCGCACCTCATCGGGTTGCTGTGGCGTCGATATGGGTTCCGCACGCTGGTGCGGGGCGTGTGGTATGAACTGTATTCCGCGCACTTCCCGCCCAAGCAACGGCATTACTATGTGTACGCGATTGGGGTCAAGCCCGAATTCCAGGGCCAGGGCCTGGGCGCCCGTCTGATGCAGCCAATTTTGGGCTTGGCCGACGCGGAGCAGGTCCCCGTGTATTTGGAAAGCGCGAACGAACGCAACTTGTCGTTCTACCAACGCCTGGGCTTTCGCATCATCCGCGAGACGCGTGTGCCCTTGCGCGGCCCGCGGTTGTGGCTCATGTTGCGAGAGCCCCGACCCACGACCGCGGCATGAACCTGCAGCGTTTGGCTGTGGCGCTCAAGGACCGGGCGCGGGCGCTGGGCTTCGATTTGGTGGGCATCACAACGCCTGAACCACCCGCGCATTTCGCGCTGTACCGCCGGTGGATTGCCGCGGGCTATCACGGCGACATGCACTACTTGGCCTCAGAGCGGGCGCTGACGCGACGCGCGGACCCGCGCCGCATTTTGCCCGAGTGCGAGAGCATTGTGGTGCTGGCCGTGCGTTACGGGGCCCCACCGGAGGATATCCCCCCTCACCCCCAGCAGCATCCGCGCGGGCGCGTGGCCGCGTATGCCTGGGGCGCGGATTATCACGAGGTGCTCAAGCCGCGGCTGCGGGCCTTGGTGCAGTTCGTCGAAGAGCAGGTGGGGCGGCCTGTGCCTCATCGCTATTACACCGACACGGGCCCCATTCTGGAACGGGAATTGGCTCAGCGGGCCGGGCTGGGGTGGATCGGCAAGAACGGCAATCTGATCCATCCCCGGCGGGGGTCGTATATGCTGTTGGCGGAAATTTTGTTGGGCCTGGCGCTGCCCCCTGACCCGCCTTTCGCCACGGATCATTGCGGCCGTTGCACCCGGTGCATTGACGCGTGCCCGACGCAATGCATCTTGCCCGACCGTACGGTGGACGCACGACGCTGCATTTCGTATTTGACCATCGAGAACAAGGGCGCCATCCCCGAAGCGTTGCGGCCGCAAATGGGCCCGTGGGTGTTTGGCTGCGATGTGTGCCAAATGGTGTGCCCTTGGAACCAACGCTTTGCCCCGGCGCAAGGGGATCCCGCGTTGGCGGCCCGGCCTGGGGTGCCGTTTCCGGATTTGTTGTCGGAGATGCGTCTCACGCCTGAGGCGTTCCGGCGCAAGTTCAAAGGCAGCCCGGTCAAGCGAGCCAAGCGGCGCGGATACTTGCGCAATGTCGCGGTAGCCTTGGGCAACGCGGGCGACCCGCGCGCGGTGCCGGTGCTACGCGCGGCTTTGGAAGACGAAGAACCCCTGGTGCGGGAACACGCGGCGTGGGCGTTGGGGCGTTTGGGAGGCGAGGCCGCGCGTCAGGCGCTGCAGGCTGCGCGGGCACAGGAGACGCATCCGGATGTGCGTGTAGCCATTGAGCAGGCCTTGCACCGTATCAACGGCCACGACCAGCCCCCAGCGGCTACCGGCGATCCCGCGCCGCGCAGGGACCCCGCCTGAGCCAGCCGCGCGGCACGGCCCAGGCTGGGATGCGGGCGAGCGGGGTCGCATAGGGCGTGGTGGGCGCGTTTCTTGACGCGATCTTGACGCCTTCTTGACGATGGTGTGTTATCGTAGAGGTGACGATTCACCCCCGCCCACGCGGCGGATTTCTGTAGGAGGCTATCATGTTGTTCGACACCCAACCCATTCGAACCTTGCGCAGCATTGGGCCGCAATCGCGCTTTCACCAAGGCCGTGGGGGCGCGGCCTTGGCCGTGCAGGTACGCTTTGGCGGGCGCGAGGAGGCCGAGGTCGTTCGGGTGCGAGAGGGCGTGGTGCGGGTGACGCTGTGGCGCCGCGCGGCAGCGGGGGCCGGATCGCTGAACCGCTATTTGGTGGCGGTGCTCAGCCGCTATTTCGGCGTGCCCAGTTCGCGCATTGAGATCGTGGCTGAGCGGGGGCGCGATGAACGCGTGGTCGCCTTCTATGGCTTGACGCCGCAAGACCTGGAGCGCCGGTTGCGTCGGGGTTGAGGGGGCTTAGAGGCAGCGGTATCCCAAGCGGTGGCGCAGCACGGCCCAGCGTGAGCCCAAGTTGACCCACCAGGCTGCGCGGCGGCGGGTGGGTCGCGCAGCGGCCAATGCCCTGCGTAAGCCGTCGGCATCGTCAAAGGGGGGCAGGTAGGTGGCCGCGCGCCCGACTTCTACGACAAGGTGCGCGTCGGAGCCTGAAACCACAGGCAGGCCGTGGGCGCGCGCCCACGCCTCGGCGGCCTGGTTGGCCCCTGGCTTGCGGGTGCGGGCGTTGAACCCCTCTACCGCGTCCAAGTAGGGCGCCAATTGGGCCAAGGTTTCGGCCCGAAAACCTTGGCGCCACGTGTCGAAGGGGTGGGCCAACGCGACCACCGCGCCTTGGGCTTTGAGGCGTTGCAAGGCCTCCCAGGGGGGCAGGCCCGGCGGGACTTCTTCGCGCACGAACCAGCCCAGCAGTTCGCCTTCGGTGGTCAGCACTTCTTCGCCCACGATGACCAACTCGGGCGCCAGCGCGTGCGCGGCGCGCGCGCCGGCCAAGGTGTTGTGGTCGGTGACCACGATGCGGTCCAGACCGCGCGCGCGAGCCGCGCGAATGAGTTCGTGCGGTCGCATTAGGCCATCGGGCGACGCGCAGGTGTGGCTGTGGAACTCAACTCGCCAAAGGCGCGGCGGGGTGTTCATGAGGCTCGTTTGCGGCGACGGCTGGGGCGAGGGCGATAGTAGGCCCGCTCATACAAGCGCCGCAGGCCGTGCTCCAGGCGCTGGCGGAACAGATTGCCGCGCGCGTCGGACGCGGGCCAACGGGGGAGCAAGGTCGGCGTGAGGCGCGCGACCAACGCGTGCGGCTCTTCACGCTGGTCGGCCGCGGCCCGCAATTGGGCTTCCAAATCGGCCAGCCAGGCGCGAAAACTCCGAACAGCCTCCCAGTTCAGCACACCGTCGCGGCTGCCGACCACGGTCCAATGGGGCGCGTGCTCCAGCAGCGCGTCCAACGTGGCTTGCCATGTCGTCAGGTCCGCGTCGGCCAGAAAGGGCGGTTCCCGATGAGTAACCGCGTCGCCCACGAAGAGCACGCGCGCGGTGGGCCATTGGACCCAAATGCTCCCCGGCGTTGGGCCGGGTCGGTGGTACAGGGTGACGGGCTCGTCGTCCCAGTAGAACGACAAGGCCTGGTCGAACAAGAGGTTGGGCGGTATCCAACGCATCCCTTGCAGGTTGCTGCACAGTTCCCAATTTTCGCCCTGCCCCGCGGTTTGACCGCGGAACAAATTGGTGCGGGGTTGGAACATTTCGCCCACGTAGGTGTGGGCGACGATGGTGTTGCTCAGCCCGCGCGCGCCCAAGCAGTGGTCGGCTTGGTAGTCCAAGTAAACCAGCACCCGATCTGGCCCGCGGCCGTTGAAGGCCCGCAGCGCGGTGCGCCAGGCGCGCGCGGCATCCGGGCAGGGCGGCGAGTCCACCAGCACGGTGCCATGTGACAGGCGCAGCAAGCCCACGACCACGCCAGGGTAGCGGTCTTCGAGGTAGACATGGGGCGCGATTTCGTACATCTTGCTCCTCCGCGAATGGGGACCCATCAGGTGTATTTTAACCCACTGCCGGTGTTGAAAAGGACGATGCGGGCATTGGAGGGCAACGGCTCACGCGCCCGCCAGGCCAGCAAGCCGGCCAAAGGGGCCGCGCCTTCGGGGGCGGGGAAGATGCCTTCCAGGCGGGCCAACAGGTCGCGCGCTTCGACGATGGCCTCGTCGGGCACGGCAATGGCGCCGCCGTGGGTTTCTCTCAGGGCTCGCAGCACCAGGCGGTCGGCGAACACCCGGGGGACCTGCAACCCCGCGGCCAGGGTGCGGGGGTTGGCCCAAGGCTCGATCCGCGACGCGCCTTGTTGCCACGCGCGCACCACTGGCGCGCAGCCGGATGATTGCACGGCCACCAAGCGCGCCTGGGCCGTAGCCGGCAGCCAACCCAAGGCCCGCAGTTCGTTCCACGCCTTCCACATGCCGACCAAGCCTGTTCCGCCGCCGGTAGGGTAAAACACCAGGTCGGGCAGCGTGTAGCCCCAAGATTCGGCCAATTCCAAGCCCATGGTCTTTTTGCCTTCCACCCGGCCGGGCTCTTTGAACGTCGAGACATCGAACCACCCGTGCTTTCGGGCGGCTTGGGCCGCGGCGTGGCCGGCGTCGGCCAGGGTGCCGTCGACCAAGGTAACGTGAGGCGTGTGGGCGCGGATTTCGGCTTGGATGTTGGGTGGGGTGTGGCGGGGCATGAAGATGTGTGCGCGCAGGCCAGCCCGCGCCGCGTACGCGGCCAGCGCGCCGCCCGCGTTGCCCGCCGTCGCCAGAACTAGGTCGGTCAGGCCATATTGCACGGCCAAACTCACGGCCACGGCCATGCCGCGCGCTTTGAAGGTGCCGGTAGGGTTGCGACTTTCGTCCTTGAGATACAGCCGCGTCAACCCCAGGTGCCGGCCCAAGCGCGGTAGCGGCAACAAGGGCGTGTCGCCCGCGCCCAAGTTCACCCGGGCTTCGGCGCGGGTCACGGGCAACAACTCGGCCCAACGCCACAGCCCCCGGGGCCGTGCGGCAATGGTCTCAGGCCCCACGCGCTGGCGCAAGTCCGCCAAGTCATACTCGGCCAGCAGCGGTGCCTGGCATTGGGGGCAAAACGTCTGCGCGCGCTCCGCGGGGAACGCGCGGCCGCACTGGGAACACACGAACCGACGTAAACTCATGGCGCACCTCGTGCGAGGGAACCCCTTCTGCCGCGCGGGGCACCGGTAGCCCGCGGCTTCATGCTATAATGGCGCTCACATTCGCGAGGTTGGCCTGGCCCCTCGCGTGGTTCCTGCCCGGCGTGTACCGATGATACCACTTCTCTGCGCCAGGGAGCAGCCCATGAGCAAACCCACTTTGCGGCAACGCTGGAGCGGTCGGCGGGCGCGCGCGGTGCGTGAAGCCTTGTTGGCCTACGCCATGCTGGCGCCTTCCCTCACGCTGATCGCGGTGTTCGGCTTGTGGCCGGTGTTGTTCGCGGTGTATGTTAGCCTGCACAAGTGGCGCATTCGGCGGGGCGATTTCATAGGCATGCGGCATTATGTCGATGCCATCGACGCGCTGGCGTTTCTGCTCTTCTGGGCCGTGGCTTTGGGCTTTGCCTGGGCCGCATGGCGGGCGTTGCGCGCGGGGTGGCGCGCGCTGCGTCAAGAGCCCCGCACTCTGCGCGCGGCGGCTTGGGGCGTGGCCGCGGTGTGGGCCGTGGCCGCGGGGTTGCTCATTCGCTATGTTGTGGTGGCTTTGGGGCCAGTGTTGGACATCGCCAACAAGGCCATGCGCATGAAACGCACGCCTGGGCTCTTTCGGCAGTTGCTCGTTGAGGCGCTGCACGAACCCCAGGTGTGGGCCGCATGGCAGCATTTGTGGGTTGTGGCCGTGATCGCCACGATCGCCGTGTTTGGCCTGCTGGCGTGGGCGCGCCGGCAGCGGCGCGTGCTGGCCGAGAGTGTCGCGCTCTTGGCCGTGGGGTTGTTGGCCGCGGGGCTGAGCGTGGTGGTGGCCTACTATACTTGGGCTGAACTGCAGCGTTTCGCCGTGTTGCTGGCTGAAAAAGAGGGGCGGGACTTGGTGCTGCAAGTCGCGGCCATGGCCGCGGGCGCAGGGGCGTTGTTCGCTTCGTGGAAAGTGTGGCAGCAGGCCGTGGATGCTCCGGGCACGCGTGGGTTTGTGGCCAAAGCCGCGGCCGCGCTGTTGCTCATGATCGGCGGGTGGCTGCTGTTGGCCGAGGTGCCGGTGGCCATTCGCGCCGGCGACCGGGATGTATGGCGTGGGTTGGTCATTACGGTGTATTACTCGGCCGGCACGGTGCCGTTCCAATTGGCTTTGGGGTTGTTCTTCGCCGTGCTCTTGTTCCAAAATGTCAAGGGTAGGGAGATTTTTCGCGTTATTTACTTCATGCCTTATGTGACGCCCGCGGTGGCCAGCGCGGCCGTGTTTCGGCTCATGTTTTCCCCGCGCGCGGCCGGACCGGTCAACGCGGTGCTCAACCGGCTGGGCATTCCGCCCCAGCGTTGGCTCATGGAGCCGCGCGGTGTCTTCCAACTCTTGGCCGAGGCCGTGGGGTGGGACATCCCCGCGTGGGCGGCTGGGCCCAGTTTGGCCTTGGTGGTCATCATGCTTTACTCCATTTGGACCTATGTGGGCTACGATACCGTGATCTACTTGGCCGGCCTGGGCAACATCCCCCAAGAACTCAAAGAAGCCGCGGCCATTGATGGCGCCAACGGCTGGCAGATCTTCCGGCATGTGATTCTGCCCTTGCTGTCGCCGACCACCTACTTCCTCTCGCTCATCGCGGTCATTGGCACCTTCAAGGCCTTCAACCACATCTATGTGATGCGCGAGGCCGGTGCCCAAGGTACGGTCAACACCTTTAGCGTGGTCATCTTTGACGAGTTCTTCACCAAGACGCGCTACGGGTACGCATCCGCGCTCGCGTTCGTGCTCTTTGCGGTCATTCTCACGTTGACGTATCTGAACAATCGCATCCAAGGCTCTCGGGTGTTCTACCAATGAGACGCCCCCGGCTTTCGACAGTGGGCAAGGCCACGGCCATTTTGGCCGTGTTTTTCGCGGTGGACAAAGGCTTGGCCTTTGTGCGCCAGGTGCTCATCGCCCGAGAGTTTGGCCTCGCACCCGAGTTGGACGCGTTCAACGCGGCCAACAACCTGCCCGATTTGCTCTACGCGCTGATTTCGGGCGGCGCGTTGGCCATGGCGTTCATCCCTGTGCTGTCAGAGGTGTTGACCCACGAGGGGCGGGCGGCGATGTGGCGCTTGTTCAGCCAGGTCGCCAATCTGGCCTTTGCCCTGACCGCGGGGTTGTCGGTGCTGTTGGCCGTGTTCGCGGCGCCCCTGGTGCGTTGGGAGTTGGGCATCGCGCCGGGCTTCGAGCCCGAATGGCAAGCCCTCACCGTGAACCTGCTGCGGCTCAATCTCATCGGCACGTTGATCTTTTCCATCAGTGGCCTGGTGTCCGCGGGTTTGTACGCGAATCAGCATTTCTGGCTGCCCGCGCTCGCGCCGGTGATGTATAACCTGGGCCAAATTTTCGGCATCGCGGTGTTGGCCCCGGGGGAAGGGCTCCGCGTGGGCCCGGTTGCGCTGCCGGGGCTGGGGTTGGGGGTGTATGGCCTGCTCTACGGCGTCATTCTGGGCGCGTTGCTGCACCTCGGCGTGCAAGTGCCAGGGCTGCTGCGCTATGGCTTTCGTTGGTGGCCCGAACTCACCTGGCGCGCGCCGCGGGTGCGCCAGGTATTGCGCTTGATGGGGCCGCGCGTGGCCACGATGTTCTTCATTCAACTCATCTTCTTGGCACGCGATAACTTGGCCTCCCGCTTGGGCACCGGCGCGGTCACTGCTCTGGCCTATGGATGGTTCATTATGCAAGTGCCCGAGACATTGCTGGGCACCACCATGGGGTTGGCCCTGCTGCCCACCTTGTCTGAGTTCAGCGCCCGCGCGGATTGGGAAGGCTACACCCGCGCCTTGAACCGGGGCGTGCGCGCGGTGTTGGCCATGACCGTGCCCGTGGCCGTGGTGTTAGGGGTGGCCTTGCCAGGCTTGTTGGGCATTTTGGGGCTGGATTTTCAAGATACGCGGTTGGTGGTGGCCACCACGCGCGCCTACCTGGCGGGCATGGCTGGCCACGCGCTGTTGGAACTCGCGGCCCGCGGCTTCTACGCGCGGCAGGACGCGCGCACGCCCCTGTTGGCCGCCGCGTGGAACACGGCCGCGTATCTGCTTTTGGCCGTGTGGGTAGGGCGTTCATTGGGCGCGGCGGGCATTGCTCTGGCCAATGCCCTGGCCTTTACCAGCGAGGCCTTGCTGCTGCTCTATTTGACCGCGCGGCGCTATCCTCGGGTGCTGCGCCTGGACGGCACATGGTGGCGCACCATCGCCGCGGCAGGCTTGGGCGGCGCCGCGGCTTGGGCCGTGCTGCAAGGGCTGGGTGGCGGACTGCTCGCGGGCCTGACGGCCGCGGTAGCAGGAGGGCTGTTGGCCCTGCCGTGGATGTGGCCGGACGTGCGCGCGCTCTTCGCCCGCGCGTAACGCCAAAATCGATCCCTCCAACCAGCGCCCTTCGACCGCAAGCCCGCCTTTGGCGTACACATGACGCCAAAAAACGGTACAATGAAAATAAGCCGCCGCGGCACGGCCATCTCGGAGGCGGGGTCGAAAGCCATGCCCAGGATCTTGTATTTTTCCTACGACTACACGCCCCATGACCATCGTTTTTTGCAAGCCCTGGCTGAACGGGACGAATACCACGTCTATTACCTGCGCTTACAGCGGGGGCCGCGCACGCTGGAAGCGCGGCCGGTGCCCGAGGGCGTCACCGTGGTCGAGTGGCTCGGCAACCAGGGCCCCTTTCAGTGGGCGCGTTTGCCGGCTTATACCGATGGATTGCGCAAGGTGCTGCGCGAAGTGCAGCCCGACTTGGTGCACGCCGGGCCGGTGTTGCCCGTGGCGTTCATCGCGGCTTGGGTGGGCGCGCAGCCGTTGGTGGTCATGTCGTGGGGCTCGGATGTGCTGCACGAGGCCGGGCGTAGTTTGTTCAATCGAGTTGCAGCGCGCTTTGCCCTGAGCCGGGCCGACGTGTTCGTAGCCGACAACCGGGTGGTGGCTCGCCGAGCCCGCGAGTTGGGGCTGCCGCGCAGCACGCCGCTGGCCGTGTTCCCCTGGGGTGTGGATTTGGCACGCTTTTCACCCGACCCCGCGCTGGGGGAGCGGCTGCGTTCGCTGTTGGGATGGCGTGACGCGTTTATCGTGCTGCACACCCGCTCGTGGGAACCGATCTATGGCGTCGATGTGGTGGCGCGCGCGTTCGTGCAGGCCAGCCGCCGTGAACCGCGGCTGCGGCTGTTGATGTTGGGCGGCGGTTCCCAAGAAGCCTTGTTGCGATCCATCTTCGAGCAAGGCGGTGTGCTGGAGCGCGTACATTTCACTGGCCAGGTTCGGCAAGACGAACTGCCCAACCTCTATCGCGCGGCCGATGTGTATGTCAGCGCTTCGTACAGCGACGGTTCGTCGGTCTCGTTGATGGAAGCGTTGGCGTGCGGCGTGCCGGTGTTGGTGTCTGACATTCCTTCCAATCGCGAGTGGGTCTATCCGGGTCGCGAGGGCGAACTCTTTCCGCCGGGCGATGTCGACGCGCTGAGCCAATGCTTGGTGCGCTTCGCGCGGCAGTCGCCGCGCGCGCTGCGCAGCATGGCCCGCAATGCCCGCTTGCGCGCCGAAGCCCAGGCCGATTGGTCGCGCAACGTGCAGCGCTTGTGGGACGCCTATCGTTGGGCGTTGGCCATTGGCGCGCGTGTGCCTGCGCGTCCTTTGACCTCGGGCGGGGTTTGAACAGAAAAAGACACGGGCGCACAACATGAGCCCTCCATGAGCGCAGGCGCGCGCCCCTTGCCTTGGCCCCGAGAATGTGCTATTTTTAAAGCGCTCCACAGGCCGAGAGCAGGGGTTCTGCCGTATCGAGGTCGCGTAGATGCAACGGTTTGCAGAAAAAAGGACGCAGGGTTGTCAGTTCCAGGTTGGGCGTGTATCGCGCCCGCGCGAGAGGCGCGCCGCGGACCCTATGGCCGCGGCGTGGGTGTTTAACTCGGCCTGTGATGCTATTTCCCCCAGGAGGGACGCCTCATGTTGACCGATTGGAAGACGTTGCTGCAAACCCAAGCCCCGCGGACGGTTCCGCCCGAGAAGTGGCTCTTTCAGGGCCTGGAGCCCGACCCCGTGGACGAGTGGAAGCGCATGTTGCGCTTCGCGGCCTTGGGGCCGGACGATTGGGCAGCCATGGCCGAGACGGTGGAGGTCCTCTTTCGCCGTGGCACCGAATTGGTGGCGAACGTGTACGACTATTTGAGTTCAGTGCCCGAGACCGCGTCCATCTTGGGGTGGGAAGAATTCATCGACGAAGCCCACTTGGAAGAGCGGCGGCGTTTCTTCACCATTTGGTTAGCGCGCACCCTGGGCATGGACACCAGCGCCGAGTTCGCGGATTATCTGTTCCGGGCCGGCATCATCCACGCCGGGCACGGCCCGCGACGCATTCATGTCCCCCACGCTTATGTGCGAGTGTCCATTGGGTTGGTCTTGTCGATGTTCGCCGACTACATGCGCGATGCCCAAATGGACGGCCAAGTCGTGGCCCGAGCCATGATGGGTTGGAACAAATACCTGAGTGTGCAACTCAATCAAATGGAGTTGGGTTACAAAGTGGCGCGCGACCTGGACGAGGGCCGTTATCGGGTGCCTGTGGTGGTGTATGGGCTACTGCGCCCTAAAATGCCCCAACGGGAGACCCAGGTCGCGGTGCACGCGGACGCGACGGTGCAAGATGTGATGCGCAAATTCTTCAACTACCATCCCGCGGCCCGGCGCGAAGCGCTGGAGGTGGTGTGGGAGGGCCACGAAAAGCCCGATTCCCTGTGGATGGAGGTCGTGCCCACCTACCGGCTCAAACAAGGCTGGCGCTTGTTGGTCAACGGCCGCGAGATGGAATACCTGAACGGCGTGGACACCCCCGTGGGGCCCCATGACCGGCTGGAATTGTTCCCGCCGGGGCGTTGACCCACGGAGTGTTGACCGATTTGGACGGTCACGGCTTTATCCGCTTGTGTCCCATCCCCTTGTGAAAGGAGGTTGCCATGTTCGGAGGTTATGCCAATCGGGTCGCGCATATTGACTTGAGCAGCGGCACGGTGGAGTACAAGCCCATTCCCGAAGAATGGGCCCGCAAGTATTTGGGTTCGCGCGGCCTGGGCGTGCGCTACATCTTGGAAAACGGTCCTGATGTGGCGCCCGAATCGCCCGACAATCTGCTCATTTTCATGAACGGGCCGCTGACGGGCACCGCGGCCAACATGAGCGGCCGCATGGCCATTGTCACCCGTTCGCCGTTGACCGGCACGGTGACCGATAGCCATCACGGCGGTTGGTCTGCGGCTCGCTTGCGCTGGGCCGGCTTCGATGGCCTGATCTTCAAGGGCGCGTCGGACAAGCCCGTGTATGCCTATGTGCACGACGGCGTGGTGGAAATCAAAGACGCGTCCGAGGTCTGGGGCAAAGGCGTGCACGATACGGTCAAGTATTTCCGTGAGAAGTATGGTGAGAAAGACCTGAGCGTGATCGCCATTGGCCCCGCGGGCGAGAACCTTGTGCGCTTTGCCAACTGGGTCAACGAGGATGATCGGGCTTCGGGCCGCGGCGGTACGGGCTGCGTCGGCGGCTACAAGAAACTCAAGGCCGTGGTGATCAAGGCCGAAAAGCGCTTCCCCAAGCCCGCCGACCCCGAGCGCTTCAAGGCCGCGCACAAGCGTGCCCTGGCCCGCATCATGGACGAGAACAACATCACCGCGCCGCGCAAGGGTGGCCTTTCGGTGTTCGGCACCAACGTGCTGATGAACATCGTCAACAGCATCGGCGCGCTGCCGTCGTTCAACGGCAAGGCCACCTATTTCGACGAGGCCGAAAATGTGAGCGGCGAGACGGTCAAAGAGACCGTGCTGATTGACGACCCCACCTGCCACGCGTGCCCGGTGGCCTGCAAGAAGAAGGTGCGCTTGCCCGAAGGTAGCCCCTTCGCAGGCCTGGAGATGGAAAGCACGGAGTACGAGTCGATGTGGGCTTTTGGCCCCATGTGTGGCGTGGGCTATCTCGACGCGGTGGTCAAACTCATCGACATGAGCAACGATTTGGGCATGGACACCATCGAGGGCGGCAATGTGCTGGCCATGTACATGGAGGCCACCGAGCGAGGCAAGGCCCCTGAGGGCGAAGGCCTGGAATGGGGCGACTGGAAGGGCCAGATCGCGCTGTATGAGAAGATCGCCTATCGCCAAGGCGTGGGTGACATTCTGGCCGAAGGCACCGAGCGCGCGGCCAAAGCCTTGGGCGTACCCGATGCGGCCATGACCGTCAAAGGCCAGGCTATCCCCGCGTATGACCCGCGCGGCCTCAAAGGCATGGGCATCGCGTACGCCACATCCAACCGGGGCGCGTGCCACTTGCGGGCCTACACCCCCGCGTCGGAACTCAACATCATGCCCATCCACATCCGCGAGGCCACCAAGTCCGATCCCTTGGCTTGGAAGGGCAAAGGGCAACTGGTCAAGGTGTTCCAGGATGTGCACGCGGTGAGCGACTCGCTGAATCTGTGCAAGTTCTCGGCCTTCGCCATGGACATGGACGACTACACCGACCTGTGGAACGGCATGACCGGGCTGAACTACACCAGCGAGGAGATGCTCAAGGCTGGTGAGCGCATCTATAACCTGGAGCGCTACTACAACAACCTGGTGGGCTTCCGCGAGGGTTCGGACTATCTGCCCAAGCGCTTCTTGGAAGAGCCCTCGCAACATGCGGCCTCCAAGGGGCATGTGGCCGAACTGGACAAGATGTTGGCCGAGTACTACGAGGCTCGCGGATGGGTCAACGGTGTGGTGCCGGAAGAGAAACTGAAGGAACTGGAGATCATCTAAGGCCCACATCCCGCGCCTTCCCCAACGATCAGCACGGGCCCGGCTGTGTCTGCCGGGCCCGTTCGCATCTGAGTACCCGCACGCGCGCATTTCAGGAGATGAAATTCCAACTTTTCGTGTCCATTTTGCCCGTCAAATTGGCATCCTCGGCCGCCCAACTCGGCGTTTCAGGTTTATAATGGAAAAGGCTTTGGCTCACATCTCTATTTTGCGAGGAGCGTTTGATGCCCCCGAGGAATCCCAACGACCCCATTCGTCGTCGGCTGGAGAGCGTCAACGAGTGGATTCATGGTCTCCGCTCGGCCGGCCACTACATCTTCCATGTGTTGGTCGATGATCAAACCCAAGGTGGCTGGGTGACCGTGGGCGGTGAGCGGATGCTCATGATGGCCACCTATAGCTATTTGGGCCTGATTGGGCATCCGCGACTGACCAAGGCCGCGTGCGAAGCCGCGGAGCGTTATGGCACAGGCGGGCATGGCTCGCGCACGTTGTCAGGCACCCTGCCCGTGCACCAAGAGCTGGAAGAGGCCATTGCCGAGTTCAAAGGCACCGAGGCCGCGATGGTCTTCCCGACCGGCTATGTCACCAACGTGAGCACCATTTCGGTGCTGGTAGGCCGGGGCGATTACATCATCTCCGACAAGTACAATCACGCCAGCCTGATTGACGGCGCCATCATGTCGGGGGCCAAGCTGTTGCGCTATCGCCACGGCGATTTGGATATGCTGGAGCGGCGGCTGCAATCGGTGCCCGAGGGCGCGGGCAAACTCATCATCGCGGACGCGGTGTTCAGCATGGACGGCGACATTTTGGACCTGCCCCGGGTGGTCGAGTTGGCCCGCCGCTACGACGCTTGGCTTATGGTCGACGAGGCCCACTCGGTGGGGGTGCTGGGCAAGACGGGGCGGGGCATTGAAGAGCATTTCAATATGCCCGGCGTGATCGACATCAAAATGGGCACCTTGAGCAAGGCCATCCCCAGTATGGGCGGTTACATCGCGGCGGACGCGTGGATTGTGCACGCGATTCGGCACGCCGCGCGGGGCTATATCTTCACCGGCGCGATGTCGCCGGTGGTCGCGGCCGTGGCGTTGGAAGGCTTGCGCCTGCTGCAAGAGGAAACTTGGCGGGTGGAAAAGGTGCAGGCCAACACCCAACGCTTTTTGAAGGGCCTGCGCGAGCGCGGCTTCGACATTTTGCAAGCCGAGACCCCTGTGGTGCCTATCATGGCCCGAGGCTACGATATGGTCATGAACTTGACGCGCGCGGTCATGAAGCGCAAACTGTTCATTTTGCCCGTGGCCAAACCCGCGGTGCCCGAAGGGCAAGAGCGCTTGCGTGCCACCGTGACCGCGGCCCATGAGCCCCAAGATGTGGACTACGCCTTAGACATGCTCACCGAGGCCGCGCGCGAGGTCGGCTTGCCCTTGAACCCGTGAGCGCACCGCGCCCACCGCGCCGCATCGTGGTCATACGCAGCGCATCCCTCCCCGCCTCAGGGGAGGGATGTTCATTGTGCCGCCTTCACGAAACGCACCCGCGTGGCTACATCCGCCGGAGAAGCCGCTTTGGGCTGGGCCGAGCGTGCCCTTGGGCCTGGGGCCCGCGCGGCCGTGGCCGGGCCCGTCGTGCCGCGTGGGACGAGACCCCGCCGCAACTCGCGGCACAAAACCCGTGGCAGGGGCTCCGGCGCCTCCCGAAACAGCGGAAATCCGCGTTTGGTAAGGCCTTGGTGGTTGCAACCTCGCGTCTGGGGATTGGCAACTTGGCCCGAATGCCGTACACTATAGGTAGAGTCTGGGCCAATGCCCGAGCATCCTTTTCCAACGAGGTTTAACCCTTATGCAACCGGCGGATCGCATCGCGACATTCAAGCCCTATTACTTCGCCCAAGTAGGTCGCCAAATTCGGCAGATGCAGGCCCAGGGCCGCGCGGTCATTCGTATGGACATCGGCGCGCCCGACCTGCCCCCGCCCGATTTCGTGATCGAGGCCATGATTCGCTCAGCACGGCGCGCGGACCGTCATTCGTATCAGCCTTATGGCGGCACGCCCGACTATAAGACCGCGTGGGCGCAATATTACGCGCAGCGCTTTGGCGTGACATTAGACCCTGACACCCAAGTGGTTGGCCTGATCGGCTCCAAAGAGGGCATCTTCCATCTCACCCAGGCCGTGGTCAACCCCGGCGACGTGGTGCTGGTGCCCGATCCTGGGTATCCGGTTTACAGCGCGGCAGCCCGCATTGCCGGCGCGCAAGTGGTCCCCCTGCCCTTGCGGGCGGAGCGGGGGTTCTTCCCTGACTTGAACGCCGTGCCCGAAGACATCGCCCGGCGGGCCAAGTTGCTGTGGCTCAACTACCCCAACAACCCCACCGGCGCCACCGTGACGTTGGCGCAATTGGCCGAGGCTGTGGCCTTTGCGCGCAAATATCGCCTTTTGCTGGCCCACGACGCGCCTTATGTGGATGTGATCTTGGACGACACCGCCCCGCCGCCGCCCAGCGTGTTGCAAGTCCCGGGCGCGGTCGAGGTGGCCGTGGAGTTCAACTCGCTGTCGAAACGGGCCAACATGGCGGGCTGGCGGCTGGGCGTCGCGGTGGGCCAGGCCCAAGCCCTCCAATACCTGTTCCGCTACAAGTCGCAGGTCGACTCGTCCACCTTTGGCCCGCTGATGGATGCCGCGGTGTACGCGCTCACCGATCCACGCATGGACCCGTGGCTGCAAGAGCGCAACGCGGTCTATCGGGCCCGCCGCGATTTAATTCTGGCCGCGCTGCCCGAACTGGGCTTGGACGCGACGCCGCCCACGGCCGGGCTGTATGTGTGGGCCCGATTGCCCCGCGGCCTGGACAGCCTGACCTTTTGTCAAAATCTGCTGCAGCGTTACGGGGTCAGTTGGGCTCCGGGTCGGGTGTTCGGCGAGCACGGCGAAGGTTATGTGCGCATCTCGTTGGGCACCGCGACCGACCAGGTGCGCACCGCGCTCACCCGCTTGTTGGAAGGGAGAACAGCCTATGCAGCATGAGGAGGACGCGGCTCGCGTGTGGTTCGTGGATGAGGACGGCCGCGCGGCCGTCCCGGTGGACCAGGCCCTCGAGGCTTTGGTCCCCTCGGACGAAGACGACTGGGCCGGACGCCGGCAGGGGCGTCCGCAGCCCACGGCACGGCCTAAAGAGCGGGCCGTGTTGGTCGGCGTTGATTGGCGCGACCGGGATACCCTGTTGGCCGTGGACGAATCGCTGGCCGAACTGGCCCGCCTGGCTGAGACCGCGGGCTTGGAGGTGGTGGGGCAGGTGGTTCAGCGGCTCAAACGGCCCAACCCCAAGACGTTCGTTGGCAAAGGCAAATTAGAGGAGATCAAGGCCCTGGTCGAAACGCAACGCGCGGATGTGGTCATCTTCGATGATGAACTCACCCCCCGCCACCAACGCGAACTGGAGCGCTTTTTCGGCGACAAGGTGCGGGTGTTGGATCGCACGGTGCTCATTTTGGACATTTTCGCCCAGCACGCGCACACCAAAGAGGGCGCGTTGCAGGTCGAACTGGCGCAGTTGGAATATCGCCTGCCGCGTCTGACCCGCGCATGGACCCACTTGGAACGCCAGGCCGGCGGCGGGGGTGGACGCGCGGGCCGAGCCGGTGGCGTCGGGTTGCGTGGGCCCGGTGAGAAGCAGTTGGAGTTGGACCGCCGCGAAATCAAACGTCGCATCGCCCGGCTCAAGCGCGAGTTGGAGAAAGTGCGCGCCCATCGCCAACGCTATCGGGCCCGACGACGCAAGAACCGCTTGCCCGTGGTCGCGCTGGTGGGGTATACCAACGCAGGCAAGTCGACGCTGTTGAACCGCTTGGCCGGCGCGGATGTCTACGTGGCCGACCAACTCTTCGCTACCTTGGACCCCACTACGCGCCGGGTCGAACTCCCAGGCGGGCACTGGGCCCTGTTCACCGACACAGTGGGCTTCATCCAGAAGTTGCCGGCCACGTTGGTCGCGGCCTTTCGGGCCACGCTGGAGGAGATCGCGGAAGCCGACTTGCTCTTGCACGTCATCGACATCGCCCACCCTCAGGCGCAGGCCCAGGCCGAGGCCGTGTTGCGCACCCTGCACGACATTGGCGCGGACCACATCCCGATTCTGACGGTGCTCAACAAGATCGATCTGCTGCCCGATCCCCAAGCCGCGCGGGCCGCGCTGGAAGGGTTCCCCAACGCGGTGGCCGTGTCCGCGCGTACGGGGCAAGGCATCCCTGATCTGCTGGCGGCAGTGGCTCGGCAATTGTTCGCCACTTATGTGCCGGTGGAGGTGCACCTGCCCTATGAGCAGGGCCCGCTGTTGGCCCTCTTCCACGAGTTGGGGCACATCGAACGCATCGAGCACCGGCGAGACGGAGTGCACATCAAAGGCCGTTTGCCGGGGCGGTTGATCGCCCGCTTCGCGCCCTACATCGTCCAACAAGCCGCCGTGGGCCTCCCTACGGCCACGCCCACGGTCGACCCCGCGGCCGCGGACGCGCCCTCCTCCGCCGAACCCAAGGCCCCCGTGGCCGCGCCCTAAGGAGTCGCCTATGGCTGCCTCTTCTGGTTCTCGCGACCGCCTCAATCGCCTCATTGATGCCTCGGGCGAATATTTGGCGCACCGCAAAGGCTTGCTGCCCTTGCTGGGTTTGGCGCTCATTGTGCTCAATGGTTTGCTCGGCCTGTTGGCCGCGGCCCTGGGCTGGGACGATTTCTTCTTGGTGCGTCAGATGTGCCTGCTGCAAATCGGCGTTGTGGTGGCCATCTTCGGCATTCTGCTGGCCTGGGCCCTGTGACCCGCCGAGGAGGACCCATGGCCGCGCCGCCCCCACTGTTCGCGCTGGAGGTGTATCACCTGGCCTTTCAAGAGCCGGTGCTGGTGGATCCCGTCGCACCGTCCATTCCGTCGGACGCGTTGTTTGCGACCTTGGCGGCTGCGTGGGGGCAAAGCCAGGGCCGCGGTGCTGCCGAAGACGCGTGGTGGGAACCCTTTCGAGCGGGCCGGCCGCCCTTTCTGTTGACTTCCGCGTTCCCCTTTGGTGGTCGGGTGCGCTTCTATCCGTGGCCGCCCGGCGCGCGTTGGTTGTGGCCCCCCGCGGCCCGCGAACAGGCCCAGGCCCACGCTCTGGATCCGACCGCCCGCTTCTTCTCCGCGGGCATCTTGGCGCGGGCCCTGCAAGGGCAAGATCCCACGCCAGAACTGCTGGGGCCGGCCGCGTACGCGCTTCACGAGGGCGCCTTGCGTCTGAGTCGCGGCGAGTGGGCCGAAAAACTCGCCCCCGTGGTCGCGGGCGACGCCTTGTGGACGGTTACCCCCGAAGCGCGGGTGGCCTTTGCCCCTGGAGCGGGATTGTGGTTCGGCGTTTGGTGGCGCCAAGAGGGCCCGAAGACCTTGTCCGACGGCACGCCCTGGGCCCAGGTGTGGCAGACCGCGCTGGCGCACTGGACGGACCACAATCCTTGGGGCCGGGCGCGCTGCGTGACCGACGCCGCATCCGCCTCAGGGGCCGCGTGCGCCCCCTTGCTGCGCCCCATTTTGCCCCAGGTGGTGCGCGGTGCGGCCTATTTGCTCAGCCGTTGCGCGGCCCCGTCTGGGCCTGGCGCGCCCCAGCCTTTGGCCGTCCACCCCGTATTGGGGACGGCGGCGTCTTTGTGGGACGCAGGCAGTTTGGTGGACATGCCCCAGTCGGTCTGCGGCCAAGTCGTCGAAACCGCGACCGCGCGGGTGTATGGCTACGCCCTGGGCTTGCCGTGGCCGATGTGAGGCGCCCACCTCGCGACGAGGATTTTGGCCATGCGCGCCTGGTGGTGGATGGTGTTGCACAATCGGGTGTTGTGGGCCGGCGTGTTGGCCATGCTCGTGGCCCAAGGGCTCAAGCCGGTGGTAAGCCGGTTGCGGGGGCAAGGGTGGCGTTGGCGCGCGGCCTTCGCACCGGGCGGAATGCCCAGTTCCCACGCGGCGCTGGTGGCCGCTGCCGCGCACACCATTGGCTTGCAGCAGGGCTTTGACTCGCCCCTCTTCGGCTTGGCCGTGGTGGTGGCCATGATTGTGATGTATGACGCCACGGGCGTGCGCCGCGAGGCCGGCGAACACGCCGCGCGCCTCAATCGCTTGTTGAAGGAACTCCAACACCGCGTGTGGGACGGGCAAGCCTTGCGCGAGGTGCTGGGGCATACCCCATGGGAGGTCTTCGGCGGGCTGCTGCTGGGGGTGGCCGTGGCCCAGGGGGTGGCGTGGTGGGCAGGGCACTGAGCCGTGCTATACTTGGCGTTGCCGCGGGCACGCCCCCGCGGGCCGCAATTCCGGCCGAGTGAGGCATGGGTATGGACGACATTGTGGGCATTGTCTTGGCCGCGGGCAAAGGAACCCGCATGAAGTCCGCGCGCCCCAAGGTGTTGCATCCGCTGTTGGGCCGGCCAATGGCCGCGTACGCGCTCCAGGCTGTGCAAGAGGCCACGGGCCGCAAGCCCATCGTGGTGATCGGGCACCAAGCCGAGGCCGTGCGCGCGGGTTTGGGCCCCGACCGCGCCGAGTATGTGGTGCAGGATCCCCCGTTGGGCACGGGCCACGCGGTGCTTCAAGCGCGCCCGCGCGTTGCGAACCGGGCGCGCGTCGTGCTGGTCACCAACGGCGACATGCCCTTGTTGCGGGCCGAGACCCTGCGCGCGTTGCTGGAGGCGCACGCCGCCCATCCGGGCCCCATCACTTTGCTCACGGTGCTGGCCGACGACCCGCGCGGCTTTGGGCGCATCGTGCGCGATGCCCAAGGCCGTGTGCAAGCCATTGTCGAAGAAGCCCACGCTACGCCCGAACAAAGGGCCATCCGCGAACTCAATGTCGGCGTTTACGTGTTCGACGCGGCGTGGCTGTGGTCGGCCTTGGAGCAGATTCCCCTGTCGCCCAAAGGGGAGTATTATCTCACCGACACCATCGCCCTGGCCGTGGCCCAGGGCCAAGCGGTGCAGCCGGTGCTTTTGGAGGACCCCACCGAAGCCATTGGCGTGAACACGCGTGTGCACCTGGCTGAAGCCGCGGCCGTGTTGCGCGAGCGCATCGTGCGCCGCTGGATGTTGGCCGGTGTCACCTTTATCGACCCCGCTCGCGTTTATATTGAGGACACGGTCACCTTGGGCCAAGATACGGTGGTTTGGCCCGATACTTACTTGCTGGGCGATACCCACATTGGGCCAGAGTGTGAACTGGGGCCCAATACCTACATTCGCGATTCGCGCCTTGGCGCGCGCTGTCGGGTGTTTGCCTCGGTGCTTGAGCACGCGGTTGTGGAAGACGATGTGGACATTGGCCCTTATGGGCACTTGCGCAAAGGCGCGCACTTGGCCCGCGGTGTGCACATGGGCAACTTTGGCGAGGTCAAGAACGCGTATTTGGGGCCGGGTGTCAAGATGGGGCACTTCTCCTACATTGGCGACGCGACCATCGAAGCAGGCGTCAACATTGGCGCCGGCACCATTACTTGCAACTACGACGGCGAGCGCAAGCATCCCACTTACATCGGTCGCGACGCGTTCATCGGCAGCGATACCATGCTGGTCGCGCCCGTGCGCATTGGGCAGGGCGCGCGCACCGGCGCGGGATCGGTGGTGACCAAAGACGTGCCCGATTATTCGCTGGCCGTAGGCGTGCCCGCGCGCGTCATTCGGCGCTTGCCTCGTCCCCAAACCTCCTCGGACGAAACCTGAGATAAGCCTATGGATGATGGCGTTCCCCTTGGTCTTGCCGACCCCAACCTGTTGTTCGTCCTCACCGCGCTCGTCGTGCTCGCGCTCGATGTGGGGCTGCGCCTGATGTTGGCCTTGGCTTTGCGCCCCCAAGGCGACTTGCTGGCCTTGGCCGCGCAAGTGCCGCGCTTGGCGCCAACGGTGCAGCGTTTGGCCGATCGGCGGGTGGCCGTGCAGCGCGCTGCCAGCGCGGGGCTGTTGCTGACCCATGGCTTGTGGTTGGGCCTGTGGGCCTGGGCGGGCGGTCGCGCGTGGCTCTGGTGGGCCTTGGCCGCGTGGTTGGGTCTGCTATTGGTCGAAGCCTGGGCCGACGCGCAGGTCGACGCGCGGCCGCGCGTCTGGTTGCGCCGTCTGTCTCGTTGGGCCGTGGCGTGGGCCCAGTTGCTCTGGCCCTTGACCGCGTTGTTGGATGCCCTGGCCCCGCGCAAAGCAGAACAGGCCGTGGCCTTGAGCCCCGAAACCCTGCGCGCGCTGTTGGCCGCCGCGGGCGCAGGGCACCTGGCCCCGCGCTACCAGCGCATGGTCTACGCGGTCATTCGCCTGAGCCACACCCTGGTGCGCGAAATCATGGTCCCGCGGGTAGACATGGTCACCCTGGAAGTGCATACCCCGCTGCGCCAAGCCGTGCAAGTGCTGCTCGATTCGGGCTTTTCGCGCGTGCCCGTGTATGAAGAGCGCATTGACCGCATCGTCGGCGTGCTGTACAGCAAGGACGTGCTGCGCTATTGTTGGAACGGCAAGCAAACGCACACCGATGTGCGCGCTTTGTTGCGCGAACCCTACTTCGTGCCCGAGGCCAAACGGGCCGATGAACTCTTGGCCGAAATGCAGGCCCGTCGCATCCACATGGCCATCGTTATTGACGAATATGGCGGCGTCGCGGGCCTGGTGACCCTGGAAGACATCGTCGAAGAGATCGTGGGCGAGATCCACGACGAGTACGACCAGCCTGAAGCCGCGTCCTACCGGCAAGTGAGCGATGGGGAATATCTCTTTTGGGGCCGGGTCGATTTGGATGACGTCAACGACTTGTTAGGCACGCACTTTGATCGCAACATTGCCGACACCCTGGGCGGCTTCATCTACAGCCGTTTGGGGCGCATCCCCCAAGAAGGGGAACACCTGCAGGCCGAGGGCTGGGACATCACCGTCGAGAAAGTCGAGGGCCGGCGCATTCAGCAGGTGCGCATGCGCCGTTTAGACGCGACACCGCGGCCGGCCCCCGCGGAGGAGTCCTCATGACCCCAACAACTCAAGATTGGCAACCGCTCATCGAGGCCGCGCTGCAGGCCCGCCAACGGGCGTACGCGCCCTATTCGCATTACACCGTGGGCGCGGCTTTGCTCACCGAAGACGGAACCATCGTCACCGGTGCCAATGTGGAGAACGCGGTGTACCCGCTGGGCATTTGCGCCGAGCGGGTGGCTGTGGTGCGCGCAGTGCACGCGGGGCATACCCGCTTCAAGGCCTTGGTCGTGGCCACGGCCAATGGCGGCACTCCTTGTGGCGCGTGTCGTCAAACCCTGCGCGAGTTCGCCGCGGATCTCCCCATCCTCGTGGTGGATGGGCAAGGGCGCGTCGTGCTGGAGACCGACCTGGCCGAATTGCTGCCCCACGCGTTCGCGCCCGACGACCTGCCGCGTTCGTAGGGGGTAGCCATGCGGGTGTTGGTCTTCTCCGACATCCACGCCAACCTGGTCGCACTGGAGACGGTGCTGGCGCACGCGGGCCCGGTGGACGCGTATTGGTTCTTGGGCGACGCGGTGGGCTATGGCCCCGAGCCCAACGCTGTCCTCGAACGCTTGCGCGCCTTGCCCCATTGCGTGTGCCTGCTGGGTAATCACGATGCCGCCGTCGTGGACCGCCTGCCCCTCGGGTGGTTCAACCTGGATGCCCAGCGCGCGCTGCAATGGACCCGGCACGTGCTGACCGACGACAATCGCGCGTTCCTGCAGGGCCTGGAGCCGTGGCAGGTCCAGGGGGAAGTCTTGTTGGCCCATGGCAGCCCGCGCGATCCCCTGGAGGAATATTTGCTCTCGGAAGACGCCGCGCGGGCCAGTTTTCGGCGCCTGGCCCAGCCTTACGCGTTCATCGGCCATTCGCACATTCCCTTGGCGTGGGTGCAGCGCGCGCCTGACCAGGTCGAACTGGTGCGCCCGCGGGCCCAAGATTATGGGCGGCCCTTTGCCCTCCCCGCGACCAAGACCATCCTCAATCCGGGTTCGGTCGGCCAGCCGCGAGATGGCGACCCCCGCGCCGCGTATGCTGTGTACGACTCCATCCAGGGCACTTGGACTTGGCACCGCATCGCGTATGACATCGACGCCGCGATCGCGCGTTTCTACCAAGTGCCCGCGTTGCCTCCGCGGTTCGCGTTGCGTTTGCGTGAGGGCAGTTGAGGCCCCGCGGCCCTTCAGGGGAACCGCGACGCGTGTTGGGGCGTTGGAAAAGGGAAACAACCCCACATGTTTTGCTCCCCTGGAGGTGTGTCATGGGCAAGCGTCGTTGGATCGGATGGCTGCTGGGCGGCAGTTTGGTATTGGTCGCGTTGCTCTGCGGGGGCACGCTGGCTTTGGGTTGGCGCGGGCAGCAGGCTGCTGTGCCCGCGGTGGGCGGTGGGGCGGCGCGCGGCGTCGCGGGCTACGAGGCCGAGATCGAGGCCTTGCCGGCCGAGGCTTTGCCCCCCGCCGCGGCCAAAGGGCCCATGGACATGCCCGTAGCAGCCGCATCCGACGTGGAGCGGGTGGCAAGCGACCTCCCCAAAACGCGCCTTGTGATAAAGAACGCGGATCTCGCCGTAGTGGTCGACGACCCTCGCACGGCCCAAGACCAGGTCATCGCCTGGGTCGAGAGCCAAGGCGGCTTTGTGATCTCCAGTTCGTTCAGCGAGCGCACGCTGCCTTCGGGCAAACGGGTGGTGTATGGCGAGTTGCACTTCCGCGTGCCCGCGGAGCGCTTTTTGGACGCGATCGAAGCGGTCAAATCCTTGGCCGTGCGGGTCGAGCGGGAAGACATCTCGGGCCAGGATGTCACCGACGAATATGTCGACCTGGAGGCTCGCCTGCGCAACCTGCAGGCCGCGGAAGAGGAACTGCGGCGCTTGTTGGACGAAGCCACCAACACCAACGAAGTGCTGAACATTTATCGCGAACTCATGCGGGTGCGCGAGGAAATTGAGCGCCTGCAAGGCCGCATGCGCTACTTGCAAGAATCGGTGGCCTACTCCGCGGTGCGGGTGGAATTTATCCCTGTGGAGGCCGACGAGCCGGTGAGCATTGGCGGATGGGAGCCCAAGGGGGTGGCGCGTGACGCTTTGCGGGCCTTGATTCGCACCGGTCAGGCTCTGGTCAACGCGCTGATCTGGGTTGGAATTTACTGGCTGCCGGTGTTGGCGGTGGTCGGGCTGTTGGTCTGGGGCGTTTGGCGAATGGGCCGAGGGCTTTGGCGTTGGCTCACGCGGCCGCGCAGTGGACCTGGTTCGCCGGACCGCGGCTCGCCGGCGTGATTGCTCGCGCACCTCGCGCGGATGGGGCCCACGGTCGTGGGCCCCGTGTGTTTCTCGCGCCGCGTGGGGTTTTGGCGCGCGGGCACACCGCCGCAAGCAACGCCCGCGGTTTCACCCCCTACGCGGCCCTGGCGCGCGCCTGTAGCCGAGATGGCGTCGGCCTGGCCGGCTAAGACAGCACGGGCCACCCGCGACGTGGCCGTGCCGAGCGCACCCCAGGCGCGGACCCGCGCCGCGGCTTGACAGGCCCGCGGCTTGACCCTATAATTGAAGCGCAACGTGCGCTGGTGCTGGAATTGGCAGACAGGCGTGCTTGAGGGGCACGTGCCCGTAAGGGCGTGCGGGTTCAACTCCCGCCCAGCGCACAGAATGCATTCCCAACCGCCCGCCTGCCGGGCGGTTCTGCTTTTGATAGGCCGCGGCCGAACCCTCGAGGCTGGCCGCGTGCTGGCGAGGTGCCATGAACCGCGTGCTCGGGTTGCTCTTGTTGGTCGGATGGTGGCTCGTGGGGTGCAGCGCTCCTGCCGGGGCGACACCAGCGCCGACGCGAGCACCACGCCCCGCGCGGCCCAGCGCGCCGCGGGTCGCGGCTTCGCCTACGGCCATGACCTGCCGAATGGTGGTCGCGGCGCAACCGACCCATGACCCGAGCGCCTATTTGCTGCCCCAAGACCATCTGCGCGGCTCGCCCGATGCCGCCGTGGTGCTGGTGATCTACGGCGACTTCCAGTGTCCGGGGTGCGCGGTGCTGGCCCAGGCCGTGCAGCGGCTGCAACGCGAGTTCCCCGACCAGATCGCGGTGGTGTATCGGCACTTCCCTTTGGCCGACACCAATGACAAGGCCTTGCTGGCCGTGCAAGCCGCGGAGGCTGCTGCCCGGCAGGGTGCGTTCTGGCCCGTGCACGACGCGCTGTACGCGCGCCAACAGGAATGGGTCGACCTGACCCCTGACGCGTTTCGCGCTTGGCTGCTCGACCTGGCGCCGTCCTTGGGGCTGGACCCCGCGCGCTGGGCCGCGGACTTGGACGATCCGGCGTTGGCCCGCCAGGCCCAAGCCGCGTGGGAGCAGGGCCGAGCCGCGGGGTTGGACCGGGTGCCGCTGGTCTTCCTCAACGGTTCGTTGTATACCGGCCCGCCCACCTATGCGGACCTGCGCGCGGTGGTGGCTTTGCAATTGCTCGCCACGCGCCAATTTCACCGTTGCCCGCCGTGGGTCATCGATCCGACCAAGACCTACCGCTTGACCCTGCACACCAATCGCGGGGCGGTGGTCGTGGTACTCGACCCAGCCGAGGCCCCGCAGGCCGTCAACAGCCTGGTTTTTTTGGCCCAGCAGGGGTGGTACGACGGTTCGCCCGCGTACCGCATCGCGCCCGGCCAAGCCGTGTATTTCGGCGATCCTTCGGGCACCGGCTACGGCCACGCGGGGTTCTTTTTCGATTTGGAGTTGACCTCGGCCATGCGTTACGATGCCGCGGGCTGGGTGGGGTTGGTCAATGAAGGCCCCGGCACCAACAGCAGCCGCTTCTTCATCACCTTGGGCCCGCAGCCCGCGTGGAACGGTCGCGCGACCCGCGTGGGGCGGGTGGTGCAAGGCTTGGCCCTTTTGCAAGACCTGCCCGCGTGGGATGCCGCGCGCGCGCCCGACCCCGCGCCCCTGGTGGTGCTGCGCGCGCAGGTCCACGGCCTGGGCGACGAGTAGCGCGGGGTCGTAGCGCCCCCGTTTGGGTCCGCGCATCCCGCCCGCGCTTCGCGCGGCTCGTTGGGGATGAATTGATGCGGCGCGGGCGTCTCCCTGCTGTTATAATTCCCTCGCGGGCCCCGGCCCGCGCAATCGGAATCACAACCAACGAGGTGACGAATGACGTTGGGTTCTTCGGGCGCTCGGCCAGTGGGGGCCGGGCTGCGTTTACCCCTGGTGGCGTTGAATGTCTTTTTGCTGGTCGCCGCGGTGTTGGCTGGCCTGCAACGCATGGGTTGGTCCATTGCCTGGCCGCCGGTTCATTTCGCGGCTTATCATGGCCCATTGATGGTGGTGATGTTCTTCGGCGCGCTGATCGCCTTGGAGCGCGCAGTGGCCTTGGGGCGTTTGGTGTTCTACGCCGCGCCCGTGCTGATGGCTGCCGCGGGCGTGGTGTGGCTGTTCGGCGCGCCGCTGTGGGTGGTGCAGTGGTTGGCCTTGGCCGGCGCGTTGGTCTTCGCCCTGGTGGCGTGGGCCATGGTCCGCTCCCATCGCGCGCTTTACACCGAGACCATGGGCATTGGTATCGTGACCTTCACCGTGGGCACGGCGTTGTGGGTGCTGGGGCATCCTATGAGCCGGGTCATTTGGTGGTGGGTTGCCTTTTTCGTGCTCACCATCGCGGGGGAGCGCTTGGAACTGGGGCGCCTGACGGGCGCGGCGCAACGGTTTGGGCATCTGTTTCGCTGGGGCTTGCTGCTTTCGTTGGGCGGCCTGTTGTTGGCCGAACTCTGGCCGTCCGTGGGCGTGCGCGTCTATGCCCTGGGGACCTTGGCCCTGGGCGTTTGGCTGCTCAAGTATGACATCGCGCGTTTCACCATTCGGCAGCCCGGCCTGCCCCGTTTCGCGGCCGCGTGTCTGCTCAGCGGCTACTTTTGGCTCATCTTGGGCGCGGCGGTGATCGTGGTCCAAGGCTTTGTGCAGGGTGGCTTGTTGTACGACGCGGCCCTGCACGCGGTCATGTTGGGCTTTGTATTCGCCATGGTCTTTGGCCACGCGCCCATCATCTTCCCCGCGTTGTTGGGCCTGCCCATTCGCTTCCATCCCGCGCTCTACGCGCCTTTGGCCTTGTTGCACGCTTCGTTGCTGTGGCGTTTTGTGGCCGATCTGTTGAACTCGCCCTTGGGGCGGCGATGGGCGGGCATGCTCAACGCCATCAGCATCGCGCTGTATTTTGGGGTGATGATGGTGGTGCGGGTGGTGGATGTGCTCCGCGCGCGGCGGGGCTCTGCCGCCTAACCCACGCCCGAACGGAGAACAGCCCGCGTGACGCTGTCGATCTTGTCGCCTATCCGCCATTATCAGGTGCGCACCGAGGTCTTCGAAGGACCTTTGGATTTGCTCCTCGCGCTCATTCAGCGCATGGAACTGGACATCACCCGTTTGGCATTGGCCCAGATCACGGACCAATATCTGGCCGAAGTGCGGGCCATGCAAGATCGTTCGCCTGAGGAGATGTCCGCGTTTTTGGCCGTGGCCGCCCGACTGCTGTACATCAAATCCCAAGCCTTGCTGCCGCGGCCGGCCGATGATGCGACGAGCGCCGATGAAGAAGACCCCGGCGACGCGCTCTTACGGCAGTTGCGCGCCTACCGGCGGTACAAGCGAGCGGCGCAATGGCTGCGGCAGCGCTTGGACGCGGGCCAACGCACCGTGCCCCGCCTTGCCGCGCCCCCCCGGGTGCCGGTCACCCCCCAACTGGATTTGGGCGGCTTCACCGTGGCTGATCTGCGCCTCGCGGCCCGGCGGCTGCTGCTCCCGCCGCCTCAAAAGACCCTGGGCGTGACCTTGGCCCCGCCGCGCGTCACCGTACGGGACAAAATTCGGGCCATCTTTTCGGCCCTGCGCGCGCGTGGCCGTACGAGTTTCTTCCGGCTGGTGCGCCGCCGGCCGCGGCAAGAAATCCCCGTGACTTTCTTGGCCCTGTTAGAATTGGTCAAGCGTCGCATTGTGCGCGCCCGACAAGAGCGCTTGTTCGGCGACATCACCCTCGAACCCGCAGGGCCCTTGCCCGAACATACGGATTTGCCCACCGAGTTCGAGTGATGCCCGAGCGTTGGCGCGCATCCATCTTTTCAGGAGGTGTCGTATGCCCCGGTTTGTCGATTTGTCCGCGACCATCGCCCCCTCACCGCCCGAGACGCCCCCCTTCTTGAAGATCGAAATCGAATATCACGACCACAAGGCGGGCGCGGCCCAAGCCCAGGCGCTGCTCAAGGTGCCGCCAACGGTGTTTCGCAATCAAGAGGGCTGGGCGACCGAGACCATCACCCGCTTGGGCACGCACGATACCACCCATGTGGACGCGCCCTATCACTACAATAGCGTGATTCAAGGGCAGCCGGCCACGACCATCGATGAATTGCCGTTGGAGTGGTTCTTCCAAGACGGTGTGGTGCTGGACATGACCCACAAGGAAGACGGCGATCCCATCACGGTGGAAGACATCCAGCAAGCGTTGGACCGCATCGGCTATCGCCTCAAGCCTTTGGACATCGTGCTCATGTACACGGGGCGCGATGCCTATTACAATGCGCCGGATTACATCTTTCGCGGCCCGGGGGTAACGGCCGAGGCCACGCTGTGGTTGTACGACCAAGGCATTCGGGTCATGGGCATCGACGCCTGGGGTTGGGACGAGCCCTTGGATCGCCAAGCGCGCAAGGCGCTCATGGCTGGCGGCCGGCCGGGCATCTTTTGGGCCGCGCATCAAATCGACCGCCCCTACGCGCAAATTGAGCGCTTGGTGAACTTGGGCGCGTTGCCTCCCTATGGCTTCAAGGTGGCGTGCTTCCCATTGAAGATTCAGCGGGGCAGTGCGGGCCCCGCGCGCGTGGTGGCCATTGTGCCCGACGAAGCCTAACGCGGCCGGCCCACCTCGGAGGGAGTCCCCCATGAACCTGCGGCAAGAGGCCACGGGGTTGCGCATCACCGAGGCCCGTTTCAAGGTGCACGTGCCTACCCGGCGCAACGCGCGGCTGCAAGCGGTGATGGCCGCGGTCGACGCCGACGCTGAACTGTACGCGCTGTGGGTGGCGCAAAACGTCAACGCGGTCACCCGGCTGGGCATGTCTGACCACGGCCCTGTGCACATGCACCTGGTGGCCAATTTGGCCTTGCACTTGCTGCGGCTGCTGATGAAACGCGGCGTGCAGCCTTCAGCCGTGACCGACCACGGCCTCGAGCCCGACGACGCCGAGGTCATCGTCACGTTGGCTGCCCTGCTGCACGATGTGGGCATGAGCATCCATCGCCTCAATCACGAAGAATACAGCCTCATCATCGCGGACCGCAAACTGCCCGCGTTGCTCGCACCTGCCTACCCCGACCCCGCGCGGCGGGCTCTGGTGCAATCCGATATCTTGCACGCCATCATCTCCCACCGCAAGGGAGGACGGCCGCTGACGCTGGAGGCCGGCATTGTGCGGGTGGCCGACGCGCTGGACATGGCCAAAGGCCGCTCACGGCTGCCCTTTGAACGCGGCGAGGTCAACATCCACTCGGTCTCGGCGATGGCTATTGAGGACGTGCGCATTGAGGAGGGGACCGATAAGCCCATTCGGGTGCGCATCGACATGCGCAATTCCGCGGGCATTTTTCAGGTGGATTCGCTGCTCAAAGAGAAACTCAAAGGCTCGGGGCTGGAACCGTATGTGGAGGTCTTGGCCGAGACCACGGGCCGAGAAGAAACCTTGGTGCGCACGTTTCGCCTGTGAACCCGCCGCCTTGTGCCCGTTGCCGCGGCATAAGCCGAGCACAACGCAGAGCGGCTGGCCGCGTCACAACGCAACGGGATGGTAGAATGAAAGCGCGCGGCGCGGGGCATGCTCGCGCGCGGTGAGGTGTTTTGATGGCGACTGCCTCTCGTGGGCTCCGGCCTGGGTTGACGGTGGAACATCCCAGCCTGTTTGGCCGGGTTCAAGCGCGGCTGTATATCGGCTCCAGCGAGGCCATGCCCGAACTCGCGGACGCGAGTGTGACCTTGACGGTCACATCGCCGCCTTATTGGAACGCCATTGACTATGACAAACACGCGGCCGACGAGGGCGCGTTTTATCGTACGCGCGCCTACGGCCCTGCCGACTATGAGACCTATCTGGATTGGATGACGCGCGTCTTCGGCGAGGTCTATCGGGTGACGCGGCCGGGCGGCTTCTTGGCCGTGGTGGTGGGTACGGTGTTGCACCAAGGCCGTTTGTACGCGCTGCCGTTCGACCTCACCGCGCGGCTGACGCGCGCGGGCTGGGAGTTCTATCAAGACATTGTCTGGCACAAGACCACCGCGGGGGTCAAGCGCGCAGGGGTGTTCATCCAGCATCCCTATCCGGGCTATTATCGGCCCAACATCATGATCGAATACATTTTGCTCTTTCGGCGCCCCGGACCACCTCTCTATCGTCAGGCCAACGAGGAGGCGCGACAGCAGGCCAAAATGCCCATTGACGAACTGTTCGTCCAAGAGACCGCGAACAACATTTGGCACATTGCGCCGGTGCCACCGGGCGTGCTGGAGCACCCCGCACCGTTTCCGGAAGAGATTCCCTACCGC
>CAYUOX010000046.1:0-10645 GCA_964446575.1 uncultured Anaerolineaceae bacterium | reverse complement strand
CGTTTGTTGAGGAGGGCCCCATGCCCGAAACCGTTCGTTTGACCATTGACGGCCGCGAAGTTTCCGTCCCCGCGGGCAGCACTTTATTGCAGGCCGCGCAAGCCGCGGGGCGGGATGTGCCCACGGTGTGTTACCACGAGGCATTGACCCCGCCGGGCTTATGCCGCGTGTGCGTGGTCGAAGTCGAGGGCGCACGCACGTTGCAAGCCGCGTGCGTGGCCGAAGCCCGCGAGGGCGCGGTGGTCCATACCCGCAGCCCGCGCGTCGAGCGGGCCCGGCGCACGACCCTGGCCATGTTGGCTTCGGCCACAGACCTGCGCGAGGCCCCCGCGTTGCAAGCCCTGCTGCAAGACTACGCCGCCGACCCCGACGCGTTCGGCCCGGTGGCCCGCCGTGAGTACCCCCTCATCGACGACAACCCCATGTACGTGCGGGACTACGGCCAGTGCATTTTGTGTTGGCGCTGCGTGCAGGCCTGCGCCACGGACGCCCAGTATGTCTTCGCGTTGAACTTCGCGGGGCGGGGCTTCCACACCCGCATCAGCACGGCTTACGATGTGGCCATGCCTGAGAGTCCGTGCGTGTTTTGCGGGCAGTGCGTGGCCGTGTGCCCCACTGGCGCGCTCAAGCCTCGCCGCGCGTATCTGTTGGAGCAGGGCTACACCCCCGCGGAATTGGCCCATTACGCGGCCGTTGACGATGACGCCATTCACCCGCCACCCACGACCTACGCGCGGATGAACGCTTAAGCCTCGGCCCAGCCGTTCGTGCTTCCCCCCGCAGCCCAGCCCGACCGATGGGCCGTGAGGCGCGGCGCGCGCCGGCCCACCCGGAGGGTGTCCCCCACCCCCACAAGGAGAACTAATGCCATGCGCGTCCATGACGACCCCGCGCAATGGGCCATCTTGACACGCGATTTGCGGCGGGAATACGCCGCCCCCCGAGGGCGTCCACCTTTGGTCGCGCTGGATGGGGTGAACATCGCGGTGCCCCGGGGGGAGTTGTTCGGCCTGCTGGGCCCCAACGGCGCGGGTAAGAGCACGCTCATCAAGATCCTGACCACTCTGCTGTTGCCTACTTCGGGGCAGGCCTGGGTGCTGGGTTACGATGTGGCGCGGCAGCATCGGCAGTTGCGGCCGTTCATCAATATGGTTTCGGGCGGCGAGACGTCGGGTTATGGCCTGCTCACCGTGGAAGAGAACTTGTGGATGTTCGCCCAGTTCCACGGCATGCCCTCCAGGCTGGCCCGCCAACGCATTCGAGAGATGGCGTCCCGTTTGGGCTTGCTCCAGCGGCTGGGCACGAAGGTGTCGAAACTTTCGACAGGTTTGCGCCAGAAGATGAACATTATTCGCGGCTTTTTGACCGAGCCCGAAGTGCTGTTTTTGGATGAGCCCACTTTGGGCCTGGATGTGAACGCCGCGCGCGAGGTTCGGGCGTTTGTGCGCGAGTGGATGCAAGCGCGCGGTGGGCGCACTGTGTTGCTCACCACCCATTACATGCACGAGGCCGAGGAATTGTGCCATCGGGTGGCCATCATCCATCGCGGGCGCATCATTGCGTTAGACACCCCTGAAAATCTGAAGCGCCGGGTGCAGGGCGGGGCGCTGTTTCGGCTGCGGTTGCAAACCACGCGCCCTTGGGATGCAACCACGCTGGAGGCGTTGCCCGGCGTGCACCGCGCGCGCCTGCAAGTCGGGCCCGCGGACGCGCGCCTGGATTTGCACTTGGACGACGACGCGGTGCTCCCGCCGGTGTTGGAGGTGCTGACCCGCCAAGGCGCCCGCTTGCTCAGCCTTGAAAAGCGCGCCCCGACTTTGGAAGACGTCTTCGTCCACCTGGTGGGCGAAGACCTAACGCCGACCGCGGCAGGAGGCGGCTCATGACCGCGCCCTCACGCCCGCCTTACGCGAGGGGCTGGCGCCTGTTTTGGCGCGCGGCACGCGGGCGGGCTTTTCCGCGCCTGGTCGCGCTGACCCGCGAGCGCGACTGGCTCGTGATGGACATCGTCTTGCCCCTGATGTCGGTGGCCGCGTATGTGTTCGTCTATCGCGCCCTGGGCGCGCCGGAGGCTTACATCGGCTTTGTGATTCTGGGCGGCGCCATGACCGCGTTTTGGCTCAACGTGCTGTGGGGCATGGCCACCCAACTGTTTTGGGAAAAACAGAGCGGCAATTTGCCCTTGTACATCATGGCGCCCGCGCCCCTGACCGCCTTGCTCTTAGGCATGGCCGTGGGCGGCATGGCCAATACCTCCGCGCGCGCCTTGGCCATTTTGTGGCTCGGCGGTTGGCTGTTCGGGGTGGACTTTCAGGTTACGGCCTGGCTGCCCCTGTTGGCGGTTTTTCTGTTGACCTTGAGCGCCTTGTATGGCCTGGGCATGTTGAGCGCTTCGCTCTTCTTGCTCTCGGGTCGTGGGGCCCTGCATCTTTCCTCTTTGGCTCAAGAGCCGGTGTATTTGCTCTCGGGCTTCTACTTCCCAGTGAAGGCGCTGCCGTTTTGGGCGGCCGTGCTTGGCTCGCTCATCCCCTTGACGCTGGGCATGGACGCGATGCGCCAGTTGTCCTTCCCCGACGGGCACACGTTTGGCTTGTGGAGCGTGCCTGTGGAGATCGGCGCGTTGGCCGTCATGACCGTGCTCTTTCTCGTCTTGGCCCGTTGGGCTTTGGCCGTGATGGAGCGTCGCGCTCGCCGGGACGCGCGGCTGACCGAACGCATGGACTGAGCCGCCCGGCCGAGCACCGCGGACGAACCGGCGCGTTTCTTATGAAATTCTTATGCCGTGCCCGCAAAAACGCGGTATCATAGAAACAGATGTAAGAATCATTCCAAATAGCAGGAGGCCCACCATGACCGAGACGACCATCCGTATGCCCTTGCTGGGCGATCCTTTCCCCAAAATGAAGGTGATGACCACCCATGGCCCCATGACATTGCCCGATGACCTCAAAGGCTCGTGGTTCGTGCTGTTTAGTCACCCGGCGGACTTTACGCCCGTGTGCACCACCGAGTTCCACGCGTTTCAGCAGTTGTACCCCGAGTTCAAGAAACTGAATGTCAAACTCATCGGCTTGTCGGTTGATCAGGTCTTTTCGCACATCAAATGGGCGGAATGGATCAAAGAGAATCTGGGCACAGAGATCGAATTCCCCATCATCGCGGCCAACGATGCTGTGGCCCAACAGTTGGGGATGCTGCATCCGGGCAAGGGCAGCAACACGGTCCGCGCGGTGTTTGTGGTTGACGACCAGGGCATTGTGCGGCTGATTTTGTACTATCCGCAAGAGATCGGCCGCAACATGCAAGAGATTCTGCGCGCGGTCAAAGCCTTGCAGGTGTCGGACCAATACGGCGTGGCCACGCCGGCCGATTGGCCCAACAATGCGCTGATCGGCGATCGGGTGATCGTGCCTCCGGCCACCACGGTCACCGAGGCCGAAGAACGGCTCAAGAGCGCGGAGCACGAGTGCTACGACTGGTGGTTCTGCCACAAGCCCAATCCGGCTGCCTAAGCGCGGCGCATGAGGGAAGCATCCCGGCCCGTGGTGTCTGCCGCGGGCCGGGGTGTTTTAAGACGCGCGGCGCCTTGACGTGCCGCGGGGTAGCCCCGCGGCGGCGGGTGGCCGCGAGCCGAACGAGGGCCAACCCGGTCGGCGTTGCGTGGCCTCCCCTGGGGAGCCCAACGCGCGGCCGGCCGCGCGCGCAGGGCCGACTTTTGGCTGGCCTTGGCGACGCGCAGCGGGGGCGGACATTAGGGCCGTTGGCGCGAGGCGTGGCTCACGGTGGGGCCATGGGCGGGGCTGGGCGCGTCTTGGGGGAGGTGGGCAACAAGGCGCGCACTTGCCGCCAAACCGCGTCAAACATGGCGGGGGTAAGGCGACCGGTTTGGGTGTTTTGGCGGCTGGGGTGATAAGAGGCTACGAAGGCGGGCAGGCGTGGATGGGGACGATACACGGCGCCGTGGGCGAAGGGTAGGCGGGGTAACTGCGTATAGCCAAGGTGTTCGCGATACACGCGCAAAATGCCTTCCCATGCAATGCGGCCCAGCGCCGCCACCACTTGCAGCGTCGGCGTGAGCAGGCGCACCTCCGCGGCCAAATAGGGCAAACACGCTCGAATTTCCGCCGCGGTGGGGCGGTTTTTGGGCGGAACACACCGTACCACCGCGGTGATGTACATGTCGTGCAGGGTGAGACCATCCTCGCGGTGGGTGGCTGTGGGTTGGCTGGCAAAGCCCGCGCGATGCAGGGCCGGGTAGAGAAAGTCCCCCGACGCGTCGCCGGTGAACATGCGCCCTGTGCGATTGGCCCCGTGCGCGCCTGGGGCCAGACCTACCACCAGCACCCGGGCCTGGGGATCGCCAAAGCCTGGCACGGGGCGCCCCCAATATTCCCAATCGCGATACGCGCGGCGTTTGACCCGGGCCACTTCTTCGCGCCATTGCACCAGCCGCGGGCAACGGCGGCAGGTCAGCACTTGGGCGTGCAGGGCCTCCCATGATGTGGGCGTGTCGTTCATGCGCTGAGCACCGTGAAGTAAGTGTAATGATAAGCGATGCGCCCGTCGTGCAAGCCCATGGTGTCGCGGCCTTGGAGCACTTTAGGCCCAGCCGCGGCCCCTTGCCATGTGAAGTGCACGATGTGGCCTTGAGGGTCGCGTTGGGTGACCAGAAAGCGGCCTTGCGGCGCGATTTGCCGGAAGAACCGCTCGTACCATTGGCGAATGGCTTCGCGGCCAGTTTGGGTGCCGTCGGGGTTGACATGTACCGCGTGCTCGGTGTAGAGCCCCGCGACTTGCGCCGCGTCGTTGCGGTTCAGCGCGGCGATGTATTGGTCGACGATGTCGCGAGTGGTCGGCGGGGGAGGCGGGGGAGGTGGTGGCGGCGGTGTCGCACCCCAATCGTACTCCGCGATGGCGCGCCAAATGCTGGCCGGCAACCGCTCGCGGGTGGAATACCACTCCCAAAAGTTGACCGCGGGGATGCCCAGTTGTTGCGCGGTGCGCATGAACTCGTGCACCTCCGCGACGGAGGGGCGCCATTTGCCAAAGGGGTAGGTCGAGCCCGTGGCCACAATGGGACGCCACGGCCGCAAACGACGAAATTCCGCCACGGTGCGGCGCAACTGCGCGCCGGGGTTGTGCGCGGTGATCCAGTAGACTTGGGGCATGTTCAGGTCCACGCCCTCCAGAAACTCGCGCCAGGGGAACCGCGGATGGTAGGAGGGGAAGCGGAACGAACTCAAAGCGATGGGCGTATTGGGCAGGCCGGCCCGCAGGTGGCGCAGATAGGTGCGCGCCGCGGCCCCGCGGTTCTTGTATTCCACCTCCGCGTCAATGACAAAACCGTCCAAACCCAGCCGACGCATCCGTGCGACCGCGATGCGCGCTTCGTTGACCGGGTCTTTGCCATAGACGTATTGCCAGCCCCACACAGCAATGCCGCGCGCACGCAGCGCGTCCACCAAGGGCGGCACCAGGTCGCGGCGGCGTTTCCAGTCGTAGTTATACGCGCCGGTGCCGTCCGCGATCTTGACCAAAATGTGGGTTAGGCCGGCTTCCGCGGCCACCCGGGCAATGGCTTGCACATCGCCGCCTTCGCAACGGGCGATCTTCCAAATGTAGAAACCTTTGCCCACCAACGGCATCGCGCACCTCCTTCAGAATCGGGCAGAATCGGGGGATTGGCTCCGGGGTGGCCGGCTCCCATCGCGAGGTGGGGCTGGACTTACGCCTGGGCTCGGGTTTCGCGGGACTGGGCCAGGGAACCATCCAAGCCCAGCACGGGCGCAATGCTGCGCATGGCCGCAATGACGTTGCCCACATGCTCCCACAAGTCCACCCCAAACTCGGCCGCGGCCTCTTCAATGTCCTGGCGGTTCACGCCGGCCGCGAACGCCTTGTCCTTCCACTTCTTCTTGACCGATTTGACCTTCAAATCGTACAACGATTTGGAAGGTCGCACCAGCGCGACCGCGGTGATGAGGCCGGTGATCTCATCGCAAGCGCGCAGGGCCTTTTCCATGCGGGTTTGCGGCCGCAAGCCTGTCCGCTCGGGCGCGTGGGTGAGAATGGCGTGCACGATCTCTTCGGGCACCCCGCGTTCGCGCAAAATGACCGCGCCTTTGATGGGATGGTCGTTCAGGTTGGGGTGGATTTCCCAGTCGAAGTCGTGCAGCAGGCCCGTGATGCCCCACTTTTCTTCGTCTTCGCCGAATTGGCGCGCGTAGAAGCGCATCGCGGCTTCTACCGCGTACATATGACGCCGCAAACTGGGGCTCTGGACAAACTCATGCATAATGGCCAGGGCTTCGTCTCGGGTGATCATGGCGTTACTCCCTCGCCGTGAACTTGGGATGCCCTCAAGTATACCGCATCGCCTCTGTTTTCGACGCGGTTTCTCCTCTGCTGAGGGTATAATGACGCCGTTTTGCCATCTCGCTTGGGGAGGAGCCCGCGGTGCGTGTACCCGGTTCGAAGCGCGGCTGGGGATGGGCCCTGGCGGCCGTGCTGGCCTTGTTTGGGCTGCTGCGGCTGGGGTTGCCATGGTGGGCGCGGCGGCAGGCTGCGCGCGCGTTCCCTCAGACTCAGGGGGTGATGGTCCTGCCCGGCCTGCGCGCGCCCGTGGAGATTCGCCGGGATCGGTGGGGGGTGGCGCACATCTACGCGGCCAACACCCATGACTTGTTCTTCGCACAGGGCTTCGTCCACGCGCAAGAGCGCTTTTGGCAGATGGACGTGCGGCGCCATCTCGCCCGCGGCGCCCTGTCGGAGATGTTCGGCCCGGCCTTTGTGGCCGACGACCGCTTCTTTCGATCCTTGGGCTGGGTGCAAGTGACCGAGGCCGAATGGCAGGCCTTGCAGGACGAAGAGCGGGCCGTGCTGCAGGCGTACGCCGAGGGGGTCAACGCGTATTTGGCCCGTCGCGCACCCTCTGAGCGCGGGGTCGGCTACGCCCTGCTGGGTTTGATCTTGCCTGACCCGCGCCCCGAGGCTTGGACACCTCAAGACTCCTTGCTGTGGCTCAAGTTGATGGCGTGGTCCATGGGCGGCAACCTGGCCCAAGAAATCGAACGGGCCTTGCTGTTGGCGCATTTGACCCCCGAACAGGTGGCCGAATTGTACCCACCTTATCCGGCCGACCTGCCCGTTATCGTTCCCGAGTTCCCCATTGCCTGGCCCCAGCCGCCTGATCTGCCACCCCCGCCCGATGGTTCGCTTTCGCCCGCGGCGCGTGACGCGTTGGTGGCCACCGCGCTCGCGTTGTGGGATTTGGGCCGGCGCTATGGGGCCTGGCCCGGCGGGGGCTCCAATGCCTGGGTGGTCGGCCCCGCGCACACCACCACCCACGCACCCTTGTTGGCCGCGGACCCACACTTGGCCTACGAGATCCCGGGCGTGTGGTATCAGGTCACCCTGCATTGCCGGCCGCGCGGCCCCGCGTGCCCTTACGAAGTGGCGGGGTTTTCCTTCCCGGGTTTGCCTGGCGTGGTGATGGGGCACAACGGCACGGTCGCGTGGGCCTACAGCAATCTTATCCCCGATGTGATGGACTTGGTCATCGAGGCCGTGGATCCCCGCGATCCGACCCGTTATCGTACGCCCACGGGCTGGCAAACCTTTGAGACGCGCACCGAGACGTTGCAAGTGGCCGGTTGGAGGCCGCTCACCTTCACCGTGCGCCGCACGCGGCACGGCCCGGTGATTTCCGATTGGGCGCGTGCGTTGCAGCCCCGAGGATGGCCGTGGGCCCGCCGCACCTTCCGCGAACGCACGGGGTTGGACATCCCTGAAGCCTATGCCATCAGTTTGCGTTGGACCGCGCTGGAGCCGACCACGGTGTTGCGCGCGGTGTTGGGGTTCAGCCTGGCCCAAGATTGGACATCCTTTCGGGCCGCGGCTCGTTGGTTCGACACGCCCGCGCAAAACATTGTGTACGCGGATGTGCACGGCACCATCGCGTACCAAATGCCCGGCAAGATTCCCATTCGCCGCAATAACGACGGCCGTTTGCCCGCCCGCGGCTGGACGGACGAACAAGCCTGGATCGGCTACATCCCCTGGGAGCATCTGCCCTATCAAGTCGACCCGCCCACGGGCTATGTGGTGACCGCGAACCAGCGCGCGGTCCCGTTGGACTACCCCTACTATGTGGCGTGGGATTGGGCCTATGGTTTTCGGGCCCAGCGCATCGAAGACCTGCTGACCGCGCGGCTGGCCCAGGGGCCGGTGGCGGTCGCGGACATGGTGGTCATTCAATTGGACACGGCCAATACCAAATGGCCGTGGCTTCGGCCCTATGTGCTGGCGCTGCCGGCCACCGACCCGCACATCCCGCGTGGGCAGGCGTTGCTACAAGGGTGGGACGGGCGCATGGACGCGGACGACCCGGCCGCGCTGCTTTTCGCCGCGTTTTGGAAGCACGTGCTGCGGCTCACCTTTGACGAGATCCCGCAAGCGCAAGAGCCGCGTCTGCGCATTCACGGCGGAAATCGGTGGCAGGCTGTGCTGCGCGCACTGTTGCCCCGGCCGGACGATCCTTGGTGGGACGTGCAGGCCACGCGCGAGCGCGAGACGCGCGACGAGATTTTGGCCCAAGCCCTCGTCGCGGCGTTGGTGGAACTCGAACGCACGTGGGGCCCCGCGACCGAATGGTGGGCCTGGGGGCGGGCGCACACCCTAAGGTTGCGGGAACCGTCGTTGGGCCGATTGGGCTGGTTGGGGCTGGATCGGGTGTTTTCGGCCGGGCCTTATGCCCTGCCCGGCGATACGGCCGCGGTGCACGCGCAAGTGTGGGATACGGCCGGGTCTTACGAAGTGCTGGGTGGGCCGACCATGCGCATGGTGCTCGACCTCGGGAATTGGGATCGCTCCATCAGCGCGTTGGCCACGGGGCAATCGGGGCATCCGGGGCACGAGCATTATGCAGACCTGGCCGCTTGGTGGGCCCAAGGCGCGTACTATCCCATGCTGTGGAGCGACGCGGCCATCGCTGCCGCGACGCAGGAGCGCTTGTGGTTGGTGCCCCAGGCCGAGGGGTGGTCGCACCAGCCCCCGTGAACCGGGCCGCGGCCCGCTGCTTGGGCGTCGCGCCCGCGCGCGAGCGGCCCGCGACGCACGGCCGAATCGGTGCCTGACCGCGCGTCCGGGGGCAGCATCTGAGTCTATTTCAGTTGAGTAGGTGCAATCATGTGGCGTAGGCGGAGGAGGTAGGGGGCGGTAGGGACGGGCCCCTGCAGGAAAGGCACACGGGCCTGGAGCCAGGCGCCGGGGTCGCGGCGGTGTCGGTGAGGGGCTCGCCGAGGGGAACGGGCCGATGTTGGACTGGCCGCTTGCTTGTCGGCATGCCGGCCACACCACCGACGCAACTCCTGGTTCCGCACCACCTGCAGCACCTTGCCCATATGCTGCAGGCCTGACGACGACCCGTGTCGACGTTTCCCCTTCATCCGATGCGCCACCACGCGTCAGCCCGCCGGTTTATGTGCCAAAAGCCACCTATCGAGCCCCTCCAACCACGCCTGTGCGGCCTGTTGCGCCTGGCGACAGGCCGCCTGGAAGAGATACGGCTCCCATCCCAACAGCGGCGTGTCCGTCTCCCCTTGCGAATGGGCTCGCAGTTGCGGTAGGCTTGGGGTACTCATGGGTTGCTCCTCCTTGGCTAAGGGTAGTGTTCTATTTTGCCAGAGGAGCAACCTTTTTTCACTTACTTCCCCTTCTCAGTACGCGCCTACTTTATGTAAGCCTGCTAAATTGAAATACACTCATCTCAAGAAGGCGGCTTTTCGGGCCAAGTGGTGCGTCCCCGCGGGTTCGGCTGACCCTCGCGAGGCCAGAGGGTCGCCGGGGCAGCCGCGGGCCTTTCAACATTCGGTCCCATCAACCAGGCCTGCATGGCCGCGATGGTATCACGCGTCGCGTGAGGCCACGGGGTGAGGGCGTGTTATAATGTCCTCGTGGTGAGGATGTTCCGATGCGGTTGATTCTGCATCTCGCGCCGGTTGGGGGGACGCTGGTCGTACCGTTGCATTACAACCAATTGCTTCAAGGCTTTCTTTATCATCACCTGGAAGCGGTATGGGCCGAACGCGTTCACACCCAAGGCTGGCCGGATGGCGCGCGGCGCTTTCGGCTGTTTGTGTTTTCGCGCCTGCAAGGGCGTTTTTGGCGTCTTGATGGTGCACGCTTGGCCTTCCCGGGCCCGGTGCGCTGGTCTGTCGCCTCGCCCGTGGAGCCGCTGCTGGAATCGTTGGCGCTGCATTTGGTGCGGGCGCGGCGTTTGCGCTTAGGCGCCAGTGAGGTGCGGTTGAATTCGGCCGAGGTCGCGCTGCCGCCGCCTTATCAGCGACCTGTGCGGCTCAAGGCCCTCTCTCCCATCACGGTCTACAGTACCCTGACCACGCCCGACGGTCGCAAGAAGACGTATTACTATGCGCCCCACGAGGCCGAATTTGGTCGCTTGGTCATCGAGAACCTGCGGCGCAAGATCCGCGCTTGGACCGGCGAGGATGTGCCGCCCGAGGGCGCGACCCTGCGGCCGGTGAAGGTGAGTAACCGCAACCTGGTGGTGGCCCGTTACAAAGGCACGATTATCAAGGGCTGGACCGGCATCTACGAACTGGACGCGCCCGAGCCCTACTTCCGCATG
>CAYUOX010000045.1:0-14657 GCA_964446575.1 uncultured Anaerolineaceae bacterium | reverse complement strand
GAGTTGTTGATCAGCAGCAGCCTCCAAAAGGGCTTGGAGTTCGGCGATCTCCTCTTGCAGTTGCTGTTCTGCGGCCTCTTGCTCTGCCTGGGCCGTGGCCGTGGCATCAGGCGTTGACGTGGGTGTTCTCGTTGGTGTTGGTGTCGGTGTCTGCGTCTGTGTCTGCGTGGATGTGGGTGGTGGGGTGGGGGTGGGCGACGCGGTGGGGGTGGGCTGGGTGGGCGTGCAGCCGCTGGCCAAGGCCAGCACCAGGGCCAACAAGATGAATCGCATCCCAAAGCGTCCATGCGCAGGCATGGGGCAGCCTCCTCCGTAGAATGTGGTCGTATGATACCATGGGTTGGGGGAGGTTAGAAGATGGAAGTTAGCGCGGAGCGGGGCGCATGTAGGGGCGAGCCGGCGGGTCGCCCGAGGGCGGGCAGCAGGTAGGGGCACGCGGCCGCGTGCCCAAGGGCTGCGCGGCGTGGCCTGGCCAAGGGGTTGAATCCCCCTCCCCAACCCCTCCCCCTTCGTAAAGGGGGAGGGGCTATACGGGCCCGACACGCGCCTCACGCGCGCCATCTCCCCCCTTCCCCTACGAGGGGAAGGGGGGCCAAGGGGGGATGGGGTCAACGCGTTGGAAGTTGGGGGTTGGAAGTTAGCAGGCAGCATGTAGGGGCGACCCGGCGGGTCGCCCGAGGGCGGGCAGCAGGTAGGGGCACGCGGCGGCGTGCCCGGCAGCCGTGGCCGCGTGCCCAAGGGCCGCGCGGCGTGGCCTGGCCAAGGGGTTGAATCCCCCTCCCCAACTCCTCCCCCTTCGTAAAGGGGGAGGGGCGATGCGGGCCCGACACGCGCCTCACGCGCGCCATCTCCCCCCTTCCCCTACGAGGGGAAGGGGGGACCAAGGGGGGATGGGGTCAACGCGTTGGAAGTTAGAGGTTGGAAGTTAGCAGGAAGCAGGGAGCAAGTAGGGGCCCGCGGCCGCGTGCCCAGGGGCAAAGCATGGCCTCGCCCGGTGGCCGTGGGGGCAGGGGCGCAAACATCCTCCCCGTGTTCTCCGTGTCTCCGTGTGAGAGCAGCAGGCCGCAGGCAGGGGCGACCCGGCGGTTGCCCAGGGCCGCGCGGAGCACGTCGGCCCTTCGTGCAGACCTCCCAATGCCCACCTGCTGGGCGCCCTGGTTCAACTTCGCATGCTTTCCACCCCGGCCATCCACAAGCCCAGTTGCTCAGTGTTGGCTTGGTCGGCCGGCACTTCGCCCATGATGCGCCCTTCATAAATGACCACAATGCGGTCGGCCAAGGCCAAAATTTCGTCCAAGTCCTCCGAGATGAGCAGAATGGCCGCCCCAGCCTCGCGCTGCGCGAGGAGTTGCGCGTGCACATACTCCATGGCACCAATGTCCAGCCCGCGGGTGGGTTGGGCCGCGAGGATAACTTTGGGCGTTCGACTGAGCTCGCGGGCCAGCACCACTTTTTGAATGTTGCCCCCGGACAAATTTTGCACCTCAGTCTCGCGCGAAGGCGTCTTGATTTGGTAGGCCCGAATGAGGCGGTCGCTGTGCTCCGCGATGGCCTTGGGCTGTAACACCCCATGGCGAGCAAACGGCGGCTTGAAATGATCTCGCAGGATGAAGTTTTCGGCCACGGAAAACTGCCGAATCACCCCATCTCGCATACGTTCTTCGGGAATATAAGCCAAGCCCATGTCCGCGCGCTCGTCAGGGCTGGCGTCGGTGACATCGTGTCCCAGCAGATGCACGCGGCCTTGGGTTACCGTGCGCAAGCCGGCAATGACCTCGGCCAACTCTTTTTGCCCGTTGCCCGACACCCCGGCCAGGCCCAAAATTTCTCCCGCACGCACCTGCAGGGTGACGCCGCGCAGCGCGGGCGTATCGCGATCACTGCGCGCGTGCACATCCTCCACCGCCAGCAGCACCTCGCCAGGGTTGACCGCGGCCTTCTCTGGCCGAAATGTCACTTCGCGGCCCACCATCCAGCGTGCCAACTCGGCCTTGGTGGTTTCGGCCGCGGGCACGGTGCCGACTTTGCGGCCGTCGCGCAGCACTGTGATGCGGTCGCTGATCGCCAGCACTTCGTGCAACTTGTGGGAAATGAACACCACACTGTGCCCTTGCGCGACCATTTGCCGAATCACACGGAACAAATCACGCACCTCTTGCGGCGTGAGCACCGCGGTGGGCTCGTCGAGAATCAACAACGATGCGCCCCGATAGAGCACCTTGAGAATCTCGACCCGCTGTTGTTGCCCCACCGACAGTTGCCAAATGTAGGCGTCGGGGTCGACTTGCAGGCCGTATTGCGCACCCAGTTCGCGCAGCCGTGCGGCCACACGATCCAAATCGGTCAGCCACCCTCGAGATGAAGGCAGCCCCAACGCCACGTTTTCCGCCACCGTCAACGTCTCCACCAGCATGAAGTGCTGATGCACCATGCCAATGCCGTGCCGGATCGCGTCCACCGGCGAATGAAACTCGACCGGCTGGCCGTTGACCCAAATTTCACCCTCGTCGGGACGATAGAGGCCATATAGCACCTTCATCAGGGTCGATTTGCCCGCGCCGTTTTCGCCCAGCAGCGCGTGCACCTCACCTGCGTGGACGTCAAAATCCACATGGTCGTTGGCCACCACCCCAGGAAAGCGCTTGACAATGCCGCGCATTTCAACGGATTGCACCTTCAGGGCCGGGTTTTGGGGAACGGACATAGGACCTCCTAACCGCCGCGCGCGAACCGCCAGTATCAGAATTGTAACATTTTATGGCCCTTTTGGGGGCATCTGGCGGCTTTTGGGGGATAAAGCGGGTGTGGCTCGCGCCGCAGACGAGGAAAAAACGCGCAGTCGTGCCCTCAGGCGCGCGCGGCGAGGCGCGTTTTTCACACAACTCCCATGGCTTCTTCACCCTTTCTTCACATCTCTGGCCTATAACCTAAGCGACGATATGGCCATGACATCTTCCATCTGGCGCTTCAGGGGGTGTTGCGATGAAGCGGCATCGCTGTCCACATCGTGCTTGGGATCCCAACCTGATCTGGCCCGAAATTCGTCGGTCCCCGACCCGCGCCTTGGTGTGGCTCTATCGCCGTTGGACTGCGCGCTGGCGCGCGCTGCCCGATTTTTACATTGCTGGCGCGAAGAAATCGGGCACCACCTCGCTGTTCTGGTATTTGCTGGAGCATCCGCGGGTGATGGCCCCTTTTCGCAAAGAGATCAAGTTCTACACCTATCACGCCTATTTGGGTGTGCAATGGTATCGGGCCAACTTCCCGTGGCAGCGTGACAAACAGCATCGCCAGGCGCTGACGCTGGACGCGACGCCGAACTATCTGATGCATCCTGCGTTTGCCACGCGCATGATGGCCGTAACGCCCTGGGCTCGCGTCATTGTGCTGTTGCGCGATCCAGTGCAGCGCGTGATCTCGCACTATTATCACAACCGACGCCGGGGGTTGGAGCCCCTCTCGTTGGCCGAAGCCGTGGCGCAAGAGCCCCAACGCATCGGCTCGGTACCTGAAGCCATTGCTCGCGATCCGTGCGTGGATCCGTCGCCCTATCATTTGTACGGCTATTTGGCCGAGAGCCGCTATATCGAGCATTTGGAACGCTTGTGGGCCGTGGTGCCGCGCGAGCGAGTGCTGGTCTTGCGCAGCGAAGACCTGTTCACCCAGCCACAAGCCACGCTGGAGCAAGTGCGCGCCTTTTTGGGATTGGAACCCTGGCAGCCACGGCTCAAAGTTTACAACCCTGGCGGCTACACGGCAGACCCCGACACCCGCGCCGTAGCCGCGACGCTGCGGGACTACTTCCGGCCCTACAATCAGCGTTTGTACGAGGCCCTGGGGTGGACGCGCGGCTGGGAAGACGATGCCGACTGACCAGCCCGCCTTAGGCACAACCCCGCACCGCGGCTTTGGCCTCGGGGGTCTTCACATGCTCGGCCTCCACCGTGATGGCAATGCCCCCTCGGATGTTGAAGTCCCCCGTCACTTTGATGTAGTGGGGATCCAACACCGCGACGATGTCCTCCAAAATTTGGTTGACCACATGCTCATGGAACACGCCTTCGTTGCGGTAGGACCAAATGTAGAGTTTGAACGATTTGGACTCCAAGATTTTTTGGTCGGGCACGTATTCCACCTTAATGGTGGCAAAATCTGGCTGGCCGGTCACAGGGCATAAGCAGGTGAACTCGTCAGTCACCATGGTGACCAGGTAATAACGCCCCGGCGCGCGGTTGGGGAAGGCTTCGAGTTTCTTGCTGGGTTGCGCTTTGCGGCCCAACAGGGTGAGATCGCGCAGGTCTTCGGGCTGGGTGAGGAAGGTCATACGGCACACCTCCGGCTTTAGGGATGCTCGGCCGCGGTAGTATAGCACACCAGCGTGGTGGTACAATGGGCGCAACCTTGGGGAATGGGGCGTTGCGGATGACCACCACCTCTTTGTGCCCCGGTGTGTCGGTGTCGGCGTCCGACGATCCGCGGCGTTATCACCGGGCTCGGCGTTTTTGGCGCTGGGTCTTGCGCCGCGTGGGCTTATGGGCCTTCGCGCGCGTGGAGCGCGTGGAAGGATTGGAGCACGTGCCCGCGCGCGGGCCAGCCATTGTGTATTACAACCACATCGCGTTCACGGATCCCATCATTTTGCTGGGGTATCTGCCCTTGGCGACTACGCCCTTGGCCAAGGTCGAGGCCTTCCATTACCCGCTGATCGGCTATTTGCCGCGCTGGTGGGGGGCGATTCCCGTGCATCGGGGCGAGACCGACAAGCGGGCGATTCGTTTGACCTTGGCTGCGTTGGCCGCGGGCGAGGTGATTTTGATCGCGCCCGAGGGCACGCGCAACCCCACTTTGCAGCGCGCCAAGCCAGGGTTGGCTTATTTCGCGCTGCGTTGCCAAGCGCCCCTGATCCCCGCGGCGGTGGACGGCACCGAAGGGTATCCGACGCTGCCCTTGCTGCCGCGGTGGTGGCGCAAGCCGTGGGCGCGGGTGCGTTTTGGGCGTCCGTTTCGACTGCGCGGGCCGCGTCACGCGCGGACCGAGGTGTTGCAGGCCATGGCCGACGAGGCCATGTACATCTTGGCCGACCTCTTGCCCCCGGAACGGCGCGGGGTGTATGCCCAGGGGCGCCCGCGCGTGTGGCGCTATGTGGAATGGCTGTGAGGCCCGCGCGCGGCGCGGCATGGCCGTGCCGCGCTAAGTGTCCAACATCTCTTGCAGCAGCCGCCGCACTTCTTGGGGGTTGGCTTTGCCGCGGGTCTTGCGCATCACCTGGCCCACAAACCAGCCGATGAGGCCGGTTTTGCCCCCGCGATATTTGGCCACCTCCGCGGGGTTCTCCGCGATCACTTCCGCGCAGATTCGGCGCAGCGCGTCGGTGTCGCTGACCTGGGCCAGGCCCTCGGCTTGGACGATTGCGGTCGGATCTCGATCTTCCGCGTGCACACGACGCACCAGACGCTTGGCCGTCGGGCGGTTGATGGTGCCTGCATCCAACAGGCGCAGGATCTCTGCCAAGCGCGCGGGCGTGAGGCGCAACTGGTCCGCGCGCAACCCCTCTTCGTTGAGCAGCCGCAGCACCTCGTTGAGCATCCAGTTGACCGCGGCTTTGACCGGGCCCGCGTACGCGTCCACCAGGGCCTCGAAATAATCGGCCAGGGCCCGATCGCTGGTGAGGATGTCGGCTTCGTAGGCCGACAGGCCATATTGCGCCTGAAAGCGCGCCCGCCGGGCCAGCGGCAGTTCGGGCAAAGCCGCGCGCACTTGTTGCAGCCAAGCCGCGTCCACTTCCAGGGGCAGCAAGTCGGGCTCGCGGAAGTAACGGTAGTCGGCCTCGGTCTCTTTTGAGCGCATTTTGCGCAGCACCCCCGCGTGCTCGTCCCACTCCAGCGTCCACGGCTCGATGGCGCGGCCGGCTTCGACTTCGCGAATTTGGCGTTCGACCTCTTTGGCGATGGCCTCCCGCACCGCGTCGATGGAGTTCACGTTCTTGATCTCGGTTTTGGGGTTGAAGTAATTCGCACCTTTGGGGCGAATGGAGACGTTGGCATCGCAGCGTAGATGGCCTTTTTCCATATCGCCCTCAGAGATGCCCAGCCAACGGATGAGTTGGCGCAGGCGGATGAGGTACTGCGCGGCCTCGTCGGGCGAGCGTAAATCGGGCTCGGTGACCATTTCGATCAAGGGCACGCCGCAGCGGTTGAAGTCGATGAGCCGCACGCCGCCCTCGCGCTTGGTCTTGCCCGCGTCTTCTTCGATGTGCAGTTTGGTGATGCGCACCCGCCGCACGCGGCCATCGGCCAGCGGAATCTCCAACGCGCCCCCGCGCGCCAGCGGCTGGTCGTATTGGGAGATTTGATAGCCTTTGGGCAGGTCGGGGTAGAAGTAGTTCTTGCGCGCGAAATACGACACAGGCTGGACATCGGCGCCTATGGCCAGGGCCAATTGCAAGGCCTTTTCCACCGCGGCCCGGTTGAGCACGGGCAGCACGCCCGGCAAGCCCATGCACACGGGGCAGACATTGGTGTTGGGCGGATCATTCCACGAGTCGGCCTTGCAAGCGCAAAAGATTTTGGTCTCTGTGTTGAGTTGGATGTGGGTTTCCAGGCCGATGATGATTTCGTATTCCATGGGGCCTCCCATCTGCCGAGATGGCAGGTTCATTGTAACATTCAACCGCTCAGCAACCAAGCCACACCCACGGTGGCCACGATGGTGCCGATGATGGCTTTGGGGGTGATGCGTTCACGGAAGACCCAGCGCCCCACAGGCAGCAGCAACACAGGGGGCAGCGAGGTTAGGGTTGTGGCAATGCCCACCGGGATGGTGCGGACCGCGAACAGGCTGAGCGACATGCCCAAGCCCGGCCCTACGGCTGCGCCCACAGCCAAATAGGTGAGCACGCGCGGTTGGGCCTGCACCGCGCGCATGGTGGCGCGTGCCTGCCCGCGCACCACGGCCCAAGCCCAAATGGGCAGCATGCCGCCGGTCATGCGCACGGTGTTGGCCGTGAGCGCGGGCACTTGTCCGGCCATGCCATACTTGGCCAGCAGCACGCCCACCGCGCCCAGCGCGGCCGCGGCCAGGGTCAGGGCCACGCCGACCCGGTCCCAGGCCTGCGGCTGGCCGTTGTCGTCGGTCCCTCGCTCGAGCACCACCAGCGAGACACCACCCAGCACGACCAGCATCGCGGCCCATTGCCCCACGCGGAGCCGTTCCCCCAAAAAGCCCCACGCCAGCAAGGTGGCCAACACGGGTTGAAGATTGAGAATCAGCATGGCCAAGCGGGGGCCCAGGCGCACAAACGCGGGGAACAGAAACGAATCGGCCAGGGCCAGCCCCACCGCGCCCGAAAGCAGCAACGGGCCGGTTTGCGCCCACGGCAGCGCGGGCCAGGGACGGCCAAAGACCCACGCGTGGGCCAGCATCAGCATGAGGGTAGCCAGCAGCAGGCGCCAGCGCAGGGTCACCACCGGCCCGATCTGACGGCCGGCCAAGGTGAACATGGTCGGGCCCACCGCGAAACAGGCCGACGCGGCCAGCGCGGCCAGGGCGCCGAGCAGGGCTTCATCCATGAGGGGCTCCTTGTGCGGGGGCGTCGCGCATGATGGCTGGAATCAAGTTGCGGCCCAGAATTACGCCCGCGGTCAGCAAACCGCTCAGCAGGGTCGCGGCCACGCCCGGCGTGAGCACATCCACGCCCGTGAGGTAGAGGCCTGGGATGGAGGTGTCAGGACGCAGGTCGGGCATCCAAAAGCGTGGCGGGGTGGCGGCCAAGCCGTAAATCGCGCCGCGCGGGTGTTGCGTGAAATGCGTGGTGCTCAAAGGCGTTGACATCTCCGCGTGGACCACGTGCCCGCGGGTGCCCGGCCAAACCGTGTACAGCGCGTCCAGCAGGCGCTCGGTGAAGCGCGCCTTGACCTCTTCGTAGTCGGGGCCTCGGCGGCCCCAGCGGGTGTCTTGCCACGCGCGAAACCAGGCCCAGTTCGCGGGCGCGATGACCTGCACGGTGGCCCGGTCGGGCATACGCCGCGCGGCATCGGGGTCGCGCGCGGTGCCCGACGAGAAAAACAGCATCGGAAAGGGCGCCTCAGGGTCTGCCAAATAGCGGGCCAAGTTTGCGTCGTGATCAGGGCCGGGGTAGTACCACACATTGTATTTGGGCACTTGCAGCGTTTCCGCGGGCGCGTCCAGCCCGACATACAAGTTCAAATGCGGGGCCGACAAGCCCACCCGACGGACGACCGTTTGGGCCCGCTCGCGCGCCGGATGCGCCGCGGGCAGCAGGCGCAAGAACGTGTTCGCGTACCCGACGTTGCTAATCACCAGCCGCGCCGGGATCTCATGGCCGTTGGTCAACCGAACCCCGCGGACCCGCCCCCGCGCGTCGAGCAGGATGCGCGCCACAGCCGCGCGGGTGACCACGGCACCGCCGTAGCGGGCCAACTCCGCCACCGCGGACGCGGCCAGGGTGCGGGCCCCGCCCACGGGGTAGGCCGCGCCATCCCAATAGTGGTGCACCAGCAGCGCGTGCATGAGAAAACTCGACTGCCGCGGAGGGAGGCCGTAGTCGCCATATTGACCGGTGAGCACCGCGGCCAGGTCGGGGTCCCGCGTTGCGGCGGTTTGGGTCAGCACTTGCCAGGTGGTGCGGCGGGCCCAACGCCGGGCCGCCCATGTCAAGGGCGCCCACCACCGGGCATACTGCCGGCGCATCCCGCGGGTTAGGAACACCCAACGGCTGGCTTTGCGGGCCGCGTGCACCGCGCGCGTGTAACGATCCACGGCCGCGCGGTGGGCAGGGAACGCGCGATACAGGGCCTCGCGCCACGCGTCCCGGCCGGCGGGCAGGTCCACAACCCGGTCACGAACCACAATGCGGTCGTACACCGGGCCCAGCGAAGCCCAACGCACGCGGCCGCCGGTCACCACGGCCCACAGCCGCGCCAGCAGCGTGTCGTCACGCAGCACACCGCCGACATAGTGCACCCCGACATCCCACTCAAAGCCGCCGCGAGTGAAGGTGTGGGTGAATCCGCCGGCCGTGTAGTGTTGCTCCAACACCAACACCCGGTGGCCCCCATAACGGGCCAACAGCACGGCCGTGCTCAGCCCGCCCAAGCCTGAGCCAATGACCACCGCATCGTAGCCATCCCATTGGGTATGGCGGGAGTATGGAATGCCGACCGCCGAGGCCATGGGGTGCTCCTGAGGCGGGGGTTACAGATACGCGTCTTGGCCCGCGGCGCGCAAGGCTTGGACGACCTCACGCACGCGCTGCGCCTGCGCGCGCGGCAGAATGAGCAACGCGTCGGCCGTATCAACCACGATCAAATCGTGCACGCCGACCAAGGCCACCAGTCGCCCGTCGCGGCCATACACCAGATTGCCTTGGCCGTCGATGATCAAGCCGTGCGCATGCACCGTCGCGTTGCCGGCCGCGTCCTTGGGCAGCAGGTTCCAGACCGCATCCCACGAGCCGATGTCGCTCCACTCCAGCCCCTGGGCCGGAATCACGGCCACGTGCTGCGCGCCTTCCATGATGCCGTAGTCGATGGTCTCAGTGCGCAGCCGCGGCCACAGGTCGGCCAAAACCGCGTGCCAGCGGGGCGAGCCCCAGGCGTCCAGCAAACGCTCCATGGCCGCGTGGAAATCGGGCATTTGCCGCGCGAACTCTTCCCAGATGCGCGCCACCGTCCAAAAAAACATGCCCGCGTTCCATGAGTGCCCTCCTTGGGCCAACATCTGCTGCGCGGTGGCCAAGTCGGGCTTTTCTTTGAAGCGACGCACCCGATACGCGGGCCAACCTTGCACTTCGCCCAAGGGTTCGCCTTGCTGAATGTAGCCGTAGCCCGTCGCGGGGTAGGTGGGGTCAATGCCCAGCGTCACCAAATAGCCCTGGCCGGCCAAGGTCAAGGCGGCTTGCGCCACGCTGTGAAAGCGCGCGGGCTGGCCAATGTAGTGATCCGCGGGGAAGATGCCCATGCGCGCTTGGTCGCCCGCGCGGCCGCGCAGCACCACCGCGGCCAAAGCCACCACCGCGGCCGTGCCGCGCGGCGCGGGTTCTGTTAGATAATTCTCGGGCGGGAGAAACGGGGCCTGGGCTTGCAGTTCCGCGCGCTGATCGGCCGTGGTGACCACCAAAATGCGTTCTGGGGGGAACAATCCTTGCAGGCGGGTGACCGTGGCCTGAAACAGGGTGGCGTCGTCGAGCAAGGGGAGCATGTGTTTGGGCCGGCGACGGCGTGACAGAGGCCAAAGTCGCGTGCCCCCTCCGCCGGCCATGATGATGGCGTACGCGTGTTCCACTGACGACATAGATGCCCTCCGCCGCGGCGGTGATGATCATGAGGACCGCTTGGTGCGGCCGCGAACCGCCGCGGCGGAGAGAATTCTACTCGATGATGGCCGTGCGCGGGCGCACGAATCAGGCCATCTCGCGTTCGTCATGGGCGATGGCGAACGCGTCCAGCGCCCCCGCGCGTGCCAGCGCGTCGCCGAGGGCCTTCCCCAGCCAGCCGGCCAACACCGCGCCCGAAATCAGGCGCGCCACCAGCATGATGGCCAACACGCCTAAGGTCTTGTCCGAATACCAAAACAGATAGTCCACCACCAAACTGCCCACGCCCGCGGCCGCTCCCGCGGCCATGAGGGTGGGCAGGTCATAACGGCGATAGCCGGTGAGCGCGAAGACCAGTTCGGCCATGCCGCCCTGCACGAGCCCCGAGATGAGCAAGGTGAACCCCCATTGACTGCCGGCCAAGAATTCGGCCAGCGCGGCCAGGGTTTCGGTGGCCAAGGCCGCGCCGGGCTTGCGCACGATATACGCGCCCAACGTGGCCGCGATAAACCAAAAACCATAGGAAAGATCGCGCAGCCCTGGCAGCACCCCTTCCAAGATTTTGGCCGCGTCCCACACCACGGCCCAGCCCAAGAAGAGCAGGCCGAAGACCAAGGCCAAATTGGCCACCAAGATCACTTCTAAAGTGCGCCAGCGCGCCAGGTCCGCCCGCGTGCCCCAGGCCGCGCCCGCGGCCATGCCAAGGATGCTCAGCACGGCCGCATGCACTGGGTTCCACACGATGTATTCCACCTCGGGACCGCGCACCACAGCCGCGAGGTAATACACCGCCAGCATGAACACGCCCACCAACAGGGCGCGCGAAACCACGCGCGTTGCATTGCCCGACATGTAGCACCTCCTAAGTAGGGGATGATGGACGCATCGCAGGGCCCGGCGGCCGCGTCGAAGCCGTGGCCCCAGCCTTGGTTTGTTCCACGGCCTGCTGCACGCGGCGGGGGATGTGCACGGCCAGCAGCAGGCCTTCGCGCACTCGGACTTGTACCCGCGGCTGCGTGAAGCGATTGCTCACGCCCAGGGTGCCCGCCCAGGGGAGCGCGCCGTCCTCCAGCGGGTAGGCCACGCCTTGCAGCGTGACCCCGCGGGCCGGCCCACCCAGGGGGATGAAGGAGATGGTGTCGCCCACCTGGCCGGCGATTTCGTCCTGCCCGCGGATGAGCCACAGGCGTTGCCCGCGATGGTGCAGCACCACGCGCACAGACCGCAGCCGCGGATGGGCCAGCAACAGCAGGTTGGCCGCGGTTTGGTCCCAACGGCCGCCCAGCGCGCCAAAGACGTGGATCTCGTGCGCGTCGTGGTCGACCGCGTACAGCAGGGCCAACTCCAGGTCGGTGGCGTCCTTGTCTCGGGGAAAGGTGTGCAGCCGCACCCCCGCGGCCCGCAACCGGTCGAGTTCCGCTGCGGTTAGCGAGTCCCAATCGCCCACGGCCACGTCGGGAACCAAGCCCCGTTGCAGCAGCGCCCGCGCGCCGCCGTCTGCGGCCAGGCGCACATCCGCGGCTCGAAACCAGTGCGCCGCGGCGGGGTCCCAGACATCGCGACCGTGGGCATACACGGCGTAGAGGCTCATGATCCACCGCCTTTAAACACGCAACCCTCCGCAGAGGCGGAGGGCTGAGGGTGCTGACCGACCTGTCATCCCTCCGCCGGCATGACCCGGATCAGGTTCGACGGGTCGAGGGCTTGCCGCCCTCCTCTCAGCCCGGCCGGAGGCGAACACGCCTCCCACGGGCTCCCCGGACAGGTCGGGAATTCGCTTGGACACTTTCAGTATACGGCCATGGGCTCGGGGTGTCAAGCGCGGGCGGGCGTTGCCTGGGGTGGAGGCGTGCGCCGCGCGGCCCGCGGCTGGCCCGCGCTCGGTTGACGCCGCGGGTGGGGCGTAGTACACTTGACGGCAAGTTGAAGATAATCTGCGCTTTGGGCGCGGTCAAAAGGAAGCGGTCATGGCAATAGAGAAGGCATCGTCGAGCGTTGCGGCAGGGTTGAGGGTGGCGGCCCGAAGCGTGGCCGCCGCGTTGCTGGTGGGCTGGGCCGGGGCGACGGGGGCTTGGCCGGCCTGGTTTTTGGCCGCGGCCTGGGTGCCGTGGCGGGCCGGGCTGGCCGGGCCGGCGCAACCCGCGACGCGCGGCCGTGACGCGCTGGTCGCGCTGGCCGCGCTGGCCACCGGCGCGGTTTGGGGCCTGGTGCTGCGCGCCCCCGGCCCTGTGTGGGATCGCGCCGCGTATGTCGCGGTCGCGTGGCTTGCGGTTTGGTCAGGCGCGCGGCAGGGGCGCCGCGCGGACGCGTTGGCCCAAGCCGGGCTCGCCGTCGCGGGGCTCGCGCCGCTGAGCGCCTTGGGCTGGGCTTTGGCGCGTTGGGATGCGCAGGCTGTGCAGGCCGCGGTCTGGGCCGCGCTCAGCGCGCTGCTGTGGGCGTGGGCGGGCGCGGTTTTCGTGGCTTACGCGCGCGACCGGCAACGCCCCGCGTGGCAGGTCTCGGCCTTGTTTTTCGTCGCGACCCTGAGCCTGGCGGGCCTGGCCTGGGCCGCGCCCAATGCCTTTGGGTCCGTGGCCACGCCCGAAGCCGCACCGCGCGCCGCGCCAACGCCGCACCCTGCCTTGGCCGCCACCCTGACCGCAGTGGCTCAGGCCGCCACCGCGCCCACCGCGCGGCCGTCCCCGTCGCCCACGGCCACGGCCGCCGCGGAGCCGTCCCCCACCCCCACGCCGACCCCCGCGGCCCCGACGGCCACGCCGACGCCGGCGACCCCCACCGCCACCCCGACGGCCACGCCATACCCCACCTTCCCGCCGCCGCCCGTTTATACTGGCCTGGGCGTGGTGCAAGTGCCCGAGGCTTGGGGGCAAGGCGCGTTCGTGCGCAACGCGCCGCGCGACGATGCCAAAGTGGTCGCGGTGGTGCCCAACGGCACCCTGCTCAAGGTGCTGGGCTATCGCACGGTAGGCATCCAGATTTGGCTCAAGGTGCGCGCGCTGGACGCGACTTGGGAAGGCTGGATCATCAGCACCGCGCTGCAGGTCGCAACGCCCGCTCCTTAACCCGCCCGGCCTCACCGGAGGAAGTCCCCGTGAATCTGGACCTCACTTTGCTGGCCCCGACTTTGGCCGAGATGCCCGCTTTGGCCCGCGCGGCCGAAGCCGCGGGTTTCGACACCCTGTGGGTGGGCGAGACCCGCCACAACCCGTTTTTGCCCTTGGCCCTGGCCGCGGAGCACACCCGCCGCCTGCGCCTGGGCACCGCGGTGGCCATTGCCTTCCCGCGCAGCCCCATGGTCACCGCACAAGTGGCGTGGGATCTGCAGCGTTTCGCACGCGGGCGTTTTGTGCTGGGCCTGGGGACGCAGGTGCGAGCCCACATCCAACGGCGCTTCAGCACCCCCTGGGAAGCGCCTGTGGCCAAATTGCGCGATTACATCCACGCGTTGCGGGCCATTTGGCACGCTTGGCAGCACCGCACCCGCCTCAACTACCGCGGCCGTTTCTACTCCTTCACTTTGATGACCGATTTCTTCGACCCCGGCCCCATCGAGCATCCGCACATCCCGATTTACATCGCGGGCGTCAACCAAGGATTGGTACGGCTGGCTGGCGAAGTCGCCGACGGCTTCCATGTGCATCCCTTTCATTCGCCCGCGTATTTACGGCAAGTGCTGCTGCCGTCTTTGGAGGAAGGGCTGCGGGCCAGCGGCCGCGCGCGGTCGCAAATCCGTTTGGCCAGCACGGTGTTCGTGATCACGGGGACGGGCTCTGAGCGGGCCCGGCTGCGAGAAGAAGTGCGGCGGCAAATCGCGTTCTACGCCAGCACGCCCACCTACCGGGTGGTGCTGGAGGTGCACGGTTGGGCGGAGGTGGGGGAACGTTTGTCTCGGCTGGCCGCCCGCGGCGCGTGGGATGCCATGCCCCGGCTCATCAGCGATGAGATGTTGGCTACCTATGCCGTCGAAGCCGATTGGGATGCGCTGGGCGCCGCGCTGCGGGCCCGTTACCAGGGCCTGTTGGACCAAATTGCGCTTTATTTGCCCTTTGACCCGCGTGCGCTCGCGGCCTGGCAGGCCCTCCGCGCGGCCTTGGTTGAGGCATCGCAGTGAACCCCATCCCCCCTTGGGGGAAAATGGGCGCGCGAGGCGCGTGTCGGGCCCGCGTGGCCCCTCCTCCTTTATGAAGGGGGAGGGGTTGGGGAGGGGGATCCCACCCCCTGGCCGGGCCACGCCGCGCGGCCGATGGGCACGCCGCCGGGCGACCTGCCGGGTCGCCCTTACCTGGGCCCCGCTAACTTCCAACGCGTCGACCCCATCCCCCCT
>CAYUOX010000044.1:0-24362 GCA_964446575.1 uncultured Anaerolineaceae bacterium | reverse complement strand
TCCCCCTGGCTCTGTTGGGCGTGGTCACCCCCATCTTGGTCGGTCTGTGGCTGCAGGTGGAAGCCCTGGGCGGCTTTTTGGCCGGCATCATTGTCAGCGGGCAGTTGCTGGCCGTGTTCATGAACAACGCGGGCGGCGCGTGGGACAACGCCAAGAAACTCATCGAAGACGAGCCCAAAGACCCCGAGAAGGGCTTGGGCAAAGGCTCCGACCGGCACAAGGCTTCGGTGGTCGGCGACACCGTGGGCGACCCCTTCAAAGACACCGCGGGGCCGGCCCTGAACCCCATGATCAAAGTGGTCAACCTGGTCGCGGTCATCGTCGCGCCCATTGTGGTCAAATATCAAGACCTGGGCGTGGGCGGTTGGGCCGTCTCGCTGGCCTTGCTGGCCGCGCTGTGGTGGGTGGTGCGGCAGGCCAAGCGCAGCGAGATCCCCGTGTCATAAAACCACGTCGCCAGGCAAAAGCAACCGGGCCGGGGGCATTCCCTCGGCCCGGTGCGTTTTTGGGTGGGTTTGGGGGAAGGGCTCCGCGAACGGCCCGGCCACGGGCCTTAGGCTTCCGGTTCCTCAAAGAACAAAGGCCACCGTCGCGGATTCAGTTCGTGGAACAGGCCGTAGACTTTGTAGAACACCTCGTCCACGCTGGGCTTGGAGAAATAGTCACCGTCGAAGCCATACGCGGGGCGGTGCGGCTGCGCCGAGATGGTCAGCGGCGGTGAGTCGAGCCACTGGTAGCCGCCTTGTTTCTCCAGGACTTCTTGCATCATGTACGCGGTGGTGCCACCGGGCACATCCTCGTCCAAAAAGACCACCCGGTTGGTCTTGCGCAGCGACTCGACGATAACGCCCCGCACATCAAACGGCAACAGCGATTGCACATCGATGACTTCCGCGTCGATGCCCACCTGGGCCAAGGCTTCCGCGGCTTGCAGCACAATGCGCACCATCGCGCCATAGGTCACCAAAGTGACATCGTTGCCCGGGCGCACAATTTCGGGCACGCCCAAAGGCACAGTAAACTCGCCCAAGTTGTCTGGCAGCCGTTCTTTGAGGCGATAGCCGTTCAGCACTTCCACCACAATGCCCGGCTCGTCGCCCTGCAGCAAGGTGTTGTAGAACCCCGCGGCCCGGGTCATATCGCGCGGCACCAACACATGCATACCCCGCACCAAATGGATGAGCCCGGCCATGAGCGAACCCGCGTGCCAAATGCCCACCAAGCGGTGCCCGCGAGTGCGCACGATAACCGGCGCTTTTTGCCCCCCCGCGGAACGCCACAACACCGTGGCCAAATCGTCCGACATGATTTGCAGCGCGTAGAGCAGATAGTCCAAGTACTGGATCTCCGCGATGGGCCGCAGCCCCCGCAGGGCCAAACCGATGGCCTGGCCCAAAATAGTGGCCTCGCGGATGCCCGTGTCCATGACCCGCCACGGGCCATACTTGGCCTGCAGGCCACGAAAGGCTTGGTTCACACCGCCCAGATGGCCCACATCCTCGCCAAAGGCAATGACCCGGGGATCGCGCCCCAAAACGATATCGAAGAACTTGTTGAGCACCTCAAAGCCGGCCACCTCGGGCGCATCGGCCGCGTAACGAGGCGGCACTTCGGGCACTTGAGTGGCCGCGCTGGGCCACGGGCTGTAAAGGAACGTGCTGTAATCGCGGCGTCCACCGGCCTCGACCTGCTTGCGCCAACGGATGAGCGGCGCGCGCACCGCGTCGGGCGCCTCGCGCAGGGCCATGAGCGCCCGACGGACGATGCCTAAGGTCGCGGCCCGATAAGGCACATCCAAGGCCAGCACTTCGCCCTTGAGCGCGGTCAGCGTGGCCTGCGCGGCCGGATATTGCTGCGCGGCCTGCTCCAACAAGCGCACCAGTTCGTCGGCTTCTTGCTTGCGGGGCGCGACGAACGCGGCATGGGCCCGCTTGAGGGCCTGGCGAACTTCGCGCTTGGCCGCCTTTTCCAGTGCGGCCAACTCCTCTTCCGTGGCCAGGCCTTGCTCCAAGATCCACGCGCGAAAGCGCCGCAAGCCGTCGTGCTCGGCTTCCCACTGCAGGCGCTCGCGCGACTTGTAGCGGGTATGGCTGCCCGACGTCGAGTGCCCCGACGGCTGCACCAGTTCCACCACGTGCAAGATCACGGGGACATGCTCCGCGCGGGCCACGCGGCTGGCTTCTTGATAAGCCTCGATCAGCGCGGGATAGTCCCAACCCTTGACCTGGCGCACCTCGAAGCCCCGGTCGTCGGGCCCCCGGCGCTGAAAGCCCTGCAGCATCTGGTACAAGTCTTTGGTCAATTGATATTCGTTGGGCACCGAAATGCCATATTCGTCGTCCCACACCGAAATCACCGCGGGCACTTGGAGCACACCGATTGCGTTGAGCGTCTCCCAGAACAAGCCTTCGGCGCAAGTCGCGTTGCCGATGCTGGCCCAGGCCACCTCATTGCCCCGGCGGGAAAATTGGGTCAAGGCCTGAAGTTCGTCCAATTCACGATAGAGTTTGGAGGCCAAGGCCAGCCCCACCAGCCGCGGCATTTGCGAGCCCGTGGGCGAGACGTCGGCGACCACGTTGTAATTTTCGGTTTGGGGCTTCCAAGTGCCGTCGGGGTTGAGCAAGCGGGTGCCGAAGTGGTTGTTCATATTGCGTCCGCCGCAAGCGGGTTCATAGCGCACATCCGCGTGGCCATAGAGTTGCGCGAAGAACTGCTCCAAAGTGAGTTCGCCGATGGCCATCATAAAAGTTTGGTCGCGATAATAGCCCGTGCGCCAGTCGCCTTTGCGAAACGCGCGCGCCCAGGCCAATTGGGGTACTTCTTTGCCATCGCCGAAGATGCCAAACTGGGCCTTGCCCAACATCACTTCCTGATACCCCAGCCGGCTGGCCTCCCGGTTGAGCACCGCGAGCCGGTAATCGTGCAACACGTCGTCACGCGAGAGGGCGAATTTTTCCAAAACCTGCGGAAGCATGTTGTGGACCTCCGAAAGAAGTTCGAAGTTAGAGGTTAGAGAGTAGAGGTTGGCAGGTGTGCGTTGAGGGTCATGGCCCACGGCGTTGGTCTTGAACTCGGCGGTAGAGGCTGGGCAGCATCTTGGTAACCACGCCCAAATCTTCGGCCAGCGCTCTATGCCAAATCGTGGGCCAGTTGCAGCAACGTGTCCACCTCCGCGGCCGAGCCCAAGGCGATGTCCAAATGGCGAGCAAAGGCGCCATCGCTCCGCCGTCCGTGCCCCTCGGCGATATTCGCCGGGATAGCAATCACAGCGCGGCGCAACTGCTGTTGCAAATTGCCTCGTTCTCGAGGCGGGAAATCCGCCGACACCTCGTATACCCGCCGAACCAACGCCATTGACCGCCGCCACACCTCCAGGTCACGATGAGAACGCATCCGCATCACAACCTCCCGCCAACCTCCAACCGCCACAGTGCGTTGCCACTTCCCCCGGCGCCAACTTCCTCATTGCCAACTTCCAAACTACCAACCACTAACCTCTAAATATGGATCCCCTCCCCTAACGCCACATGGGCGGCTTCCATGATGACTTCGCTCAGGGTCGGGTGCGCGTGCACATTGCGCGCCAACTCCGCGGGGGTGATTTCCATCATGCGGGCCAGGGTGAGTTCGGGCAGCAATTCGGTCACTTCAGGGCCAATCATGTGCGCGCCCAAAATCTCGCCGTAGGCCTTGTCCATCACCAACTTGATGAAGCCCTTGCCCTCGTTCAAGGCCAGGGCCTTGCCGTTGGCCTGGAAGGGGAATTTGGCCACGGTGATCTCGTAGCCCCGTTCGCGCGCCTGGGCTTCGCTCAATCCAAACGCGGCGACTTGCGGATGCCCGTACACCGCGCGCGGCATCGCGTCGTAGTCCAACGGATGCGTCTCGCGGCCCGCGATGGCCTCGGCCACCAAGATGCCTTGTGCGGATCCCACATGAGCGAGCATCATCTTCGCGGTCACATCACCGATGGCCCAAATGCCTTCCACATTGGTGGCCATGCGCTCATCTACGGCAATGGCGCCTTTATCGGTGAGTTGCACCCCCACCTCTTCCAAGCCCAGGCCCTGGGTGTTGGGCTTGAAGCCGATGGCCACCAAGGCTTGCTCGGCCTCCAGGGTAATGGTCTTCCCCTTTTGGGTATCGGTGACAGTCACCCGCACCCCGGTGTCGGTCGTCTCAATGGCTTCGACTTTGTGCCCGGTGAGCACACGAATGCCTTGGCGCTTGTACTGCTTGCCCAGTTCTTGGCCAATTTCCGCGTCTTCCAGGGGCAGCAGGGTGGGCATCATCTCCACCAACGTGACCTGCGCACCGTAACTGTGCCAAATGGTCGCGAACTCGACCCCAATGGCGCCACCGCCGATGATGACCGCCGATTCAGGGCGGCGGGTCTGCAGGATGGCCGGCCGATAGGTGAGCACCCGTTCGCCGTCCACATCCCAGCCCGGGGGAACCAAAGGCTGCGCGCCGGTAGCCACCACGATGTGCTTGGTTGGCAAGCGGACCGGCTCGCCGCCCTCGGCCGGGGTCACAACCACTTCGCCGGGCCGGGCGATGCGCGCGGCGCCCATGTGCACCTCGATGCGATTCTTGCGCATCAAAAAGCCCACCCCTTTGGTCAGCCGCTGCGACACCTGCCGGCTGCGCTTGACGGCCTTGGCGTAGTCAAAGGTCAAATGCTCCACCCCGCCGATGCCGAACGTCTTGGCTTCGGTCCGCAGGGTGCGCACCAATTCCGCGTTCTTGAGCAAGGCCTTGGACGGAATGCAGCCCACGTTCAAACACACACCGCCCAACCATTCCTTGTCCACAATGGCCGTTTTGAGGCCCAACTGCGCGGCCCGAATTGCGCCCACATAGCCCGCCGGACCCGCGCCAATGAAGACGACATCGTACATGGTGCTCCTCCATCAGCAGCATCGCGAAACGTCCCGGAAGCCTGGCATGGCCAAGCCCCGGTTGGCCCGCTACTCCACAGGCCAAGATTCCAATTGCTGCACAATGTCTTGGACGAACGCATCCGCGACCGCGCCGTCCAACACCCGATGGTCAATGGTCAGGCTCAGATACGCCATGGGCCGAATGGCCAACACATCGCCATCGAGCACGACCACCCGCTTTTTGATGGCGCCCACGCCCAAAATGGCCACGTTGGGCTGGTTGATGATGGGCGTGCCGAACAGCGAACCGTTGGTGCCGTAGTTGGTGATGCTAAACGTGCTGCCCGTGATCTCGTCGGGGGTCAAACGCCCGGCCCGCGCCCGAGTGGTCAAATCGTTCAGCGCGCGGGCAATGCCCAGCAACGAGAGTTCGTCCGCGTTTTTGATGACCGGCACGATGAGCCCCTTATCGCCCAGGGCGACGGCAATGCCGATGTTGACCACCTTGTGCAGCAAGATGCCCTCGTCGGTCCACGACGAATTGACCAACGGGTGCCGCCGCAAGGCCTGGGCCGCGGCCGCGACAAAATACGCGGTGTAGGTCAGACGCACCCCCCGGGCAGCGAATTCGTCCTTGTGCCGCGCCCGATGGGCCACAATGCGGTGCAAGTCCACCTCGTGGACGGTGGTCACATGGGGCGCGACCCGTTCGGAAAAGACCATGTGCTCCGCGATGCGCCGCCGAATGTTGGTCAACGGCAACAGTTCGTCGCCGGGCAACACGGGCACGGGCTTGCTCACCGCGGCCTCGCCCGGCAGGGCAACCCGCGCGGTCGTCGCAGCGGGTTGCCCCTGGGGCGCCGAAGGCGCGGGCCGCACCTCGGCTGGGGCCGGCTTTGCGCCTTCGGTCGGGGCCGTTGCCGCGGGGGCCTCGACCGCGGCCGTCGGTTGGGGCTCGGGCTGCGGCCGCTGCTCCAAATAAGCCAGCACATCGTGCTTGGTGATGCGCCCGCCCTGGCCCGTGCCGCGCACCTGACGCAAGTCAATGCCGTGCTCATTGGCCAATTTAGCCACCACCGGCGAAATAAAGCCCAACTCAGGATGCCGACCAGGGCGGTAGGTCTCGTGCGGCCCACGCGCGGCCGCCGCGGTCGCAGGTGTTGCCACCGGAGCCGCGGCTTCAGCCGGGCTCGGGGCCGCGGCCTCAGGCGCCCCCTCGGCCGGGGGAACGCTACCGCCGTTGGCTTCGTCTTCCACGGCCAGCAGCGCCAAAACCTCGCCCACGGGCACGGTTTCGCCTTCCCCGCGCAAAATCTTGACCACCGTGCCGCTGGCCGGCGCGGGGATCTCCGTATCCACCTTGTCGGTATTGACCTCCAACAGCGGGTCGCCTTCTTCGACCCGCTCGCCTTCGCGCACCAACCATTGGCTGATGGTGGCCTCGATAACGCCTTCGCCCAAACGGGGCATGCGAACCTCGATCGGCATGGGGCTAACTCCTGGTTCGAGGGGTTGCGTTGAGCAGCCGAATCGTCCAAAGCAAAAGGGAGCCGTCAGCGGCTCCCTTTTACATGCGCGCCAAAACCTCGCCCATAAGGGCCAGGATGAAAAACAAAACCGCGAGCACCGCGCTTTGTCCACCGGTGTTCGTCATGGTCACGATTCCGCACATCAGGTTGGTGCCCCTATTTTACCATAAGCCTGGCGCTCCATCGGCGCGCGGCCGACAGTGCTATACTGAGAGTAGATGGGCGCCGCGCCGGGCTGGGGCCTGGCTTATCCCCCCAAATCTGGCAGACTCGCGGCCGGCCATGCCGCCGCCCCGCCAGGGCCTTCCCCGCACATCCCCCCAGCCCGACCCCGCGCGGTCGCCTCGCGGACCCGCGGCCGCGGGCCATGAGCGGCGTCAAAGCAGGAGGGAGCCATGCGCCACCGTCCGATTTGGCTGCGTGTGCTGGTAGGGGCGCTGCTGTTCGTGGCCTTCGTCCCTTGCCTGGCCTGTGGCGGCTTGGGCCTGTGGATCACTCGACCTCGGCCATGGCAAACCGCAGCCGCCGCGCCCATGCCCCAACTGGTCTGGCACGGTACGCCCACGCCAGAGCAGGGCCTGCGCTGGGCCGTGGCCCTCGCCCTCGATGCCTATCGCCCGGCCCGCCAAGTGGACCTTTTCCTCGGCCAAGCCCCCGCCGACCTGGCCATGGCGCGCTTGAGCACGGCCCAAATCGTGGGCTCCATCACCGTCCACACGGCCAGCGATTCCTACACCACCGTTTGGCTGGATCTGCCAGCCGATGACCAAGCCTTGAACGCCCTGCGCGCCCATCTCGCGCAGCAGGGCTGGTACGAACCCCGTTGGGCGCGGCTGGTGTATCGCCTGGAATCGCCGCGCGCGGCCGAGGGCGGGTTTGCTTCCCCCACGCCACCAGCAGGCGCGACCACACGCTTCTTGTGCGGCCCCCAAGACCAGTGGGCAGAACTCAAAATGGGGCAAAGCGAGCCCACGCGCTTGTTGGTGCAACTGAACCTCCACCGGGCCGCCGACGGCCCACCGCCTCCGTGCCGACCAAGCCAGGTGCTCCGCTGGCTCCCCCGTGGGCCTGCGTGGCCGCGACTCACCCGCGTGCCCGCGCTGAACCCGCCCCCAGGGGTAGAAACCTTGGCCACATCGACCCAACCCTGGGAGACGAACCGCTACTTCGGCCACGCGTGGCTGCAGGGCCCCGCTGAAGCGCTGCACCCCGCGACACTGCTGGACGCATACGCGGCCCAACTGCGTGACCAAGGCTGGCGCCTGCACGCCCGGCACGAGACCCCTGACGCGGCCCGAAGCCAGTGGATCCACCCCCGTTGGTTCGGCCCCCCATGGCACCTGGACCTGGCCGTCGTGCACGACTTGCCCAACCAAGCGACCGCGTGGATGTTCATGTATCCGGAAGGCCAACCTTTGCCTCCTGACCGCGAACCATGGTCACAAACCGCGCCACGGGTCCAAGTGCACGCGGCTGCCGCGGCCGCCCCCCGGCAAGTCCAGCAATTGCTGCGCGCGTTGTGGGCCTCCATCGAAGGCCCCGACGCGCGCATCGAGGCGTACGCGGGCGAAGCGCGGCCGCAACCCCAAGTGCCTTGGCCCGAAGAGGCGTCCCCCATTGGCATGTATGTGCGGCAAATGCCCTGGGGGCCGAACACGCCCGAACGCATCTGGGTCGGTTGGTCCGCGGTCGGCCCCGAGACTTTGCAGGACCAATGGGCGACCGTGCTGGAGAGCGCGGGCTGGCGGCTGGCCGAGCCGGTCGCGCCCGACCTTCCCGTCCAAGGGCTGCTCGGGCCCAACCTGCCCTTGGGCGGCCCCCCGCCCTACGCGCGCCTCTATTGCCATCCTGACGATGGCCGGCGCGTGCATGTGCGCTTGCTGCCCACCCAAAACCAGGGCACTTGGCTGATGCTCACGGAGGCGACCGTAGAGGCGCCATGTCCCATCCCGGCCCGACCCTTGGCCCAGCCGCCGTCATCGAGCCGCTGGCCCACCTTGCGCCTGCCCGACACCTTGCCCCGCTGGCCAGGCGGCGGCTGGGGTGCGCCCAATAGCGTCATGGGCGAGATCCTGTGGGTGGCCGCGGCCGAACCTCAGGCTTTGCGCCAAGACCTCGACGCCCAACTGGAGGCCCAAGGGTGGCAGCGCGTGGGGCAAGGTGCGGCCCTCGACCTGGCCTGGAGCGTATGGCAGCCGCGCGCCGAACCCCAGGCATGGCTTTTGCGGTTATACTTGGGCCGCGTGGAGGACTCGTGGACATGGATTGCCCTCGCCCTTGGGCCTGCGCCCTGAAAGGGGCGCTCGTGCTGGGGTGGTTGTGGGGCTTGGTGGCCTGTGGGGGATATGCTCCGCGCGGGCCCGCGACCGCCGCGACCCCACCGGCTGCCAGCCCAACCTTGCCCCCGTTGGTCGTGGTCCAGCGCCCACCCGAATTGGAAGCCTGGGACGAACCCTTGGCCACCTGTGCCGCGGCCGGGCCCGTGTTGTTGGCCATTGAGCCATCCGGCGCGGCGGATGCTGAGGCGTGGCAAATGGTATGGGGGCAGGCCCCCGCGGCCGAAGGCGCCGCGTATGCCGTGGGTCGTGATGCCTGGGCGCTGGTGGTGCACCGGAGCAACCCCATAACTCGCCTGTCGGCCACCGCGTGGGTTGCGCTGTGGACGGACCCCACGGTCCAATGGGCCGACATCGACCCGGCCGCGACGACGTTGCCGCCACCCCAGCCCGTGGCACCCCTACCCGACCATGCCTTGGGGCAAGCCCTCACGGCCCAAGTCGGGCCGGGCTGGGTCGTGCATCCGCGCGGCCGCCTGGCGCCCACCCCCGCGGACGTGGTGCGCGCGGTCGCGGCCCATCGCGGGGCCTTCGGCTTAGTGCCGCGGCGCTGGTGGGACACCATGCCCGCGCGGCGTGCGGACCTGCCCTGGACGCAAGTGCGCGCGTTGCCGCCCCAAACGTTTCCGCGTTGGGAGGCCGCGGTGGTCTTGGTACGCGCCACACCACCGACGCGCGCGGAGATGCGCTGGCTGCGCTGCGCGCAAGACTCCTCGAACCCGTAAGTCAATCCGCGCAGGCGCTCTTGGAGATCTACTGATTTGAGGAGATCAGGGTAAAAAAGCGAGAAAGAGGCCCTCCTGGGGCCCGAATTCTCATCCTCTTTTAAGGTGAGCGCGTTATCCTAATAAGCGCATCCTCCTCTCCCCTCCTCCCTAATAGACGGCCCCGGTTTCCCCCCGACCGGGGCCACCTCTTTTAACCCGTCCTGCCACCCGAAGGGCCGCCCAGGGTGGAGGGTGGCCAGTGCCGATAGTGCCACTTCATCCACCATACCCGCCACGCCGCCTCCCATTGGATGGCCAAAGAGAGTTTCGAACGCCCAGCCTTACGGTCGGGGAAGTAGATGGGCACTTCGCGGATGCGCGCGCCCAGGCGATACGCCAAGTACAACAACTCGATTTGGAACGCGTAGCCCACCGTCGCGATGGTGTCCAAGGGCATTTGCTGCAGCAGCGCAGCGCGCCAAAGGCGGAACCCACCGGTCGCGTCGCGGGCGGGGAGGCCTAAGATGTGGCGAGCGTAGAAGTTGCCCCAACGCGAGAGCCATTTGCGCCACCACGGCCACGCGCGTTCCACCCCGCCACCGGGCACATAGCGCGAGCCAATGACCAAGTCCGCGTCGCGCAGGGCCGTGAACATGGTGGGCAAGTAGCGCGGCTGGTGGGAGAAGTCCGCGTCCATTTGGCCGATGACCGGGTACCCGCGCGCGAACGCCCAGCGGAACCCAGCCAAATAGGCCCGGCCCAGGCCTTGTTTGCCCGGCCGAGCCAGCAGGTGCAAGCGCTCCGGATAGTGGGTGGCCGCGGCCTGCGCGACCCATTGGCCTGTGCCGTCGGGGCTGTTGTCGTCCACCACCAGAATGTGAAAGGCTGGGACCTCGCGCAGCGCGAAGAGGGCCTCGACGAGGCGGGGCAAGTTTTGCCGCTCGTTATAGGTGGGGATGATGAGCAGTGCGGTCTCCGTGGTCATGATGACCATCCAAAAGGATGCGGGGCGGCCGTCTTCCGCCGCCCCGTGGTCGTGCTCGGTGGCCTTGTGTTAGCCAACGGGCTCTTTTTGAATGATGAACTCGCACACGTCATCGCCCTTGGCGATGCACTTCGACTCGTTGACCCGAAACTCTTTGCCGCCCGAGACCCACTTGAGGCCCTCTTGCAGCAGACCCAAGGCCATGTAGCACACCGGGCGATCGCTGGTATTCGCCCGCCCCCAACACACGGGGCACCGGTGGATGGTGTAGACGAACACGTCGTCCTTTTCTTCCACCGTGGTGACTTGGTCGCTAAAGCCACTGAAGATTTGGGCCATGGCCTTGAGGCCAATGGTCAACTTGGTCTTCAGGGGCAAGACCTTGAAGGCCAGGTCGCCCACGCCAGCCAGAGCGCCAAACCCGCGCAAGCCTTCAGAAAACGCGGCCCGGCCCGCCCGCAGCGCCAATCCGCGACCGCCCCGCGGGCCGTACATCTCTTCTAAGGCTAAGTTCAACGCCGAGAAATCGGCAAAGTCGAATTCTTTTTCCAAATTGTCTGGCGGGAGTTCTTCCATGTAGTGTTCCAAGCCCGCCAAGCGCAGCACGGCTTTCATGCCGTGGGTTCCCATCACCTCTTCTAACGCCTGCAAGGCAATACGCCCGATTTTGTTCGGGTAGTAATAACCGCTGGGTGGGATTCGCCGCTTGTCGCTCATGTACGCACCACCTCGATAAGGACTTAGCGTTCGGCAAAGACAAAGACACGAAGAACCCCCAGCCGCGCCCCTAACGGGAACCACACTCGGCGAGCGGCGCCTCCTCTACCCCTATTGGGTTGACAGTGGACGCGGCCGGAGTCCGACTACACCAGGGCTTCCAATTCCTGCACCGCGCGACGCATATCCAGGAAGATCAGGCCCAGTTTTGCCTGCTCGCGCGCCAACACGGTCAAGACCGCTTCTTCGCCCACGGCCATGAGGATCACATAGCCGTTTTCGCCCTTGATGTAGACCTGTTCCAAGCGCCCCCGCCCCAGTTCCATCGCGATGCGCTCACCCAAGGAGAGCATGGCCGCGGACATTGCCGACACCCGCTCTTCCTCGATGCCTTGGGGCAGGGCCGAGGCAATGGTCAGGCCATCCACACTCACGATGGCCGAAGCCTCGATGTCGGGCGAAACCGCCTGTAACTCCCGTAGGCGATCCACCATTTGTTGAGTTCGCGTTTTGGCCAAGGCTCGCCTCCTTGCTGCCGAAGATTTGCGATAAACTATAACGACAGTTTACCAAACTGTCAAGGGCTCTCGTCACGATTTGACGAGAGGCTTTTCTATTGTACCACCTCAAAGCCGTTTTCGGGAGTAAAAATGAAAAATGTAACCCGCCCCGGATACACCATCAGGGTGTGATAATACACCCGATCGTTCATTTCGATCACCACCCGATAGCGCCCCGCGGGCAAATTGTTGAGCGCGAAGTTCTCTTGATAATACGGATCAGCCATGATGCCCCCACTGCGGCCGTAGGTATAAGTGGTGATAAGATGCCGCCCGCGCCACAAGGCCCGCACCTCAGGGGTCCAATCCAACGGCTCAATGGTGATGGGGCCAAAATCCCACAAGCGTCCATGGATGTCGTACACGCGGCCGACCAGCACGCCCCAACCCACCGGGGGCGCGATCCACAGTTCGGGGTTGAGCAAGGGCGACTTTTGCGCGGGTTCGTCGTCCATTTGCATGCGCACTTCCAAGTGCACATGCGGCCCGTCGCTTTTGCCCGTGCTGCCCACTAACCCGATCGGGGTGCCTTGGGCCACCCATTGGCCAGGCCGAACCCACAGGGCTTCCAAGTGCGCGTAAAGCGAGTACAACGTGTGCCCCTGCCATCCCAAGTCGTGGCGCAAGACCACGGCCAAACCGTACGGGTCGCCATTGCGTTCGCGGCCAAAGGTGAAGCCCTCACCCGCCCAGATCACCCGGCCCGAGCCGATGGCCAATACCGGCGTGTCAAAGGGCGCGGGGATGTCGATGCCGCCGTGCAAGCGCCCCGATTTCGGCGCCCGCGCCGCAAAACGATAGTCCGCAATAGGGATATCTTCAAAGGAAGGCGGCAGCACCCGGCCGAAAAGAAAATGATCATGCGGCGTCGGCGCCCACGGTTGAGGGTAGGCCGGCGGCAACCAAACGGGCAATGGGGTCCCCTCCACCCCTGGGCCGCCCTGCGCGGGAACGGTGAACCGGTATTGGGGCGGCCATGGCCGCGCGTGCACCTTGCTCCCGGCCCCAGGCGTTGGGGTCGGCGTTGGTGTGACCAGGGCAGAGGCCGCGCGTGCCGCCCCACGCGACCCCAGCGCCAGCAGCAAGCCCAAGGTCAACGCGGCCCATCCAACACGAAGTTTGCCCATTTTCACATCCTCATTCGCGAAGATCCCACGGTCAAGTATACCCCATCTGACTCGATTTAGGGCGTAGGCGTTGGCGTGATGGTGGGCGTGGGCGTGGCCGGCACCAGCCACGCGGGCACGGCCCACACGCGTTCAGGGTACAACTGGGCCATGGCCTCCTGCCATGAAAGGCCGTCCCGCAAAACGAACAGGTTGAAACGGGCCGCGGGCAGATAGCCCCGCCAATAGGGCAGCGCGGGCACCCGCTCCCAGCCGTACGCCTCGGCCAGAGCGGTGAAGTCCACCCAGAGGCCCGGCGGGGGCTGGGTCGCCCACGCGCCGCCCTCGGTGTACACACGCGGGTCGCGCGGGTCCAACCGGGCCGCGAAGTCCCACGGCAGGCCCCGCAGCGGCAGGCCGTCCCCCCCTTCGGCCGCGCGCAGATACACGCGCCAGTACGTCTCGGGGCCATAGTCCTCTCGCACAACCACCATCTCCCCTGTCTCCAACCAAGCCGGATCCAGCGCGAAGGCGCGGCCGGTGCTCAGCCAGTTGTGCTCCAACGGGATGGCCTGCGGGTTGGTGAAAGGTACGAAGAGGGTCAGCGGGCCGGCCAAGGGGTCCCAGCCCAAGCGCTCGCGTGCGGCTTGCCGCAACGCACGAAAAGCCTCATCCACCGCGTCGCTCAAGAAGGGGTAGGGCGCGTCCACATCTTCGATGGGAACAGTGACCGTACGGCCCGCGGGCACGTCTTCGGGATGCACGCTCACCGGCACCCACAGAGGCGTGGGCGTCAACCGGGCTGCGCGGGCAAACGACTCGGGCAAGCCCGAGGCCAAGCCGGTCACCCCAACAGCCCAACCGTAAGCCCGACCGGGCAGGGGCACCAGAGGCAAGGCCAAACCCGAGGGCCAGCGGTAAATGGTGAAGAAATCGCCCTCGGGGCGGCGCACCAAGGCCGAAATCTGCTCGCCATCGGGCATCCAGCGCACCTCGTGGCCCTCCCCCAAAGTCACGGCCGCGCGGCGGGGGTGCAACGCGTCCCACACATAAATGCGTGCCAAGCCTTGGTGGCGTTGGGCCCACGCCAAATAGCGGCCATTGGGCGACCACCGCGGCGCGCCTACCACCTCCCCGCGCTCGGGGTCGCTCACCTGGTGGAAGCGCTCCACCTCGGGCCGATCCAGGTCCGCGATCCAGACTTGGGGTGTGCCCCCACGCGTCGAGATAAACGCGATGAGCCGGCCCTGGGCCGACCAATGCGGCGCGTAATCCGCGGCCGGGTCGTGGGTCAACCGTAGCGGTGTATCGTCGACGCCTTGCACTTGGCGCAAGAAGATGTCCAAATGCCCATCGTCCGTATATCCCTCATAGGCCATCCAGACCCCGTCGGGCGAGAGCGCGGCCGCGGCCTGATAGCCAGGGTCGAAGGTCAAGCGCGTGGTACGGCCGGTGGTCAAGTCCACATGGTACAGATCCCACTCGCCGTTGGGGTTGGCGGCCACGAGCAAGTTGCGCCCCCCTTCGACGGCCAAAGGGTAGAGGTGGTCGTGCAGGTGTTGGGTCAAGCGCGTCCAGCGGGACCGTTGCGGGTGATAGGCGAACATCTGCACCCGGGGGCCATCTTGCAGCGCGAACACCAACAGCCCTTGGGACGGGTCCAAGCGCGGTGGGGCGGCGGTGGGCAGCGGCGGGGGGGCGGTGGCCGTGGGAGACGGGGTTGCCGTTGGGCTGGGGGAAGCCGGGCGAGGCGGGGTGGGCGTAGAAGCCGGCGTTGCCGTAGCCCGCGGTGCGCCGTGCGGGCGGGCCTGACGCGCGGCCCGGCCCCACGCCACGAGCAGCAGAACGAGCAGCGCCAACACCATCAAACTGAGCAGCCAGCCGCAACCGCGGCGCCACCAAGGCACGGGCGGGGGAAGCGATTCTTGGGCCATGCCAACACCTCAAGGGCCGAGGGTCAAATCCGCCGTAGCCAGCGGGGGGCTTTGCTCTTGAGCACACCGGCCACGCGCTTGCCCCACCCCAGGGGGAAGCCGTCCACCGTGACCAAAGTCCAGCCTTCGGGGCCGGGGCTGGGCACGGGCTCGCCGTGCAGATAGGCCCGAACGCGCGGGTCATCGGCCGACAAGTCCCAGCGCCGCTCGGGCAGCACTTGGTCCGCGGTGAGGGCCAAGGCCAGCGCGTGGGCGGGCTCGAAGCGGCGGGTCTTGAGCGTGCCCAACCACCAACCAAAGCGGGTGACCTTGATCCCGCGCCAATCGGGGGTTAGGTCGGGCACCGCGTACAGTCGGTTGCCCAACAGGGCCAGCCGTTCGTCGGCCACGGGTGCGGGGCCGGCGAACATTTCGTCGACAAAGGCGCGCCACCGGCGGCGGGCCTCCGCGGGCAAAGGCTGCGGGGGCAGACGACGCGGGGGCTCAGCCGGGGGGAGGGTAGCCGCGCGGCGCAACAAGGCCACAAAGTGGCCTTCCCCCATGGTTTTGTGCGGCCACAACCGCACCGTGCCGCGCAACGCCTCGGGGCCTGGTGGGTGCAGCCATTCGGGCCGCCCGCGGTCGAACCCCGGCCGTTGGGGGATGGGTTCCACCCTAAAGTCGGGGTGCGCGTCCAAAAAACGGGCCACGACGCCCTCGTTTTCTTCCGGGGCAAAGGTGCACGTGCTGTACAGCAAATACCCACCCGGCCGCACCAGGCGCGCCGCATCCCGCAACAGCGTGCTTTGCAGCCGCGCGCAGCGTTGGATGTGCTTGGGGCTCCAGATGCGCCGCGCCGCGGGGTCCTTGCGAAACATGCCCTCGCCCGAGCACGGGGCATCGAGCAGCACCCGGTCGAAGAACGCGGGCCAACGCCGTGCCAGGCGCGCGGGGCTCTCTTGGGTAACGAGGATGTGGGTCGCGCCCCAACGGTCCAAGTTGTTGGTCATCTCGTGCACCCGCTTGGGTTGCACGTCGTTGGCGACCAGCAGGCCTTGGCCGTTCATGCGCGCGGCCAAGTGGGTGGTCTTACCGCCGGGCGCGGCGGCCAGGTCCAGCACGCGCTCGCCCGGCTGGGGATCCAGAATCGCGGCCGGCGCCATGGCGCTGGGGTCCTGTACATAATACAGCCCAGCCGCGTGATAAGGGTGCTTGCCCGGCCGTGAACCATCGACGACCCGAAAGCCCGCGGGGCACCAGGGCACCGGCTCCAGAGCGAAGGGCGCGCGGGCCCGAAACTCGTCCACCGAAATCTTGAGGGTGTTGACCCGCAGCCCCACTTGGGGCGGCCGAGCCAGCGCGGCTTGGTAGGCCGCGAACTCCTCGGGCCCTAAAAAGGCTTGCATGCGGTCGACAAACCGCGGCGGCAGGACCACAGGGGGCACCCTACGCTCCGATGACAAAAGAAGTCTCCGCGCGGGCGACCTCGCGCATTTCGGGCAAGGTCAAGTCCGCGGGCTCGTCGCCTTCGGGCAGGCGAAACTTGAACCCCGGCGGGGGGTATTGCACCGAGGCCACGACCCGATAGCGCCCCTGAGGGGCTTCCTCGCGCAGGTACAGGACAAAGTCCATCCGCGGGTTCAGGGGCTCGACAATGCTTAGGTGCCCCACCACGCGGCCGGCCGCGTTGAGGATGTCCAGTTCAATGTGGGGGCGCTGTTCATAGGGCGAGAGCACCAAATAAACCCGCACCCGACGATGCGCCAAGACCTCGGCCCGCAATTCCCGCACCTCCACCTCGTCGGGAGGGCGTTTCGGATCGTTGGGGTCGTCGAAAAAGAATTGGAACTCGGGCGGTAACGGATGCAGCGGTAACTCACTCATCGCTCACTCCTGCTGTCGAAAGGCGCTTCATTATACAACACCTGCGCGCCAGGGGCCTGAGCCAAGGCCCCGCGCGGCGCGTTTCCTCAGCCACCCCCTGCCCAGGCCCTTCACGGGCATTTCTTACAAAATTCTAAGATTCTTTCTACGGATTTCTGGGGTCTGCCGCGCAAGGTGAAAGAGGGCCTGAGGAGCGCTCAGGTCCCATGATTCATCCATCCAGGAGGTGCATCCATGGCGCGGAAGAAGCGCAAACTGAGCGCGGAAGAACTGCAACGGCAGCACCAACGTGCGTTGAACACGTTCGTGCGCGAAGTCTGGGACGAAATTCCCGCGGAGATGGAGGTCAAACTGCGCAGCCTCAAGGCTTGGGGCTTCGACCTGTTGACCGGCCTGCGCGGCGGGCGGCAGGCCGTGTTTGTGGCGCGCGAAGAAGACCATCGTGCGGCCGGCGATGTGTATGAAGAGCACGGCGAAACCGTCGAAGTGCACGAGGTGTGGAAGGCGCTGCCCAAGGGCGCGCGGCTGCTCATTCGGGTGGGCTTAGAAGACCGCCGAGGCGTGATTCGGGCCTACTATCGGGCCGCGCATGGCGACGAGACGCTCTTGTTCAGCCTGCCGGCCGCGGAACTGTTGCTGGCCTATTTCAAGAAGCGGGGCTATGGTAAACTACTCGAGGCGTTTCATTCCAGCGGCCTGACCACCGAATTCATCCAAAAACGGGGGGAACACGGCCGCGCGTACGACTTCGAAAACTTGCCCCACAAGATGCGCCGCGCGTTGCGCGAAGCCCACGACCTGTTGCGCAAACGCACGGGGGTCGGTCGCTTTACCCTGGTCTATTTCGGCCGCAACAAAGACGGCGACGACCGCTACATCGTGACTTGGCTCTTGCCGACCATCCACCTGTTCGATGTCGACATCGCCGAACGGGTGGACAAACTCTTGGCCGCGTTGGACTGAGCGCGCGAACCACGGGCTCCGGGAGGTGCACCCATGATCATTCGCAAAGAACACGCGTTGATGCTGGAACGCTTGCTGCGCGACCAAGACGCACGCTTGCCCTTCACTGAAATCACGCCTGAGCAGGCGCCGGTGTTGCACGAGTTGGAGCGGGCCGGCCTGGCGCGCCAGCAAACCCCTGTGCGTTGGGTTCCCACCTATTCGGGCGCGGCTTTGGCCCAAGTGCTGCGGGATCTATACGCGCAAGGGCCCGCGAAGTATGCCGAGGCCGAAGACGAGGTCGGCGGCGACTTGGTGGTGCGCGAGGCGCGCGGCCTGGACGCGCCCGAAACTTGGCCCGACGATTGGCGCTGGCTGGGCAGCGAAGTCATCGCCATGCTCGACGCGGCCGCCCGCGCGGAGCGGGTCGGGCCCAAGGCCGAGCAGGCGCTGCTGACCCGCGGCCTGGCCATGCGCGTCTGGGACCGGGCCAAGAAGGCCGAGTATGTCATCCTCAGCGACGCGGGCCGCGCGGTGTTGGACATCTACACCCACGCGCACCCGCGGCTGCTCATCGACGCGACCTTGGCCGACTTCATCCGCCAAGTGCCGGTTGGCCCCGCGCCCGCGGATCGCCTGCCCACGGGCTCGCATGAAGAGCACTTGCTCGAGGCCATGCGCCTCATCGCCTACAGCGTGCCCGTGTCCGACGCGTTCGCTTTCACCGCGCTGGGCCAAGCGGTCAAACGCGCGCTCGAGATCGGCGGCTTTGGTTCGGGCACCGTGCTTTCTGAAGACCTGCTGTGGGCCTTGGCCCAGCACGCGGATGGGGAACCCATCTCCGACGCGGCCTTGGCTCGCTTGCAGGCCCTCGCCTATGTAGACAGCGAAGGCGAACTGCTGCCCGCGGGCGAGTGGGCCTTAGAGGCCCTGCGCCTGTGGTGGGATGGCCCGCGCGCGGATGTGTGGACCTTGGCCATTGAGGCCGAAGAAGTCGAAGTGCTCCAAACCGTGGACGCATTGTGGGCCAAACACGCGCAAACGGGCAATGAGGACGACATCCCCACGTTTGCCCGCCTGCGCCGCGAGATGATCGACCGCAAGGTGGCCGAATACAAGGCCTTGTTAGAGCGCTACGGCCGCCGCATCAAGGAAATGCCGCGCAAATTCCAGGCCATTGCCCAGCAGTTCGCGGAGGCCAAAGACCTGGCCCGCTGGTATGACGACAACTTCACCTTGCGCGAGACCCTCTACAGCCTCGAATCGTTCAACTTGCTGGCCAGCGAAGAAGACGACGCGGGCCGGGAAGTCTTCCGCCTGACCGACATCGGCCGCCAAGTGCTGGCCGACCAGGCCGAGCAACGCCGCGCGATCTCGTCCACCGCGGTCAAGGCCATCACCATGACCCGCAAGATGTTCTCCGCGCCCGCGTTGGACTGGTGGCAGCAAGCCCACGAGGCGGGCTTGGTCGGCACGGCCGAACCCACCAAGAGCGGTTGGTTGTACGCGCGCCTGGCCGAGACCCTCACCCGCAAGCCGCACCTGACCCGCTTCGAATTGGAAGTCTTCCACCTCATCCCGGCCAAGGGCATGACCGAAGCGGAGATCTATCGCCAACTGGAAGCCAAAGGCGAAGACCCCGAGCGCATTCGCTGGGCACTGGAAAAACTGGAAGCCCGGCACCTCATCGAAATCCTGCCCGACGGCAACGTGGTCGAAACCCCTGCGGGCGAACGCTTGGACCAAGCCTTGGCCGGGGTGCCCGAGGGCTTCGGCAACCCGGTCAACCCCCTCATGGTGCGGGTGCTGGCCGCGCTGCGCGAGGTAGGCACCCTGTATGTCAAGGAGCGCAAAGTGCGGGTGTTGCCGCGCAACATCCAAGCCGCGTGGAAGCGCAGCGGGTTGAGCCGCGAGGCCTTCGACAACGCGCTCAAAGCCGCGCGCGTGGCCGGCTTCTTGGGCCGCAACGCCATCACCACCGCGGGGCTGCTCTTGCTCGAAGCCACCGCGGCCATGAACCCACGCGCGGACGAGCCGTTGCACGGCTATGCTGGGCCGCTGACCTGATCTGCCATCTGGCCGGGGTGGGGCCCAGGCCCTGCCCCGGCCCGCGCGCGGCGCGCGGGGCAAACAACGCCGCGCCGCGAGTGTGCCAACGCCACCGCGCCCACGCGCGCCTGAGCGTCCCCATCCACCTGCCCATCGCCCACGGCCTTGGGAGGAGCCAAGCCCCAAGGCGCGTTTTGCGCGCGGCGCGCAACCGGGTTACGGCTCGCGCGCAGCCCTGCCTTCGCCCATGCCCGCGCGCATCCGCGCGCCAAAATCGCCCCATCCGGCATCCGGCTGGTATAATGAGGGCACCCTGCCCGGGAGGCGTCATCATGACCGGGTTCAATCCGTTTCGTCTGAATGTGGGCTTCATCGCGGCCGAGGAGGTCGGCTATCAGCGGGCGTTCGACCTGACCGTCGCCTCGGTGCGGCTGGACGATTTAGAGGCTCGCGCGGTCGCGGGCGTGGCGACCGTCTCCCGCACGCCCCAAGGCCTGCTGGTGCACGTCCATGTCGAAGCCGACACGCCCCAAGTGTGCGCCCGCTGCCTCAAGCCCTTCCACCAACACTTGGTGGCCGACTTCGAAGAACTCTACGCGTTCAACGAGAAATCGGTGACCGATTCAGGGCTGCGCTACCCATACACCGGCATCTTGGACTTGGCCCCCTTGATTCGGGAATACCTGATTTTGGACATCCCCATCAGCCCTGTGTGCAGCCCCGATTGCAAAGGGCTGTGCCCGGTTTGCGGCGCGGACCGCAACCAAGTGGATTGCGGCCACGACACCACCTCCACCGACCCCCGCTGGGACGCGCTGCGGGCCTTGCTTTCCGATTCCCCACCCACAGGAGGTTGAGCATGGATTCCGCGCTCATTCGCAAGATGCAAAAAGCCAAGCAATATGCCCAAGAGCCTGACCGCTTCAAATTCTTGCATTTGGAAGTGGAAATTCAGGGCAACAACAGCGTGCACCATGTGAAGTACGAGCGGGGACGGTGGACCTGCGATTGCGCGTTCTTCCAGTCGCGCGGCCAGTGCAGCCACACCATGGCTGTGGAATATTTGTTGGATGGCATGTTGGGCTCGTGAGGCCCTGGGTTTGGTTTTCGGGGGAACGGCTCCGCCGCGGCCGAGGTTGGGCCGCGGCGTGGCGTTTCGGCTCTGGCCACGCGGGGGCTTGCCCCCTACGGTATAATGAACTTGCCCGGCCCAAAGTCGGCCAGGGCGCATCTCGTCGAGCGAACTTCCGTTGAGGACGGCGCGCATGGGCAAGCGTTATTACATTTGGACCGCGGGCTGCCAGATGAACACCGCGGATTCCCAGCGGGTTGGGGCCGCGCTGGAGCGGTTGGGCTACGATTGGACCGACCGGCCCGAAGAGGCCGATGTCATCGTGCTCAACACATGCGTGGTGCGCCAAAGCGCGGAAGACAAGGCTTATGGCCGGCTGATGTCGCTGCGCCCCCTCAAGGAGCGTCGGCCCGAGGTGGTCATCAACCTGATGGGCTGTCTGGTCGGCGTGCGCGGGCACGAGCGCCTCAAGCAGCGCTTCCCCTTCGTGGATGTGTTCTCGCCGCCGTCGGACCCCGGGCCACTCATCGCGCACCTGACCCAAGACGAAGCCAAAGCCTTAAACGACGCGGAAACCCAACGCCGCTTCGCCATCATGGACGGCGATTTGCTGCTGCCGCGCCACTTGCGCGGGCAATTGGTCACCGCGTTCGTGCCCGTGGTGTACGGCTGCTCCCACGCGTGCACGTTTTGCATCATCCCCTATCGGCGAGGGGTCGAGCGCAGCCGCCCGGTGGGCACCATCGTAGCCGAGGTGCGCGCGCTGGTCGCCCAAGGGGTCAAGGAAGTCACCCTCTTGGGCCAAATTGTCGACCGCTATGGCAAAGACATCCCCGACGGGCCCTCTTTGGCCCAACTGCTGCGTCTGTTGCACGACATCGAGGGCCTGGCCCGCATTCGCTTCCTGACCTCGCACCCCAACTGGATGACCGACGAACTGCTGGAGACGGTCGCCGCGCTGCCCAAAGTCATGCCGCACATCGAGGTGCCCGTGCAGGCCGGCGACGACGAGGTGCTGCGCCGCATGAAGCGCGGCTACACGGCCGACGATTATCGGCGCCTCATCGCGCGCATTCGGGACATTGTGCCCGAGGTCGCCATCGCCACCGATGTCATCGTCGGTTTCCCGGGTGAGACGGCCGAACAATTCCAGCGCACGTATGACCTGCTGGCCGAGTTGAAGTTAGACGTCGTCCACCTGGCCCGCTATTCGGAACGGCCCGGCACTGTAGCCGCGCGGCGTTTGCCCGACGATGTGCCCGAAGAAGAAAAGTGGCGCCGCTTTCGCCTCATCGAAGAGTTGCAGAAGGGCATCGCGGCCGAGATCAACCGCGCCTACTTGGGCCGCACCGTTGAGGTCCTCTTCGAAGAAAAGGTCCGCGGCCGCTGGAAGGGCCGCACCCCGCAAAACAAGTTGGTCTTCGTCGAAAGCGACCAAGACCTCAAAGGCCAAATTCTGCCCGTGACCATCACCTGGACCGGGCCATGGTCCATGATCGGCCGGCTGCCTCACCCGCGAGCGGTGAACTTGGGGCCCGCGCCTCAGGCCGCGGCCGAGTCGTCCCCTGTGGCGCGCGGTCGCGGGTGAGCCTGGGCCGCGCGCGCCGAGGCTTCACACGGCACATCGCCATACGAGCAAAACACGCAACAATCGCCCGGCCGCGGGGTGAGCACCGCCCCGCACGCGGGGCAGACCACCCGCCATTGGCAAGCGTGCGCGGGCATCTCGGCCCAGTGCGTTGCCCGGCACTCCGGGCAGGTCAGACGGCCATACTTCACCGATGGGGCAGGTTGAGGCATAATGCACGCTCCTGCCCTCACGATAACCCACCGGCGGGTCGCGCGCCATAGGCGCTTTGGCCCATCTGGCCGCGCCCCCGCGCTTGGCCTTGCCCCCACCGACCCGGCCGACCCGCACCGTCCGTTCCCAAGGAGAGGCAACCATGCCCCTGGAACACATCCCCCTCATCCCGCTGGAGCGTTTCTTCGAGAACCCCGAATACGCGCAAGCGCGCCTTTCGCCCGACGGCCGCGCGGTGGCCTTTCTGCGCCCTTGGGAAGGCGTGCTCAACCTGTGGGTGCAGGATCTGCAAACCGGTGCGCGCCACCGGGTGACCGCGGACCGCGGCCGGGGTATTCTGGAATTCACCTGGGCCTACAACGGCGACCTGCTCTACCTCCAAGACCGCGACGGCGATGAGAACTGGCGGGTGTACGCGGTCGCGCGCCAAGGCGGTGAGCCCCGCTTGCTCACCCCGGGCCAAGGCGTGCAGGCCCGCTTCGTTCGCAGGCACCCAAACCACCCGCATACGGTGCTGCTCGCGCTCAACGACCGCAACCCCGCGTTGCACGATGTCTACCAGGTCGACCTGCGCACAGGGGAGCGCCGCTTGGTGCTGACCAACGACTTCGCCGCGGTGGGCTTCGTGGCCGACGAGGACCTGCAGGTGCGGGTGGCCCAGCGCATGACCGACGACGGCGGCGGTGAACTGCTGCGCCGCACCCACGACGGCTGGCAGCCCTTCTATCGCTGGGGGCTGGAAGATGTCTTCGTCAGCCCCGTGGACCTGCGGGGCGACACCCTCTACCTCTTCAGCAGCGTGGGTCGCGAGACCGCGAGCCTGCGGGCCTATGACCTGACCACCGACGAGGAGCGCATCCTGGCCGAAGACCCCGAGTACGACACGGGCGTCAGTGACGGGGTCCTGGGCCCCGCCCTCCTCTTCCACCCCCGGGCCCCGCGGCCCGAAGCCGTGGCCGTGGTGCGCGACAAGCAAACCTGGGTGGTGCTCGACCCCGCGCGGAAGCCCGACTTCGAGCGCTTAGCCCAGGTAGAGCCCGGCCGCCAGTTCGGCATCTTCAGCCGCGACCTGGCCAACCGCCGCTGGATCGTGGTCTACGACGGCGACCGGCAGTCTCCCCACTACTACCTCTACGATCGGGATACAGGCGAGGCCCGGTTGCTCTTCGTCTCGCGGCCCGAGATCGAAAAGTATCCCCTGGCCGAGCGCCGGCCCGTGCGCATTCGGGCCCGAGATGGCCTCATCTTGCACGGCTACCTCACCCTGCCCCCCGGCGTGGCGCCCAAGAACCTGCCCGCGGTCATCTACCCCCACGGCGGCCCCTGGGCGCGAGATTTTTGGGGCTGGGAGCCCATTGCCCAATGGCTGGCCAACCGGGGCTACGCGGTGTTGCAGGTCAACTTTCGGGGGTCGGTGGGCTTTGGCAAGACCTTTCTCAACGCGGGCAACAAGCAGTGGGGCCGCAAGATGCAAGACGACCTCACCGACGCGGCCCGCTGGCTCATCGAGCAAGGCATCGCGGACCCGCGGCGCGTGGGCATCATGGGCGGCTCCTACGGCGGCTACGCGACCTTAGCCGGCCTGACCTTCACCCCCGACCTCTACGCCGCGGGGGTGGATATCGTGGGGCCTTCCAACCTGTTCACCCTGCTGGAGAGCATCCCGCCGTATTGGAAGCCCATGGTGGCCCTCTTCCACACCCGCATGGGCCACCCGGAGCACGATGCCGACCTGTTGCGCGCGGTCTCGCCCCTGTTCCATGTCGAAAACATCCGCGCGCCTTTGCTCATCGGCCAGGGCGCCAACGACCCCCGGGTGAAGCGCACCGAAAGCCTGCAGATCGTCGAAGCCCTGCGCCGCGCGGGCAAAGCGGTCGA
>CAYUOX010000043.1:0-33154 GCA_964446575.1 uncultured Anaerolineaceae bacterium | reverse complement strand
CGCGGGGCGCCCGTTCCCCCGGGCGGCTCGGGAGGGAACTTCGGCCGTCTTCCACCGAGGGCGGGTTCCAGCCGCTGCCCACCCCTCTCTGGCGGCTTCCGGCGGCCTACTTTCCTCCGTCATCGCCGTTGTACAGCATGTGGCCCCAATTATCGCCAAAAGCCCCGGCTTGTCAAGGGCGGGTCGGGAGCGTTCGAAAGATCGACGGATAGCCGTGAGGCGTGGTTTGGCCCTGCCCTCCGGGGCCCATCCACAGCGCGGAGCGGAACGGCCCCCGGAATCGCTCGCCAATAGAAAAAGGAGCAGACTCACGCCGGCTTGCTTTTCCAACGGCCCTCCAGACCCTAAAATTCCCTTTCTGCGCTCCTTCCCTCTGTGCCCTCCGTGTCTCTGTGTGAAACTTTCGAACAGCCCCAAGGCAGGTCAAGCGTGCGCATCAGGGCGCTCGCAACGCGCCCGTGGAACCGGGTTGCGCGGCCAAGGGCGCGCGGCCCAACAAGCCGAGCAAAGGCGCCGCGCGGCGGGGTATGTGGTCGGTATGCTCCGGGCGCAGGCCGAGACGCACGGCCCAAGGGCAAGGCCCGCGCGGTGGGGCTGGGTCCGGCTCAGGCCAGGGTCGCGGCCGCGCCTTCTTTTTCGCCGCCGGCCATCCAGATGCCCAGCGTCGTCTTGTCGGCCTCCGCGGCGCTCACTTCGGCCACGATCTGGCCTTCATACATCACCACGATGCGATCCGCCAACGAGAGAATTTCATCCAACTCCGCGGAGATGAGCAAGACCGCGACGCCTTGGTCGCGCATTTCAATGATGCGCTTGTGAATGTACTCGATGGAACCCACATCCAAGCCCCGGGTGGGCTGATTGGCCAGCAAAAAGCGCACTGGGCGGCTGAACTCGCGCGCGACAATGACCTTTTGCTGATTGCCGCCCGACAGCGTTGCCACCGGCGCCAAAGGCCCTGAGGTGCGCACGTCGAACTGCTCGATCAAGCGTTCCGCGTTTTCCAGAATGGCCTGGGGCTGGCGCTGCAAGCCCTTGGCAAAGGGCGGTTTGTAATACGTGCACAGGACCAAATTGTCGGCCACGCTGAAGGGCATGACCAAGCCGTGCTTCTGCCGATCTTCGGGGATGTGCGCCAAGCCGTTCTCAATCAAGATGCGCGCGTCTTCGAAGGGCATGGTCTGGCCGTTGAGGATCAGCGTGCCGGCTTGCGGCCGCCGCAGCCCGGTCAGCGCCTCGGCCAGTTCGGTTTGGCCGTTGCCCTGCACCCCGGCAATGCCCAAAATCTCACCGGCCCGCACTTGCAACGACACCCGGTTCACCACCGGCACGCCTTGTTCTTCCACCAGCAAATCACGCACTTCGAGCACCACCTCGCCAGGCCGCGCGGGCCCTTTCTCCACTTCCAAGACCACATCGCGGCCCACCATCATCGCGGCCAAGCCCCGTTCGTCCGTCTCCGCGGGTGTGGTCGTGCCCACGACCTTGCCGCGGCGCATCACAGTGATGCGATCCGCCACGGCCAGCACCTCTTTGAGTTTGTGGGTGATGAAAATAATGCCCACGCCCCGCTCGGTCAGGCTGCGCATGATGCGGAACAGGTCCTCCACCTCTTGGGGGGTCAACACCGCGGTGGGCTCGTCCAAAATCAAAATGCGCGCCTCGCGATACAACGCCTTGAGGATCTCCACCCGTTGCTGCACGCCGACGGGCAAATCTTCGACCCGCGCGTCGGGGTCTACCTGCAGGCCATATTCTTCTGACAAGCGCCGCACCACCGCGCGGGCGCGCTCCAAATCGAGCATGGGCCCGCGGGTGATCTCCGCGCCCAAAATGAGGTTTTCGGCCACCGTGAACACCGGGATGAGCATGAAATGCTGATGCACCATGCCAATGCCCTGGCGGATGGCATCATGGGGCCCGCGAATGGTGACCGGACGGCCGTTGATGCGGATTTCGCCCTCGTCGGGTTGATAGAGGCCGTAGATAATGTTCATGAGGGTGGATTTGCCCGCGCCGTTCTCGCCCAAGAGCGCGTGAATTTCGCCCGGCCGCAAGTTAAAGTCCACATGATCATTGGCCAACACGCCAGGGAACTGCTTGGTGATGCCGTGAACTTCGAGCACGAATTCAGACATAGGAGCCTCCGCCAAAGCAGGGAGGGGATGGGAGGACATGGTTTCGGCCGTGCCGTTGGCCCGTCACGGCGGTCATTCTTTCACATAGGGCTGCCCCACGGCCGCGGGCGGCCGCGTGCGTCCACCCACGCCGGCCAACACCACGATGGTCAGCAAATATGGCAACATGCCGATAAACTGATGCGGAATCTGCACGGCCCGCATGAACTGCAACTGGGTTTGCAACGCGGTGGCAAAGCCGAAGAGCAACGCCGCGCCCCACGACAAAATCGGGTTCCAACGGCCGAAGATCATCACGGCTAAGGCCACAAAACCGCGTCCATTGGTCATGGCCCGCTCAAAGGAGCCCACGGCCTCCAGGGTCAGGTACGCGCCGGCTAACCCGGCCAGCATTCCGGCCAGGGTCACGTTCATGTAGCGCATTTTGTACACATCGATGCCCACCGTATCCGCGGCGCGCGGGTGCTCGCCCACGGCTCGGGTGCGCAGGCCCCATGGCGTGAAGAAGAGCAGGAACTGCACCACAAAGATGAGCACCAAGGTCAAATAGGTGAGGGGCGGATTGCGGAAGAACATGGCCCCCAGCACCGGAATGTCCGCCAGCACCGGAATGCTGATGGGCGTGAATTTGCCTTGGGTCACCAAACCCACTTGGTAGAAATAGCCGGTCAGGCCAAAGGCCAGCATGTTGATCACCGTGCCCCCGATGATTTGATCAATGCGCAAGGTCACCGACATGAAGGCCAAGAACAAGCCCAAGACCGCGCCCACCAAGACGCCGCTCACCGTGGCCAACAAGAGATTGCCTGTGTGCACGTTGACCAAGAAGGCCACGAACGCGGCCAACAACATTTGGCCCTCAATGCCAATGTTGATGATGCCCGAACGCTCGCCAATCAGGCCGCACATCGCGCCCAATACCAACGGAATGGACTGCCGCAGGCTGGACGCCAGCACGGCCTCGACGATTTGAGGATTGCGCGCATACGCGACGAACACCGCCACCACCAACACCGCTGCGGTGATGACCTTGCCGCGATTGTTGTGCCATACAATGCGCCAGGGGTTCATGCCTCACCTCACCGCGGGAATTACTCGCCGCTGCCCCAGCCCGTGCTGAGGACCAACTGCTCTTCGCCGGCCTCGGCCTTGATGCGCAACAGGCGCCGCAACAAGAACTCGGCCGCGATGAAGAACAAAATCAGCGCTTGAATCACATCGATGATCTCTTTGGGCACATCGGCCACGAACTGCATTTGGCTCGAGCCGGCTTTCATCGCCCCCACCAGCAACGCGGCGGGAATCACCCCAAAGGGATGGGTCTTGGCCAGCAGCGCGATGGTAATGCCCTCAAAGCCCAAGCCCACATTGAAGCCCGGCTGATAGCGCCCTACCACGCCCTGGGTCTCGACCGCGCCGCCCAGCCCTGCAAACAAGCCGCTGATCAACATGGTCAAAATCACAGTGCGGGCCACCCGAATGCCCGCGTAGCGGGCCGCATGACGGTTTTGGCCCACCGTGCGAATCTCAAAGCCGAAGGTGGTCTTCCACAACAGCCAATAGATCAAACCGGCCAGCAGCACCGAAAGCACAAAGCCCGACGGAATCGGTCCCCAAGTGGGCAGCATGGCCGTGTCCAAAATGCGGGGCGTTCGGGCCACGATGTTGCCCGGTGAGGTGTCTTTCCACGGCCCATCGGCCAGATAATCGGTGAGGTTGATGGCGATGTAGTTGAGCATGATGGTGGTAATGACCTCGTGCGCGCCCGTATACACCTTGAGCGCCCCCGCAATGGCCGCGAACGCCGCGCCTGCCGCGGCCCCCGCGGCCAAGGCCAACGGCGCGTGGATCCACGCGGGCAAGCCATCGACCCCAAAGCCCACCGCGGCCGCGATGATCGCGCCCAACAGCAACTGCCCTTGCGCGCCGATGTTGAACAACCCGGCCTTAAACGCAAAGGCCACCGCCAGACCGCTGAAGACCAGGGGCGTGGCCTTTTCCAACGTGCGTTGCCAAGCCGCCGCGTCGCCGAACGCGCCTTGGGCCAGCGCCACATACGCGTCCACCGGCGAAGCGCCCGACAGCGCCAAAATCACCGCGCCGATAAGCAACGCCAAAACCACCGCGGTAACCGAGAGAATGACCGAACGCATCGGGTGCCGTCCTTGATTAAAAAGTCCACCTCCCCCGCGCGATATGGGGTCGGGGTCGGGCGGATTATACCAGAATTTGCACCTTAACCGTTGGGGAAAAGGCTCCGCGAACGGCCAGGCCCACCCCGCGTTGCCACGCGCCTCCCAACCACGCCCGCGAACATGCCAGTCCCCGCCGCGTCGCGGGGTATAATTCTCGTGTATGGTCCATAGGCCATGCGCCATCTCCTCGCGCGGAGGCGCTCCATGCCCCTCACCTTCCAAGAAGTCATCCTGCGCTTGCACGAGTTTTGGAAAGGCCAAGGCGCGCTGCTGTGGCAGCCCTACAGCGAAAAGGTCGGCGCGGGGACCATGAACCCCGCCACCGTCCTGCGGGTTCTGGGCCCCGAACCGTGGAACGTGGCTTATGTCGAACCGTCCTATCGGCCCGACGATGGACGCTATGGCGAAAACCCCAACCGCATGCAAATGCACACCCAATACCAAGTCATCCTCAAGCCCGACCCCGGCAACCCGCAAGAAATTTACTTGCAAAGCCTCGAAGCCTTAGGCATCTCCCAGCGAGAGCATGACATCCGCTTCGTCGAAGACAACTGGGAAAGCCCCGCGCTGGGCGCCTGGGGGTTGGGCTGGGAAGTCTGGCTCGACGGATTGGAGATCACCCAGTTCACCTACTTCCAGCAAGCCGCGAGCCAAACCTTGCCCGTGCCCGCGGTCGAGATCACCTACGGCCTGGAACGCATCGTCATGTTCCTGCAGGGCGTGCGATCGGTGTGGGACATCCAATGGGACGCGCGCCACACCTACGGCGACATTCTGCTGCAGGCCGAAATCGACCACTGCAAATACAACTTCGAGATCGCGGACATCGAACGCCTGCGCCAAATGTACGCGCTCTTCGAAGCCGAAGCCAAAGCCGCGCTGGAAGCCGGTCTGGTCATCCCCGCGCACGATTATGTGCTGCGCTGCTCGCACACGTTCAACATCCTCGACGCGCGCGGGGCCATCGGCGTGACGGAGCGCGCCGCGTTCTTCGCGCGCATGCGCGACCTGGCCCGCCGCGTGGGCGAGGCCTACCTCAAACAGCGCGAGGCGTTGGGCTTCCCTTGGCTGAGCCGCGCGACCTCGCGACCCGATGCCCAGGCAGAGGCCACCGCCCCCCCGGCCGCCCCGAGCGCGCCAGAAACCGCGCCCTCGCAAGCCGACTTTGTCTTCGAACTGGGCGTTGAGGAACTCCCCGCGCAGGATGTGCGCGCGGCCATCGAGCAATGGCAAACCCTCGTCCCCCAAAGCCTGCGCGACGCGCGGCTGGCCTTCGAGCAGGTCGAAGTGTGGGGCACGCCGCGGCGGTTGGTGGTCTACGCGCGCGGGCTCGCCACCCAACAGGCCGACCGCGTGATCGAGGTCAAAGGTCCGCCGGCCAAAGTCGCGTTCGACGCGCACGGCAACCCCACCAAAGCCGCGGAAGGCTTCGCGCGCAAACAAGGGGTTCCCGTAGACACCTTGCAAGTGCGCACCGAAGGGGCCAAGGCCTATGTGGTCGCGGTCAAACGCGAGCAAGGCCGGCCTGCCGGGCACGTCCTCGCGGAGATCATCCCCCAGTGGATTCAAGGTTTGCGCTTTGGCAAAACCATGCGCTGGAACGAGACAGGCGTCGCGTTCAGCCGGCCCATCCGCTGGCTGGTGGCCCTGCACGGGGCCCAGGTGGTGCCCGTGGGCTATGCGGGCTTGCACGCGGGAGCGGTGACGCGCGGGCCGCGGCCCACCGGCTCGCCGCCCATCCCCCTCAGCCACGCGGCCGATTATCCGGCGCGTGTGGCCGAGCAACACATCATCGTCGATCGGGCCCAACGGCGGGCCGAGATCGCGGCGCAAATCCAACGGCTGGCCCAAGAAGTGGGCGGCACCGTGCCCGACGACCCCGCGCTGCTCGACGAAGTCACCGACCTGGTGGAATGGCCCGTGGCCTTGCGCGGCCGTTTCGAAGAGGAATTCCTGCGCTTGCCGCAAGATGTGCTCATCACGGTAATGAAGAAGCACCAGCGCTACTTTCCCATCGTGGATGCCCAGGGCCGGATGCTGCCCTACTTCATCGCGGTGGCCAACGGGCAGCGGGACGATATGGCGCTGGTGCGCCGCGGCTACGAAGATGTGCTGCGGGCCCGCTACGCGGACGCGGCGTTCTTCGTGCGCGAAGATCGCAAGCACCGGCTGGAAGACTTCTTCCCCAAATTAGACACGCTGACCTTCCAAGAACGCTTGGGGTCAATGCTGGCCAAGCAACGTCGGCTCGAGGCGCTTGTGCCGGCCCTGGCCGAGCGGCTGGGTCTGGGGGAAGCCGCTCGCGCGTGGGCCTTGCGCGCGGCCCAATTGGCCAAGGCCGATTTGGCCACCAACATGGTCATCGAGATGACCTCGCTGCAGGGCATCATGGGCCGGGAGTATGCCCGCGCGCAAGGCGAGCCTGAGCCAGTGGCCGTGGCTCTTTTCGAGCAATACTTGCCCCGCTACGCGGGCGACGCGCTGCCGCAAACCGAACCGGGGTTGGTGCTGGCCTTGGCCGACCGGCTCGACAGCCTGGTCGGGCTGTTCGCGGTAGGGCTCAAACCCACAGGCTCGGCCGACCCCTACGGCCTGCGGCGAGCCGCGCTGGGGTTGGTGCACATCCTCGTGGGCCGCGAAGTGCCCTTCAGCCTGCGCTGGGGGTTGGAACAAGCCGCCCAGCACCAGCCCGTGCCCGTGTCCGCGGAGGTGCTCGACCAGGTTTGGGCCTTCATTGTCGAGCGCCTGCGGGGCGTGTTGCGGGAGGAAATGGGCCTGCCCCACGATGTGGTCGAAGCGGTGTTGGCCGAACAAGCCGACAACCCCTATGCCGCCGCGCAAGCCGCGCGGGAACTGGCGCGCGCGGTGCAAGCGCCCGATTGGCCGCAAGTGCTCACGGCCTACGCGCGCGCGGCGCGCATCGTGCGCCCCCTGAGCGAAACCTACGCCTTGCAGCCCGCACGTTACACCGAACCTGAAACCCGCGCGCTGTATGAAGCCTGGCAGCAAGCGCGGCAGCGCCTGGACGCGTCCCCCTCCATGGCCACCTTGGTGGCTGTGCTGCGGGCGCTGCAACCCGTGATCCACGCGTTCTTTGAACGCGTGTTGGTCATGGCCGAAGACCCCGACCTGCGCGCGGCCCGCTTGGCCCTGGTGCAACGCATCGCCCAACTGCCCCAAGGCCTGGCCGACCTGAGCAAACTCCAAGGGTTCTGAGCCGCGTGGGTGAAGGCTGCAGCACAAGAGGCCGCGCGAGGCGTATGCTCGCGCGGCTTTGCTTATTCAGCATCGCGGGGGCACCTCACGGCGCGAGGGTATAGGGATTGAAGCAAGGGTCGTAATCTTGGCCCACCAACACCACGAACATGGCCTCAACACTGGGGTCGGGCGCGGCGCGATAGGCCGTGGCTTCCAGCCCCAGCACACGGGTCAGTGCCAACCCGGCATCGGCATCCCCCGCGGGGCGGGTGTCGACCACCAGCGAATGGGGTAACGCCGCGTCCAGATCCGCGACGCGCAGCACGGTGTACCCCGCCGTGCGTAGCCGCAGCGCGGCCAGGTCGCCCCAGCCTTCACGCGCCGCGGCGTTGCGCACCTCGACGGTAATGCCCAAGCGCTGCACGCGCTCGGGCGGCGCGGGGCCCAAGGCCTCTTGCAAAAAGTCCGCCAACTCGCCCTTGCGCGGCAACAGCACCGACGCCCCTTCCGGCGTGCGCCAATACCGAATGTAACGCGGCCCCACTCGGTAGTAACGCACCCGTGCCGGATCCAGGCTGCGGGCCCAAGGCAACAACCGGGCCACCACATCCCAGCCGATGTTGCTCTCGACCGTCTCTTGCCACACCCGATACAACGCCGGAAGTTTGGGCAAGATCGCGGGGCTCAGCAGTTTCTCTTGCAGTGCGCGCAGAATCTCCTGCTGCCGCCGCCCGCGGTCAAAGTCCGTGCTCTTCTTCCGCGCCCGCGCGTACCACAAGGCCATCTCCCCATCCATGTGCACCCGGCCGGGCTCCACAGTGTAGAGCGCCCAATTGTCCGGGTCCTCGGGGTCCAGGTCAGGATGTTTGAGCCGCCAATCGGTATAAGGGCAGGCGACCAACACATCGATGCCGCCCACCGCGTCCACCAGACGCACGAAGCCGTCGAAATCGGCCAGCGCGACATAATCCAGCCGAATGCCGAAGTTGTACATGAACACATCGGCCATCAAACCCGGTCCACCGCCGGGATAGCCGCTGGACTCACCGCGGTAATACGCGGTGTTGATGCGGTTCATGGTCCACCCCGGGATGTACACATACAAATCGCGGGGGAAGGAGATCACGCTCACGCTGTGCTCGGCCGGCCGCAGCACCACCAGCAAAATCGCGTCGGTGCGGAACCATTTTTCGGCGCGGTCCGCGCCCAACAACAAGAAGGTGAGCATGTTGCCATCGGTGATCTCTTGGGGCGCGGGCTCGGGCATGGGCACAGGCATGTGCCCTGGTGGTGTGGCCGGCGGGGGATATTCGCCTTGGGCCCCCGCGCCCTGAACCGGCGGCTCGTAGATCAACGGCAGCCAACTGAGCGTGGCGGTGGGGGTGAGGGTGGGCGCGACCTGTGCGAGCGCGGCGGTTGGTTGGGCCTTTGGGGGCACAGAAAGCGCCGCAGAAGCGCCCGCGGTTGGAGCCGCGACCGTGACGCCCGGTGTGGGCAGCGGCGTGGGCCGGGATGCCGAGGTGCACGCGGCCAACAGCAGCCCGGTCAGCCCTACCACCAGCCCGGCCCCCACGGAGAGGATCCCCAGTCGTCGCATGAGGGAGAACGGCATCATGTGCTCAAATCGTAAGAGAATCGTAAGGAAAGCGTAAGGAAAGCGTCAAGCATCCACCCCTCGCCTGTGCTATAGTAGGGACGCAGCAGGCGAGCATCTCTTCTCCTCCTTCCGAAAGCGAGGGCCGGGCATCCGGCTCTCCTTTTGTTTAACGACTTTTGGGAATGCGGGCCACCGTCGCCACGGTATCGTCATCGCGCAAGTTCATCACCCGCACGCCGCGCGTGGCCCGGCCCATGACCCGCACATCCGCCACCCGCAGGCGGATGACCACCCCGCGGGCCGAGATCAGGGTGAGTTCGTCGCCTTCTTGCACCACTCGCGCCGCGACCAAAGGGCCAATGCGCGCGGTCGCGCCCGCGGCCAGGGTGCGCACGCCGCCGGTCGCGCGGCCTTTGCGCGGGTAATCGGCCAGCGCGGTGCGCTTGCCATAGCCGCGCGCGCTGACCACGAAAAGGTAGCCTTGGGGCTCCACCACTTCCATGCCGATGACCTCGTCGCCGGGCTTCAGGCGGATGCCAACCACCCCTTGCGCGGTGCGCCCCATGGGCCGCACTTCGGCCTCGCGGAAACGCAAGGCTTGGCCGTGCGCGGTGACCAACAGCACTTCGTCGTCGCCGTGGGTCACGCGCGCCCAGCCCAAGGCGTCGCCCTCGGCCAAACGCATGACAATGAGGCCCGACGCGCGCACCGAGGCCAGTTCCTCCAACGGCAGGCGTTTGACTTTGCCTTGCCGCGTGGCCATGAAGATGTACGCGCCCGGTTGGAAGTCGCGCACGGCCAGGGCCGCGGTGATGTGCTCGCCCGGCTCCACATTGACCACGTTGACCACCGGGATGCCCCGGCTGCCGCGGCCCGCGTCGGGGATCTGATACACCTTCTCCGCGTACACCTTGCCCCGGTCGGTAAAGAAGAGCAACGTGTCGAGGGTGCGGGCCCGCAAAAAGAGCACCACTTCGTCGTCGTCTTTGGTCGCGTGGCCGCGCACACCGCGGCCGCCGCGGCCTTGGGTGCGGAAGGCCTTTTGGGCAATGCGCTTGATGTATCCCCGCTGGGTGAGGATGACGAACACAGGCTCGTCGGGGACCAAATCTTCTTCGCTCAAATCGCCGGTGGCTTCGGCCAAAATGCGAGTGCGTCGTTCGTCGCCATACTTATCTGCCAGATCTTGCAGGTCCTCTTGAATGAGGCGCAAGATCTTCTTAGGATGCAGCAGCAAATCTTCCAAGTAGGCAATGCGGGCCAACAGATTTTGATATTCGTCCTCGATCTTCTGGCGCTCCAGCGCGGCCAGGCGGCGCAACGGCATGTCGAGAATCGCCTGGGCCTGGCGTTCGCTCAAGTCGAAGCGGTCCATGAGGCGGGCTTTGGCGGTGTCTGCGTCGGGCGCGCGGCGAATCAGCGCGATGACCTCGTCCAGGTGGGCCAAGGCCACCCGCAAGCCTTCGAGAATGTGGGCGCGCTCCCGGGCTTTGGCCAACTCATATTCCGAGCGCCGACGAATGACCTCCCGGCGGTGTTCAATGTACACCACCATGGCCCGCTTGAGCGACAGCAAGCGCGGCTCGCCGTTCACCAAGGCCAGCAATTGCACGCCAAAGGTGGTCTGCAGGGGCGTGTATTTGTACAGTTGATTGAGCACTTTGCGGGGCTGCGCGCCGCGCTTGAGTTCGATGACAATGCTCATGCCGCGGCGGTCGCTCTCGTCACGCAAATCACTGATGGCATCAATGCGTCCGTTGCGCACCAAATCGGCAATGCGTTCGATGAGGCTTGCTTTGTTGACTTGATAGGGGATCTCGGTAATGACGATGCGATAGCGGCCGGGCCGAGGCTCTTCGATGTGAGCCACCCCGCGCACGGTAAGTTTGCCACGGCCCGAACTGTAGGCCTGCCGGATCGCGTCCACATTCACCAAAATGCCGCCCGTGGGGAAGTCGGGCCCCGGCAAAAACTGCATCAGGTCGTCGACGGTGACTTCGTCCAAGTCGTCGTAATGGTCGATGAGATACACCATGGCCGCGGCCAATTCCCGCAGATTGTGGGGCGGGATGTTGGTGGCCATCCCCACGGCGATGCCCGAAGCGCCGTTGGCCAGCAGGTTCGGGAAGCGCGCGGGCAACACGACCGGCTCTTCCAGACTGCCGTCGAAGTTGGGCGCGAAGTCGACGGTGTTCTTGTCGATGTCGACCAACAGTTCTTCCGCGATCTTGGTCAACCGGGCTTCGGTGTAGCGCATGGCCGCGGGAGGGTCGCCGTCGATGGAGCCGAAGTTGCCCTGGCCGTCGACCAGGGGGTAGCGCAGGGAAAAGGGTTGGGCCATGCGGGCCAACGCGTCGTAGACGGCTTGATCACCGTGAGGGTGATATTTGCCCAGCACCTCGCCCACAATGCGGGCCGACTTTTTGTACGCGGCATTGGCACGCAAGCCCATATCGTGCATGGCGTACAAAATACGCCGCTGCACTGGCTTGAGGCCATCGCGCGCGTCGGGCAACGCTCGGGCCACGATGACGCTCATCGCGTAGTCCAAATACGCGGTGCGCATTTCCTCGACAATGTCCACCGGCAGCACCGTTCCGTGATCCATGCTGGCTGTGTCTCCTTTCCACACGCGAGGGTCAATCGGGCACAACGCAACACAAGCGGCCCCAGACCCGGGGTCGGGGCCGTGGCATATGCATTATACCACCGCGTCGGCCCCGCCCGCGGGGCAGAGCCCCCGGCCGTCGTCGTAATCTCTTATAAGTTGGGTTTTGGGCACAGAGTTCGCCACAAATACGGAGGGTTGGCCACTTTTTTGCCGGATTTTGTGAAAGGGGATTGAAACGCGCCTCGGGTTTTCGTATAATACAAGCGGATACCCGCAAGGCTGCGGGTAACGCGTGGCTTCCGCGGACAAAACCTGTCTGTGGGGCCGGCAACAACGGATGAGGAGGCCCTCAAATGAACATCGTCAAAGTCGCCAGCCATTCGCGGCCTTACAAGGTGGCCGGGGCGATAGCCGGGGTTTTCCGAGAGCATCGGCGGGCCGAGGTCCAAGTCATCGGCGCCGGTGCGGTCAATCAAGCGGTCAAAGCCCTCATCATCGCGCGGAATTACCTCATCCAAGACGGCTACACGCCCATCGTCGTCCCCCTGTTCGTGGACATTGAGATCCACGGCCGCGTGCGCACCGCGGTGCGCTTTGTGATTCTGGATGTCACCGATGTCGATGCGGTACGCCAGGTGCCCTTGCACATGGAGTTACCGCCCGATGCGGCCGCGGAGGCGGGCGACGCACAAACCGAACGGCCGGCCGAAGGCGAGGAGGCCGCGGCCTCAACAACGCAAGACGAAGCCGCCTGAGCAGCAGCCCAAGGCCCCGTTCGACGACCGCGACAGGGCGCCTGCCTTGGTCGCGGCGTGCGTCTTTAAGGCCCCCAACGACCGTAGCAGACCGGCCGGACAGTCAGGAAAAGGCCGGCCGACCCCACAGCGGACCAAATCTCCTCAAATGAGGAAGAATCTTTCTAAACAAGACCCGCCCAAAGCCAAAAAACCCACCAAAAAGGGCCCCAAACCCCCTTCGCCCCTTTACAGCCCCGGCTGCCTCTGCTATACTGAGGGGTGCAATTATCCCAAATACGCAACCCTTCAGCGGTTGTAGGAGGTGTCGTATGTTGTTCGCTCCGCGTGTCAAGGGTCAAGGTCTGGTTGAGTACGCGCTCATCCTGGTCTTGGTCGCCATCGTGGTGATCGCCGTGTTGGCCCTGCTGGGCCCCGCCATCGGCAACGTGTTCAGCAACATCATGAGCAACATCTAAGTCGTCTCTATCGACGACAAAAGCCCCCGCTTCGGCGGGGGCTTTTCTTTTCACCACGCGCCGCAAGGGCAGCAAGGCCCTCACTGCCCCGCGGTCAGCGTCGCCGCCAACTGCGCCGGGAAGAGGGCATAAAACTCCGCCGCCTTGACCACCTCGGCCAGAGGCACTTGATCCAGCACCGTGTGCGCGTAGATCTCATCGCCCGGCCCAAAGCCAATGCTGGGAATGCCCGCAACCCCGGCCCAATACGTGCCGTTGGTCGAAAAGTCCCACTTGCCCGCGGGCGCGTCGGGCAACCCGATAAGCCGCCGGGTCGCCTGCCCGGCCCGCACGACCGGGTGACTTTCTTCCAGCAGCCAAGGCGGGTAGAACTTCTCCACCGGCAGCACAAAGCCGGTGTACGAAGGCTCCGCGTACTGCAGCACCTCGACCCACACCTTGCCCTTGCTCTCGGCAGGGATAAGCGCCTCCACCTGGCGCACGGCCTCTTCTTTCGTCTCGCCCAAAGTCAAGCGCCGGTCAATGTAAATCACCGCCTCGTCGGGCACCGCGTTGATGCTCGCGGTCTTCACGTGCATATCGGTCACCGTGATCTTGCCATGGCCCAAAAAGGGATGGTCCCCCAATTGCGGCTCCATGTCGCGGATGCCCGCGATGACCGGCAACAAGCGGTAGATGGCGTTGTCGCCCAAGTGGTTGCTGGCCGCGTGCGCGCTTTTGCCCTTGGCCACCACCTTCATCTCTACCCGGCCTTTGTGCCCCCGATAAACCTGCAACTTGGTGGGCTCGCCAATGACCACGAAGTCGGGCTTGACACCCGGATCCACCTCGACGAACGCCCGGGGGGCCAGGCCGTCGCACCATTCTTCCATGTTGCCGAAGTAATATACCGTCCATCCGTCCAGCAGGCCCAAATCACGGGCCAGGGCCAGGCCATAAATCATCCCCGGCGTGCTGGCTTTCTCGTCACTGGCGCCCCGGGCGAACAGGATGCCGTTTTCGATTTTGCCCTTGAAGGGGTCCCATTCCCACTCGTCGGGGTCGCCGATGCCCACCGTGTCCACGTGCGAGTCATAGACCAGCACCCGGGGGCCGTTGCCGATGCGTCCGACGATGTTGCCCATCTTGTCAAAGCGGGCCTCATCAAAGCCCAAGGCCTGCATCTCCGCGATGATGCGCTCCCCCACCTCCCGCAATTGCGAATCCATACTGGGAATGGCAATAATCTCTCGCAAAAAACGCAGGATGGCTTCCGATTGTTGAGCCACCCGCTCTTGCACTGTGGCGACGGTTTGAGGGTCCATGGCGGTTACTCCTGGGGGAAAGATTTTACGGGCCGGGTCGGGTGGATGAGGCGCGCGCGTCCTCGTCGCGCCCGCGCGGCCGATGACGCCGGGCCAACTCCGCGGCGATCGCGTCCAAGGGGATGTCGTGGGCCACCAAGAGCACCAGCACGTGATAGGTCAAGTCGGCCACCTCTTCGATGAGGCGTTGCCGTCCTTGGCCTTTGGCGGCCAACAGCACTTCTACGGCTTCTTCGCCAATCTTTTGCAAAATGCGGTCTTCGCCCGCGGCCAACAACTGGGCTGTATAGGAGCCCGGATGTGGGTGCGCGCGCCGCGCCTGCAACACCCGATACAAGTCGTGCAGCGTGTTCATGGCCCTTCCTCCGCGGCGAAGGTGAGCGGACGCCACTGGTCCGCGTCGGGGTCGTAGGTGCGAAAGAAGCACGCGTTCGCACCGGTGTGGCACGCGGGCCCGCGCGGCGCCACTTGCAGCAGCAACGTGTCGCCGTCGCAATCAATGCGCAGCGCGACCACCCGCTGGGTATGGCCGGACGTCGCGCCTTTGTGCCACAGTTGCCCCCGACTGCGGGACCAAAAATGCGCTTCACCGGTGCGCAAGGTCGCGGCCAAAGCGTCGGCGTTCATGTAAGCCAGCATGAGCACTTGGCCGGTGCGTGCGTCTTGAACGATGACGGGCACCAAACCGCGATCGTCGAAACGAATCTGCGCGGCCAAGTTGGACGGCAAAGTCATGGCGCGGCCTCCGCGGAAGGTGCGTCAGCCCGGCCGTTCGCGGCGCGTTCCTCATTGCTTTGGGGCAAGCGGGCGAACAAACGCTGCCGCAGGTCGCGCGGCAAGGGGATAGGCTCTCGGGCCGCGGCCCGATACAAGTACACGGTCTGGCGCACTGTATCCACCAGCACGCGACAATCGGGGCAGGCCTGCAAGTGGGCTTCCAGCGCGCGGCACAAGTCGGCCTCCAAATCGCCGTCCACATAAAGCGCGATGGCGTCGAGCCAACGCCGGCAGCCCTGGGGCAGGGTGCGGCTCATGGGGACGCCTCCTCCTGGTCGTCGGAATCGAAATAATGGGCCAAGGCCTCGCGCAAACGCAAGCGGGCCCGGGCCAAGCGCTGTTTGACCGCATCGACGCTGATGCCCAAGATGTCGGCGGTCTCCTTGGTCGAGAAGCCTTCTACATCTCGCAGCAAGAACACGGCCCGCAGCGCGGGCGAGAGTTGGGCCACGGCCTCGTCGAGCACCTGCCGGGTTTCGGCCGAGAGCAACGCCTGCTCGGGTAGCACTTGCCACTGGGTGAGCAAGATCTCTTCGGGGTGCCCGTCGTCGGGGCTTAGGGCCTCCAGCGAGAGGGGGGTACTGCGCCGTCGCCGCAAGTGCATGAGGGCTTCGTTGGTGGCGATGCGATACAACCACGTGGTCATGCTGGCCCGGCCTTGAAACGTGTTCAAGTTGCGATAGGCCTTGAGGAACGTCTCTTGCAGCGCGTCCTCCGCGTCTTGGGGGTCTTCCAACATGCGCAGCAAGTGCCGATACAGGCGTGGCGCGTAGGCCTCGACTGCCTGGACGAAATGTTGATGGGAAGGCGACGCGGCAGGGGTCATGGCGCTCATGAATGGCCTCGAGGGCCCAACCCGCGCGGGCCGGGCAGGACTGGCCCAAGTATAGTCCTGGCGGGGTAAAAGGTCAATGCGTCGCGGCTGTGGCGCGGCCACCGCGTGACCGCGCAGAGGCGCGGGGTTGGGGCCGCGCGGGGTTTCCGATTGGGCGGCCTGCCGCGCGGCTGCTACGGCCAAGGTCGGGCGTGGGGCGAGGCTGCGGGTTCTGCCTTTGCCTCCGCGCGGAAACGGGGTACACTTATAATCAACCTGGTCGCGCGGCCCGGGCCCGGGTTCTCGCGAGCGTGGTGATGGAGGTGAATCATGTTACGCTGCACCTATTGTGGCGCGCCGCTGAACATCAGCCGCAAAGTGGCCCAGGCGGCCCTGCAGGCCATGGACGAGCAAGGGCTGGAGCACTTCGACTATCCATGCCCGCGCTGCCGCAAAATCAACAAACTTCCGCGCAAGGCCTTGGCCCGTTTTGCCCCCCGACGCATCGAAGGCGAGGCAGGGGCCAAAACCGCCTAAAACCGACCCCGCGAGGTGGGTATGACGACCATGCCCGAACGTCCGCTGGTGATGAAGTTCGGCGGCACATCGGTGGGCAGTCCGACGGCCATGCGCCAAGCCGTGGACATTGTACGCGCGCAAGCCGCGCGCTGGCCTGGCGTGGTAGTGGTGACCTCCGCGCTGGCCGGCACCACGGATGTGCTGCTGCGCGCGGCCCGGGCCGCGGCCGCGGGCGACGCGGAAGCCGTGCGCCAGGCGCGCCAGCAACTGGAGGAAGCCCATTGGGCCGTGGCCCAAGCGCTGATTCCCACGCGTCCGCGGCCGTTGGTGTGGATGACCATCCAAAAGCACTTGGAAACCCTGGAGAATCTGGGCCGGGCCATGACCGTATTGGGCGAGGCCACCCCCCGGGGGCTGGACGCGGTAGCCGCGCTGGGCGAACGCATGAGCGTGGCCCTGCTCACCGCCGCGTTGCAAGCCCAAGGGGTTGATGCCGAGGCCTTAGACGCGACCGAGGTGCTGGTCACCGACGCGAACTTCGGCGCGGCCCACCCCGATTGGGACGCGTCTCGGCAGCGGGTCCAAACCCGTCTGGCGCCGCGGTTGCAACCTGGCAAGGTGGTGGTGGTCCCGGGCTTTTTGGCCGCCACGCCCGAAGGCGTGGTCACCACGTTGGGCCGGGGGGGCAGCGACTATTCCGCGGCCCTGTTGGCCGCGCTGCTGCCCGCGGCCGAGGTGTGGATTTGGACCGATGTGGACGGGGTCATGAGTGCGGACCCGCGGTTGGTGCCCCAGGCCCACACCATTCCCGTGCTTTCGTATCGCGAAGTGGCCGAACTGGCCTACTTTGGGGCCAAAGTGCTGCACCCGAAGACCATCCGGCCTGTGGTCGAAGCCGACATTCCGCTGCGGGTGCGCAACACCTTTCACCCCCAGGGGCCGTCGACCCTCATCGTGCGCGAGCGCGAGGTCACCCCTGGCCAAATCAAGGCCATCACCCTGATCCGCGACCTAAGCCTGGTGATCGTCGAAGGACGGGGTATGCTGGGTGTGCCTGGCGTGGCCGCGCGCACCTTTGCCGCGGTGGCCGGCACAGGCACCAGCGTGTTGCTGATCAGCCAAGCCTCGTCCGAGCAGAGCATCTGCTTCATCGTGCCAGGGGACACGCAAGCCAAGGTCATCGCCGCGTTGGAAGAGGCCTTCGCGGCCGAGATCGCCCGCCGCGACATTGATCGCGTGCGCGCGCTGGAGCGCGTGGTCATCGTCACCCTGGTGGGCGAAGGGATGCGGCACACCCCCGGCATTGCGGGCCGTATCTTTGGGGCGCTGGGCGCGCAAGGCATCAATGTCATTGCCATTGCCCAGGGCGCGAGCGAAGTCGCGATTAGTGTGGTTGTGGCCGAGGCCGATGGGCAGCGCGCGTTGCAGGCTTTGCATCCCTTGACAGAAAACTGACATTTTGACGAATGTAGAAGCCGCGTCGTGCGCGGAGAAATGCCCTAAAACAACGCGTCTTTTCTTGATTTTAATGCTACATCAGCGGCATTTTTGGTATAATAAGAGGGACGACCCACGCGCCTGTACAACGCGCGACGAGAATGTACAATCCCTTACCCAAAAGGACGGTGAATTATGCGTAAATGGCGACGACGATCTCCTCGAGGTGCGTTGAGTGACCTGGATCGACAAATCATCGCCGCGCTGAAGAAGAACGGCCGCGTGCCTTTCGCGCGCTTGGCCCGGGAACTGGGCGTCGCGACCAGCACGGTGCGACAGCACTATGAACGCTTGGTCGAACGCGGTGTGTTGCGGGTCACGGCGATTACCGATCCGTGGGCCTTAGGCTACGGTGTCATGGCCATGATCGGCCTCAAGGTCCAAGGCAAGCATCTGGAAGAAGCCGCGCAACGCATTCGCGAGTTTGACGAGGTAGTATATCTGGTGCTGGCCACGGGTTCGTACGAACTCTTCCTCGAGGTGGTGTGCAAAGACCATCGCCACTTGCTCAACTTCTTGCTGGAGAAACTCTATCGGGTGCCGGGCGTAGAACGCAGCGAGACCTTCATTTACCTGGAGATTTTGAAAGAAACCACTGTGCCCGTGCCCGAAGAGGACATCCCCTTGCCACCGCCAGGCGCGGCGCGGCGCTTCTCGGCCGATCCCGCGCTGGAGAGCGGCGACACCGAGGAGTGAGACCACCCAACCGGGCCCGCTTACCCAGGCCGGCGATGGGGCCGGCCTGGGTCCCCATGCTTCGCAGGAGGTGGCGGACATGCGTATAGTTCGGCGCGTCGGATGGTGGTTGGCGATGGGGCTGCTCTTGGCCCTGGCCGCAGGCTGTGGGCGCGAGGCCGCCACGCCGGCCCCCGCGGCAGAGGCCAGCGACGCCGATGCCCAAGGGGTCGAGGCTGGCACCCTGGTGGTCTATTCCTACGAAGAGACGGTCACCGACGAGTTCCTGCAGCCCTTCCGCGAGAAATATCCCCAAGTCGACCTGCAGGTGGCCGTGTTCGGGGAACTGGACGAGGCCCTGGCCAAACTACGGGGTGGCTTTCGCGCGGATGTCATCAACATCTGCGTCGACTACATCCCCGTGATGACCGAATTGGACCTGCTGGAGCCCATCGACACGGCCAAGATCCCCTACTGGGACGATGTCTTCCCCTTCTTTCGGGACATGCCCGCCATTCAAGCCGGCGATGGGAAGGTGTGGATGGTGCCAGTGGACGCGGGCCTGGAGGGCCTGATGTACCGCACCGACCAAATCGACCCTCCCCCTGACTCGTGGAACGCGCTGTTCGACCCCGCATACGCGGGCCACATCGTGATGCAAGATTACGCGCGCAACGCGATTGCAGTGACGGCCTTGGCCCTGGGCTACGAAGACCCCTTCCATTTGACCGAAGAGCAGTTGCAAGCGGTCAAGGCCAAACTCATTGAGCAAAAGCCCTTGCTGCTCAATTACTTTGAGTCCGACGCGGAAGTGGATGAGATGTTCCGGTCGGGCGACGCCTGGATCTCGTTGGGTTGGACCTCCAACGCGAAATGGCTGCGCGAGGATGATGGCGTGCCCGTGGCTTATACCTCGCCCAAAGAAGGCGCGCTGTCGTGGGTGTGCGGCTATGCCATTCTCAAAGGCACGCAGATGCCCAACGCGGCGCACGCGCTGGTCAACCACTATTTGGAGCCCGAACTGCAAAAGATCGAAGTGGTGGACTTCGAATATATTGTGGCCAACGCGAAGGTTTTAGAATTGCTCACGGAGGAAGAGATCGAGGCCGTCGGTTTAGACAACCCTGAAGCCATCGCGGAAGCCCATATCGAAATCATCCCGCCCGATTACGACCGCTGGCTGCAAATTTGGGAAGAAGTGCAAGCGGCTTCGCCCTGAAGCCGATGAGCCACGGGTTCGGGCTGACGGCCGAGGGGCGAGGCGCAGGCTTCGCCCCTTGGTTTTGGCCCACCTGTCGCGGCCGGTGGCTGCCGTCGCCCGCATCGGCAGCCCTGCCCCCTGGGCCCGCGCGGTCATTCCGACCGAACGCGTGCCCAAGCCTGCCGCAATCGGGCGCGCGGCCCGCTATCCCCGAGGGGAGCAAGGTGCAGCATGTCTGATGCCCGTCTGCAAGTCGTGGGCTTGACCAAACGCTTTGGCAAGAAAATCGCGGTGCAAGACGTCTCGTTCACGGTGCAGCCCAACGAATTCTTCTGCTTGCTGGGGCCCAGCGGCTGCGGCAAAACCACCATCCTGCGCATGATCGGCGGGTTGCTGGTGCCCGACGCAGGGCAAGTGCTGCTGGATGGCCAAGACATCACCTTTGACCCGCCCGAAAAGCGGGACATCAACATTGTGTTTCAAAACTACGCCTTGTTTCCGCACATGACCGTGTATGACAACATCGCGTTCGGCCCGCGGCGGCAAGGCTGGCCCGAAGACCGTATCCGTCGCGAGGTGGGCCGCTTGCTGGAAATCGCGCACCTGGTCGGCTATGAGCATAAATACCCGCGCCAACTCTCGGGGGGCGAGCAGCAACGCGTAGCCCTGTTGCGCGCGCTCATCACGCGCCCCCAAGTGCTGCTGCTCGACGAACCCCTGGGCGCGTTGGACCTCAAAATTCGGCAACAATTGCAACTGGAACTGATCAACATTCAAGACGACTTTCACATCACGTTTATCTATGTCACCCACGACCAATCCGAGGCTCTGGCCATGGGCGACCGCATCGCGGTGATGAACCAGGGCCGCATTTTGCAAATCGGCGACCCGCGCAGCATTTATGAGGCGCCGATCAACCGCTTCGTGGCCTATTTCATCGGCAACACCAATTTGTTCGACGGCATCGTTAAGGAGGTGGCAGGACAACAGGCTCGTGTGGCCGTGCCCGGCGTGGGCGACCTGTGGGGAGTGGCGCCCCACGGCCGGGAAAAGTTGCGGCCGGGCGTGTCGGTGGCCATCTCGGTACGCCCGGAGAAGATCCACATCGCCCGCGAGGCGCCCGACCAAGGCGCATGGAACCGAGCCCAAGGGGTGGTCCAAGACATCATCTACTTGGGCGTGAGCACCGAGTACATTGTGCGGCTGCCCGCGGGCCTCACCGTACGGGTGTTCACCCAAAATCTGCGCCGCAACGGCGGGCACGACGCCATCACCTGGGACGATCAGGTGTGGGTCTATTGGCGTCCGGCGCATTCCCTGATTCTCCCTGACTGACTTCCCTTTGGTACAACGCGGTACGGGGTACGGGGTTGGTGTTCCGTGAACCGGGGCACCTGCTCACGGAGCCGTTCCGTGGAACGGGGCGCGTGTTCGGAAGGGTTTCTTCCGGCCTGGACGGGCACCGTTCCGACGGCAAATCCGAGCAGGTTCTTTTCCCATTTCACGGAGGTGCAGCATGTTTGAGCGCCAAGTGGACGAATTGCCGCGGATCCTCACGCCCCCGCCAGGGCCCAAGAGCCGAGCCTATCTGGACAAAGAGGCCGAACTGCTCTACTCGTCGTGGTCCGCGAATCGGGTTGTGCCTTTCATCACCCAGCGCAAAGAAGGTTGGGCCATCGAAGATCTGGACGGCAATCGCTACATTGACATGGCCACCGGCTGGGCGTCCACACCGTTGGGCGCGGGCCACGAAGACATCTTGCGGGCCAGTGTTCAGGCCCTCTGGGAAAGCGGCGGCATCGAGTGCACCAGTTACATCTCCAACCACTATATCGCCGAACTGGCGGAGAAACTGCTCGAGATCGCGCCGCCCAATTTGACCCGCGTGGCGCCGGATACGACGGGCACCGAAGCCGTGGAGGCCGCGCTGCGTTTGGCCCGCGAACAAACGGGGCGCCACTTCATCATCTCCTTCCACGGTGCGTTTCACGGCGGCAACTACGGCGCCGGCGCGGCCGGGCCCACCGCGCCCGACGTGGGCCGGGGCATCCGGGAGTTCATGCACGGCTTCATCCATGTGCCCTACCCCACCTGCTATCGATGCCCCTTCCGTCAGACATACCCCGAGTGTGGGCTGGCGTGTTTGCACTACATCGACGATGTGATCTTGCGCTATGAGGTCGCGCCCGACCAAGTGGCCGGCGTGCTCTTCGAGCCCATCCAGGGCGAGAACGGGGTGCAAATTCCGCCCGACGGCTGGATGGAAGGCCTGTTTGCCCTGGCCCGCAAATACGATTGGGTGCTGATCGACGATGAGGTGCAAACGGGGTTCGGCCGCACTGGCAAAATGTGGGCCATCGAGCACTGGCCTGAGGTCGAGATCGACCTGATGCCCTTGGCCAAGGCCTTGAGCGGCGGCGCGCTGCCCATCGCCGCGGTGCTGGGCACTGAACAAGCCATGACCGCCTCCGACGATATCTATCTGGGCGGCACGTTCGCGTGGCAACCCGCGGCCTGCGCGGGCGCGCTGGCCGGCATCGAAGCGTTGCAGCGCGAACGGGTGCTGGACAATGTCGCTGAACTGGAACGCATTGCCCAAGAGGTCATGTCCCCCTGGGTCAAGCGCTATGAAGTGGTCGGCGATGTGCGCATCAAAGGCGTCTACATCGCGGTGGAATTCGTGTACGATAAAGAGACCAAATCGCCCGGCCGGGACATCGCAGCCGCGGTGCACGCGCGCACCGTGCGCAAAGGCCTGGTGCCGATTTACGAGAAAAGCATTTGGTGGATCCGCCTGTTGCCCGCGCTGAATATGCCGCCCGCGCTGTTCCGCAAGGGCCTGGAGTTGTTGGAGGAAGCCATCTATGAGACCAGCAAGGAATATGCCCTGGGCGTGGCTGCATGAATGCGGAGGGGCCCCATGTGCCCGCTGAACGGAGCCGGCGCTTGGCTGCTGCTTCTGGGCGCGCTGGGGCTGGCCTGGCAGGCCAAGCGCTACACCCGAGGGAGCACAATGGCGCGCCTGATCCTGTTGGGTTGGGCGGTTTGGCTGGGTAGCGCGGCCTGGCTCGGTGTGACGGGGCAGGTGGAACCCTCCGGGGTGGCCGCCGTGCTGGCCGGTGTGTGGCTGCTGTTGCTGCTGGCCACCGCGTGGGTCATACGCCGCGACTGGCGCGCGGCCACCCAAGCCCGCCGCGCCGCCGAGGCCGCCATCGACCGCCAGATGCAGGCCGCGTTGCGCCAAGTGTTCGACACCCACCCCCGCGGGAGGGATGAACCATGACCACGGCAACGGGAACGGCCGCGGCCCGCCGCGCACGCTGGCGCTATCTCTTCGGCCAATACATGGGCCTATTGGCCAATTTGACGCCGCCTTTGCTCTATTTGTTGGCCCTGTTCTACGCCCCCATGTCCATCTTGCTGGTGATGAGTTTTTGGAAGTCGGGCTACATGACCTTAGAACCCGCCTTCACGCTGGAAAACTACATCACCTTCTTCACCACGCCCGTCTATCTCAAAGCCCTGACCAACACGTTCGCCATCGCCACAGGCACCATGTTGGCCTTGGTGGTCATCGCCTTCCCCATGGCCTATTATTTGGCCCGCCTGCGGCCGCGCTACGAGCGGCTCATTCTTTATCTGCTCATCATCCCCGTGGAGATCAACTTTCTCATTCGCATCTTTGCCTGGAAAATCGCGCTGGGGCGCAGCGGCATCATCAACAGCGCGCTTATGAGATTGGGCCTCATTCACGAACCCCTCAAGTTTCTGCTCTACAGCAAGTTCGCGGTGGCTTTGGTGCTGATTCACGAGTGGCTGCCGTATGTGGTCATTCCCCTTTACCTGGCGTTGAAAGGCATCGCGCCCGAAATCATCGCCGCGGCCCGTTCCCTGGGTGCGACCCGGTGGGATGTGTTTCGCCATATCATTTTGCCCCTCAGCGTGCCAGGCCTGTTCGCGTCGTTCGTGTTGGTCTACATCCCCATGCTGGGGGAATTCGCGGTTCCGGCCCTGGTGGGCGGGCCATCGGGATACATGTTGGGGAATGTCATCGAGAATCAGTTCCTCAGCGCGGGCAATTGGGGCCTGGGCTCGGCAATTGGGTTCATCTTGCTCACCGTCACCTTGGCCTTGGTAGCGGTGGTGGTCAAGGTGGCGGGGGTGGAAAAACTCCTTTGAGGCCCAGCCTGTGCGCGGAGGCGACCTGATGCGCAAGTTTCGCTTTGCATTGGCGTTTTACACCTACGCGGTGATTGGGCTGCTGATCTACTTGCCCATTGCGATCCTTATCGTATTCTCGTTCAACGATTCACGCGTGCTCAGCCTGCCCTGGAAAGGGTTTACCCTGCGTTGGTACCGCATCGCGCTGCAACGCCCTGACTTGCACCAAGCCCTTTGGACCTCGTTGTGGATCGCGGCCGTGGTCACCCTGGTCAGCCTGGTTTTGGGGGTGCTCGCGGCCAACGCCATGGCCCGCTATCGCTACCGCGGGCGCTTGCTGTTTACGGGCTATGTGGCCCTGCCTTTTGTCGTGCCCTGGCTGTTGCTGGGCATCGCGTTGTTGCTGTTCTTCAACCGCGTCGGCATGCCCCTCTCCGCGCTGACCATCATCTTGAGCCACATCGCGTTTGACGTGCCTTTGGTCGCGGTGCTGGTGGCGGCCCGTATGCACCAGTTCGACCCCTGGCTCGAAGCCGCGGCGCGCGATCTGGGTTGCACGCCATGGCAGGCTTTCCGCTATGTGACCTTGCCGATCATCGCGCCCGCGGTCATTGCCGCGGGCATCTTCGCGTTCAACTGGTCCTTCGACGCGTTCGTGGTCACCCACTTTGTCAGCGGAACCCAGGTGACCTTTCCCTTGTGGGTGTGGTCCGCGTTGCGTTACTCCAAGAACTTGCCCGTCATCAACGCGGTCTCCAGCGTGATCGTGGTGGTGGAAATGGGCCTGGTACTGATTGCCGAGATGCTACGGCGCCGGGGCGATGCGGGCGAAAGTTGGCTGTGAACGCAGCGCACCTCAGCCTGCGCGGAGCCCATCCCCCCTCAGGAGGCCTCAATGAACGACACGCTCTTGTATCTCACCGAAGAGGAAGTCGCGCGCACATTGTCGGTGGCCGAGGCGATTGACCTGGCCGAAAAAGGCCTGCGCGCGGATGCCGCCGGCCACGTGGTGGGCGACAAATTCTACATGCAGGTCGGGCCCCATGGGTTCATCAAGCCTTTCGCGGGGTACCTGGACGGCGAAGCGTTCGCGTATGTCAAGACGTTCAGTTTCTTTCCGAACAACCCCCAACGCGCGGGCAAGCCCACCACGTCGTCGTTGGTGCTGCTGTTTGAAGCCCACACCGGCCTGCCCGTCTGCCTTATGGAAGCCGGTTGGGTCACCACCCTGAAGACAGCCGCGTCGAGCACGGTGACCGCGCAGGCGCTGGCCCGTCCGGGGGCCGACACGGTGGTTATCTTCGGCGCGGGGCAGCAAGGTGAGATGCACCTGCGGGCCCTGGCCGAGCGCTTCGCACTGCGACAAGCCTGGCTGGTGGATGTGGACGCGTCGCGGGCCGAGGCCCTGGCCCGTCGTTGGGGGCCGCGCTTGGGCTTCGCTGTCACGGCGGTGCCCTACCCCGCGCGCGAGCAGGCCGTGCGCGCGGCCGACCTGGTGCTCACCCTGACCACCGGCAATGAGCCCATGGTGCGTTACGAGTGGCTCAAACCCGGCGCGTTGGTGCTCAAACTGGGCTCGTACCAAGAACTCGATTTGGAAGTCATCGTCCGTGCGGACAAGGTGGTCGTGGACCGCTGGAAGTATGTCGGGCCGCGCGTGCCCGAACTAAAGGCCCTGGTCACGGCCGGGCGCTTTGGCCCTGACCATGTGACCGAATGGCCCGCCATCGTTGCAGGCCGCGCACCGGGCCGCGAGCGCGCGGACGAAATCATCGTGTATATCGCGTTGGGCATTTGGGGCGAATACGCGGCCATTTTGCCGGAAGTGTATCGGCGGGCCGTGGCCCAGGGGTTGGGCACGCGTTTGCCGCGCACGGTGTAGGCCGCGGGCCCGCGCCGCGTCATGGCGCCCACGCATCGTGGGCAATGGCCACCAAGCACCACGTGCCCGGCAGGCCGTCTGGCAGTTCTTCGCCTGGCACGAAGATTAGCCGGAGGCTGCGCCAATCAAGGCCACCGTAGGCCGCGGTGCCCGGCAGGTGGAATTCCACCACGCGCGCGGCAGGCCAATACGCGCGGTGGTTGTCCACCACCGTGCTCGCGCCTTGGCGCGTGTCCAGGCCGGGGCGGCTGCGCTCCCAATAAGGGCCGTCGTACACATAGCGGGCCGCGTATTCGGCAAAGGTCAAGGCCAAGGGGCGACCTGAGCCGGGTTCGAAGCCCCAAATCCAAACCGTGGGGTCGTGCAACAGGCCGGCCAATTCGTCTGGGGCGAAGCGCACATCGTCGTCACTCCAGTGGGCGTCGGGCGAGAAACGCACACCCGCGCGCGGGTGGACGAAGTCTGCAACCAAGTCCCAGCGCGCGGCGCGCAGCGCGCACAACACTTGGACCCCGGCGCGCGCCAGGGCCTGGGTGGCGGCGTCGGTCGTAGATGGCGCCAAAGCCCGCAGCAGACGCTCCTGGCCGGTGCAGTCGAGGCTATCCCAACGGCGGGGGATTGCGGTCGGCGAGGCCCCCGCGGGCACGGTGGGCGCGGAGGTGGCGACAGGCGCACGGCCTTGGGTGCGGGGCCCGGCCTGGGCGGAGCCTTTCCCCCAAGCCCCGCACGCGCTCAGCAGCACCAGCAACCCGGCCCACAGCCAGGCGCTACGCGAACATGCGCACCACATGGTGCAAGGCCTCGATCAGGCGATCGATGTCCGTGCGGGTGTTGTAAAGATAGAGACCGGCGCGCGTGCTGGCCGGCACGCCAAAGCGTTGGTGCAAAGGTTGCGCGCAGTGGTGTCCGGCCCGTACGGCCACGCCGTGATGGTCGAGAATTTGGGCCACATCGTGAGGATGCGCGGCGTCCAGCCAAAAGGCGAAGACCGCGCCGCGTTGGTCCATGGTGGTAGGCCCTAAAAGGCGCAGGCCGGGCACTTCGCGCAGGCGCTCCAGCGCGTATGCGCCCAGGTCGCGCTCATGCGCCTCGATCTGGCGCATGCCCAAGGCCCGCAGGTAGTCGATGGCCGCGGCCCAACCCACGGCCTCGGCAATGGGGGGTGTGCCGGCCTCGAACATGGACGGCGGCTCGGCCGGCTTGAAGCCTTGTTTGGTCACCCGGCGAATCATGCCACCCCCGCCGAGGAAGGGCTGCATGGTCGCGAGCACGTCGCGGCGGGCGTAGAGCGCGCCGATGCCGCTGGGGCCTAACATTTTGTGCGCGGAGACGACGTAAAAATCGACCCCCAGCGCCCCGACATCGACGGGCAGGTGAGGCGCGGCTTGCGCGCCGTCGACCAGCACCCGCGCGCCCGCGGCCTGCGCAGCCCGCACCATCTCGGCCACGGGCGGGATGACACCACTGACGTTGGACATGTGGGTAAAGGCCACCAAACGGGGCTCTTGGGCCAAAAGGCGCTGGAAGTGCGCCAGGTCCAAGCGCCCTTGGTCGTCCACGGCGACGAATTCCAAACGCAGGTCGTGCGCGGCGGCCAGCATTTGCCAAGGTACGATGTTGGCATGGTGTTCGGCTTCGGTGGTGACGATGAGGTCACCGGGCTTGAGGTGCACCTTGGCCCACGCGTGGGCCACCAGGTTGATGGCCTCGGTCGCGTTGCGCACGAAGATGATCTCTTCGGCCTCTGACGCGCCCAAGAAGAGCGCGACCTTCTGCCGGGCGGCTTCATAGGCCGCGGTGGCGCGCTCGGCCAGGGTGTGGATGCCCCGATGAATGTTGGCGTAATCGCGCAGGTAAAAGTCGGCCAAGCGCTCAATGACGGGCCGAGGCTTGAGGCTGCTGGCCGTGGAGTCGAGGTAGACCAACGGCACACCGGGGCGGACTTCCTGCTGTAGGGCCGGGAAATCTTGCCAAAGGCGTTCGCGATTCCAGGCGAGGGTCATGATAGGGCTCCTGCTGGCGTCAGCGACGGCGGCGTCGGCGGCGCCGCGCGGGACGAATTTGGTCCGAGGTTTGGGGGATCCACAAGACTTGGTCGGGGATCAACCAACCATTGGTCAAATAGACGGCTTGGTTGAACTGCACGGCAACCATTTTGTAATCGGCCTGGACAACCACGCCTTCCAGCCAATCGCGCACCCGCTCGCCTTGCTCGTTGTCGTGGTCGCACAACACTTCGACCCGATCTCCCACGTCGAAGCGCGGTTTGGCGTCGTCCGTATTCCGAAAACGCACTCGTTCGGCCATAAGCGTTCCTCCGCGGCAAAGTCCCTTTGATTCGGCAACACACAACACCGCGGCCCCGGCCTGCGACCGGGGCGCGGCGCACTTTTTATTGTACTCAAAAAGGCAAGCGGGGGCTCACCGCCCCTTCCATTCAGGCGGGCGTTTGTTCAAGAACGCGTCCATGCCTTCGCGCTGGTCCTCGGTGGCGAAGAGCAGGTAGAACAGCCGGCGCTCATAGGCCAGCCCCGCGGTCAAGGTGCTCTCCAGCGCGTAATTCACCGCCTCCTTGCCCAGCCGCACGGCAATGGGAGCGCGCTCGGCAATGGCCTGGGCCAACTTCAACGCCTCGTCCAAATATGCTTCGGTGGGCACCACCTTGTTCACCAACCCAAACCGAGCCGCCTCCTCCGCGGTCAAGCGCCGGTCGTTCAGCACCATCTCCATGGCCAAATACTTGCCCACCGTGCGGGTCAGGCGTTGCGTCCCCCCCGCGCCGGGGATCACCCCCAAATTGATCTCCGGTTGTCCAAAGCGCGCGTTCTCCGCGGCCACGATCATATCGCACGCCATGGCCAACTCAAACCCACCGCCCAGCGCCCAGCCAGCCACCGCGGCAATCACGGGCTTGCGCACCGCGCGCAGCCGGTCGAACAAATCCACATAACCGCTCAACAGCATCTCCACGGCACTGGCTTGGCTCATGGCTTTGATGTCCGCACCGGCCGCGAACACCCGCTCTGTGCCCGTAATCACCAGCGCGCCCACCCGGTCATCCGCGTCCAGCGTGGTCAACGCGTCCACCAACTGCTGCAGCAACGCCGGGCTCAGGGCATTGTACGCCTTCGGATTGTTCAACCGAATCAGACCCACCTTGCCGTGGATTTCCGTAAGTACCAAGGGCGTTTCGCTCATGAGGTTACCTCCTGGGGGAAAGGCTCCGCGAACGGCCGAGCCGCGCCCCCAAGGCGCGCGCGTCTCGGCCCTTTGGCCACCATCGTCAGGCCAAGCCCACCTTGGGCATTTGGCCCTGCAACAAGCGCCGTGCGATTACCAGGCGCTGGATCTCGCTGGTTCCCTCGCCAATGGTCATCAAACGCACATCCCGATACAACCGCTCCACCGGATACTCCCGGCTGTAGCCGTAGCCACCGTGAATTTGGATCGCATCGCGAGCGACCTTTTCGGCCATCTCGGTGGCGTAGAGTTTCGCCATCGCTGCGGCCTGGGCAAAGGGGCGGCCCTGGTCCTTGAGCCACGCGGCATAATAAGTCATCAGCCGCGCGGCGTGGATCGCGGTGGCCATATCGGCCAGCATGAACTGAATGGCCTGCAAATGGGCGATGGGCTGGCCAAAGGCTTCGCGCTGTTGCGCGTAGCGCAGCGCCTCTTCAAACGCCGCCTGGGCCACGCCCACCGACAGGGCCGCGATGCCAATCCGGCCGCCGTCCAAGACCTCCAGAGCCTGGTGCAACCCCCGGCCCTCTTGGCCCAACAGCGCGTCCGCGGGCACGCGCACCCCGTCCAGCGTCAGCGCGTGGCTGTGGCTGGTGCCCAGGCCCATCTTGCGCTCCGGCGGGCCCACGTGCAGGCCTTTCGCCTCACGGGGAACAATGAACATGCTCAACGCCTTGCTGCTGCGTTCGGGCCGGGTGCGGGCCAACACCACGATGAAGGCCGCGTCGTCCGCGTTGGTGATCCACATCTTTTGCCCGGTGAGCACCCACGCGTCTCCGTCGCGAGTGGCGCGGGTCTGGATGCCTTGCAAGTCCGACCCGGCTTGGGGCTCGGTCAGCGCCAGCGCGGCCAAACGCTCGCCAGTAACGGCTTTGGGCAACCAGGCTTGCTTTTGCGCCTCGGTGCCAAAGCGCACGATGGGCTCCAGCCCCAAACAGTTGTGGGCCTCGATGGTTAACGCGGTGCCCGCATCCCCCCAGCCCAAGGCCTCCAAGGCTACGGCCTGGGCCAGCGCGTCCAACTCGCTGCCACCATAAGCCTCGGGCACTGTCATGCCCATTAAACCAAACGCGCCGCCTTTGCGCAGCGCGTCCCAATGCAACTCGTTTCGTTCGGCCAACTCGGCAGCCTGAGGCCGCACCTCATTGGCCGCGAAATCCAAAACGGCGTCTCGCCACATGCGCAACTCGTTGGGAAGGACAAACTCCATGGGCGATCTCCTCGCGAGGATGAGCATCGGGCCAGCGTATCCGACATTATAACCCAGATCGCGACGGAAGAAGGTCACTCCTCGGGGCCGCGGCCCGCGCGGCCGACCCCAGGGCCATGCGTGGACGCAAGAACGGCTCAACCAACCCACCCGGCCTGAGGCCCAGTCCCCCAAAGCCCGCGGTAGAGCGCCTCGCGGTGCGTCCTGCGCGCGAACCCTCGGCTCGGCTGTTGCCGAGGCCGAGCAATCAGGGTATCATATAGCCCATCACCACGGTCCTTGGCACGTGAAGGGAGCGCCTCATGGCCCCTTGGAAACATTGGCTCGGTTGGATACCGGGCTTGGTGGAATTGGATTGGTACTTTCGCACCCGGCACCGCGCCGAGGTGCATCGAATGCTGCGCCACCTCGCCCCGCATTTGTGGCAATGGGCCCACATCGCGGCCGAACGAGGGGGGCAAACCGCGCGCGGCCGCCATGTGGCCATTTTTGCCATGCTCGCGCCGTGGGTCGCGCACACCACGCTGTTGGGGCTGGCCTTGCGGGCCTTGGGGCATCGGGTCACGCTGGGGTATCTGCCCTACCAAGACTGGAGCGACCGGCCGCCTTTGTGGGATGTGCGCAAGTGGGATCTGAACTATCGCGCGCTGCTGAGTCAAGCGCGCGCGGCCTTGCAGCCTGTCTCCTTGCTACGCGCGCCCAGCGCCGCGGTGCCGGCCGAACTCGAGCCCGCGCTGCGGACGCTCAGCCGGCGCGATGTTGAATACACCCTCCAGCGCGAGGGGGTGGACGAATCTTCGGCCCTGTTCGCGTTGCGCTTGCGACGCAACCGCCGAGCCGCGAGTGTGTTGCTGCGTTGGCTGCGCGACCTTCGACCCGATGTGTTGGTGGTGCCCAACGCCGCGGTGTTGGAGTTCGGCGTTGCGCACGCGGTAGCCCAATATTTGGGCGTGCGCGTGGTAAGTTACGAGTTCGAGTACCAAAAAGGGCATGTGTGGGTCGCTCACGACGCGCCGGTCATGGACCTGCCCACCGACGACCTCTGGGAAGCCGTACGCGAGCGGCCGTTGACGCCCGCGCAATGGCAGCGCCTGCAAGCCTTCATGACCGCGCGCCGCGGAGGCCGCACTTGGGGCGACCATGTGCGCGCATGGCAACAAGTCGACCGTGCCGGCGCGAACGCCCTGCGTGAACGCTTGGGCCTGGACGACCGGCCTTTGGTGCTCATCGCGACCAACGTCTTCGGCGATTCCATGACCTTAGACCGCCAGGTCTTCTCAGCCGGCATGGCCGATTGGCTGGCCGATACCCTGCGTTTCTTCGCCCGCCGGCCGCAGGTTCAAGTCGTGGTGCGAGTGCACCCCGGCGAAGCGCTGTTGGTGCCCGGAGGCATGTCCATGCTGCAAGTCGTGCGCCACACCTTGCCCTCGCCGCCGTCCCACATCCACATCATCCCCCCTGATGCGCGGGTCAATACCTACGACTTGGTCGAAATCACCACCTTGGGCCTGGTCTATACCACCACGTTGGGCTTGGAAATGGCCATGGATGGCGTTCCCGTGATCGTGGCCGGCCGGGTGCATTATCGGGGTCGCGGCTTTACGTGGGACCCCGACTCGTGGGATGCCTACTACGACCTGTTAGAGCGGGGGCTGCACGCGCCCGCAGCCCTGGCCCTCCAGCCGTCGCAAGTCGACGCGGCCCGCCGCTATGCGTATCACTTCTTCTTCACCTACCCGCGGCCCTTCCCGTGGCATATCATGTTTTGGGAGGACACCCTGACTGAATGGCCTTTTGCCGCGGCGCTGGAACAACCCGCGTTTCGCGAGACCTTCGGCCTCTTCGCGGGCGAACCGCTGCGCTGGGCCCAATGGGCGCGGGCCGAAGCGGAGCCCATCCCCCAAACCCACCCCACCGCGTGAGGAGAGCGCTTCATGGATTGGTCCCAACAAGTGGTGCTGGTCACCGGCGGCACTGGCTCTTTTGGCAAAAAATTCATTGAGATCATGCTGCGCGAGTATCAGCCGCGCAAGATCATCGTCTTCAGCCGCGATGAACTCAAGCAGCACGAGATGCGCCTGGCTGGCTTCGACGACCCGCGCTTGCGTTATTTCATCGGCAATGTGCGGGACCGAGACCGATTGCGCCGGGCCATGCAAGGGGTGGACATCGTGGTGCACGCGGCCGCGCTCAAGCAAGTGCCGGCCTGCGAATACAATCCCATGGAGGCCATCAAAACCAACATTTTGGGCAGTGCCAATGTGGTCGAGGCCGCGTTGGATGCGGGGGTCAAGAAGGTGCTGGCTCTGAGCACGGACAAAGCCGTCAACCCTGTCAATTTGTATGGCGCGACCAAGTTGGCCGCGGAAAAGTTGGTAGTCCAAAGCAACGCGTACGCGGCCCACACCCATACTCGCTTCAGTTGCACCCGCTATGGCAATGTGGTGGGCAGCCGAGGCAGTGTCGTGCCCGTATTTCTGCGGCAGCGGGCCCAAGGCCGCTTGACCATCACCGACCCGCGCATGACCCGCTTTTGGCTTTCGCTGGAGCAGGGCGTGCGCTTTGTGATTCGAGCCATCGAGCAAATGGAAGGCGGCGAGGTGTTTGTGCCTAAGTTGCCCAGTATGCGCATTGCCGATTTGGCGCGGGCCATTGCGCCCGACGCCGAGTGGGAAGTGATCGGCATCCGGCCCGGCGAACGCCTACACGAAGTGCTGCTCAACGAAGATGAAGCGCGCAGCGCGGTGGAACTGGACGACATGTTCGTCATTCTGCCCTCCTATGAGGAAGCCTGGTTCGGCCGGGGCTGGCGCGACCGCGGCAAGCCTCTGCCCGAGGGCTTTCGTTACGCCAGCAACACCAACACCGAGTGGCTGACGGTGGAGCAGATTCGCGAAATGGTGCGGCCCTTCGAAGAGGCCA
>CAYUOX010000042.1:0-41922 GCA_964446575.1 uncultured Anaerolineaceae bacterium | reverse complement strand
CGCCTGCGGCCCCTCTCGCGTGACCGCGGGGGTGGGATGCGCGTTTGGTTCCCTTGGTCGAACGTCCATTGGCGGCAACGGGGGGCCTGGTTGGGGGTCGTGTTGGCCAGCGCGGCACTTTTGGCATTGTGGCCGCAAGCGTTGGGCGGCGCGACCGCGTTTGTGGTCTTGCAAAGCAACAGCATGGCGCCCGCATTTCAGCGCGGCGACTTGGTTGTCGTGCGCGCCGCCGCTGCTTATGCGCCCGGCGACCAGGTGTTGTATCGCGGCTCGAACATCGCCGCGATCTTCCATCGCATTGTCGGCTATGATGAATCAGGGCGCTTCGTGCTGCGCGGGGATGCCAATACCTATCTGGACCCTGACCGGCCCACCACAGCCGAGATCATCGGCCGTTATTGGTTTGCCGTGCCCAAGATCGGGGGCTGGTTGTGGGCGTGGCGTGGCCCTTTGTTGGCCCTCACGGTGGCCTTGGCCTGGTGGTTATGGGCCGGCCCTGCTCCGCCGGCCCGCCGTGACCGACGACGAGGACGGCGACGATGAGCACGACCCCTTGGCGCACCCGCGCCTGGCACAGCGCGGGGCTTTATGAACCGTTGAACTTGGTGGCCTGGATTGCCGCTTGGGTAGGCCTGGGCCTGTTGGCAGTGGGCTTCTGGCTGCCGCGCACTATGACCGTGCCGGAGCCCGCACCTTGGCAGGTGACGGGCCAGTGGACCTATCGCGCGCCGGTCCCCCGGTCGGTGGCCGAAGACGAGACTTTGCCCTTGGGTGCGCCGTTGTATCAACCGGTGACGCCCGAGGTGGCGTTCACTTTCGCGGCCCGCTTGGTCGCGCCGGCCCCACCGGAGGCATCCACCGGCCAGGCCATTATGCATTTGCGCTTGGCGGACGATTATGGCTGGTCGCGCACTTGGCCAGTGGCCACGACTCGCGTCTCTGGCCCCGAGTGGGAGGTCACGGGCACGGTGGACTTGGATGGGATTGAGCGGGCCATCCGCCAGCGCGAGGCCGTGTATCCTCCGGCCCGTGGGTATACGCTGACCGTGACGGTCGCGTGGGCGTGGGAAGCGCGGGTGAACGGCGAGCCCTGGCAATATGCCGCGACGAGTTCGCTGCACTTCCGCCGCGAAGGAGAGGGCTTTTTCGTGCTGCAAGCGGGGCGGTCGGCTCCCGGCAGCGAAACCGGCGATGTCTTCGCGCCGGTGTGGAAGGGGGTGCAAGAGCGCTCGGTCACGCGGCCGCGGCGGCTCAGCATCGGACCGCTGCAGGCCACGGTCGACCAGGTGCGTTCGTGGGGGTGGGGGTTGGCTTTGAGTGGCGGTTTATTGCTGCTGCTCTCCAACGCGGCGTTGGGCTGGGCTCGCACCCGTTGGCCCGAGGTTTATTTCCGAGCGTGGCTGGGTGGGCACGGCGTTGTGTTGCCCCCGGGCCCGTGGATGGACGTTTGGCGCGTCCAGGCGGTTGAAGCATCGCCTGAAGCCCTCCTGCATTTGGCCCACAAGTGGGGGGAACCGGTGTTGCTGGTGCCTACCGAAGAGGCGGTGCATTTGTGGCTGCGGCTCCCTGAAGCGGTGTATCATCACGCGACAGCCATGCCCCACGCGCACGACGAGGCCGTCGCCACGAAGACCGTCGCCAACCCGACGGACGCGGCCGCGAGCGAGCCGCGAGGGACTGCGGCGCCCTCGGCGGCCGACCTGCACACGCCGCGCGCGGAGGAGGACCATGGTCGGGCGGCATAGCATCCGCTTGGCCGGTCGGGCGCTGTTGTGGGCCTTGGGTCTTATGGCGTTGGGGCTGGCCCTGACGCCCGGCCAGGCAGCGAATATTTTGGTGCCCACAACCCGCTTGGACGATGTCGGCCCTTTGCGCGTCAGCCCCAATCAACTGAAGCCCGACGAGTGCGGCGGCATCCCGCTGACCAATATTGTGGTGGCCAGCGGGGGCACAGCCACTGGCACCAACGGCAACGATCTCATTTTGGGTACGGCCGGCTCCAATTGGCTCGAGGGCCTGGGCGGCGATGATTGTATTGTCGCGGGGGCGGGGTTGGATGTACTTTGGGGCGACGACGGCGATGATGTGCTCATTGGTGGGCCAGGCTTGGATTTGTGCTTTGGCGGTCCGGGCTTCGATTTGCTGTATGGCTGCGAATTGGCTCTGCAGCGGGCACGCGGCCGCCGGGGGCCTGGCAACTTGAACACGCTGCCGCCTGGCTGGCGCGGCCGCGTGCAGCAGCGTTTGGGCGTGCCAACGCCTACGCCCACACCGCTCACCCCTACACCAGGCCCTTGAGACCGCGCCTTTGGCGGTCTTTCCTCCCCCGTCGCGCGCTTTTCGCGCGGCGGGGCTTTTTTTCGCGCGCCTCGCTTCCGTTGGCGGGCGTTTTTTGCTACAATGAAAGCACCTTGGGCTCGGCCCCAAGGGCATTGTCCCCTTGACCGTCTGTTGGATGCCTTTTTGTAGGAGGTCGCGCCATGCCCGTTTATGACTATCCATTGTTGCTCAAGCGCTTGTTGGAGCACGGTGTCGAGTGGTATCCGGAGCAGAAGATCGTCTATCGAGACCAGGTGGAGTACACCTACGCGGACATGTACCAGCGGGTGCTGCGGTTGGCCGCCGCGTTGCAGGCCTTGGGCCTTAAACCCGGCACCAAAGTTGGCGTGATTGAGTGGGATAGCCACCGCTATTTGGAAATGTACTTTGGCATCCCGGGCGCGGGGTATGTGCTGCACACCATCAACCCCCGTTTGGCCCCGGCCGACATCGGCTATACCATCCTGCACGCGGAAGATGAGGTGCTCATCTTTCACGAGGACTTTTTGCCCCTGGTCGAGCGCTTGGCGCCGCACTTGAGCACAGTACAGCACTATATCATCATCACCGACAAAGGCGAGGTGCCCGACCACCCCTTGGCGCGCGTGGAATATGAGTCGTGGATCCACAGCGTGCAGCCCTTGCCCGAACTGCCCGATTTCCCCGAGACCACCCAGGCGACCATGGCCTACACCACGGGCACCACGGGCAAGCCCAAGGGCGTGTATTTCAATCACCGCCAATTGGTGCTGCACACCTTGGCCGGCGCGACCGCGCTCTTTGGGTTTAGCGATTACCCGGCCAACAAGTATACGGTGTACATGCCTTTGACGCCCTTGTTCCATGTGCACGCGTGGGGGGTGCCTTATCTGATGACCATGTTGGGCGTCAAGCAGGTGTATCCGGGACGATATGAGCCGGCCATGCTGCTCAAACTCATCGTGGGGCACAAGGTGACCTTTAGCCATTGTGTGCCCACCATTTTGCAGATGATCGTGGGCGCGGAAGCGGTGAAGGGGCTGGATCTGAGCCATTGGACCGTGGTCATCGGTGGCGCCCGCCTCACCCGTGGCTTGGCGGAGCGCGCGCGGGCTTTGGGCATCAAGGTGTACGCGGGCTATGGCATGTCGGAGACCGCGCCCATTCTGACCTTGGCCTTCCTCAAGCCGTACATGGCCGACTGGGATGAGGATCGCAAACTCGACTATCTCATCAAGACCGGCGTGCCCATCCCCTTGGTCAAGTTGCGCGTGGTCAACGAGAAGGGCGAGGACGTGGCTCGGGACGGCCAAGAGAAGGGCGAGATCGTGGTGCGTACGCCCTGGCTGACGCCTGGTTATTACAAGGACCCCGAAAAGTCGGAGCAACTTTGGCGTGACGGTTGGTTGCACACTGGCGATGTCGCGGTCATGGACGAGCACGGTTATGTGCAAATCGTGGACCGGCTCAAGGATGTGATCAAGAGCGGCGGCGAGTGGATCTCGTCGTTGGAATTGGAGAACTTGCTCAGCCTGCACCCCAAGGTGGACGAGGCCGCGGTGATTGGCGTGCCCGACCCCAAGTGGGATGAGCGGCCGCTGGCCATCGTGGTCCCGCGCGCGGGCGAGACCTTGACGGCCGACGAACTCAAGGCCCACTTGGCCAAGTATGTGGAAGAAGGCGCCATCACCCGCTGGGCCATTCCCGACAAGTTCGTGTTCGTCGACAGCCTGCCTAAGACCAGTGTGGGCAAGATCGACAAGAAGGTGTTGCGGGCCCAATACGCGTCGTCCGAAGCCTGAGCCTGGCTGGTGCGCAGCCAACCGGCCCCGGTGGACCACCTCCGCCGGGGCCGGGCTCTTTGCCCCTGCCCTTCGCTCCCTGCTCCCCGCTTTTCTATGCTACAATCCTTTCCCAAGCCCGACGCGGGGCGCACCCCCCGGGTAGGAGTGACCATGCCCACCTATCATATCCTCTCCCTTGGCTGTGCCAAGAACACGGTCGACGCGCATTCGATGGCGACGCTGCTTGACCGCGCGGGCTATCAAGCCGCGGACACGGCCGACCAGGCCGACGTGGTCATCGTGAACACATGCGGCTTTATCGCGCCCGCGCGCGAAGAGTCCTACCAAGTCTTGCAAGACCTGGCCGCCGCGAAGCGTCCGGGCCAGTGGCTCATCGCGGCCGGGTGCCTCACCCAACGTTATGGCCAAGAGGTGGCCCGTCGTGTGCCCGGTGTCGATGGCATCCTGGGCACCCGTCGCTGGATGGACATCTTGGATGTGCTGCGCCGCTTGCGCCAAAAGCCGCATCCCCAGCCCTTGTATCACCTGCCCGAAACGCCCACGGTTGGACGGGACGAGCGCGGGGTGCCTCGGGTTGCGGTGCAGGGGGGCAGCGCGTACCTCAAGATCGCGGACGGTTGCCGCCGGCCATGCGCGTTCTGCGCCATTCCCCTCATCAAGGGCGCGTTGGTCAGCCGCCCCATCGAGGCTATCGTCGCGGAAGCCCGGCTGCTGCGCGATGCGGGCGTGCAGGAGATCATCCTCATCGCGCAAGACACCACCGACTATGGCCACGACTTGGGCCTCAAGGACGGCTTGGCTCAACTCCTCGCAGCCTTGACCGACGCGGTGCCCGATGTGCCCTGGATTCGTGTGCTGTACGCGTACCCCGGCTATGTCACCGACCGGCTTATCGAAGTCATGGCCACCCGGCCACAAATCGTTCCCTATCTCGACATGCCTTTGCAGCACGCGCACCCGGCCACTTTACGCCGGATGCGCCGCCCGGCCAACATCGATTGGGTGTATCGCACATTAGAGAAAATGCGCCAAGCCATCCCCAACCTGGCCTTGCGCACCACCTTCATCGTCGGCTATCCTGGCGAAACGGAGGAGGAGTTTCAGACCCTGCTCGATTTCGTGCGCGAAGTGCGCTTCGACCGGGTGGGCGCGTTCCGCTTCTCCTACGAAGAGGGCACCGCCAGCGCGGCCTTGGGCGACCCCATCCCGCCCGAGGTCAAACAAGACCGCTGGGAGCGCCTCATGGCCACGCAGCAGCCCATCTCGTTGGCGCGCAACCAGGCCCAAGTGGGGCGGGTGCTGGATGTGCTCATCGAGGGCGTTGACCGCGAACATGGCCTTTCGGTCGGGCGCTCCTATCGTGACGCGCCCGAAATCGACGGCCTGGTGCTGGTTGAAGCCGTCCTTCCTGTGGGGGCGTTGGTGCCTGTGCGCATCACCGGCGCGATGGTCTACGATTTGGTGGGGGTTCCGGCTCAAGCCGCGGGCGCGAGGGAGCCTGCTCCGCGGCGGGCCGGCCGGCGTCGCAAACGGAGGCGCGCATGAAGCCCACCCTGCCGCACCCGTGGGCCGTGGATGCGCTGCGTGCGGCCGCGCGCGTCACCCGCGCGGTGCAACAGCAACGCGCGGCCCAGGCCGTGGACAAGGCCGACCGTTCCCCCGTGACCGCGGCAGACTTTGCCGCGCAAGCCGTGGTGACCGCGGCGCTGCTGGCCCACGACCCGCACACGCCCTTGGTCGCGGAAGAAGACGCGGCCACCCTGCAAGCCGCGCCCGCGGCCGTGCAGCAGGCCGTGTTGGACGCGGTGCGGGTGGTCCACCCTCACGCGACTTGGGCGGACATCGTGGCTTGGCTGGAACAAGGCCGAGGCGCGGCCCGAGACCGTTTTTGGGTGCTCGACCCCGTCGATGGCACCAAGGGCTTTTTGCGCGGCGCGCAATATGCGGTTGCCCTGGCCTTGATTGAAGGCGGCCGCGTGGTGTGGGGCGGCCTGGGATGCCCCAACCTGGTGTTGTTCACGCCCGACCGGCCGGGCGTGCTCGCGGTGGCGGCTCAGGGCCAAGGCGCGTGGGCCACGGGCTTGCACGAAGACGCTTGGCAACGGCTGCGCGTCTCCACCGTGGACGATCCACGCCAGGCCCGGCTGTTGCGCTCTTACGAAGCCGCGCACACCCACGGCGGCCTCGTCGCGGCCTTGGCCCAGCAGTTGGGCATGATCCACCCCCCGGTGCGCCTCGACAGCCAAGCCAAATATGCTTTGCTGGCCGCAGGGCAGGGCGACATTTACGTCCGGGTCCCCCCGGCCGCGAAGCCCGACTATCGTGAAAAAATTTGGGACCAAGCCGCGGGCGCGCTGTTGGTCACCGAGGCCGGTGGACGGGTGACCGACTTGGACGGCCGCGCGTTGGACTTTGCCCAAGGCCTCACCTTGTCCCGCAATCGCGGGGTGTTGGCCACCAACGGCCGTTTGCACTCGGCCGTCTTGCGCGCGTTGCAAATCCTGGGGGTGTAGCGCGCGCCCCGGAGGCGCGATCATGGCTCCCAAACAACACCGCTGGTTGTTCGGCCTGCTCTTGGCCGCGTATTCCACCTTTTGCGCGGAGGTGCTGGCCGGTTCTGACTTGTTCCCTTTTTGGCATGTTTGGGGGGTGGTGGTCACTTGGCCTTTGTATGGATTGCACGCGTTGGTGTTGTTGACCTGGGTCTATCGCCATGGACCGCGCTTTTCCACCCTTATGGCCGCGGGTGCGCTGTTCGGCCTGTATGAGGCCTACATCACCAAGATGTTGTGGAAGCCCACTTGGGGGGCCTTGCTCACTGTGGCCGATGTCGCCATCGTCGAGGTTGTGGTCTTGTTGTGGTGGCACACCTGGTTCTCGTTCATCACACCGGTGGTGTTGGCCGAGACCTTGTTGACCACGTCGGACACCATCCGCGCGGCGCTGCCGGGGTTGGTGCGCTGGGTATACACTTCGGCGTGGGGATGGGTGGGCCTGGCCGTGCTGGGGGCGGTTGTGCAAACCATCAACTCCCCGACGCCGTTGACGTCGCTGGCGTCGGGCGTGGCGGGTGTGGCAATGTTGGGCGCGCTCACCCTGCTGTGGAAGCGGGCGACCCGCGGCCGTCAGTACACCTTGGGGGATGTCTTGCCTGGCCCGCGTGCGTGGCGCGTCTTGGTGATGTTGCTCTTGGGCTACTATGGGGTGTTGGGCGTGACCATTTACCCTCAGCATGTGCCCCCGCTATGGCCGGGGCAGGTCGTTATTTGGATTTTGTACGCGCTCGCGGCGTTGCTGTTCTGGCGTGGCGTGCGCACCCCTTTGCCCGCGCGTTCGGCTTCACTTCGCCGGGTGCCCACCCAAACCGTGTTGGTCGCCGCGGCTGCCCTGCTGCTCGCGTTGCCCGTGGTCAAAGCCTGGGCTGGGGCTTCGGGCTGGCCTTTGCTGTTGGTCTGGGTGGGGGGCGGGGCCTTCTACCTGGCCGCGTGGGTGGCCGCGTGGCGCTCCACCCGGCCGGCGCGTGCGCCCTGAGCGTGAAGAACCGCGCCGCGCGGGCCGCGCGCGGCACGGTTGGGGCGACCCACGCTGCGGCTGCCTTGAGCAGACGGCCTTCATGCAAATATGGTAAAATCAAGATAAGTTTGGAGCGTGACGCGAGGCGGCTATGGGAGATACAGGCTTCGCCTGGTGGGAAGCCAATCGGCCTTTAATCTGGTTCCTATACGGCCAGGTCTTTTTTCTGTTGGGCAGTTTGATTTTCACCCAAGCCGGTCGCCTGTCGCGTTTGGCCTTGGCGCGAGGCCTCCCTCGTTTGGCCGCGTTTGGCTTTCTGCACGGTTTTTACGCCTGGGGTTACTTGTTCATTCCCCTGCAAGCGCCTTATCTGCAGCCCGAGCAATTGGTGGATGGGTTGCGTTTTTTGCGCATGTTGTTGCTCGCGGGCTCGTTCGCCATGCTGCTCAGTTTTGGGCGCCGGCTGTTGGACGACGAATCGGCCAAGCCGTGGTTTGCCAGTCGGGCGTGGTCGCTGAGCCTGCTGGTGTTTTGGGCCTTGGCCGCCTTAGGAATGGCCTGGGCCGAAGATTTGGATGTGTACCCCGCACTCAACACTGCGGACGCGCTGGCGCGCTACGTGTTGGCCTTGCCCGCGGGGCTGATCTCGGCTTATGGGCTGCGACATCACGCGCTGCGTTACATTCGGCCCCTGGGCGTGGAGCGCATCTACCGTACTTTGCGCGTCGCGGGTCTGTCGTTGGCCGCGTTTGGCGCGCTCATGCCCCTGTTCGCGCCGCCCGCGCCGTTTTTCCCCGCCCAGTGGATCAACGGCGAGGTATGGCTGGCCGTGGTGCGCGTTCCCCCGGAGATCATCGCCACTATCGTGGGCGCAATTCTGTCGTGGTCCTTCATCCGCGGCATGGAGGTGTTCGTGGTCGAAACCCAGCGCCGCTTGGACCACATGGAACTGCAACACATCCAAAGCCAAGAGCGCGAGCGCATCGCCCGCGATCTGCACGATGGCGCGCTGCAACAAGTGTACGCGGCGGGCTTGCTGGCCCGCGCTCTGGAGCGGCAAGTGCCCGACGGGTTGCGCGCGGACGTTGAGCGCATCACCGCGGCCTTGGACTCGGCCACAACAGAGATGCGGCGGTTGTTGCACGAATGGTCGCCTAAAATCCATGTCGCCGATATTGAACGCGCCTTGCAGAACCTGGTAGACGAGGCCCAGCACATCTCTGGCACCGAAGTGCGTTTTCACAGCGACGGCGCGCCACCCTTTTTGGACCCCAAGCGGGCCGTGCACGTCATTGCCTTCGTGCGGGAAGCCTTGGCCAACGCCATTCGGCACGCGCGCACGCCCTACATTGACGTGCACTTACGCCGAGCCGAAGGGCACATGGTGGTGTGCGTCCAAGACCACGGCCGGGGAATGCCGCTGGATTTGAAGCCCGGCTTTGGTTTGCGCCACATGGAAGAGCGCGCCTTGCTGTTAGGTGGCCGCATGAAACTGCATTCTGAGCCGCGGCAAGGGACGCGCGTGGAATTGTGGGTCCCGCTAAATCATTGGTCGTCTGCCGCGAACGACGCGCCCCCCGCGTCCGCGGGGCCCCTGCACCCTGCCGCGGATGAACCGCGCTCGCCATCTGCCGACGAGGGGGCGGAGACCGCGCCCCCGGCGCTGGCATGACTTAGGGAGGTTGCCATGACCTTGCGCATTTTGTTGGTCGACGACCACGAAGTCGTCCGCCTGGGCCTCAAGGCCTTGATCAACGCGGAGCCCGACCTGGAAGTCGTGGCCGAAGCCGGCACGGCCCAAGAGGCCGTCCGCCAATATTTGCTGCACCGCCCTGACGTGGCGGTGATGGATTTGCGCTTGCCCGACCATAGCGGTTTAGAAGCGGCCCGGCGCATCCGCGAGCGCTACCCCAACGCGTCCATCGTATTGCTCACATCGTTTGTCAACGAAGCCTTTGTGGCCCAAGCCTTGCGGGTGGGCGTCAAGGGGTATGTGCTCAAAGAGGTGGGTAGCGACGAACTCCTGCGTGTCGTGCGCGCGGTGGGCCGCGGCGAGACGCTGCTGGATGTTGACTCCGCCGGCGACTTGCTCACCCGCGCGGACCTGCAACAAACCGGCCAAGATACGCCGTTCTCGGGCCTCTCGCCGCGCGAGATGGAGGTCTTGGCTTTGGTCTCTAAGGGCCTGAGCAACCGCGAGATCGGCCAACGGCTGCGGCTCAGCGAAGGCACAGTGCGCAACTATGTCAGCACCATCATGGAAAAACTCAACTTTCGCAATCGGGTCGAGTTGGCCACGTACGCGGTCAAGCACCGTATCAACGATTGGGTGCCCTATTTGAGCGAAGATCAAAACCAGTAAGGGCAACGGCGGTTTTCCCGCCGTTGTTTTTTGCCAGCCCGTGACGCGAATGTCCGCACGCGGCGCGGGTTTATCGCTCTCAGGAGGCGTTTCATGACCTCAACCCCCGCGGTCAATTGGACGGAAGTCGCGTATTACATGCTGCTCTCGCGGCATTTGGACGAATTGGAGGAGCAAGAACTCACGCCCCAGGGCAAGGTCAAGTATCAATTTTCGGCCAAAGGCCACGAACTGGTGCAAGTGCTCACCGCCCGCTTGTTGGACCATCCCCACGACGCGGCGACGGTGTATTATCGCTCTCGGCCGTTTGTGCTGGCCAGCGGCCTGACCGCGGGCGAAGCCCTGGCGGCCAACATGGCCAAAGCCACACCGCCCAGTTGGGGCCGCGATACGGGCGTGATGTACCACTTGCCCCGCCGCGATCGGGCCACGGTGTTGCCCTCGTCGGGCGATGTGGGCGCGCAGTATCCCACGGCCGCGGGTTGGGCCCAGGCCATTCGCTATCGGGTGCGGGTGCTGGGGGAAGACGCATGGCGCGGGGCCATCGCCGTGGCGATGGGCGGCGACGGCAGTGTGGCCAGCAACGGCTTTTGGGCCGCGCTCAACGTGGTCGCCCCCCAGAAACTGCCCATGCTGTTCGTCATCGAAGACAACAAGTATGGCATTTCGGTGACCAGTGACTTGCAGGTCCCCGGTGGGAACATTGCCGCAAATCTCAAGTCCTACGGCAATCTGCGCTTGTGGGACGGGCCAGGCTATCGCCCCGCGGAGACGCTGCGCATGTTGCAAGAGGCCATCGCGCACGTGCGCTCGGGCGCAGGGCCCGCGCTGGTGCGCCTGCGGGTACCTCGCCTCAGTGGCCACACGTTCACCGACAACGCAGCCTACAAGCCCGCGGCCGAGCGCGAAGCCGAGGCCCGCATGGATCCGTTGCTGCACTTGCGGGAATTCCTGTTGCATGAGGGTTTGTTCACCCCCACCGACTGGGATACGCTGGTCCAGCGGGTGCGGGATGATGTGCGCGAGGCCTTGGCTTGGGCCGAAGCCCAACCGGAGCCTGATCCCGCGCAAGTGCGGCGGCATGTGTTTTATGAGGGCCAAGCGCCCCAAATGGGCGGTTTGCGCCCTGAGGGCGCGCTGCCGCCCCTGGGGCACGACGAGCCGCGACCTGCCCAGCCTAAGCGCCGGGTGAACTTGGTGGACGCGGTGCTGCGGGTGTTGGATACGGAGATGGAACTCAACCCCCGCATCGCGGTGTTTGGCGAAGATGTCGCCGTCAAAGGCGGCGTGCATGGCGCGACGCGCGGCCTGTTGCAAAAGCATGGCCCTGAGCGGGTGTTCGATACTTCGTTGAACGAGGTTGGCATCGTGGGCCGCGCGGTGGGCATGGCGTTGGCCGGGCTGTTGCCCGTGCCTGAAATTCAGTTCCGCAAATATGCCGACCCGGCCCGAGAGCCTATCCACGATTTGGGTTTTTTGCGCTGGCGCACGGCCAACCAATTCGCCGCGCCCGTGGTGCTGCGCATCCCCGTAGGTTATGGCAAGGTGACGGGCGACCCTTGGCACAGTTTCAGCGCGGAGCAAGAGTTTGTGCACATGTTCGGCTGGCGCATTGCTTACCCCAGCAACGCGGCCGATGCCGCGGGATTGATGCGCACCGCGCTGCGGGGCGACGATCCGGTGATCTTTTTGGAGCATCGGGCCTTGCTCGATACCGCGCCTGCGCGGCGACCGTATCCGGGCGACGAGTATTGCCTACCCTTTGGCCGCGCCGCGCGGCTTACCCAAGGCGATCGGCTGACCGTGGTGACTTGGGGCGCGATGGTCCCCCGAGCGCTGGAGGCGGCCCGAGCCTTCCCGGGGCAGGTCGAAGTGTTGGACTTGCGAACCCTCATCCCATGGGACGAGGAGGCGGTGCTGGCCAGCGTGCGCCGAACCGGGCGGCTGTTGGTGGTGCACGAAGACGGTCTGACCGGCGGCTTTGGCGGGGAGATTGTCGCGGTGGTCACCGAACAGGCTTTTGAATGGCTTGACGCGCCGGTGCGGCGGGTGGCTGCGCCCGATGTGCCCGTCCCCTACAACATTGGCCTGATGCACGCGGTGGTGCCCACGGTGGAACGCATCCGCCAGGCCATGGATGCGCTCTTGGCCTACTGACGCCGGCATCCGGGGCGGAAGTTCCTGGCCGGCCGTGAAATGCCGCGTCCGACGCCGGGGGTGACCTTGGGGCTGCCCCCGGCGCCTGGTTGCTCGCGCGCCCTGCGCCCTCCCGACCTTCACCATTCCGGCGGAAACGCGGTGGGCAAGCGCGCGGCTGTGGCCACCAACTCTTGCGCGGCCCGCACATGGGGGACCAAGGCCATCATGTTGCCCTTGGTCAAGCGTAGTTTGCCCCGCAAAATCGCGGCAATGGGGGGCAGTTCGCCTTGCAGAATGGCTTTCCACACCGCGGGCGTCGCGGTGAGCACATAGGGCGCGTGGGCAGCATCGTCGGGCGCGGCCGCCCGTGCGGCTCGGCACTGGCCGTGGTGCAAGTCTAAGAACACGGCCCGCGTCGCGGGGATGCCGCGAGCAGGATCGGCTTCCATGACCAAGAGCAGCGCGCCCTCCCATGTGCGGGCGACCCGGCGATAGCGCTCGTTGGCGTTCAGGGCTTGGCAGAAGGCCTCGGCCCAGGGGGCGGTGAAGATTTCGGGCGGGGTGTTCATGGGGCGTTCTCCGACGCGGGCCACCGGCCCAGGTGCGCGGCCAAAGCGTACAGTCCCAGCACATAGGAATGCCAGCCAAAGCCGCTGATGCTGCCTATACAAGCACCTGCGGTCAGCGAGCGGTGGCGAAAGGGCTCTCGGGCGAAGATGTTGGACAAGTGCACCTCGACCACGGGGATAGGGATGGCGGCGATGGCATCGCGTAGTGCGACCGAGGTATGCGTATAGCCACCGGGATTGAACACCACGCCCTGGGCCCAGGGCGCGGCCTGGTGCAACGCGGTGATGAGTTCACCTTCGCCGTTGTGTTGGGCTGTGCGCACTTCAAATCCCAGCGTGGCGCCGACCGCGGACAAACGCGCGTTGAGCGCGTCCAGACTCAACGTGCCGTAGATGTGGGGTTCTCGGGTGCCGAGCAAGTTGAGGTTGGGGCCATGCAATACCAAGATGGGGACGGGCTCCGCTTGGGCCGGGGGATGGGTGGCGCGCATAGGTACCTCCGTGCATCAAAGATTCGCGTTTGGGACGGTGCGTGTAGCCAGGCTCCTCGTTCTCTTGGCGGCCGGACTGCGTGTAGTCAATACAACGGCCGTGTGTGGGATGCCAACACAGGGTAACACCAAGGCACCCTTCACCGACCCTCTACCCCCCACTTCCCTCCGCCATCCGTACAACTTCGTCCCAAGTCAGGGTGGGCACGCCCAAAGCCTGGGCCTTGGCCAGTTTGGAGCCGGGGTTCTCGCCTACAATGAGGTACGACGTCTTGCGACTGACCGAGTTGGTCACTTTGGCTCCCCGGGCTTCCAGCCAGGCCTTGGCCTCTTCGCGGGTGAGGCCGGGCAGCGTGCCGGTGATGACGAACGTTAGGCCGGCCAGGGGTTGCGCCTCGGGCTCGCGATGCGCGTGGGCCGCGCGCGGCCATACGCCGGCCTGCCGCAGTTTTTCCAACACCTTGCGGTTGCGCTCGCGATGGAACCAGTCGACGATGAAGCGCGCGGTAACCGGTCCGATGCCCTCGATTTCGGCCAGTTCCTCCGCGCTGGCCTGCCCTAACGCGTCCAGGTCTTGATAGCGCTGGGCCAGCAGCCGCGCGGTGACCGCGCCCACGCCCCGAATGCCCAACGCGTAAATCAGCCGCTCCAAGGGACGATCTTTGCTGGCTTGGATGGCCGCGATGAGGTTTTCGGCTTTCTTTTGGGCGAAGCCTTCCAACGGCAGCAGATCCTCCACGGTGAGATAATAGAGGTCGGCCACGTCGTGCACGACCTGGGCCGTCACCAGTTGCTCCGCGATCTTGCGCCCCAAGCCTTCGATGTCCATGGCTTCGCGCGAGGCAAAGTGCTCGATGTTGCGGCTCAGTTGTGCGGGGCAGGCCGCGTTGATGCAGTAGAGCGCGACCTCGCCCTCCACCTTTTCCACGGGCGCGCCGCACACGGGGCAGTGGGTGGGCGGCTGGTAGATGCGCTCTTTGCCGGTGCGGGCCGCAATCACGGGCCCGACAATATAAGGGATAACATCGCCGGCTCGCTTGACAATGACCCGGTCGCCGATGCGAATGTCTTTTTCGCGGATATAGTCGAAGTTGTGCAAGGTCGCCTTGCGGATCACCACGCCGCCGATTTCCACGGGTTCAAGCACCGCGTAGGGCGTGAGCACACCGGTGCGTCCGACATTGACCCGAATGTCCAACAGGATGGTGGTCACTTCTTGGGCCGGGAATTTGTAGGCCACCATGCCCCGGGGATCCTTACCCACCACGCCCAGGCTGCGTTGCAGTTCCAGGTCGTTGATCTTAATGACTACGCCGTCCAAGTCATAGGGCCAGGTAGGGCGTCGGGCCAGCCATTTGCGATAGGCAGCCTTGACGCAGTCTAAGTCAGGGCACAGATCTGCCTCGACGACGGGGAAGCCCAAGGCCTCCAAAGTGCGCAGCACTTCCCACTGGGTGCGGGGCGGATTGGGCCCTTCGTAATCGACGATTTGGTAACACAGCAGGCGCAGAGGGCGTTCCGCGGTCACTTTGGGGTCCAATTGGCGCAATGAGCCCGCGGCCGCGTTACGCGGGTTGGCAAAAGGGCGTTGTCCTTGTTGACGCAAGTGCTCGTTGAGCGCGGCGAAGTCCTCGTGGGTCATGTAGGCCTCGCCGCGCACCACCAACCGGGGTGGCGGCGCGGGGCCGTCGGGGCGTACAGGCAAGTGCAGGGGGACCGCGCGCACCGTGCGCAGGTTGGCCGTGATGTCCTCCCCCTCTTCGCCATCGCCACGGGTAGCGCCCAGCACGAACACGCCTTGGTGGTAGTGTAGCACCACAGTGAGGCCGTCGATTTTGGGCTCTACAGTGAAGTCGGCCTCGCGCACGCGCGGGTTCAGTCGGGCCAAGCGCTCTAACCACGCGTCGAGTTCCGCGTCGTTGAACACATTGGCCAGGCTGAGGATGGGTTTCGGGTGGCGTACCTTGCGAAAGCCCTCGGCGGGCGGTGCACCCGCGCGCTGGGTAGGCGAGTCGGGCGTGACCCACTCGGGATGCGCCTCTTCGATGGCCTTCAGTTCGCGCATGAGTTGGTCGTATTCGTAGTCGCTGATAATGGGGTCGTTGAGCACATAATAGCGGTAGTTGTGATAGTGGATGAGGCGCTTGAGTTCTTCATAGCGCTGACGCAGCCGTGCTTCTTGGGAACCGGACATGCAGGCCTCCTCCTCTTCGTTGAGGCATCTACGCATTTCGGGTTAAGGAATCGTAAGAATCTACACTTAACCCTTGACAATCCGCCTGTTTAGAAGTATCCTAAATTGGCTCGGCGAGCCGGGCCAAAAGCGAGGTGGTTCGTGTTCTTTTGCATTGTAATGCAAGCAGGAGGTGTGCACAAGGTCTATTGTCGGCGTATCGGCTGTGATAGGGCACATCACCCACATCGGTCGACTTGACGAACCGTTTTTGTCTGACGCTGTTGTCTTGGGGATGCGTGATTCGGTTTGGCCTTTCTGTCGACTGGGGGAGTCCACCTGGTGCTCTGCAAGGCGCTGAAGACCAACGCGCGTGGCCCGTGGTACGGCGTGACCGCGAGCAAAGGGTCGCGTCATCTGCATGGCGCGGCCTAAGGGCCTCGACGCGCGGGGCGTCGGCCGTGTAGCGCTAAGGTGGTTGGGTGGTGTGCTATAGGTTGCACAAGGAGGATTGGCAATGCTCAGCAACAGGCACGTGTGACGCGGCAGGGGCGTCAAACGCTTTTCTCCCACGGCGGCATCTTGTTGGCGGGGATGTTGGTTGTCTTTTTGGGCCGAGCGTTGTCCGAAAGACAAGGTGTTTCTTTCCTCGTCAAATAGGCAAAAAATCTTTGCGGAAAGCGGCAATTTTGCCAAATATCCTTGACCAAAGAGCCGTTTTGGGGTATAGTCGCGCTGGCGTCGCCCTCTCTTTTGCCCCCTCATCATGGTTGCGTGCATCGGGTTTTGTAGGTTGTTCTTCTCACATCCCACATCCATCACACAAACGGCTTCAAGGGTTCGCGCTGGCTTCGGCCCTCACCGACGATGGACGGAAGGCCTCGGCCCGCGACGAACTTGAAGGCGGAGGGAGTCGTATGATGGCTTTAGGAGATGAAATGAAACAGATTCTGTCCGTTGCCCACACCCTGTCTGGTTTGCGCGCCGACGATTTCGAGGCGTTGCGGGCGGTAGCGGCCGAGGCGCAGGCCTGGGCCGAAGATCTGGAAGCCCAAATTCGTGAGTTGTTGCGCAGCCACGAGGCTACGGCCGCGTACGCGGACACCTATTTGGCGGGGAAGCCGGCCGAGTGGTTCCGTTCCCTGTTCGAGATCCATGACGAGCAGGTGTTTCTCCATCGGCAGATGAACATCGCGGTGGAGCATGTGCGAGAGGGCGTGCCGAACGAGGTGGTCTTGGCTTTGGTGCCGCGCTGGGTGGAATGGATGAGCGCCAAGGCCGCGTCGACTTTGGGCTATGAGAAGGCCCAGGAGATCGCCATCATCATGACCCGCGTGCTGAACCTGGCCGCGGTGGTCATGGTGGCCACGCACGACATGGTCATCCGGCGCACATTCATCCGCGAGACGGGCTTCTCAGAGGCGTTGCTCAAGCGCCTGCAGACCCGCACGTTGCAGGAGATCGCGGATGAAATGAAGAGCGAGCAGGCCGATGCCGAAGCCGCGGCCGCGGCGTAGGCGTTGGCCCATCCCTTAGGCACCACCTCGAGTAAGGCGCTCCGGCTTGTCGGGGCGCCTTACTTTGTTTCGCCGATGCGAGCAGGGCGCAACCGTGCCACGGCTGCCACCGCGAGCACGTTGAAGGCCAGCGCCAGCAGGGTCAGGGCCGGCACCCCGCCGTGCGCGTAGAAGTGCGGCGCGAGCGCGGCGCCCAGCGCCCGACCCAAGGCCACTGAGCCCGAGAACGCGCCCATGGTGAGCGCACGGTGTTGGGGCAAGATTTCGGTCATCAGGGGGATGCTGCTCACCAACAACACCTCAAAGGTCAAGAAAAAGGCGAACAGGCCGGCCAGCGCGCCGGCCGCGCCAATGCGTCCCAGCCAGGGCAGGGCCAAGGCCGCGGCCATGTTGCCCAGCAGGCCGGTCACGATGGCCCGCTGTTTGCCAAAGCCGTCCACCGTGAGCACAGTAAGGCCTTCGCCGGTGAGTTCAGCCAAGCCGATGACCGCGGCGGCCAGGCCCAGGCCCGAAAGGGCGAAGCCATAGGCATCGTTGAGCCACACGCCAAAGAGGAGGCCAATGCTCTCGTTGGCCGCGGTGGCGAAGAGGCCAAACGCCACGGCCAGCCAGAGCACCGGCTGCCGAAGTGCGTATAGCCAATAACCCGCGCCGCTTGGCCCCGCGCGGAGCCCTTCCCCCAGACCCCCGCCCGGCTCGATGCGCCGCATCACGGCCCACGCGAAGCCTATCCCCAACAGCGCCATGCTCCAAAACGGCGCCCGCCAGCCGCCCCACGCCAGCAGCAGGCCCACCAGTGGCATGCCCACGAAGAAACTCAGCGACCAACTGAATTCGGTCGCAGCCAGCACCGCGCCCCGGCGTTCGTACGCGATGCGATCCCCGACATACGCCTGCATCGACGCGTCAAAGGCCACTTTGGCCCACGCGGCCAGCACCAAGGCCAACATAAAACCCCACCACGACGCCCACATCGCCCCCAGCACCATGCCGCCCACGAACAAGGCCAGCCCAAACAACATGCCCGCTCGGCGCCCCCACCGCTCCGGAAACCACGCCAACGCCGGCCCAATCACCAGGCTGGCCGAACGCCACGCCAAGGCTTGGGTCGTCGCGGTGAGCGTTAGCCCCAGTCCGGCTTGGAATTCCCGCAAGAATGGGTAGGCCATGCGATTGGCCGCGTTGAGCACCAACCGGATGGCGACGAACATCAACAACCGGCGCCACCAGGCCCCACGCGTGTTCATGCATACCTCCCCTCAAACCCTCAGGTCGAACAACACATGGCGTTCCCCCACCGTCAAGCCGCGCCAATTGGTCACTGGGCCGTGAGGGGCCCAGGGTTCCAATCCGGGGGGGATCTCCTCCGAGAGCAGGCCGGCCGCGCGCAGCAAGGCCAACGCCACCATGCCCCGAGCCCGGTTGCGCGCGTCGCCATCCGCGATCTTGACGACCACGCCCACGCCCCCCGTCGCGCCGGGCCATTGGCCTGGGGCCAGCCCCAAGGCTTGGTAGCCCTCCGCGCCGGCCTTGGCCACCACCCCAGGGCCCAAGGCTCGCATGAGTTCGGTGTCGAAGCGTCCCGGCCCGCCCACCATCTCTGGATGCGCGGCCATGGCCGCGGTGATGCGCCGTGCGGCTTGGGCCCAACGCGCTGCCATGTCTACCGGGTCCATCAGCCGGGCCCAGGCCCACGCGGCGTGATACAAGGGCAGCGCGAAGTTGGGCGCGCTGCAGCCGTCGATGCCCAGCCGAATGGCATCAGGCGCCAACCCCGCAAAGCGCGCCAGCGCGGCGCGAATTTCGCGCTGCAGGGGATGGGCGGGGTCGAGATAGTCGGTCGTCGTCCAGCCGTGCAGGCGGGCTCGCAGCAGCATGCCCGTGTGCTTGCCTGAGCAATTGTGATGCAGCGGCGTTGGCTCGTCCCCCTGGCAGGCCAGCGCGAGCGCGGCCTCGCGGTCGGCCGGCGGGTGCACGCCGCACTGCAGATCCTGCGGCGACAACCCCGCCCGCTTCAGCATCGCCGCGACCCGGTGGGTGTGCTCAGGGCGGCCCGTGTGCGACGCGCAAATCAAGGCCAGATCGGCATCGTCCAGCGCGAACCGCTCGGGGCCCTGGTCGGCCACAAAGGGCAAGGCCTGAAAGGGCTTCGCGGACGACCGCATGAACACCACCGTGGAAGGATCCCCCGCGGACAGCAACAAACGACCGCCGCGATCCACCACGGCCAGCGCGCCGTAGTGCACGCTTTCGGTCACGCCGCCCCGGGTGTAGCGCACCAGCGGGGCGTAGGTTGGGACGGGCAACGTGGGCATGGGTGACCTCGATGCAATCGGGATGCCTCAGGCCTGGGTTCGTTGGGCCGCGGGCGCGAGTCGTTCCCACGCCAATAAACGGGCCTTGAGGGCCACGCCTTCCGGGGCGTTGAAGCCGCCCAAGGTCCCGTTCGCGGCCACGACCCGGTGGCAAGGCACCACCAGGGGGATGGGATTGTGGGCCATGGCCTGCCCCACGGCACGCGCGGCCAAGGGCTTGCCCACCGCGGCGGCCACTTGGCCGTAAGTGCGGGTTTCCCCCCGCGGGATGGCGCGCACTGTGTGATACACCGCGGCCCGAAAGGGCGAAAAGTCCCACACCCATGGGCCGGAGGGCACCGCGGTTTGGCCTTCGAAGTAGGCGTGCAGCGCGTCCAAAAAGGGGCGCACCGCGTCGGTTGTGGGCGGGACCACGTGCCAGGCCGCGCTCGGCGGGGGGGCGGGTGGCTGGGCACCGAACCGCAACCGGGCCCAACCACCGGGCTGCGCGATGCCCACCCACAACGGCCCGACGGGCGTTGTCGGCAGGTGGGTTAGCAGCCAGTGCTGCACGGGCTCACGCACACGCATGGGCGTATTGTACCAAAGACGGCCGCGGTATAATGCGGCACATGGCCCCCAAGACCGTGGATCACCTGCTCGAGCAGCACTTGCAGACTTTGCCCTACTTTCGGGCGTTTTTGCGCGCGGTCGAGGCCGCGTTCTATCAAGACTTGACTTTGCCTGACCCAACCCTGGATTTGGGTTGCGGCGACGGTCACTTTGCCGCGCACACATTCGACCGGCCGTTGGCCGTGGGCCTCGACCCCTGGGCCGCGCCCTTGCGCGAAGCCCGGCGTTGGCGCGCGCATCGCTTGCTGGTCCAGGCCGATGGCGCGGCGATGCCGTTTGCCACGGCCGCGTTCGCCAGCGCGGTGAGCAATTCGGTGCTGGAGCACATCCCCCATGTCGACGATGTGCTGCAAGAAACCGCGCGGGTGTTGCGCGCGGGCGCGCCCTTCGTCTTCACCGTGCCCAACCATCGCTTTCCGCAGATGCTGTGGGGCGCGCGCGTGTTGCGGGCCCTGGGGCTGCCCCGTTTGGCCGCGGCCTATGGGCGGTTGTTCAACCGCATCTCGCGGCACGCACACACGGACCCGCCCCAGGTGTGGATCGCGCGGTTGGAGCGGGCCGGCTTCCGGGTCGAGGCCCAATGGGACTACTTCCCGCCGCAGGCGTTGGCCATCTTGGAATGGGGGCACCCTTTGGGCCTGCCCAGTCTGTTGCTCAAGATCACCACGGGGCGTTGGGTGTTGGTCCCTCGGCGTTGGAACATCGCTTGGTTGCAGCGCGGGCTGCAGCGCTACGCGCGGCAGCCTCGGCATCCCCAAGGCGCGTACACCTTTTTCTTGGCACGGAGGGTGTGATGGCCTCCCCGTCTCCTGAGTCGATGCCTCCGTCGTTGCTGGAGTATCTCAAGGCCCGTTGGGCGCGGTTCATGCCTCGCTGGAGCCCGGCCGCGTGGGCGCGGTCGGACGATTGGTTCGCGGCCCGGGAAGCCGAAGCCGCGGCCGCATCTCCGTCTGAGCCGCGCGATCGGCCCAGGGCCGCGGCCGCGCCCTTGCCCACGCGCCCCCGCGCGGCCGCGGGGACTGGGCGCGCAGCCAAGCCTGAGGCCCAAGACGCTCTGCCGCGCTCCCGGTCTCGCGCGGACGCTTTCGGGCGGTGGCCCTGGGCGTTGACCTTGGCCGTGAGCGCCGCCTTGGTCGCCCAACTGCGACTGGAGCCTGCCCATCGTCAGGTTGGCGCGGGCTTGGCCTGGTACGCGTTGGCCATCGCGCTGCTGTTGTTGGCCGCCCGGCGCGGGGAGTTCACATTGACGCCGCCCGCGCGCGGGGCCACGTTGGACTTCGCCCTCACCCTGCGCGTCCCCGCGTTGGTCGCGGCCGCGGTCGTGGCCTTGGCCGCGTTCTTGGCCTTCGGCGGCAATCGCTTCCACGGCCTCAATCTCACGCTATGGGCTTTGCTGCTGGGCTTGCTGCTGGTGGCCCTGTTGGAACCCGCGACTTGGCGCGCCTGGCGCGCTCGTTGGGCCACCTGGCGCACGCACGGGGTGCATTTTCGCCTCGCGCCCAGCGTGTGGCCGATCGTGGCCGTGTTGGCGCTGGGTATTTTCTTGCGGTTCTACCAGTTGGCCCACGTGCCCCGGGAGATGTTCAGCGATCACGCGGAAAAACTGTATGATGTGATGGATGTGCTGGACGGCCAATGGCGCATTTTCTTCCCTCGCAACACAGGCCGCGAAGGCATGCACATGTACACCGCGGCCCTGGCCGTTCGGTTAGGGGCTGGCGTGTCTTATTTGGCGCTCAAGTTGCCCATGGCCGTGGCCGCGGCGGTGTTTTTGCCCGTGCTCTACGCGTTTGGTCGCTTGTGGGATAGCCGCGGCACCGGCTTTTGGGCCGCGGCCTTCGCCGGGGTTGCTTATTGGCTGCACACCGTGCACCGGGTGGGCCTGCGCTTCATGCTCTACCCCACCTTTACCGCGCTCACCCTCTACTTTGTGCTGCGCGGCTTGCAACGCAACCGGCGGGACGACTTTGTCTGGGCCGGGCTGTTTTTGGGCTTGGGTCTGCACGGATATTCGCCCTTTCGGATCGTGCCCTTGGTGGTGGTCTTCACCTTTGTCTGGTACGGCCTGCACCATCGCGCGCGGCCGGTGACCCGTCGGTTGGGCTTTGCGCTGCTGCTGGTCGTGTTGGTTTCGCTGGCCGTGTTCTTGCCTTTGCTGCGCTACATGGTCGACGCGCCCGACATGTTCTTCTATCGCATGAGCACCCGCCTGGCCGAAACCGAACGGCCCTATCCGGGGTCGCCGGTGGGCATCTTCATTCAAAACGTGGCGCGCGGCCTGGTGATGTTTTGGTGGGACAATGGCTCCGTGTGGGCCGACTCGGTGATGCATCGCCCCGCGTTGGATCCGCCCGCGGCCGCGCTGTTGGCCTTGGGCGTGGTTTTGGTCGCCGCGCGTTACGTGCGCCATCGCCGTTGGCAAGATGGCTGGTTGCTGGTGCTGATTCCGCTGTTGCAATTGCCCTCGACGTTGGCCTTGGCCTTCCCGGAGGAGAATCCCACGTTGCACCGCACCGGTGCGGCCATGCTGCCGGTGTTTTTGCTCGTCGGCCTGGCCGCGCACACAGTGCAGCAAGCGTGGGCGCGACGTCGGGCGTGGGGCTGGGCGCTGGCGGGGTTGCTGTGGTTGGCCTCGTGGCAGGCCAGCCATGACTTGGTCTTTCGCCAATATGTGGCGCAATATCGGCTCTCCAATTGGAACACACCCGAGATCGGGCAAGTGGTGGGCGGGTTTGCGCGTTCGGTGGGCGAGCCCGACCAGGTTTGGGTCGTGCCTTACCCTTATTGGGTCGATACGCGCTTGGTAGGCATCGAAGCCGGCTACCCGCGGCGCGATTACGCGTTGCCGCGAGAATTCTTGGCCCAAACCCTGACGAGCCCGGCCCCCAAGTTGTTCATCCTCAAACCCGAAGACGAGGAAACCTTGGCGCAGTTGTGGGCCTTGTATCCCCACGCGCGCGTGTGGCGCTATCGCTCCGAGGTGGAGGGCAAGGACTTTTTGATGTACTTCGTGCCGTCGGAGGCCCCTTAGGCCGGCGTCTCGTCACCCCACGCGTAGCCGTGATGCGCGCCCGGCGGCCGGGCTTTGGCTTTGCGCTGTTCCAGGGCCATGTGCCGAAAGATGAAGATCACGGCCGCGTAGATGAGCATCATGCTGCCGAAAATCCACATGATCATGCCGGCCAGGCGCTGGTCGTCGAGCACAGACAGGCCAAAATAGCGGGGAACGCTGCTGTAATGCTCGTAGTAGACATGGCGGCCAAAGGCAATGGCCAAACCTGTCACCACGTTCACGGGCACGATGCTCAGCAGATAGACCAGCCGCGAGCCAAAGGAGAAGCGGCCGTGCAGGCGGGGCCCCGCGTTGGTCACATGCCACCAGTAGAGCATGGCCGACCCTGTGAAGGTCAAGTGCTGCACATCGTGAAGCGGCACCCACCCCAGCGCCGCGTTGTAAAGGGTTTGGTCGTGCCAGCCAATGTAGATCAGCACGAAGAGCAGCCAAGCGATTTTGCGGCCCGTCAGCGCGCGCACCGTGGCGCGGAAACGGGCCCGCGGGCCGAACAGGCCAAAGCCCCACTGCTGACGCAGGCGCGGCGGCAAGGCCCACAGCATCACGGGCATGGGATTGGCCAGCCAGATAAGGGGCGGCGCGAACATGATGAGCAGCATGTGCTGCACCATGTGAACCGAAAGCAGCCAGTCTGACAGGGGGGCCAGCGGCGAGACCAGGGCCAATAGCAAGAAGAGCAGCCCCGCCCAATAGGCGGCCAGGCGCGCGCGGCTCGCCGTGCGCCGACGCGCACGCGCGCGGAGACGCAACCAGCCCCGCGTGTAGAGCCCTCCCAGCACGGCCAAAGGAATGAGCACTTCAGGCCGCCATTCCCACAAACGCAAAACTTGGGCCCAGTCCATGGTGCCTCCTGAAATGCTGACGCGTGCGGCTCTGGGTTGGTGGGCCGTGGGTGAAGTATACCATGACGAAAGCCATGACTTATGGTTTGCGTTTTGGGTGACAATTGGTATAATGGGGGCATCCGCCGAACGCTGCCCTTTGCCAGGAGACGGTGTCCATGAAGAAACACTTTCTGCGAGCGTTAGGGCTGGTGCTCACCTTAGCCGCCGGGTTGGGTTGGCTGACCTACCGCCATTTTGATTTCTTCGTTCCGCGGTTGGCCAGCGAAGAGGGTGCCGTGGTGGATCGCCTGCTGCGGGTGCATTTCTTCCTCATCGCGGTCATCTTCGCCCTGGTGGTAGGTTTTGCCGTGTATAGCGTGTGGGCGTTCCGCGGCCGGGCCGACGATGACGAGCCGGGCTTGAACATCCACGGTCACGGCGGGCTGGAATTCTTGTGGACCGTGATCCCTTTGGGCATTGTATTGGGCCTGAGCGCGGTGGGCGTTCAGGACTTTTTGTTCCTGCGCCGTAGCGATGCGGATTTGGTGGTACAGGTTCAAGCCCAGCAGTTCTCGTGGACGTTTTTCTACCCCGAGTATGACATCTCCAGTTCGGAGTTGTGGCTGCCCACAGGGCGCCGGGTCAAATTCGAGATGACCTCGTTGGATGTGATTCACAGTTTTTGGGTGGTGGAATTTCGCATCAAAGAAGATACGGTGCCCGGCATGACCACGTACGCGTATGTCACGCCCCAAGTCGAGGGGGAATATGTGCTGCGTTGTGCAGAACTGTGTGGTTCGGGCCATGCGCGTATGTATGGCACGGTTAAGGTGGTCTCGCCCGCGGCGTTCGAGGCGTGGGTGGCTGAACAGCAAGCCGCGCAGCGCGCCTTGGCTGGCGACGCGCGCGCCCGCGGAGAGCAGGTCTTTCAACAATATTGTGCGGTTTGCCATACGTTGGATGGCTCGCCGTCCATTGGCCCGTCGCTGCAAGGGTTGCTGGGCCGCGAGGTCCTGTTGGAGGACGGCCGTACGATCACGGCCGATGAGGCGTACATTCGCGAGTCCATTCTCGACCCCCAAGCCAAAATCGTGGCGGGGTATCCGCCCGTGATGCCGGGCACGTTCCAACAAGCGCTCTCGGCCGAAGACTTGGACGCGTTGGTGCAATTTTTGCTGCAATTGGACGAATGAGGCTCTTGCCACGCCTTTGGAGGAATGACCATGCGGCATGTCCTGACTACCGGTTTGGTGCGCGGCCTGCTGGGGCAGGTCGTGGGGTTCCTGCTGGGCGTTCAGATGGCCCGCGCGTGGGGCGCGTCCTCGTGGCTGGAGGATGGGCCCTTGACGTGGGCGTCGACGTTAAGCGTGGTGGGCTTCATGCTCGCGTCGGGCATGGTGTCTGACTGGCTGGGTTGGTTGGCCGGACGCTTCGAGCCCCCGCGTCACGCCGCGCCGCCCGGCAAGCCTCGTTGGTGGCGCTATTTCAGCGTGGACTATGATCACAAGATCATCGGCGTGCAATATGGCGTGACCGCACTGGTGTTGGTCGGGTTGGCGGGCAGCGTGGCCTTGATCTTCCGCGCTGAACTGTCTAAACCGGGCATCGACAGCCTGGAGCCCGCGGTCTTCAACACCCTTATCGGCTGGCACGGCATCGTGATGATCGCGGGCATCCTCACCGGCGTGGCGGCCATGGGCAACTATTTGGTCCCGCTGATGTTGGGGGCCCGCGACATGGCGTTCCCGCGGCTCAACGCGTTTGCCTACTGGATCAACGTCCCGGGGGTCATGCTGGTGGTGCTGGCCCTCTTCCTGCGCTGGGAAACGGGCTGGACGGGCTACCCGCCCTTGGGCGTGCAAACCCTGCCCGGTGCCATTCCCTTCTACCTGGGCGTGTTTGTGGTGGGCTTTTCATCCATTTTGGGCGCGTTGAACATTTTGGCCACGGTCATTGGCATGCGCGCGCCGGGCATGACGTTGTTCCGTATGCCCATTTTCGTGTGGTCCATGGTCGCGACGTCCATCATCGCCCTCACGGCCACCCAGTTGATCGGCCTTTCCTTTGTGTTGGTGGTGCTTGAGCGGGTGTTTGGCATGACCTTCTTCTCCCCGGTGCTCACCGAAGCCGCGCAGGCCATGGCCGCGCCGCCGGGGCGTCCGCTTTTGTTTCAACACCTGTTTTGGTTCTACTCCCATCCCGCGGTGTATGTGTTCATTTTGCCGGGCTTGGGCATCATCAGCGAGTTGCTGCCGGTTTTCGCACGCAAGCCTTTGTTCGGGTACAAGTGGATTGCCATGGCCTCGTTGGCCATTGCCTTGGTGGGCTTTTTGGTGTGGGGGCACCATATGTTTACCTCGGGCATGAGCGACGTCATGCGGGTGACGATGATGTGGACGACCCTGTTGGTGGCCGTGCCCACGGGCATCAAGTTCTTCAACTGGTTGGGCACCATGTGGGGCGGCAAATTGACTTTCCCCACGCCTATGCTGTTTGTTTTGGGCGCGTTGTCGATCTTTTTGATCGGTGGTTTGAGCGGTCCACCCAACGGCACGGTGAGCACGGACTTGTTCTTGCATGATACCTATTGGATTGTGGGGCACTTTCATGCCACCATGTTTGGCGGGTTCGTGTATCCCTACATTGCGGCCATTTACTATTGGTTCCCCAAAGTCACCGGGCGCATGTACAACGAAACGCTGGGCAAAGTGCATTTTTGGCTGATGACCCCCGCGTTTTGGACCATGTCGCTGGGGCAAATGCTGGCTGGTTTGTGGGGCATGCGACGGCGCATCGTCGACTATGACCCCGCGTTGGGGGTGGAAGGCTTGCAGACGGCCGTGACCGCGGCCGCGCATGTGATTTTCCTGGCCATGCTGATCTTTGTGTTCAATCTGGCCTGGAGCGCGGTGCGGGGGCGGGTGGCCGCGGCCAATCCGTGGAAGTCCCGTTCGCCCGAGTTTCAGATCCCGTCGCCCGTGCCCGACGAGAATTTCGCCGTGCCTGTGGTGGTCGTAGGCGAGCCGTACGACTACGGCCAGCCCCAGCCTTATGTGACTTTTGCCACGGCCACGGCCGCGGCCGACGATTGACCGGTAGGAGGTAGCCATGGAGCGACGCACCGCGTACGCGCGTGGATGGTTGGTGTTGGCCGGCTTGGCTGCGCTGACCGCGGTCGAGTATGGCATCGCGGTGACCACGGCCGCGGTGGTGCCGCTGATGCTGGTGGGCCTGCTCAAGGCCTGGCTGATTTTGGAGCACTTCATGCACGTCTCGCGCCTGTGGAATCCCGCAGAAGGAGAGCATTGACATGGCCGTCCGAAGCGATGCCCTGCCCGATGGGCATGAGATGCCGTACAGCCGGCGGGTTTACCTCAACCGCTGGGGTTTATGGCTGTTTCTAATTTCCGAGAGTTTTCTGTTCGCGGGTTTGCTGGCCACGCGTTTCTATCTTTGGGGTGGGCAACGGCCCGAGTTGAATCAAACCCTGGGGCTGCTTCTGACCGTGATTCTTTTGCTGAGCAGTTTCTTCATGAACCGGGCCGAGGTGGCCATAGCGCACGACGATCGCGAAGAGTTTTTGCGTTCCGCGGCCGTGACGGCCCTGTTGGGGACGGTGTTCTTGGTGGGCGTTGTGGGCTTTGAGTGGGGCTGGTTTTTGCCCGCGGGCCCGCATGTGCGCCCAACCGACGGTGCATTTGGCGCGGTGGTTTATGGCCTGACGGGCTTTCACGCTTTCCATGTGCTAACTGGCGTTTTGGCCGTCTTGGCGGTGTGGCATTTGGGTCGGAAAGGCCACTTTTCGGCCGAACGGCACTGGGGCGTCGAGGCCGTCGCCGTGTATTGGCACTTCGTCGATTTGGTGTGGGTGTTCTTCTATCCCGCCTTGTACCTCATCGGCCATGTCGCCGGTGGGTGAACGCGGGGAATCGATTGGGGCCTGGTCGCACCCTCCCCTGGCAGACGGATGCGGGGCGTCGGACAGACGCCCCGTTGCTTTGCCTGCCCGCTCGTTCGGACGCGGACCAGCGGGGTTTTGCCTGCTGGGGTGCGAGCGTTCGGCCGGGCTTCCCACGAATGCACCCGGTCGGCGCGCCTCGCTTATTCCCCTGCTGCGCGCGGATCGCCCAAGTTGCCCGCGTAATGGCACGCGACCCAGTGGCCGGGCTCGAGTTCGCGCAGTTCGGGCTCTGCGTCCGCGCAGTCGGGCCGGGCAAAGGGGCAGCGGGGGTGGAACCGGCACCCTGACGGCGGGTTCAGCGGGCTGGGCACATCGCCAGGCAAGATTATGCGCTCCCGTTTGACCGTGGGGTCGGGCACCGGCACCGCGGAGAGCAAGGCCTGGGTATAGGGGTGCAAGGGGCGCTGAAAGAGGGCCTCGCGCGCCGCGATCTCGACGATTTTGCCCAGATACATCACCGCCACCCGGTTGGAGATGTGCTCGACCACGGCCAAATTGTGCGCGATGAACAGGTAAGTCAGCCCGAACTCTTCTTGCAGATCTCGCAGCAAGTTGAGAATCTGGGCCTGGATGGACACATCCAGCGCGGACACGGGTTCGTCCAGAATGATGAACTTGGGCCGCAGCACCAACGCGCGCGCGATGCCAATGCGCTGCCGTTGGCCGCCCGAAAACTCGTGCGGGTAACGCTGCGCGTGATAGGGCTCTAAGCCCACCTTGCGCAGCATGTCGACCACCATTTGCTGCCGCTCGCGACGGGTGCCCACGCCGTGGATGTGCAGCCCTTCGGCAATGGATTCGCCCACCGGCACGCGCGGGTCCAGCGACGAAAAGGGGTCTTGGAATACGATTTGCATCTCACGGCGCAGGGCCTTGAGTTCGCGTCCCTGGAGTTCGAAGATGTTCACCCCGCGGAAGTACGCCGCGCCGCCGCGCGGCTCGATCAGGCGAACCAACGTCTTGCCCACTGTGGTCTTGCCGCAGCCGCTTTCGCCGACCAGGCCTAAGGTCTCACCCTCGTGGATGTGGAACGATACACCATCCACGGCCTTGACCCAAGCCACGACCCGCCGCAAGACGCCGCCCCGTACGGGGTAGTAGTTGACCAGGTTCTCGACCCGCAACAGGGGTTCGCCCGTGGCCGAGGAGGCCGCGGGCTCGGTTGAGGCCAAGGGGGCGATGGGCGCGTTCATGCCGCCTCCTTCGTCGAGGGGATGGGGCCAGATTCGGGCTGCGGCTCATACAACCAGCAGCGCACCCAGTGCTCGGGCCCAACCTGCAGCAATTCGGGCTCGCTTTGGGTGCATTGGGCCAAATCGTGGCTTACCCGTGCCTGGCAGCGTGGGGCAAAGCGACAGCCCGGCGGCAATTGGATCAGATTGGGCACCGTGCCGGGTATGGTGCTCAGCCGCGCTTGCAGTCTTCCTAACACGGGCACCGAGGCAATGAGCCCTTGCGTATAAGGATGTTTGGGCGCGGCAAAGAGTTCTTGCACCGGCGCTTGCTCCACAATGCGGCCCGCGTACATCACCGCTACCCGGTCTGCGGCTTCTGCAATCAAGCCCAAATCATGGGAAATCAAAATCACCGCGGTTCCGAAGCGGGCCCGCAGGTCCAAGATCAAGTCCATAATCTGGGCTTGGATGGTGACATCCAGCGCGGTGGTGGGCTCGTCCGCGATGAGCAGTTTGGGGCGCAGGGCCAAGGCCATGGCGATCATCACCCGCTGGGCCTGGCCGCCCGAGAGTTGATGGGGGTATGCATGGGCCTTGCTTTCAGGATCGGGCAGCCCGACCAGCCGCAACAAGTTGACGGCCTCGCGCCAGGCTTGTCTCTTTTTCATGCCTTGATGGACCTGGAAGACCTCGGCGATTTGGTCGCCGATGGTGAACACGGGGTTCAGGCTGCTCTTGGGCTGCTGGAAGATCATGGAGATGCGGTTGCCCCGAATGCGGCTCATCTCGGCTTCGCTGAGGGCCAGCAGGTTTTGGCCTTCGAACCACACCTCACCGGCGACGATGCGGCCGGGCTCGTCGACCAAGCGCAAGATGGAGAACGAGGTCACGCTTTTGCCGCAGCCGCTTTCGCCCACCAACCCCAGCACCTCGCCCGGATAGACCTGCAAATCCACGCCGTCCACGGCCTTGACCACGCCGTCCTCGGTGAAGAAATATGTTTTGAGGCCGCGCACATCCAGCAAGGGTTCACTCACAGGAGCCTCCTTGGTTGGTTCATTGCTTGAGCCGCGGGTCCAGCGCGTCCCGCAGGCCGTCACCCAGCAGGTTGAAGGCCAACACGGTGATCATGATGGCCAAGCCAGGGAAGAACACCAAATGCGGTGCGGTGAACACTTGGTTGCGTTCCGTGCCCAGCATGGTGCCCCATTCCGGGGTGGGGGGCTGGGCGCCCAAACCCAAGAACGACAGCGCGGCCGCGTCGAGGATGGCCGTGGCCACGCCCAAGGTGCCTTGGACGATAAGGGGCGGCAACGCGTTCGGCAGAATGCGGCGCAGCAAAATGTGGGCATGGCTGGCGCCCAACGCGCGCGAAGCCTGCACAAATTCCCGCTCTTTGAGGGAGAGCACGCTGGCCCGTACCACGCGCGCGTAGACGGGGGTGGAAACAATGGCGATGGCCAAGAGCGCGTTTTGCAGCCCCCGGCCCAACACGGCGACAATGGCAATGGCCAGCAGCAGCGATGGGAAGGCCATGAGCACATCCATCAGTCGCATGATGACATTGTCGATCCAACCGCCCGCGTAGCCGCTGATGGCGCCCAGCAGGGTGCCGGCCACGATGGCAAAGGTGACCGTGGTAAAGCCCACGAACAGGGAAACGCGCGTGCCATAAATGACGCGGCTGAACACATCGCGGAAATTGCCATCGATGCCCATGATGTGCTGCGGCTTGTCGGGCGGGCAGCCCAGCAGGTGGATGCACGGGGGCTCCCGTTTGCGCACATCCTCCTTGCCGATGAGCACCTCGAGGGGGTCATAGGGCGCGATGACGGGCGCGAAAATGGCGATAAGCACCAGCGCGAGCAAAATCGCACCGCCAACCTGGGCCGAACGCTGGCGCAACAAGCGCCGCCAAGTGATGCGCCACAGGCTGACTGGGCGAACGTTGGTTTCGGGCGATGTCGTGGTCATGGTCTCCTCTGCCATTGCCGTTGACCTTGCGTTGCGCGCGGCCCGCGGGCACGCCTGGCGCGGCCGCCGACCGCGGGTCAAGGTTGGTTCGTTCGGGCGTGCGGCCCCGCCAAGGGCCCCCGTGTCCTTGGGGCAGCGGTCTGTTGCGAGCGGCCGCGCGGTCCGCCCCTGCGAGGGCCTTGGGCTCGGCCGTGGTTTCGGCTTCCTCCGTGCCTCTTGGCCGTCTCGTGCCGCTGGATAGCCTTACTCCAAGCGGATGCGCGGGTCGACGAAGACATACGACAAGTCGACCAACAGGTTGACACCGACATAAATGAGGGCAATGACCACCGTGAACCCTTGGATCACGGGATAATCGCGAGCCGTGATGGCCTCGAAGAGCATGCGGCCAACGCCCGCGAAACTAAAGATGGTTTCGGTCAGCACCGCGCCCGAAAAGAGCAGTCCTACTTGCAGGCCGATAATGGTCACAATGGGCAGCAACGCGTTGCGCAACGCGTGCTTGAGAATGACCACATGGCGGCGCAACCCCTTGGCGCGGGCCGCTTTGATATAGTCCTGCCGCAACACCTCGAGCATGGACGAGCGGGTCATGCGCGCGATGATGGAAAGGGGGATGGTGCTCAAGGCCATTGCGGGCAGCGCGAGATGTTGAAGCGCGTCTTTGAGCACGGCCCAATCGCGGGTGATGATGGAGTTCACGACATACATGTTGGCAATGAACTCCAAGATGAAGTAACGCGCCCCCTCTTGGGCCACATCCCACCCAAAGACTTCGTAGAAGGGCTTGGCCACCACCCCGGCTGAAAGCCGGCCCGCGGGCGGCAGCCAGAAGGGCGTATCTTTGAGTAGCAAGGCAAACGTGTAGGCCAAAATCAAGCCCAGCCAATACACCGGCATGGACACGCCCGTGTTGGCCAGCACCATGGTGCCGACGTCGATGGGCGAATTGCGATACACCGCGGAGATAATGCCCAGGGGGATGCCAATGACCACTGCCAGGGTAAGCGCGGCCAGGCTGAGTTCCACCGTGGTGGGCAGGCGCTCCAGGATGATGATGGACACAGGGCGGCTAAAGCGGATGGATTGGCCCAAGTCGCCGCGGGCCACCTGTTTCATGTAGAGCCAGAATTGCACGGGGATGGGCTCGTTGAGGCCGTGTTCTTCGTAGAAGCGTTCGCACACTTCGGGCGTGGCCTTTTCGCCCAACATGGCTTTGCACGGGTCGCCCGGGATGGAACGCGCCAATACGAATGTGACCAGCAGAATGCCGAAGAGGACGGGAACGGAGAGCAGCAGGCGGCGAATGGTGTACTGGAGCATGGCGTTCCCCAGGTTGGTGCGAGGATATGGGGCGGCCGACCCGACGGCCGGCCGCCCCATGGCCGAGGACGAGGATTACTCCTCAGGCTTGTTCATCAAGCCGAACAGGTAATCCGCGTATTCGAACGCGCCCGTGTTGCCCACATGATAGGGGCTGGCCGCGTTGAGCAGCGCGTCCCAAGTGCGCACCACATCGTTGGCGTCGACGGTGGTGCCGTCGTGGAAGGTCACGCCCTGGCGCAGGTAGCAGGTGAAGACGGTGGAGTCTTCGTTGGCCTCGCACTTTTCGGCCAACGCGGGCACAGCCTCACCATCCGCGTTGTAGCGGTAGAGGCCTTCGCCCACCATCTTGCACGCATCCAGCGATTCGCCGTCGGTCTCATCCGCGCAGTACAGGCTGATGGGCTCCGCGGCCTTCATGTAGACCAGCGTATCCCGATCGCCGGGCACGAAGGTGTGCAGGTCGGGCGGACCGAGCACCGCGGCCTTGGCGTTCTGCACATCCGCGCGCGCGGCATCAGCCGCGGCCCCGTGCGCCACGGGGATCATGGGCACCAACTCGCGAATCGCGTTGTTGGCCTGCTCATAGTAGGGCCGGGCCTCTTCGGGGTCCGCGATCGTGGACGCGGCCTCCAGCGGCTCGTAGATCTCGGGGTAGGGCTTGCCGAATTGCTTGTTGTTGCGGCTGAAGTGGAAGTCCAAGAAGTTGGTCACGTGCAGGTAGTCCGCGCCCCAACCCAGCAGGTAGAGGCCGTCCAATTTGCCCGCGGTGGATTCGGCGATGAACTCGCCCGATTCCATGACCACCACTTCCGCGTCAATGCCCAGGTTGTCGCGCAGTTGGGTTTGGATCTCCACCGCGACCAGGCCGGGCTCGGGCAAGTAGACCCGGAACACATCGCGGTAGTAGATCTTGGTCTTGAAGCGGATGCCGTCTTCGCCCCGGGGCAGGCCAGCCTCGTCCAGCAGCGCGTTGGCCGCGTCGGGGTCGAAGTCATACCAGGGCTCACCCACGCAGCCGTTCACGATGCTGCACGGGGTGAAGAAATCGGCCACTTCCGAGCCCTCGGGATAGAAGTTCTTCACAATGCGCTCGCGGTCGATGCCCATGGCCAGGGCTTTGCGCACCCGCACATCATCCCAAGGCTCGAAGGTGTTGGTGATGCCGATGTAGAAGATGTTGGGGTTGGGCACGGGCAAGAACTGCAGGTTGGGATCGTTCTTGACCGTCTCGTAGTCGTCGGGGCTCAATTTGGTGATGTAGTCCACCGTGCCGGCTTGCAGTTCCAGCAAGCGCTGCGCGCCCTCGGTGGCCCAGCGGAAGACCAACGTCTCGGTCTTGGCCGGGCCGGCCCAGTAGTCGTCGAAGCGCTTGAAGATGATGCTGTCGCCCCGGTTCCAGGACTCAATCATGTAAGGGCCCGCGCCAATGGGGTGAGAGAGCAAGGTTTCCTTGTTCTCTTCGTTGGCGTTGGCCTCGATCCATTCTTGCGGATAGATAAAGAAGGGCGTGAACGCGATCTTGGCCATGAACGCGGGATCAGGCTCGCACATGGTGAAGCGCACGGTGTATTCATCCAGCGCTTCGATGGCCTTGATCTTGTTGCCCTTGCACTCCGCGGTCACCGAGAGGGGTTCGAAGGGCTTGGCGGCCTCTTCGGTGGCCTCTTCCGCGGGCGCTTGGGTGGCCTCTTCGGCCGGCGCCGCGGTTTCGGCCGCAGGGGCTTCGGTGGCCGGGGCCTCTTCGGCCTTGCCACCGCACCCGGCGACCACCAGGGCCAGCAGGGCCATCACGGCCACCACGGCCCACAGCAGAGCGGTGCGTCGAGACATAATCTCCTCCTTCTTGCGTTGGGAGTCGGCGGACAACCGAGCGAAAAAGGTGCCCTGATTATACTTGTTCGCCCGCTGGCGTCAATGCGCCGCGCAAAAAAGATGAGGATTGCCAGGCCAGCGCGACAGCCCCCGCGGCGCGACCGTCGGAGCAGGGCAGCCTATGGTACAATCAAATCGCGCGCTTATGTCAACCCACGCGTGAGGTGCTCATGGCTCCTGTTTACCGTCGTGCCAAAATCGTTGCCACGTTGGGCCCGGCCAGCCAAGACGAGCGAGTGCTGCGCCGGCTGATGCGCGCGGGGATGGACGTGGCCCGCTTGAACTTCTCCCACGGCAGCCACGAACACCACGCGCAACTCATGCAACGCATTCGAGAGATCAGCCGCCGGCTCGGGCGCCCGGTGGCGATTTTGCAAGACCTGCAAGGGCCGAAAATTCGCTTGGGAACCCTGCCTCAACCCGTGACCGTGCAAGCGGGCCAGGTCTTGGTCTTTCGAGCCGGCGTCGAGCAGGCCGAGGACGCGCTGCCCGTGCCCTTGGCCGAATTCGCCGAAGCCCTGCGCCCCGGTCATCGCATTTCGATCGACGATGGCCTGATTGAACTGGAAGTCTTGCGGGTGGACGGAGACCGGGTCGAGGCGCGCGCGCTGCTGGGCGGCACCCTGTCGTCGCACAAAGGCATCAACTTGCCCGGCGTGCCCCTGGATATCCCCGGGTTCACCGAAAAAGACGAAGCCGATTTGCGCTTTGGCCTGGAACACGACGTGGACGCGGTGGCCATCTCCTTCGTGCGCACCGCGGAGGATGTGGCGCGCGTGCGGCGAGCCATGACCGAATACGCGCCCGACAAAGCCGACACCCCCCTCATTGCCAAACTGGAGCGAGCCGAGGCCTTGCGCAACTTAGAAGATATTCTCGCCGTGGCCGACGGCGTCATGGTCGCGCGCGGCGACTTGGGCGTGGAAATCCCCACCGAGGACGTCCCGCTGGCGCAGAAGCGCATCATTGCCACAGCCAATCGCATGGGCAAACTGGTCATCACGGCCACCCAAATGCTCGACTCCATGATCCACAACCCGCGGCCCACTCGTGCTGAGGCCTCGGATGTGGCCAATGCGGTCTTTGACGGCACAGACGCGCTGATGCTTTCGGGCGAAACCGCGGTGGGACGGTACCCTGTGCGGGCCGTGGAAGTGATGGACGCCATCATCCGCCGCGCGGAAGAAGCCGCGCCCGAATGGGGCGCGTGTGCCCAGCGCGCGGCGCAGCCGGTTGAGCGCAACGACGCGTGGGCCCTCGCTCGCGCGGCCAAGGCCTTGGCCGAACAACAGCCCAAGGTCGCGGCCTTGGCCATCTTCACCAACACCGGGCGCACGGCCATTTTGCTTTCCAAGACCCGCCCGCAAGTGCCCATCTTGGCCTTCACGCCAGTGGAACGGACGTATCGGCGGCTGAGCATGTATTGGGGCATCCAAACGCATCGCGTGCCCTTTGCCAACACCGTCGAGATCATGCTCAAGCACATCGAACTGGCGCTCAAGGCTTCGGGGCAAGTGAAGGGCGGGCAGCAGGTTGTGTTGGTCGCTGGCTTTCCGGTTGGCGCGATGCGACCGCCGAACTTCTTGCTGGTGCACACTTTGGGACAAGATTTTTAGGCCCGCGGAGGTGCCGCGATGATGCTCGGAGTCTCTCTGGAAGGCTGGTTGGCCTTGGCCGCGCTGCTTCTGCTGGGCGGCGGCATGGGGTTGGCGTACTTGTTCTTCTCGGCCGAGCGCCTGCAGGGGCGCTTGCGGCCGCTGTCGGTCTTTCGCCGAGTGGAGGTCGGGTTGGCCTTAACGATGGAAGAAGGCCGCCGCTTGCATTACACCCTGGGCCGCGGCGAACTGCTGCGCCCGGCCGGGGGGACTTCGTGGGCCAGTTTGAGCGTCATGGGCCCGCTGGTGCGCTCGGCCTTGCGCGGCGATGCGCCGCCTTTGGTTTCGACCGGCGACCCCGGTGTGACCGCGCTCGCGCATCCCAGCCTGCGCCGCGCGTGCGTACAGGCGCGCGCCCCCGAGGCTTATTCTCCCGACGGCTTGCTGCTGGCTGGTATGGAGCCCGCCTCGTATGGCGCGGGCGCGGCCTTGGCCTCGCAGCGTGGGCGGCAAGCCTTGACCCTCACCATCGGCCACGTGGGTTGGGAGGCCGCGCTGCTGACCGATGCCGCCCCCCGCGTGGTTGGCGGTACGGACCACCCCGTGGGCCAAGCCGTCTTGTTGGCCACCGGCGACGACGCACTGATTGGCGAAGAAGTCTACGCCGCGGGTGCCTACACCCAAGCCCATCCCATGCACGCGGCCGCGCTCTGGGCCCAAGACGCGTTTCGACTGTTGCTCATCGCGGGTTTGCTCGTGGCCGGCGTGATGGCCGCCTTGGCTCGCCTGGCCGGCCTGGGTTGATTTCCCCACGGCACTGCCCTCATAAGGAGGTTCCCCATGACGGTGAAAATCGGTATCAACGGCTTTGGCCGCATCGGACGACAAGTCCTCAAAGCGATCCTCGAGCGTCACCCCGAGCAGTTGGAGGTCGTCGCCATCAACGATTTGTTCCCGCCCGAGACCAACGCGCACTTGTTCAAGTATGACTCCAACTACGGCACGTTTCCGGGCACGGTGGAAGTGGTTGATGGCGATATCGTCATCGATGGGCGGCGGCTCAAGGTCTTCGCGGAGCGTGATCCGCGCCAGTTGCCGTGGCGCGATTTGGGGGTGGACATCGTCATCGAGGCCACGGGCGTGTTTCGGGATGCCACCAAAGACCCTGGGCCGTGGTCGCACATTCGCAGCGGCGGGGCCAAGAAAGTCATCATCACCGCGCCGGCCAAAGGCGAAGATCTGACGGTTGTTTTGGGTGTAAACCATCATCTGTATGATCCTGCCGCCCATCATGTGGTCTCGAACGCGTCGTGCACCACCAACTGCCTTGCGCCGGTGGCCAAGGTAATTCACGAGACCTTTGGCATTGTCCAAGGCCTGATGACCACGGTGCACGCGTACACCAACGACCAACGCATTTTGGACCTGGCCCACAAGGACATGCGACGGGCCCGGGCCGCGGCGGTGAACATGATCCCCACCACGACGGGCGCGGCCAAGGCCCTGGGCAAGGTCATCCCCGAATTGCAAGGGAAGTTCGACGGCATGGCCGTGCGGGTGCCGACGCCCACGGTCTCGCTGGTGGACTTCGTGGCCCAACTCGAGCGACCCACCTCGGTGGAAGAGGTCAACGCGGCCCTCAAGGCCGCGGCCGAGGGGCCGCTGCAGGGCATTTTGGGGTACTCGGAAGAGCCGCTGGTTTCGGTGGACTACAAGGGCGACGACCGTTCGTCCATTGTGGATGCGCTTTCGACGCGCGTCATTGGCGGCACGCTGGTCAAAGTGGTGGCCTGGTACGACAACGAATGGGGCTACGCCTGCCGAACGGCCGACCTGGCCGCGCTCATGGCGGAAAAGGGCGTCTGACCCTGAGGCCGCGCGACAAGGCGAGCCGGTTTGGGGCCCCTCCTCTGAGGGGCCCTGCTGGTTTAATGGGCGCGCCCGTACCGCCGAGTACGCCGCGCGGCCGGGGTGCGGGGTCGTCCGGGCCTGGTTTGGGCCCGGTCACGGCTGGGGCCACGGCATTGTGGCGACCAAAGCGCGGGGTTGGGGGAACGCGGCTTGGAGGCCCGCGCGGCGCGTCACCCATCCCGCCCGCGCATCAGCCCTTGCTTCCACGCGTAGACCGCGGCTTGGGTGCGGTCGTCTACGCCCAATTTGTCCAAGATGCGGGTGATGTAATTTTTGACGGTGCCGTGGGCCAGGTGCAGACGCTCGGCGATCTGGCGGTTGCTCAGGCCCTGAGCCACCAGCCGCAGGATCTCGCGCTCGCGTTCGGTCAGCGGTTCGATCAGGTCGGGCGGGGGCGGCGCGGGCCTCTGGCCCAATGCATCCAGCGCCTTGCGGGCCACTTGGGGGTCGAACAAGGCTCCGCCCGCGGCTACGGTGCGAACCGCGGTGGCCAGGGCCTCACGCGAGGCGTCTTTGAGCAGATAGCCCAGCGCGCCCGCGCGCAAGCCTTCCCACACATAGGCGTCGTCGTCAAAGGTGGTCAGGATGAGCACCTTGGCTTGGGGGTGGGCGGCCAGCAGCCGGCGCGTGGCTTCTACGCCGTCCATTTCGGGCATGCGGATGTCCATGAGCACCACATCGGGCCGGTGGCGCGCGTAGGCGGCCAGGGCCTGCACACCGTTGGCGGCTTCGGCTACGACGCGAAAGTCGGGCTCCAACTCCAGCAGAGTGCGCAGCCCTTCGCGCATCAAACGCTGGTCATCGACGATGAGGATGTTCAGCATGTGGCCTCCTCTGCGTCAGGTGGCGAGGGGGCGGGCGGTGCTCCGGCCTGGTTGGGGAGGAGGATTTCCAGCCGGGCCCCGCCTTCGGGGCGGGTGCGCAGCCGCGCGCGGCCGCCCAACCGTTGGGCCTGAGCAGCCATGCCCTGAAGACCCAAACCAGAGGCGGCTTTGTGGTCCTCGGGCGGGCCGATTCCGTCGTCGTCCAAAGTGAAGCGCACGCCGTGGTCGGTGAGGGCCACTGTGAGCCAGGCGTGGCGGGCTTGGGCGTGGCGCTGGATGTTGGTCAGTCCCTCTTGCGCGGCGCGGTACAAAAACAAGCGCACGGCCGGGGGCAGGGCGTTCACTGCAGGGTCGCAGCGGACGCGCACCTCCAGGCCGGTGGCCGCGGCAAAGCGTTGGGCCAGCGCGGTCAGCGCGGCGGGCAGATCGGTCACCTCGGTGCGGAGCGCGGCCACGGTGCGCCGCAGTTCGCTCAGGCTTGCCCGGATTTGTTCGCGCACGGTGGCGATCAGGGCCGCGGCTCGTTGGGGTTCTTGGGACACCAGGGCAGTGGCGGCTTCCAGTTGCACCGCAGCCACGGTAAGGTGGTGCCCCAAGGTGTCGTGCATCTCTTGAGCCATGCGGTTGCGCTCTTCGGCCACGGCCAGCGCAGCCGACTGCTCGGCATAGGCCTGCAGACGGCGGTGGGCCTCTTGCAATTCGCTCAGCAACCGCTGGGCTTCGGCACGGGCTTGCTGGGCCTGGCGCAAGGCGCGGCCAAAGGCGGAGAAGAACAGATACCCCGCCGCGTACGCGGGCGTGGCCACCAGGGCCGTGGCCCAGCCCTCTTTCCAGGCCAGCGCGACAAAGGTGAGGGCTGTGAACCCCAACATCCAGGCTACGGCCTGAGGCCAAGGAAAGCGCAGCACGGCCTGGGCGCTGAGGATGAAGAAGAGGATGGGGAAGGGACTCCACGCGGGGCCCAGCACCAGCAGCAGGGCCGTGAGACCCGCTTGGAGGAGGAAGTAGCCCCGCGGCCATGGGAACCCTTTCCCCAGTTCCCACATCATCACCAGCCCGAACAGCAGCCACAGCACCCCGCCGGGAAGATGGGCCTCGCGCGCGAGCGCGCTCCAGCCCAAGATGCCCACGGCCAGCCAGGCGAAGAGGGCCGTGGCGTTCAACCAGGGGGAGGCGGTTTGGGGCGTCTGGTTCATCATGCTTGTTCCAGCCGAAAGCGCCATACGGCCAGGGCGTAGAAGAGGGCCGCGAAGCCTAAGAGGATTCCCGTTTCGGGCAACACGGCGACGAGGTCTTGCCCGCGCACGATGAGGTCTTGGTAGCCTCGTAGGGCCCAATAGTGGGGCGAGAGGCGGGCCAAGTGCTGCATCCAAGGGGGCATCACGAAGACCGGTACCATCATACCACCCACCGCGGCCAGAACCAAGGCCAACAGGGTGGAGATGCCGCCCACCTGGCCTTCGGTGCGCCCCAAGGCGGCCACCAGCAGCCCCAAGCCGGTGGCCGCGGCCGCGGTCGCCAGGGAGACCAACGCCAGGCCGCTCGGCGAGTGGCCGAGCCCCATGTGGAAGACGCCAGCCCCCAAGGCGAACATCAGGGCCACCTGCACCAGGTTGACCAGAAAGTAGGGCACCACTTTGCCCAAGAGAAAGGCTCCCCGGGAGAAGGGCGCGGCTTGGAGCCGGCGCAGAGTGCCTCGGCGGCGTTCGTCCAAGATGCTGGAGGCCACCACGCCTACGATGAAGAACACCCCAAAGACGGTGTAGCCGGGCACATTCTGCTGGACCGCGTCGGGCAGGGGTTCGAGTTGGTTTCCGGCCGGGGCGGTTTCGCGGAGGCGCACTTCGGGGGCTGCCTGGGGGGCATAGGCCCGGCCGAGTTGCGTGGCCAGGGCCTGCTGAAGGGTTCCCACCCAGGCCTGGGCCTCGGGGGGCAGTGTGGGCGCCGCGGCTCGGAGCGCGGCTTGGACGCGGTACGGCGCTTGGGCATAGGCGACGACACGGGCCACGGTGGCGCGAATGGCCGCCCGCAAGGGGCTAAGGACCTGTTGCCCGACCCCGGGGTCGAGCAGCAGGGTGGCCGTGGGGGGAGCGCCCCCCTGGGTCGCCGCGCGAAGGGCCGAAGCCGAAAAGTCGGGCGGCAGAATCAGCGCGGCCGGCGCCTTCCCTTGGAGCACCAGGGCCTCGGCCTGCTCGGGGGTGAGCGGGGCGCCGTCTTGATGGACGATCAAGCGCAGCCCTTCGTAACGGCTCAGCGCAGCCACCACCTCCTCCCCTAAGCGCAGGAGGGAGCCGTCGGGCGCCGGGGCGCCTTGGTCCAGGTTCACCACCGGCAGGTCCACAGGGTGGGCCGCGCTCCCGGTCTCGAACGCGCCTTGCAACGCCACACTCATCACCAGGATGAACATGGCCGGCATCACGAACAAGGTGATCAACCCGCTCCGGTCGCGGGCCAGGCGGCGCAGGTCTTTTCGTGTGAGGGCGTATACCTGTTGTAGCCAAAGGGACATGGTCGTGCTCCTTGGGGGAGGGTGGGGCCGGGCGTCTTGCGCGGCAGGGCTATCCATCTCGCAGCCGTTTGCCGGTGAGGGCCAGGAATACGGCTTCGAGGTTGGCCTCCAGAATCTCCAGGTGGGTGAGGCGCAAATGGGCTTGCTGGGCCGCGTTGAGCAAGGTCAGCAGGGTCTGTTGCGGGTGGGCGGTCTCGATCAGCACTGTGTCCCCTTGCTGGCGCACGCGGCGCACCTGGGGGAGCCGTTGGGCCAGACGCAGCAGGGTGGCCGCCTGGGCTTCGGCCACGCCCAGGCGCAACAGGCCACCCCCCAGGCGTTGCACCAAAGCCTGCGGGGCGCCGGCGGCGATGACGCGGCCCTCGTCCATGATGGCCACTTGGTGGCACAGGCGTTGGGCCTCTTCCATGTAGTGGGTGGTGTAGAGGATGGCCGTGCCTTGGGCCGCCAGCGCGCGCACCAGTTCGTAGATGGCGTTGCGGCTCTGGGGATCCACCCCCACTGTAGGCTCGTCCAGGAACAGCACCATGGGCCGGTGGAGCAAACCGGCGGCAAAGTTGAGGCGGCGTTGCATGCCCCCCGAGTAGGTCTTGACCAAGCGGTCGGCGTGGGCCGACAACCCCACCTGGGCCAGCGCTTCGGCCACGCGCGCCTCCAGTTCCCGGCCATGCAGGCCGTAAACCCGGCCAAAGAAACGCAGGTTTTCGCGGCCCGTGAGGTCGGGGTACAGGGCCAGTTCTTGGGGTACCAACCCCAAGCGAGCCTTGAGGGGGTGGGCGTGGGGGGTGAGGGGCTCGCCCGCCAGGGTCACGCGGCCCTGGTCGGGCTTCAACAGGCCACAGAGCATGGCGATGGTGGTGCTCTTGCCCGCACCGTTGGGCCCCAGCAGGCCCAGCACCTGGCCGGGGGCCAGGTCCAGGCTGACGCCGTCTACGGCCACCACCTCGCCGTAACGCTTGTGCAAGTCTTCCGCGTGCAAAAGGGGCGTGGTCATCCGATGCCTCCGCCAGGGGATGGGCAGCCCTCAGGGCCGCCGTTTTTATCATCCCTGGCAGGGGTCACATGGGCAAGGGACCAGGGTCAC